>CAXXNX010000001.1:0-19393 GCA_963664285.2 Cyclobacteriaceae bacterium
CTTAAAATACTGATGGATAAATTCCAAATGATAGCTGAAAAGCATCATTTGGAATTGATTATTGTTGGTGTTGCCGATTCATCCGGAATCGCGGTCAACGATAATAGTTATCAATATCACGAGCTTGTGAAATTGAAGGCAAAGGGTGATCATGTTAATAAGCTTAGAGGGTATCTACATGGAATTTCAACTGAAATCATTGTAGATCATGTTGATGCCCAATTACTGATTGAAGGTTCACCAGTTAACCTGGAAACTGGAAATCCCGGGCTGCAAGTGATGCGTACTGCGCTCATCAAGGGGTGGTCAGTTGTTACGGCAAACAAAGCTCCTCTTGTATTGGCATTCAATGAGTTACATATGTTGGCGCAGAAACATAGCGGTAAATTGGCCTATAGTGCTATGGTATGTGGTGGGTTGCCGGTAATTAGTGTCTCTAAGAAAACACACCTAAATTAAAAATTATTCTTATGGTCGATCTTTCCATTTTTTCTAATCGATTGATACTCAGGTATTAACTCATAGAAAGAAAATGAAAATCTCATCCATAATAATTCATTTTATAAAAAAAGGGCTGTTTTCTTAGAGACACTAATTAACGTTTTACAACGGGACCTGAAAGCAACCGATTTAACCCGAAAAATTCATAGTAGACAATAAAAAACAGGCATAAATTGCTTATATTGAGATAGTTAGACAACAAAATAAGCAATTAATTTATGCCTGAATATAAGGAAAAAGATACCGTATTTTATCGAGGAAAACAAGCTTTTAAATTTGATTTTTCAGCATCAGCGATTAGCTCAGACGGAGCGATATTGTTAAGTGAAAAAGTAGAGAGAAAGACTGGTCTATTAAAAAGCTTCGCCGCACTGATTCCTGACTATCGAAACCCCTTTTTTATCGAATACACTTATGAAGAAATGCTTCGCCAACGGGTGTTTTTAATGATGCAGGGCTATCAGGATTGCAATGACGAACAAAAACTCCGAGAGGATCCGGTGATCCGTAAAGTACTAGATAGCGGATTATGTTCCCAGCCTACTTTAAGTCGATTTGAAAACAAGGCCGATCGGAGTCTGATCTACCAGATGAGTCAATGGTTTGTAGACCGTTATGTAGAGGAGTTGAAAGAGAAGACTGGTCAAATCATCATTGATGTAGATGGTACCGATGACCCTACTCATGGATCCCAACAACTCAGTTTGTATAATGGCTATTATGGACAGACTATGTACCATGAGTTGTTCTTTAAGGACGGGAACACCGGTCAGGTCATTTTACCAGTACTACGTCCGGGCAATTGTCACTCCAACAAATGGTTTGTGGCCTTATTGAAAAGGATTGTCATTAAAATCAGAAAAAAACTGCCCTCAGTAAAGATCCTTATTCGAGCAGATAGTGGCTTTTCAGGAGCATCTTTTTATCGGCTAGCTAAGCAGTTTGACCTTCAATTTTGTTTAGGTATTAGTAGTAATGAAGTTTTAAAGACTTTTACCAAACAGACTATCATTGAAGTAAAAAAGGAATATGCTTCAAAAATCATCAAACATCAAGAGTTTGTTGGCCCGTTTACTTACCAGGCCAAAAGCTGGGATCGTTCTGAAAAGCTGTACGCCAAAGTGGAGTCTACCGGAAAAGGAATGAATGTCCGTTACTTTGTGAGCAACTTTGAAGCGATGACCGCTCAACAGATTTACTTTGATTTTTATGTCAAGCGAGGTGATGCCAGTGAAAATCGAATAAAGGAACTCAAAAACATGACTTATTCCGACCGGCTTTCCTGTCATCGCTACTGGGCCAATTTCATGCGTTTAATCATCGCTACCCTCTGTTATGAAATGTTCCGGCAGATTAAATTATTAATTGCCAAAACAAAACACCACTTTGCTAAACGATGGCAAGTGGACAATATCCGGCTTTACCTGATGAAGGTTGGGGCGTGCCTGAAAGAAAGGAAAAGATCATTGACAATACAATTCTCAAGAGCCTTTAGATATCAATACCTGCTGGGCGATTTGCTTACGGTGAACTGACCGATCAGTTAAACAGTTTGATTTAATCAAAAAAATGTTCTTCCATAAGAACACAATAGAGCTTTGACTGAAAATTGAAAAATTCTAACAAAAAAACGCTCTAATGTCCTTTGAAATCCAGAAACCTGGTTGATCTTCAAATTAATACATACACTCCAATCAAAAATAGTTAGCAACCCATTATTAATCCCAAAATTGGTGGCCTATGAATAATGCGGGTTAATTACTTTCAAGGGCATTCTTAATGCGACAACTAACTTCATCCTGGGGGAATTGGAGAAGGGCGGATCTTTTGAAGAGGCTGTAAGAGAAGCACAAAGGATAGGAGCGGCAGAGGTAGATCCATCATTGGATATTGATGGATATGATACTGCCAATAAGTTGTTTATCATCATGAAGTCTTTTACCGATTTCTCAGGAGACATATCTGATATCCGGATAAAGGGTATTCGGAATATTGATGAGAAATTGGCCAAACAAGCTAGCTCGCGAAATCATAAGATTAAATTGGTTGGTTTGGTTGAAAAGAAGGATGATCAATGGATTTTAGTGGTGAAACCGATCGAAGTTCAAGCAGATTCTTTTTTGGGAAGTTGTAATAATTGGGAAATGGGGATCGACCTATCAACCGATTACTATGAAAATATTGCCATGAAAACCAGTGAAGCAGAACCGGCAGGTACTTCTGCGGCTGTATTAAGAGATGTGATTAATCTTAGTTTGAATTAATTGAGAATTCGTATTGAGCGCTTAAATATTGTATTTATCCTGCTTTTTCATAAGCTACTCTCAACCACTCAATCAATTCGCTATCCACTTCATCAAGTGAGGTTAATTGAACTCTATGAGTACACATACTGCCAAAGGGGCCAGAATTTTCCAGCCGTTCCTTAGTTGGTTTGTCTTTGAGTTTTAACCCAAGGTCTATGCGAGTTTTGGTGGCCGGTTTGATCAATGCAAATTGCTTTTTTCTGATAATGCTAACACTGTCTTTTTTGGGTGTTTTGGTGATATCACTGCCGAATGTGTCAATGGCTGCGATTATCTTTTCATAAATAGGTTTCAGATTCTCTTTTCCCTGGTATTGATTGGTTAGCAGTTCAGAATCATCTATGGAAGCTGCATCGGATTTTTTGGATTTTAAGGCCACAAAATTGGCAAATCCATGAGTGAATCGCCATGTTGGGATTTTAAGTGATCAATGATGGCTTTATGCTTTTCGATTTTCGATTGCCGGACTAACTCAATCCAGTGCTCTAGTGGTTTCCCGGTTTTTTCTAATAGTCCTTTTTCCATGTTATTCAGATTACCAGGCGCCTAAAACGACACCCATTACGGTTAAAGAAATGATGCAAAAGCCAGCGTTAATCAAATAGGCTTTGACTGATTGCATTTCGAATAAGTAAAGTATACCCAACAAAGTGGCTACCCACCCAAAACCTGCTAAAAACCAGGCCAACGTAGCAAAAACTATATCCGCTTCCACACCAATGAATATATCTAAAATAAGAGCAGCAATAAAAGCCAAAAGCAATGACAGTCCAAATGTTTTAGGAATACTTCTTTTTTTGAGGTCTTCTTTGGTAAATCCGAATTCATTTATCCCAGTTTGCTTTTCCGAATAGCGGTCCATACCAAATGCCTCCTACTATAAAGGAAGATACAGCGGCTACGATTACTGACAACCAATTGATGTTTCCGAATGCTGTTGCTAAATCCATATTTTATGTTTTTTGACAGCGCAATAGTAGTACACCATCTTAACTGTTTATTGTAAAAAATTAACCAAGCAAAAAATTTTAAAAGAAAACCGTGTCTCCCGTGATGACGGGAATCCCATTGAAAGACAAGGGATTCCCGGTTCAGGCCGTGGAATGACGAGTATTAGACTTACTTCTCACGATCCAGCAGAAAGAAATTCTGCTCATCCTCGCTATAATCCTGCTGAATGAATTCCTGTGGATTGAAGCCGGAAAAATGCTTGAATTCCTTAATGAAATGAGATTGATCTGAAAAACCACATTGGTAAGCAATTTTGGGCCATGCAACACCTTTCTCTTTTTGCATTTCCTGAAAGATTTCATGGAAACGTAAGATGCGTTGGTAGTATTTTGGAGTTAATCCAATGTATTTCTTGAATTGATCAATCAGATGTTTCTGTGTATTGGGGTAGCCTTTTATTGCTTCCTTGTAATTTGAGCACGGTTCACTTTGCAGATTTTCCAGAACAGTTAATAATTCGGCTGTTGGAGCCTTTTCAAGATCAAACCGCTTGTTCAACCACTCTTCCGCGACTAAGAACTTGTCACTTGAGGTCTCCTTGTCAATAATTTGCTCTCGTAAGTTCAGCAGTTCTTCACTTATAACATCTTCGGCGGGGAGTATCTTTTCGTTCAGTTGCTCAATGGGAAAATGGAAGAATAGATATGCTCCAAAGGGTTTAAACTGGATGACCAACATTTCGGATTTCTGATTTGCCGAAATGGAGATATAATTTCGATGCATTCCGGATATCCAAACCTTGGTGAAGGTGCCATTAGGTTTAAGTGTTTCATTATCGAAGGTATTTCGCTGCATACCATCCAATTCAAAAATGATAAAAATATGTCCTGTAGGCACCACACGTTCGATGGAGTGGTCTGGCATAAAATCCTTGTAATGAAAGACAGATTCAATGAACCGATCTATAGGTGGAGATAGTGTATGGGTTTCAAATATCACTCGACGATTTATTTAGGTCATTGTTGTCCTGCATTTTTATCCACTCTTTAATAACTGCTTGCAGCGAAACTTTCTTTTTACTAATGTCACCCATGTCCTGAAATCTGGCTTGCCTTGTTTCCTTGCCGTCACCTTCTAATAGTCCGCCCGGATCGTTAATCAAAGCACCTTTGTGGAACATTAGACTAACATGTTTTTTAGCATTCATAAAAACCGAAGCCATATTGCCCTTATATATAAAAGTTGGGCTACTCCATTTAATAACTTCTTCTATTCGGTGATCTGTAGCAAGTATGATTTCCCGGATCTTTTGAATTTCGACACTTAACGGATGGTTTTTCTCTTTTAAGAATTTGTCAACTTCGGGATTGGTGTTCATGGCACTTTAGTTTCAAAGATGGTTTGTCAATTTCAGGAAAGACTACACATCTCCCAATTCTTTCATTTTGAATCTATCTATTTTTGCCGTTTTATGTTCTCTTTGCATAATAGCTTCAATTTGAGCAACAATATCAGGATTTTCATCTGACAGGTCAACAGATTCCGTGGGGTCGGCTTCCAAATTATAGAGCTCCACTTTCATATTTCCATCAAAGATATCTTTCCGGATGCCTTTCCAATTATCCATTCGTACTGCTTGTTGGCCATTATAACTGGGGAATTCCCAATATAAAAAGTCGTGTTTGATCTGCTCAGTGTCGTTCTCAAATAAAGTAGGTAAAAAACTGATACCGTCAATATCCTCGGGTGTCTCAGCATCAATAAGATCCGCAATGGTGGGCAATACATCCCAGAAGGCTGAAATGTGATCCGGCTCACTTCCAGGTTCGATTTTTCCAGGCCAATTGGCGATCATCGGAACCCTGATCCCTCCTTCGTAGGTAAAACCCTTCGTACGACCGTAATTGTTTAAAAACAGACCGGCACTGTTAAAATATTCTGCATCTACACCACCGGTATATGTTGGGCCATTATCACTGGTGAAAATGACCAATGTGTTCTCATAAAGGTCTAATTCTTTCAGCTTTGCAATCAGTTCACCCACCTGATCGTCAAGGTAAGTGATCATTCCTGCATAGGCAGCACGAGGATAGCGGTTGGGGAAGTATCCATTCGAACCATCATAAGGATCTTCATCACCTAGTGATTGAACGTACCGGTCAATATATTCCTTAGGAACCTGGAGTGGTAAATGAGGTAGGGGTGAGGCATAATAAAGGAAGAAAGGCTGATCCTTGTTTTCTTCGATGAAATTGAGCGCTTCTTTTTGCATCATGGCTGGAGCATAGTCCTTCTGCTGCCATTTGGTATAACTTGCCAGATCTCTGGGATCGGCGCCCCTTCCTCCAATTCGTTGTCTCGTCGAGGTGCCACCAACTCATTGTCAAGCCAGTGTTTTTCCTGGTTGCGCCAAAGGTGTTTGGGATAAAGTTGATGGGCCTGTCGTTGGCAGTTGTAGCCATAGAAGAAGTCAAAACCTCGGTTATTGGGTATACCGTCAGATAGTGGTCCACCAAGTCCCCATTTTCCCACTAATGCAGTTTTATAACCGGCATTTTGCAGGATGTCGCCAAGGGTGACCGTATTTGATGGTATGGGTCGCTGCCCTTCCAGGTTGGGATCGTTTACCACTGCTTCATAGTCCCAAACATCTCCCCGCTCCTCCCATTCATCATTACCCCTTATGTAGGCATGTCCCAGATGTTTGCCAGTCAACAGCATATACCTTGAAGGAGCGCAGACAGGTGATCCGGAGTAATGTTGGGTAAATAACATTCCGGACCTGGCCAGTTGGTCAATATTTGGTGTTTGGATCTTCTCCTGGCCATAAACACCTAACTCTCCATACCCTAAATCATCAGCCAGGATGTAAATGATATTGGGTTTCTGATACTCAGAAGTATCATTCGATTGGCAAGCACAACACAGAATGGCTGCGAAAAACCAATAGCTTTTGATCCAATTCATCGGGTCTTATTTTTTCATGGATCCCGAATATATGGAATTAAACACCAACTTGTAAGTAGCCCTCGTCTGTCCCCTGAACTGGGGTCTGAAAGCGAAAAGTATAATCTTACCATCACCATGTCCGACGCTCATCATCGCTGCTTTGCCACCGATGTGTTTTTCCTCATTAAGGGCCCATCCGCTCATAAGAATGTCATTTTTTGCATAAGTAGCAACAACATCCACATCAGGTAATGGAGCTGTTTCTACTGTTTGTTCCGTACCGCCTTCTCCTTTATTCGACTTAACAACCGTCTTAAATGCCCGACTTCGATTGAAGGAAGCTGCCACTTCCTTTTGCATGCCATAGGCCAATGGATGACCGGTGGTTATTTTGGTTCGGATCAGTGAACCAGGAATGAAAAATTTCTCATCGTTGAGGTCTTTAACCACATTCTTTACTGGCAGGCCAAATTGTTCGATAAATAGATCACTTGCCTTATCAAAAGCGATAAATGTTCCCCCTGCTTTAACATAATCCTGTAGTTTGAGTGTGCCGGCCAACCCTAAACCTCCGGTGAATTTGTCAGGCATGCTGCCTGATCGGTGACCATTCAGTAACCTTTCCGCACTTTGATCAGGCACTATAATGGCAGTGTACTGGCTGAGATCGCGGGTGCGGACGTCTTCATCATGCAAGGTGTCCCAGTCAAAGCTGAACTCTGTGAGGATCCACCTGGTCCAGCCTTCGTCCATATTAGCTACCCAACTTTTGTAGAGGCCAACCTTAGGTCTAAGAATTTCCGATTTGCCTGTTGGGGCGCTATTTAACCCGCGAAATTTAATTCCAAGGTTTTGCGCCAGTTGAGTTACTTCATCGGCTGCCCCCTCGACGATAAAATCACCCGATTTAAGATCTCCGGATGAGGCTGTTGAGCGGTATACTTTGATTCCCTGGGCTAACAATTGATTGACTGCCTTGATGCTATGATTAGCCTTAGCGGATAAATGATATCCATAACTGCCTTTGGTGATTTTTCCGGCCCTTACTGTTGCCCGGGTAGTGATCCCTTCCGTTTTTGCTTTGAATTCATTTTCAATACGGTCCACATTCAGTCCCATTTGCATGGGTAAGGTCCAGCCTGCCAGATCATACGGTGGTACAGGAGGACCATCTGGATAAGCCCTTTGATCTGGATAGTTTTGAGGTTCCATCAGGTCTACCAGGTAAGGCCTGAAAGCTTGTGCCCCATAGGCGATATAGGATCCTGCCTTATAGTTTTTGTCACCAGCTGAGAATTCCCGGCTGGCTTGATGGACTTCTATTCCTCCCTGACGAAGAATATTTACCAGGTTGGTCGCTTCGTTAAAATCGTGTTGGTCTGTTGGAATGACGTAAGCATAAAAGTTTTCTAAGAGGTTGGCTTCAATGGCATCCCTTCCCATAGAATAGATATTATAGAGATATTCTTCTTTTCGGTCAGCGGCCAGATCCAGCACCGCCATTGAGGCGGTTAAAGTGTAATCAACCGCGTCCCGAAAGTGAGACTCTCCACCTTTCCAGGGGTAAGGATAAAAAATCTTAGTGCCATCTGTGCGCAACTTTCCCCGACCACGGCCAACTTCTTTGGGTATTGAATCCGGCGGATAGAATCGGGGAGTAGGTGTTGTGTGGCCTGTTTCTGTAAGAATGCCAACCATATTATGATAATAGGGCACTGTGCGCATGCCGCCATTCCACCACATACTAAAGGTTAGATTCGATATGACACCTGGCATTTTTTTGATGGCAAAACGGTTGGCCATAGCCGCCCCCACTAGGTTGGTTCCGGTAGTGGTGCCAGGGTGAATGTTGGGATTCACCGGGTCAGAGAAGGGAGGTAGAAATATTCTCGCCCAGGGTGGTGACGACTGATGATGATTATATACAATCTGAGGGTACCATCTATTGTAGAGGATCTCGTTCACATGATAACTCTCAGGCATATTATTCATGAACCAGTCCCGGTTGTTGTCGTGACCAACATAGTGATGATAAAGTATTGGTGGTCTTGTTGTTTCGTATGGCGTACCAAGATTTTGTTTGTACCAGTCAACCACGATCTCCAACCCATCCGGATTCATCACCGGCATCAATAATATGATCACATTGTCACGGATCTTCTTCATTTCATCCGATTCTTCGGTTACTACTTTATAGGCCAGTTCAGGTAACATCTGGGCGGGCGCTCTCTCCGTTGCGTGAAGACCACCGTCGATCCAGATGATCGCCTTGCCTTCTTTGGAGTTTTCAATAGCCGTAGCCTTATCAATTTTAGCCCTGGCCATGTCCTCACTGATTTTTCGGTATTTCTCCAGGTTGGCAATATTGTTTTCACTGGAAATGAAAAGGAGGAGCATAGGCCGGCCCAGGGTGGTTTTGCCAATTTCGGTGAGTACTACGCGGTCCGAGGCTTGATCGAGCTTTTGGTAATACTCTATCAGCTGGTCGTAGTTGGCCAGTTTGTAATCAGCTCCTGGTTCGAAACCAAAGATGTCCGAAGGCTTCGGAATTTGGGCAAAAAGATTGAGCGGTAATAGGAATAGTAGGAGGAGTGACTTTCTCATGCGATTACCATTGATCATTTGACGGCAATACTAATGATGATCAACAAAATGACAAGTACAATTTAGCAGAAACGGAGAGATTATTTGGTGGAGGGAGAGGTTCATAAATATGAAAATAGTTAAAAAATTCTCCTCTAACCCGAAAAATTCATAGTAGACAATAAAAAACAGGCATAAATTGCTTATATTGAGATAGTTAGACAACAAAATAAACAATTAATTTATGCCTAAATATAAGGAAAAAGATACCGTATTTTATCGAGGAAAACAAGCTTTTAAATTTGATTTTTCAGCATCAGCGATTAGCTCAGACGGAGCGATATTGTTAAGTGAAAAAGTAGAGAGAAAGACTGGTCTATTAAAAAGCTTCGCCGCACTGATTCCTGACTATCGAAACCCCTTTTTTATCGAATACACTTATGAAGAAATGCCTCGCCAACGGGTGTTTTTAATGATGCAGAGCTATCAGGATTGCAATGACGAACAAAAACTCCGAGAGGATCCGGTGATCCGCAAAGTACTAGATAGCGGATTATGTTCCCAGCCTACTTTAAGTCGATTTGAAAACAAGGCCGATCGGAGTCTGATCTACCAGATGAGTCAATGGTTTGTAGACCGTTATGTAGAGGAGTTGAAAGAGAAGACTGGTCAAATCATCATTGATGTAGATGGTACCGATGACCCTACTCATGGATCCCAACAACTCAGTTTGTATAATGGCTATTATGGACAGACTATGTACCATGAGTTGTTCTTTAAGGACGGGAACACCGGTCAGGTCATTTTACCAGTACTACGTCCGGGCAATTGTCACTCCAACAAATGGTTTGTGGCCTTATTGAAAAGGATTGTCATTAAAATCAGAAAAAAACTGCCCTCAGTAAAGATCCTTATTCGAGCGGATAGTGGCTTTTCAGGAGCATCTTTTTATCGGATAGCTAAGCAGTTTGACCTTCAATTTTGTTTAGGTATTAGTAGTAATGAAGTTTTAAAGACTTTTACCAAACAGACTATCATTGAAGTAAAAAAGGAATATGCTTCAAAAATCATCAAACATCAAGAGTTTGTTGGCCCGTTTACTTACCAGGCCAAAAGCTGGGATCGTTCTGAAAAGCTGTACGCCAAAGTGGAGTCTACCGGAAAAGGAATGAATGTCCGTTACTTTGTGAGCAACTTTGAAGCGATGACCGCTCAACAGATTTACTTTGATTTTTATGTCAAGCGAGGTGATGCCAGTGAAAATCGAATAAAGGAACTCAAAAACATGACTTATTCCGACCGGCTTTCCTGTCATCACTACTGGGCCAATTTCATGCGTTTAATCATCGCTACCCTCTGTTATGAAATGTTCCGGCAGATTAAATTATTAATTGCCAAAACAAAACACCACTTTGCTAAACGATGGCAAGTGGACAATATCCGGCTTTACCTGATGAAGGTTGGGGCGTGCCTGAAAGAAAGGAAAAGATCATTGACAATACAATTCTCAAGAGCCTTTAGATATCAATACCTGCTGGGCGATTTGCTTACGGTGAACTGACCGATCAGTTAAACAGTTTGATTTAATCAAAAAAATGTTCTTCCATAAGAACACAATAGGGCGTCTTTGAATAAATTAAGATTCTGATAATCAAAGAGTTAAAAGAGGTTTGAAAGGATAAAGAACCCCGAAATCGGCCGAATAGGGCTTTTTTCGGGGTTTTTGTTTTGCTAGATTGTGGTGTAGAACACATCTAACACCACAAATTAGAATGCAAAAAAGGCTTTTCCAACCCGAATATGGTTTAACTCCAAAATGGTATTTGTTTAAGAGCAGTAAATTGGGTGCAGTTTATGATAGTCTACCGTGGAATCAGTTAGCGGACTGCCTGCCTGAAGAAAATAACGGACCTGGTGCTCCCCGGTGGTTTTCCTCAAAAGGGATGTTTGCGCTGATGTTTCTTAAGTCCTACCTGAGTATCAGTGATGAGAAACTAATAGAACGCTTTAACTCCGATTGGAGCCTACAGTTGTTCTGTGGCAAAATGTTATCAGACACAGAGAAGATTCGAGACAATGCTATCGTAAGCCGCATCCGCAGTTATCTGGCTGAGCATACAGACTGGCAACAGCTCCAACAAATATTGATCGAACATTGGAAAAGAGACATGAATAATACCCATGTGCTTTTAATGGACGCTACCTGTTATGAGAGTTATATCCGTTTTCCTACTGATGTAAAGCTGTTATGGGAATGCTGCCATTGGGTGTTTGAAAAGCAATTGTTCCGATGGTGTAAAGTAGTGAGAAAGAAAAGGCCTCGCTCCAAATATGTTGAACAAAAGCGCAGACAACGCGATTATGAGAAAAGACGCAGGAAGACCTATAAAGAAGGACGTAAGCGTAAAAAAGCCCTGTTGTATCTGCTACACAAGGGGTTGATCCAACTTCAACAAGTTCTCAACGATGCTAAACTGCCACTGCTTAATGAGCAGGAAAGAGATTACCTGAGAACCATCAAAAAAGTACTTGAACAACAGCAGTTCCTACAAACCCACCCGGCCAAAGAGTTAAAAAACCGCATCGTATCATTGGCAAAACCCTATGTCAGGCCGATAGTCAGGGGAAAAGAGAACAAAAGAGTTGAGTTTGGCATGAAGGTACATATGCTGCAAGTGGATGGGATCTGCATGATTGAGTGTATGAATTTCAACGCTTTCAATGAATCCACCCGGCTCAAGATTAGTACTGTAAAGTACAAACGACACTTTGGAGCACTTAATCAATTGGGAGCTGACCTGATCTATGCCACAAATACCAATCGAAGATTTTGCACCAAAAAGAAAATCTTCACTTGCTTTCCTAAGAAAGGCCCCCAACCTCTTACTAAACAAGACAGTCGGCTCAGTGGACTCATCGCCAATCAAAGGGCTACAGTGATGGAAGGCAGCTTCGGTGACCACAAAACTCATTACGGGACCAACAGGATTAAAGTTAAAGGAGAGAAAAATGAAAGACTGTTTGTCTTTTTTGCTGTGATGACCGCTAACGCAGTAAAAATTAGTAAAAGAAAACTATTGCTAAATACAGTTGATCCACCATTCCAACAGGCCGCATAACTAAAAAACAAAAGTTCGTTTTCTACTTCAAAGGAAGCACTATGTCTATACACCAAAAACGCACTTTCAAACTCTATTTTGTAACAAAAATTGTACTCTTTCAAGAGCAGGTAATCAGTATGATGATCAATCTCTCCTCTATTGAAAATCCTGATCCCATTTTTAACCCCTCTTTCTTCTCGCTGAACTAATTTTCAAGGACGCCCACAATAGAGCTTTGACTGAAAATTGAAAAATTCTAACAAAAAAACGCTCTAATGTCCTTTGAAATCCAGAAACCTGGTTGATCTTCAAATTAATACATACACTCCAATCAAAAATAGTTAGCAACCCATTATTAATCCCAAAATTGGTGGCCTATGAATAATGCGGGCTAATCAATCGTTGGTGACTACGCCAACAAAAACGAGGAGTTTGG
This sequence comes from Cyclobacteriaceae bacterium, assembly GCA_963664285.2. Taxonomy (GTDB): domain Bacteria; phylum Bacteroidota; class Bacteroidia; order Cytophagales; family Cyclobacteriaceae; genus JAJCYL01. The sequence continues at coordinate 12,828 of CAXXNX010000001.1, forward strand.
TGGAGTAATTTAATTAAACGTTGTTATGAACTCTACAAAAGCATGCTTTTCTACCCGGCAGTAATGGAAAGTTCTGATAGTTGTCCAATACTTTGACTTCAAGGCCTACTTCGAATAATATTTCCATTATTTTTTCAATATTGAAAACTATCAGGTGGTGAATTTCCTTTGATTTGGTATAAGATATTTCATTATTTGACTTTAAAAATGAAATGATTTCTCTGGTCACCGTTGTGTTTTCCTGGCTACTTTTTATGCTCAATGTATACTCCGGTGAATCGAAAAAACTGCTATAGTTATAGTCATAATTGTCAGTTAAGATATCAAAAAGTAAAACGCCATTATCGATTAGTTTCGAAGAAATATTAGTGAAAAAGGATTTTAACTTGGAGTCCAAATCATTCTGGCCATAGGACGCATAGCTTAATATTTCTCCAATCATTGTAATTATTTGAGCATCAGGAAATTCTGACTCAAAAAGACCAGCAACTTCAAATTGATAATTGGGATTCTTCTCCCTGGATAGTTCGATCATTTCTTCAGAAATATCGAAACCGTAACCTTTAGTAATCATACCATTAAACTTTGCCAGTAAGGTTCCTGATCCACAGCCAAAATCAACCATCGGACCTGTTAGATTTGGTAACCCTGTGGTGATTAATTCGGCAGCATTTTTAGCTCAACAACAAATAGAGATCACTAAACCAATTATCATGAATTCTGGCGAGTTGTTTGCCGTACATGTTATATGTTATTACAGATTACCCTGCTCATCTGTTTTAACTATATAAGTATTCAGATTCCGATCATACAATGTAATGCCTACTGCTATATATCCTCCGTTTTTAACTTCAATTACGTCATGGAAGCCTGCTTTTTCAATTCCGTTAAAAATTTGTAACCATTGTCGGTTCCCTTTCTCATCTGTTTTTAGTAGGAATCCTTTGGCGCTAGAGGTGCGCCCAACCAGAACATATCCTTTATCCCTGGTCAAAGCCAGTGAATAGGCCCTGAAATTACCCGTTTCTCCTTCGTACTCATAGGTTTGTTTCCATAACAGGTTTCCTTCACCATCGAGTTTAACCAGTATGGGAAGTCCCTGGTCTGCAAATTGTCCTGCTACAATGATGTTTCCATCTAAATCTACTTTCATGTCAAAAGCGTATTCAATGCCATATGGAGCAATTGTCTTCTGCCAAATCACCTTACCCTCAGCATCCAATTGAATTAAGTGTGGATCGGAAACTTCGGTCTTGTGCCAGGCATTAACAAGGATACCTCCATTAGGTGTAGCAGCTATAGTATATGCTTTTACCTGATCACCCTGGCCAATGAATTTCGACCAGAGATGTTTGCCAGTATTGTCCAATTTAGTGATGCAGATCGAGCGCTTTCCTTCGTTGGCATTTTCTGAGCGGCAAGTAGTACAAAATGCTATTCCATTGCCTTTTGTTTGCGTAATTGAAATGGCGTTCTTTGACAAGGTATCGGTGAATGTCCATTGTTCCTTACCCGATTGGTCTAAAAGGGAAACGGTTACCATTTCATTCAAATTACACAAAACGATGAATTTCTGGTTATCCACGTATTGTAGGTCAACTACAGCATCTTGTTCATCAGATGTGCCACTGATCTTACGGGTCCAAACCGTATCCCCTTTGTCTTCCAGTTTTATGACGAAAGCATGTGTCGCCCATGATTCAGGTTTTTCATAAGTACCGTCTATGATGAAGGAATCATTCGTTTCAATCACGGTCTTTGATTCTGACTCCTTTGAGTCTTTTAGAACAAATTCAAAAGTTTGAGCCTGTAAAAAACAAGACCACATTGAGAGAAATAAAATGAGATTCAAGTTCTTCATGCCTCCAAAGTACGAAATTTCCATCCGGTTTGAAGGCATTGAATTACTCGCTCCTCAAAGCATCCACCGGATTTGAAACCGCAGTTCTTAATGATTGGTAGATAATAGTACTTAGTGCAATTAGTAAGGACACCCCGGTTGCTGAAGCTAGTATCCAACCATCAACGTAGATCCGGTAGGCGTAGTCCTCCAACCACTTTTCTGTGATGAAATAGGCAATTGGCAAGGCCACAATGTTAGAAATGATTACCCATTTGGTGAATATTTTGGAGAAGAGAAAGACTATTCCTTGAACTGAGGCACCAAGTACTTTACGAATATCGATCTCCTTTTTCATCTGCTCCGCTGTAAATGCCGCTAGTCCGAACAATCCGAGACAAGAAATAAAAATAGCAAGACCTGAAAAGACATTGAACAACTTACCAGTCATGATTTCAGCCTGGCACAAATCATCGAATTGTTTGTCCAGGAAATGAAATTCGAAAGGAAGGTCTGGATTAACATTTTTCCAGATATCTTCAATACCACTGATTACATTATTGAAATTGCCTCCATTTAACCTGACAGTCAAAGTGCTGACCATTTCGGGATCACAACGGATGATCATGGGATCAATCTTATCAGTTAGTGGCTGAAAGTTAAAGTCTTTAACTACTCCCACAACATTACCTTTTTCGCCCCACATGGTGATTTCAGTATCCAGTGAACTGTCATCACTAATTAATTGAGCAAAGGTTTCATTTACCAGGTAATTAGTGGAATCAGAGGCAAACTTGGCGGAGAAGTCTCGTCCCTCCGCCATTTCCATATTCATTGTATTAATGTAGTCGTAATCAACTCGGAACACATTAATCAGGATCGACTCATCAGGATCTTTGCCTGGCCAGATGACATTGGATGTGGAGTTACCGACATTTACCGGTAGTTGCATACTGGCAGAAACATTGGCTACTTCCGGAATTTGCAGAAATTGGTTTTTGAGTAGTTGGTATCGACGAACGAAGTTGTCATTGATCTCAAAATAGATAATATTTTCTTTTTGGTAGCCGATTTCCTGGTTCTGAATATGAAAAAGTTGCTTGTTGACCACAATGGTGCTGACTATCAGAATCACTGATAGCGAGAACTGAATAATTACTAACACCTTTCTTAAGACTGCGCCTTTGAGTTGGACCACTCCTTTCAACACTTCAGTTGGTTTGAATGAAGAGATATAAAATGCCGGGTAACTTCCTGCAATTACACCGGTCAATAAAGTAATACTTATCAGCCCGATGATATAAGTCCAGGCTGTATAATCAATGTAAATACTTTTACCCGTAAGGTCGTTGAAGCTGGGCAGTAGTAAATGAATTGCTGCTATAGTCAGGATAAGGGAGATGATGGCTATGGCTATGGACTCAAAAAGGAATTGGGTAACCAAATGATTTTTGTTCGCTCCGATTGATTTCCGTATACCAACTTCTTTAGACCGGGTGCCTGATTTTGCGGTTGCCAGGTTCATGAAGTTGATACAGGCAATCAGTAGAATAAAAATAGAAATAGCTGAAAATATCCGGACGTATTGAATGCGTCCACCACCACTCAGTCGATGTAGGTAAGATTCAGTAAATGGGTAGAGATGAAGATCAACTACCGAGCCTTCATTTCTTTCCTTCACATATTCAACAATTTTTCTACCGAGAGCTTCGGAGTCTGCACCAGTCGACAATTTAAGGTAAGTGTTGGTGTAGTTGCTACCCCATTCCAGATAACTTTCCCAATCCCACATTTCTTTGAGCGATTCGAACGGGACGATGAAAGAAAAACCGAAAATTGAATTGGAAGGATAATCTTCAACCACTGCGGTAATTTCATATTGCCAGTTATTGGAGAGTTGAATGCTTTCTCCTACAACATTTTGATTTTGCCAATCAAGACCGAAATAACGTTCTGCAAGGCTACGATTGACCACCATAGTGTGGGGTCGGGACAGCGAACCTTCTGCTTGGCCTGCCAAAAATTCAAAATGGAAGATCTTAAAAACATCTTGTCCGGCAAAAAAGCCCTTATCTTCATTGAAGAGCTCATTTTGGTAATTGAAGACTAGATTAGACCATATAGGTGAGAATTGTGCGGATGCTTCTATATCCGGGTAGCTTTCTTTGAGAGCTGGAGCGAGAGCTCCAGGTGTAGAATACGTAGGGAAGGAGTTTCCGCCTGAATAGGTTTGCCATTCATAAACCCGATAGATTTGACCGAGGTCCTGGTGAAAATCATCATAGCTTAATTCGTCCTGTACCCACATAAGGATGAGGACAGAGTAGTCATCCCAATGGTGAGACCAAGAATGTTTATGATGGAGAATAGCTTTTGTTTTTTCAGGATGCGGAGGGTGATTAGCAAGTAATTTCGGAGCATTATTTTGAGTTTATTTAATACAGTACTTCCGAAAAAGGTAAAGGCTGCAGGATTAAAAAAACTTATTTATTGTTATTTGGCTTAGTGCCAAAATATTGGCACATTGAATTTTTCTTTATTATTAGATGTAAAACTCGGTGAATAGAATGGAAGCTGGTAAAACTTCAAATTCAAAAGGTGGTGTGCAAAAAACAACCGACGACAAATTAGAAGCGGTAAAAAAAGAGCTGACACAGTTGCAGAAGCATCATGAGTTAATATTACAATCAGCAGGTGAAGGGATTTACGGTTTGGATGACAAGGGACACACAACTTTTGTCAATAGGGCTGCTGCCGAAATGGTAGGCTATGAATTGGAAGAAATGATTGGGAAATCCCAACACGAACTCATTCATCATACAAAACCAGACGGTTCTGTCTATGAGGCAATAAATTGCTCTATTTATGCTGCGTTCAGCGATGGTCAGATACATCACGTGGATAATGAAGTTTTTTGGAGAAAGGATGGAACATGTTTTCCTGTAGAGTACATAAGTACACCCATAAAAGATGAAAATGGTGAACTCCTGGGAGCTGTGGTCTCATTCAAGAATATCACTAAGAGGAGGGAGGCTGAAGCTGCTCTAAGAGCGGCACTTGCTGAATTGGAAGAACTAAAGGAACGCCTGGAGATGGAGAATAAATACCTTCAACAGGAAATAAAACTCAATCACAATTTTGAGGAGATTATTAGTCGGAGCAAGAAATTCAGGAAGGTCCTTAACCAACTGGAGCAGGTAGCGACCACTGATGCGACGGTCTTAATACTTGGAGAATCAGGAACAGGCAAGGAGCTTATAGCAAGGGCTGTACATAACGTAAGTAATCGTAAGGACAGACCTTTGGTGAAAGTAAATTGTGCCGCTTTGCCTGCTACCCTGATTGAGAGTGAACTTTTTGGGCACGAAAAAGGGGCATTTACCGGAGCATTGGCCAAAAAAATTGGTCGGTTTGAACTGGCTGACGGGGGAACCATTTTCCTGGATGAGATCGGAGAAATGCCGCTTGAACTACAGCCTAAATTGTTGAGGGTGCTACAAGAAGGGGAATTTGAGCGGCTGGGGAATCCTCAAACCACAAAAGTTAATGTAAGGGTAATCGCTGCCACGAACCGAGAATTGCAAAAAGCGGTTGAAAAAGGTGAATTCCGTGAAGACCTCTATTATCGCCTGAATGTATTCCCCTTGCAACTCCCTCCCTTAAGAGATCGAATTGAAGATATTTCCTTGTTGGCCAGCCATTTCCTACTTAAGTATTCGGCTGCTTTTGGTAAAAAAGTAGATGTAATTACTCAGTCAACAGCAGATGCTTTGTCAAAATATACCTGGCCGGGTAATGTGCGTGAACTGGAAAATGTGATTGAAAGAGCTGTCATTACCAGTACCAGCAACAAGCTGAACCTGGGTGATTCCCTGCCCCAAACATCAAGCAGAACAAATAAGGAGCAAATAGTCACCCTGGAAGAGAATGAAAGAGTACTTATCCTCAAAACACTGGAAAAAACCCATTGGAAAGTGAGCGGAGAGATGGGTGCAGCGAAACTTTTGGGTATAAAACGTACAACATTGGAAGCAAGAATGAAAAAATTAAACATAGAGAGAGCGTAATTGCTTATCTCCAAATAATGGTCATTGAACACCGCATTCTAAATTTATTTAAAAAAAAGGTTTTTGAAAAAGCTGTAGTCACTCCGCCCTTTAAAAGGCAAAATCCTCTCCCAATGAGGCTTGTTTTTTATATGTGCTGGAAGGTGGGAATAACTCCTATTCCGAAGAAGAACATATTGTCATTCAACGGGAGGAAGGTGTATTGATGAAGCGCGGAAACTATATGTATGAAGGCACTCCTGATAAGGAGACAGGTCGTATCGGAGGTTTTTCGAAGAGTTGGTTATGATGGAGCCAGCCTGGAGGAATTGGCAAAGGCTACAGGATTAAAAAAGTCTAGCCTCTATCATCGCTTTCCGGAAGGCAAAAGGCAAATGGCTACAGAGGTATTGAGGTTTGCCGGTCAATGGGTGAAAGAAAACATTACCGATGTCCTGAAGAGAGATACAGAATCTGTGGCTCACACTTAAAATAAGCCCAAATTTTCATCGATCATTTTTTGCACATTTTTACCTTTTGGCGGTATCATCGTTTCTGGGAAGTTCTTATCAAGGACGTCCATCATGGCCGGCCTCATTTTGTATTGCTCACGAAATTGTTTGATAAGTGATTTAACCTTTGTATCTCCTTTTTTTAATCGTTGTAATTTCCTCAGATAA
>CAXXNX010000002.1:0-89196 GCA_963664285.2 Cyclobacteriaceae bacterium
CAATTCCTTGGGATGAGAAAAGTCAATACAATAGGTATCCAACAAGCCAACAAAGTGATGCTACTGGCAGCAATGGCCTATAATCTCAAGAAATACCTAAAGTTCACAACAAAAACGGTTCAAAGCATGGCCAAAAGTGCCACTGCTTTTTGCACTCAACTATTTGGGCCTATAAAGCTTGATTTAAATCCAAATACGACCCTTAAACTTTTGAGAATGGATTCAAGCCCCTAAAAAGCTGATGTCTTAAAACGGCTTATTTAAAGCCATCATTACTCCGTAGTTAGGGTTGCGCAACGGTTACTATTGTTATAGTTAAAAAGTCGACAGTCAACCGTCCACTGTCAACTGCCGATTATCTATTTATAGTTCATCACTATTCTGGCTGGCGCGAGTTTGTTCCGATGGGATGCCTACGGTGTAACTAGTGCCACCGCAGGTGTCCGCTTGGAGCTTTTCCCAACCGTTGAATTACCCAACTACCTCGATGGCGCAATGGTCCGCTTGTGCCCTTTCTCGACCCTCTACAATTACCCATCATAGATTACCCCATCGATTCCGGAATCTCAACAGCACGATTTCCCCTCATCGATACACCCGCAGCTATTCCAATCGCCAACGACATTAGACCATCCTTCGCCCTACCTTAGGCACTTCATCATTTTGCAGGCAATCAATAAATTCCCGCATCTCGTTGTAATATGAATCTAGATACATGTCCATGAAAAAATTCAGTGGTAATGATCCTGACTGTCTATCTTTGTTATAATAATAATGATTATCTGGCGTATTTTTGGTAGTCCCGGCCATTCCTCCCGAAACAAAAACTTCTACTCTCTGATCATAGCCGTAAACAGCTTGCCTGCTGTTATCGATTGTAGATACACATCCGTTTTCGAAAGTAAGAATGATCACTGCCGTGTCGATCATCATCTCAGGAAATTACAAGAGGTTAACGTCAAGTAGAAAGGTAGCTTTTTATGATGTGGTTTGCCCCTATCCTAACCAAAGCGGGTAATATGAGTTACAAATCCAGGTGCACCACGCGAAGTAATAGGAAGCTCAAATCGGTGCTTTATATGGCAGCTATGGCCGTGTGCAGAGTTAACAAGGAGTCCCGGATGATCGGGATAGAAAGCTTGTTGAAAGCAAACACTACTTCCTGGTGATGAAAATGTGATCAACAAATTACTCAGGATTATTTATGCCTTGATCGATACTGGAAAAACCATTTGATTTTGTCCACTTGCCCTCAGGTCCAAGAGTCACAAAAAAAGAATGATCTTATTACTTGAACTTACATATTATTAAATGACAATCAGAAGTAATTTTTAAACAAATCAAAAAGATATAAAATGAGCCACCCCGGGAAAATACTATATAACTGGCCGGATGGTGACCTTGATGAATCATTAAAATTTAATGATCCGGCACAGTTGAGCAATACCCCATACGATGTGGCAATTATTGGTGCAGGTATAGTAGGTTGCGCCCTGGCTTGCAAACTTTCAAACTACAAATTAAAAATCCTTTTATTGGATAAAAATTATGATGTTGGCGAAAGTACAAGTAAAGGGAGCAGTGCAATTGTACATACAGGGTTTGATGCACCGGTAGGCACACTGGAATCAAGGCTTGTGAGGAAAGCTTCACTACAGTGGCCGGAATTAGCAAAAAACTTGAAAATCCCTTTCGAAGAGTGTGGAGCATTATTATTAGCTATTGATGAAGAGCAAAATAAACAATTGGGGAATATTTATGAAAAGGCCTTAAAAAATGGTGTCACCGATATTCAGTTGTTGAGTGGGGGAAAGGCTCGAGAACTTGAGCCTGAAATTACCAATGATGTTCTGGGTGGCATATTGATCCCAGGAGAATCGATAACAGACCCTTTTTCAGCATCGATTGCCTTTGCGGAGATTGCGTTGTCAAATGAGACAGATATCCTTCTTGGTACGGAAATTACTGCTATTGAAAATGCAGATGCAACGCACAAAACACTTGTTACTCACTATGGCATAAAAATTATCACAAAGATAATTGTTAACGTTGCCGGTCTTGGAAGTGAGAAATTAGCAAAGCTATACAATGGAGAACCATTTGATACGAATCCCAGGCGTGGTCAATTTTTGATATTTGATAAGTATTGTCGTTCAGCCATAAAACATATTCTGCTTCCAATACCTACAGCACAAACAAAAGGCGTATTGGTTATTCCTACAATCTTTGGGAATCTAATGGCAGGCCCCACGGCTGAAGATTTTTCACATGATGATATTACGGTAACAGATACTGTAACCGATATGCTTCAGCGATTATTGGAAGGAGCTTCGAAATTGTATCCGGATCTGCAAAAACAACCTGCAATTGGTTTGTTTTCAGGAGTACGTTCAAATTGCAGCCAAGGTAGTTATTGGATAAGAAGTAATGATAATCACCCTGGTATCCTTACAGTTGCAGGGGTTCGTTCTACCGGAATTACATCTTCTCCGACTTTAGCTGAATACCTGGTTGACAAATTGCATCAGGAACTTGGCTTAGCACTAGAGTTAGACCCGTCTGCCGTGAATAGCCGACCTGAAAGTAAATGGCCAGGATGGTGGAAGCGTCCTTATGAAGAAGAAGGATTCATTAAAGGAAATCCTGACCTTGGCAATATTGTATGTTATTGTGAGCAAATCTCTCGTGGTGAAATTATAGGGCAGTTAGATTCTCTTTTAAAACCTCGTACGTTAGATTCAATAAAACGAAGAACCCGTTCTCAAATGGGCCGGTGTCAGGGTTTTGACTGCATGGTTAATATTGCCGCAATTCTTTCGGAGCATTGTAAAATACCGTTAAATGAAATTACAAAATGTGGGCCGGGAAGCGAAATCGCTTCATTAGCTCCGACAAGTTAACGACAAGAAGTTAGAAATTGGATTCAGCAAAACACTATAACGTTGTCATTATCGGTGCAGGTCCCGCAGGGGCTGGTGCAGCGGTCGCATTATCGAAACGAGGGGTGAATTCAATTGCAATTATAGAGCGCGGTGATAAAATTGGAGGCATTCCTTCTTTATACAAAAAGAAGAAACGGGGGGTGAGAACATTTATGAGATGGTCAAAAGGAGGCATCCCAACGTTCGGTTCCGAATATGCAAACTGGCTTGAGGAGCAGTTGTTAAAAACATCGGCACAAATAAAACTACAAAGTCAGGTTTTAAGTATTGATGCCGGAAAGAAGATGATAACCTATGTTAATTCTGCCGAAGGTAAAATGAACATGACTTCTGATGCTATAATTATGGCGTGTGGGTCAAGGGAAAAAACCAAGCTGAGCGGGGCTGGCTGGCTGGTTCCAGGCCAGCAAAAGTGTTTTTCACCAAACAGTTGCTCATTCTTTTGGATGAGCGGAATATATTGCCTTTTAAAAATCCAGTAATTATTGGTTCCGATCTTATAGCTTACGCGGTTGCGGCAAAATTGGAAAATGCCGGAACTTCCAACGTAACAATAATTGATCGTTATAGCTCTCCCCAATGTTCTTTCTTTGAACGCCTTTACTTTCGGGTATGGAGCAATCCGAATTATCAGAGTACAATTTCAAAATCAATTACAATAGTGGGAAATAAAATGGCATCCGGAGTAGAGGTTAACGGTAAAACTATCCCTTGCGATGGCATAGTTATATGTGGCGAACTTATACCAAACAGTGAACTTGCTTTACAGGGTAATTTAAAAGTAGATATCCATTCAAGGGTTCCGGTCGTGGCAAATGGCTGTGAACTATCAGAACCTGGGTGGTTTATTGCCGGTAATATTTTGGGCGGATTTCATGGTGCCGAGTGGTGTTACTTCAATGGTGCTAAAGTTGGTAAACAAGTTATAAAATTTATAAATAAATAATATGGGATTTGATGAGGTAATAATTTTGTAAGTTCAAGTAATAAGTGCAATTTTCCTTTGTAGCACTTGCTTTGCGTTTAGGTAATTAAATTTTCTAACAGGGCGTTCATTGATTTTGTTTTCAACAACTTTGATTTGCTCCTCTGTAACAAATCTAATATCTGTTTTCTTAGGATAAAACCTTCTGATTACCCCAATCCTATTTTCAACTGTCCCTTTATCCTGACTAGTATAGGGACGAGTGAAATAGGCATCCACATCAAGGGATTGAGCAATCAACTCATGTTTAGAAAATGCCATATCATTATCAAAAGTGAGTGTTTCCAGTTTGTGTTTATCCTGAGAGAGTTCCTCCACAATAGCTTCGGCCATTTGATCGGCATTTTTACTGTGCATCTTTCTGATTCTGGTAAAAAGACTTGCTCGGTCTGTCATCACCAACAAAGAGCCTTTGTGGTTTTTACCCATCATTAAATCGACTTCTATATCTCCCAATCGTTCCCTTTTGTTAATGATCTGGGGTCGCTGTTCAATTGATACCCTATTCGGGATAATACCTCTACGATCTTTTCTGTTTCCTCGTTTGCGCCTTCGTTTGCCATGTTTTAGATATGTGTATAGTTGTTTGTATTCTTGGTTCTCCTGGCGGTTGGTGTGCTTACATTCCCATATCCATTGGTAAATCCATTCATGGCTAAGTGGACATTCTCTCGTTTTCTTTCCCTGATGGCTGATCAATTCAGGACTCCATCTATCTTCTTGGAGCCGGTTAACTATCCAGTCTTTCATGGGTTTGGTGAAAATCACTCTTTTTGGCTTTTCTTGATGACGAAGATTGGTCCTCCTTTGTGCATTTGCTGTTCGATAGACACCAGCTCCCCTACCTCTTGAACCCACATTTCGCTTAAGCTCACGTGAGATCGTAGACGGGTGAAAATGAACGATACAGGCAATCTCCTTTTGAGTAGCTCCTGTTTTCAATAATGCTTCAATTTGATACCTTTGATCAATACTGAGATGTGTGTAGTTTTTTGACATTTTGCAATCCAAAGATTGCACTGCTCAGGCTTTTGAAGGATGAAAAAGCCCTTAAAAGCTTTTTCATCCTTCAATTGCACTTATTAGTTGATCTCAGCTTTATCCTGCTTGGCACATTTCCTATTTTAAATATTATCGTTACGGTAATGGATAAACCTTTGACCAGGGTTGGACAAAAACTTGGGATGGATGCGGTTAGTGCGGCAGGTATCGTCATCACTTTGGCCAATAGTATTCCGGTGTATAAAATGATGAAAAATATGACTCCAAAAGGCAAAGTGATTAATACAGCCTGGCTGGTGCCAGCAACCGCAGCTTTGGGAGATCATCTTGGGTTTACTGCTGGTGTAAGGCCCGATATGATAACCCCTGTAGTGTTGGGGAAACTTATTGCAGGCATATTAGCCATCGCGTTAGCAGTATGGTTTTCAAAAGATTTGAAATATGAAGTTATACAGAGTGAAAAAATGGAATCTGAAAAAATGGAATCTGCTGTCACTATTTAAATAAAGGAAAAGCTGAGATCAACTAATAAGTGCAATTGAAGGTGAAAAAGCTTTTAAGGGCTTTTTCACCTTCAAAAGCCTGAGCAGTGCAATCTTTGGATTGCAAAATGTCAAAAAACTACACACATCTCAGTATTGATCAAAGGTATCAAATTGAAGCATTATTGAAAACAGGAGCTACTCAAAAGGAGATTGCCTGTATCGTTCATTTTCACCCGTCTACGATCTCACGTGAGCTTAAGCGAAATGTGGGTTCAAGAGGTAGGGGAGCTGGTGTCTATCGAACAGCAAATGCACAAAGGAGGACCAATCTTCGTCATCAAGAAAAGCCAAAAAGAGTGATTTTCACCAAACCCATGAAAGACTGGATAGTTAACCGGCTCCAAGAAGATAGATGGAGTCCTGAATTGATCAGCCATCAGGGAAAGAAAACGAGAGAATGTCCACTTAGCCATGAATGGATTTACCAATGGATATGGGAATGTAAGCACACCAACCACCAGGAGAACCAAGAATACAAACAACTATACACATATCTAAAACATGGCAAACGAAGGCGCAAACGAGGAAACAGAAAAGATCGTAGAGGTATTATCCCGAATAGGGTATCAATTGAACAGCGACCCCAGATCATTAACAAAAGGGAACGATTGGGAGATATAGAAGTCGATTTAATGATGGGTAAAAACCACAAAGGCTCTTTGTTGGTGATGACAGACCGAGCAAGTCTTTTTACCAGAATCAGAAAGATGCACAGTAAAAATGCCGATCAAATGGCCGAAGCTATTGTGGAGGAACTCTCTCAGGATAAACACAAACTGGAAACACTCACTTTTGATAATGATATGGCATTTTCTAAACATGAGTTGATTGCTCAATCCCTTGATGTGGATGCCTATTTCACTCGTCCCTATACTAGTCAGGATAAAGGGACAGTTGAAAATAGGATTGGGGTAATCAGAAGGTTTTATCCTAAGAAAACAGATATTAGATTTGTTACAGAGGAGCAAATCAAAGTTGTTGAAAACAAAATCAATGAACGCCCTGTTAGAAAATTTAATTACCTAAACGCAAAGCAAGTGCTACAAAGGAAAATTGCACTTATTACTTGAACTTACAAAATGAAAAAAAGATATTATTTAGGTATTGACCAGGGAACAACCGGCACAACAGCTTTAATATTTAATGAAGATTGGGATATATGCGGAAAAGGTTATGCTGAACATACGCAGTTCTACCCTCAACCAGGATGGGTTGAACATGATCCGAAAGATATATGGGAGAAGGTCAAAGAATCTGTTGCAATTGCTTTAGACAAAGCTGGATTAAAAGCTCAGGATTTGAGGGCTTTAGGAATAGATAACCAAGGCGGAACCTGCATGGTTTGGGATAAAAACACCGGCGAACCTATTTACAATGCAATCGTTTGGCAGGACAGAAGGACAGCTAAAATATCGGATAAGCTAAAAGAGGATCATGGAGATATAATCACCCAAAAAACAGGTGTTCCAGTAGATGCATATTTCTCGGCACTTAAAATAAAATGGATATTAGATAATGTGGAAAATGCCTGGATAAAGTCAGAAAAAGGAGAGTTGTTGGCAGGAACCTTAGATACCTGGCTGATCTGGAAAATGACGTCAGGAGAAGTATTCATGACTGATCCTTCTACTGCTTCAAGAACCATGTTGTACAATCTTCATAAAAAACAATGGGATGATGAAATCATTGAAATTATAGGGATTCCGAAATCTATACTTCCGGACATTAAAGAGAGTGCGGGTATATTTGGCTATACTTCTCCTGTTGATTTTTTCGATGCGAAAATTCCAATTGCGGGAAGTGTTATGGATCAGGCAGCAGCTCTTTTTGGGCAGGCATGCTTCGATTTAGGTACAGTAAAAACCACTTATGGTACAGGATGTTTTATGCTCATGAATACTGGGGACAAACCTGTCATATCAAGAAATGGTTTAATTACGACAGTTGGTTGGGGTATTGGTGAAAATTTTTCATACACATTGGACGGGGGCGTTTATATTACCGGTGCTGCTATTCAATGGCTTAGAGACGGTCTTGGAATTATCAATAATGCAGATGAAACAGAAGCTTTGGCAAAATCAGTACCAGATACTGGTGGATTATTTTTTGTGCCGGCATTCACCGGTTTAGCTGCTCCTTATTGGGATCAATATGCCAGGGGTATGATGATTGGAATTACAGGTGGAACAACAAGGGCACACATTGTCAGGGCAACTTTGGAGGCAATTGCTTTTCAAGTAGCAGAGAATCTGGAAGTCATGCAAAAGGACTCGGGTATGTCAATAGAAGTCATGCGGGTAGATGGTGGAGCAGTTGTTAACCAATTTCTTATGCAATTTCAAGCCGATGTTCTGGGGATACCTGTTGATGTACCTGTGATCAATGAAACAACTGCTTTAGGCGCTGCATACCTCAGTGCATTAGGAGTGGGTGATTTTAATTCGTTTGATGCTGTTAGCCGTAAATGGAAGTTAAGCAAAAGATACATACCATCAATTGGCGATGATGAGAGGAAATCATTAATGGAACAATGGAAAAAAGCAGTAATGCGTTCCAAAAGCTGGATTGAATAGGACGGGCTTTAGACAACATATTTATTGAACGTTTTTGGCGCACTATTAAATACCAACACATCTATCTCAATCCAGCACAAACGGGTTTAGATCGGTACTTGGGAATCAATAATTGGATTGATAAATACCATTACAAGACACATCAGAGGATCAATAAAGGGTGGTAGATTGAAATTTAAGTGTGAAAACTCTTTTAAGGAAGTTGTCAAGGGAGACAGTCTATCCAAGGGAATAGGACTGGAGAACGTAAAAAAGCGTTTGGATTTAATTTATCCTGTAGCGCATACCCTAAATATTGAAAAGTTACCGAGCCTGTACATGAGTGACCATGAAACAGAGAAGAAAAAAACACCTATCTCAGGTATTGATTATGTAGCTAACTTTATTGTCCCTAAAGTCCACTTTGTTTGAAGACATACGCTCACTTCAAAAGGTTATCTATTCACTTGAAAGTAGTCATCAAGAGAAGTGCAACATAAAAGCTGTTTTTGAAAAGGGCTCACAGTTTAATTCAAATCACGACATTGTGCAATTTGAACTAGTTGATATGAACAAGCAGCTTTTTCCTGTGAACGTTAATGATCTACCATTGGATGAGCTGATCAATGGGCAAGAAGTCAATATAAGCTATATTGATACGTTTGATTTGAATGAAGTTCATCGTGTAGGCATTGGTGCAACAATTACTTGTCTTTCTGAAGCCTTCTCTGCTTTCTGACCACTCTAAATCCAACAATTTTCTTTCATATCCAATGTTGTCGAGCTGTTAATTGAGGTAAAGTCAGGGGTTGATTTCCTGGGTAGTACTTTTCCACTGTTCACAGCATTCTGGTAATACAATATTGGAGGTAATCCATTAAGTGCTTTGTGAGGATGTCTTTGTGAAAACGCAGTTTCCGGATGTTATTGTTAACAAGACATTTACCCATCTTAGATTCCTTTTCGGTAAAAATAGAGTTGTGAGAATCTACAATAACCCCTGAAGTAATTATAGAGAACAAGAATAAGTTGAACATTACCAAGGGAGGCATATTAATGACAAGCGCTCCCATTGCAAGTAAAATGCCAGCGAAAAATAGTTTTTATCAACTACATCTTTAATGCATGAAGCCTGTCACAGCGGGATTAAGCATTGATTAATTTTCAGCTTCCCAATACTTATATTCTAAATTATTTGCTGCGGCTTTAGCCCCATCTTTACCGAGAATTTTAGAAATTAAATATAAGGACGCATCTATTCCTGCTGAAACACCAGCAGAAGTAAGGACCTTGCCATTGTCAACAAACCGCTTATCGTGGTGAACTTTTTTGATATTCGGGTAATTTTTTTCTAAACTACTAATTCCAGCTTGATGAGTGGTTGCTTCTAAATCGTCTAAAATACCGATTTCCGCCAGAATAAATGCTCCTGTACAAATGGAGAATACATAATTGGCATCTTTTGAGTTTTGCTTCACCCAATCTTTCGTCTTTTGATTAACACTGCTCCACATACCACCTGGTATAATGAGTATATCCGGCTTGGGGCAATTTGATAAAGTATATTGAGGATTGACACTTAGATTGGGCATGGTTGTAATCGGCCCAGATGTTTCTGCAACGGTATAAACATTAAAATTTTGCTCACCTCCAGAGACAAAGACATCATAAGGTCCAGCGTAGTCAAGAACTTGGGCATGAGTATATAATAAAATAGCCACATTCATTGGTTCATCAAATGATTTTAAAAAACCGTAAGGCACTGTTCGCTCTTTGAGCGCCATACCACAACTTGGGCAATCTCCTGGATGATCAAATTGCTTTCCATCATCAGAACAACCGCAAGGGAGGCATTGATAAAATATTTCAGATTTATCCTGTGAAAAACCGTTCTTAGAAACAGTGAAAAAAAGCAATACAATAAATATGTGTGCCGGTTTTAATAAAAAATTGATAATATGTTTCATTTTTGACATCCTTGTTCATTATTATTTACTGTGAATTACACGAATAGCGCTATATGCAGTACGGGTTTTTAAAGTACTTCCTTCTGTGTAAAAAGATCATACTTGCAATAATACTGATTTAGAAGACCGGCTAAGGTTAACCAAAAGTTAAGGTGCATCGATGAAAAGTTAAAAAGGTTAATGAAAAGTGAAGTCACACTGATTTGTTCTTAGTAATAAGCACGATTGACTGCTGTTGATTAGAAAGGTACTGTGTTAAAATCCAAATTTAAACAGTACTATAATTAGGAATATACTCTGTATTGTTTTTCCAGAGTGTGTACATTAATATCAAAAGCTTCCTAGCCACAGCAATGACACCTACTTTCTTGCTGGGTTTACCTTCATTTATCCTGTGGTAGAACGCTTTCAGATCTGGATTGTGTACACTACTACAAAGCGCAGGCATGAAGAGTGCGCCTCTAATGAAACTGTTACCTTGTTTAGAAATTCTGGACTTGCCTTCTTTCTTTCCGGACTGGTTTATGACGAATATCTAACCCGGCATAACTAGCGAGCTGCTTGCCGTTAGAGACAAGAGCAAATCCATTGGTCTCACCGAGTATACAGACGATTGTCATAAAACTAATACCAGGTATTGATTGAACCCTTTCAATCCTGTCACTCAAAACAGGATCAGTCATGATCAAAACTCTTAGCTCAGCTTCGATTTCGATTAATTGATTTTCCAGTAGTCGGATTTGTTTCTTTAATCTTCTCAGCGAACTACTCAAGCATTTATGGGCATGAGTTTTCGCATGCATCTGATTTTTAGAGGCTACCAGTTTGGCTTTATTTTCCCTATACTCTCTAGTTAATCCTTTGATTTGATACATTATTGGGGATGGAACAGCCCATTTACGGAGCTTTCTTTCTAGTCCGATTTTTGATAAGATCATGGCATCAACCAGATCTGTCTTGGTTTTAATTTCCAGGGTTTTGGCGTAATGTTTGACCTTAACAGGCAGGAAAACACTTACCAAAACCTTCTTCTCAAATAGCCAATAGGCCAAGTTCTCATAATACACTCCTGTAGCCTCCATCACAAACCAAACATCTTTGTTTAAGGACTTTTCCTCCGCCCATTTCAGCAGCGATTTGAAGCCTCGTTCATTATTAGGAAATGATTTGCTTTTTGAGAAATGCTCATTTTGCTTTTGATCTACATAGCCAAAGCAACATGAGAGACTGTCTTTAGAAATGTCAATGCCTATCGATTGTTTAAGAACCTTCATAATTTTGATGTTATGATTAAATAATAGGCAGCTTCTTACGGTCTATACTCGTAATATGCGGGATACTTTTTAGAGGAGTTCCCTAAGTACTGTTCAGACTTGGAGAAGTGATAGGAAAGTGGGGAGGTACACTTTCTTCCGGTATATCCTTTGATTACCTTTAAGCAAATATTTCTCCCACTCTCCTCGCCTTTTATCTCCAAAGAAACTTTAGGAATCAAACATACGAGTACGCAAATGCAGGGATTTACTTTATCATAATTTCGATGTATAATAAATCTTTTGTGGATAGATTTATTAAGAATTAGAAAGTTATTCGATACTAACAAGCGATATAGAACTCTCTGGCAAAATCCCTATTGCGGGGCAATTTGTTGAAGTTTTGAGCCATTTCAAAGCTTGAGAAGTATTCTTTGCGGCCTGTACATCTATTTATCTCACTAAGATCTAAAAGCTGCACATACGGCTTTAAATCTCAGATTTTAGCTAAATCTTCCTGGAATTGGTTCAATAACAAAACAGCAGGGGGGCCGGTGAAGTAAGCAGTTAGATTAAATTTCTGACTACCTTTTTTATGCTTTGTTTCTAAACCCCTAACATGGTTTTGAACCCTTGCTGGGCTTGAAGTTCCGCTACCTTAAGCTAGCTATAAATATCGCCTCCAATCATTGTTGTAAATCTGCCAGAAGTTGGAATATATGCAACATTTTTTTTACACTGTCAGTGGATTTCTGGTTTGTCTATGGGCCAGGGATTGTGCAATTTCATTGCGTGAATGATCGGAAGTCGAATATCCTATCCACCATCAAAAAATACGGAACCAACCTCTTTGGTTTCATACGAGGCAGGGTGCGATCCCAGGAGGAAGCGGAAGATATTTTACAGGAGGTTTGGTACCAGTTAAGTCGGATCATTGACCTGGATGAAATCGAGAACAAAAGTGGCTGGTTGTACCGGGTGGCCAGGAACAAGATCACGGATCGCTTTCGAAAACAAGATCATTTGCTATTGGCTGACCGAGAATCCGAGGAGGGAAGTTTGAGTGAAGTTTTTGAATTTCTTATTGGAGAAGCGGAGACTCCAGAGGAGCTCTTTTTCAAAGAGATGTTCTGGGAAGAATTGATGACTGCTTTAGATGAACTGCCGGAAAGTCAACGAAATGTCTTTATATGGAATGAGCTGGAAGACCAGACTTTACAGGAAATATCGGATAAGAGAGGAGAGAAATTGAAAACGGTGATTTCAAGAAAAAGATATGCGGTACAGCATTTACGCAGAAGGTTGCAGGCATTATATGATGAATTAAATAATCGATGATTCTTAAATAATTTACATATGAGAATGAGGAGAAAAGGTATTGGCATCGTCCTTTTTATAGGGCTGGGAATATTTGCCCTCTCATGGGTAGTAATGTTCCTATGGAACTACTCCGTATCTCCATCAGTGGGAGTTAATAACTTAAGCTATTGGCAGGCCATGGCCCTCCTGGTGTTGATGAGGATATTGGTTGGCGGTTTCCGTTTTGGTCCATCTATGCGTCGGGGCTCAGGTAAATGGGGAAAATGGCGTGAAAAATGGAAAGGCATGAGTGATGAAGAGCGGGATAGATTGAAGAAGGAGTGGAGAAAAAGATGCGGCAAGCCGCCAGATTCTTAAATCCAAGATGTAAGAACCAAGACTGATTAGTCACTTGGATCCTAAAAGTAGTTTTGTTTTTCATTCTAAGCGCCAAAACTTCATATATGACTGATTATCAGCCTAATAATATAATATCTTGGTTCTTTGTTTTACGAAAAATCGGATCTCCAATTTTTCATTTAAAGTAATTTTCAAGGTTGCCCGTCTTCTTAAATAGTGTCTGTATGAAAACAGGCTAATATGCTGATTATCCATCATATTCGTATTTTTTCCATCAAATCAGCGCTGAATTATTCTCGAATCTGATTCAGTAGAATTATCAAATTCACAAATATTATCAAGAACAGTTGCGTTGTAGCCTGTTAATTGGCCATTTGAAGGTTTTCCATTCAAAACCCCCAAAGAATTCACTTTGAGATTCGCAGGCTTTTTGGTCTGTCGGGGAGTAAAATCCCTGTCCTTTTTTTGTTCATTCAGTGTAGAAAAGAAACGATTTTTTCGGTTGGTTTATCAGGATTAATCATTATATTGCATATAACCGATATAAATACAAACCATGAGGAAATCCTTCCAGCCCCAACTTACCCTGGAGATGCACACCCATCGAGCAAGTAGAGGCTCCGGTGAAAACTAAAAGCCACTTAGCTGCCCTGGCAGCCGCCCTTCAATATATCTATGTCCAACCTGAATGGAACCAGCGTATTTTTGAATTACTTTCTTCCAAACTCATTGAGGGAAAGAAAAAGACGGGCCGTGAGGGTATGAGTCTGTGGGAGGTCTTCGTATTGGCCCAGGTGCGCCTGTGCATGAACATCTCTTACGATGAGTTACACCATATCTCCAATTACGACACGTTGGTACGGGGCATTATGGGGGTGCTACCTACCGACTACTCTGTGGGCAAACAGTATAAGTACCAGAACATTTATGACAATGTGACCTTGCTGGACGATGAACTGCTCATCGGCATCAATGATGTAATCGTAGCAGCAGGTCACCAGGTGTTTAAAAAAAAAAAGGAAAAACCGGAGGGGAGGAAGTTGCCTTGCGTTGCAAGACCGATAGTTTCGTGGTAGAAACCGACACCCACTTTCCTACCGACTACAACCTGCTATGGGACAGTGCCAGAAAGTGTATAGATGTAGCTGATTTATTGGTCTCAAAAAGGTATTTTACTGGCTGGCGTAAGTCCGGGGATTGGCGCAGATCCCTCAAAAGGCTGATGCGCAGCGTGGGCAGGACCACCGGCTCAGGAGGAAAAAACAAAGAGGAGCGGGTAGAGCAGGCTGCCACTTCCTATCTGACTAAAGCCCGTGCTTTGAGCAAGAAAGTGGGCCAAATGTTGGAAAAACATCAGGGAAACTCTATCGAGGAGTTCGCAGCCCTGATGGCATTGACCTATTATCTTGAGATGTTGGAAAAGCACATCGAGTTGCTCGACAGGCGGTTGATCAGAGCAGAGACCATTCCCCATGCCGAAAAAGTCTTTTCCATCTTTCAACCTTATGCCGAAATGATCAAAAAAGGCAAACTGCACCCCAATGTGGAGATCGGTAAGAATCTGGCCATCACTTCGGATCAATACCATTTACTCATAGACTGGCAAATAGCTGAAAAACAAACCGACAACCAACTTACCCTATCAATTGCCCGGCGTATCGCTGAGAAATACCCCATCCAAAGCCTGAGCACCGACAAGGGGTTTTCCGATAAAGAGGATAAAGCAACTCTGCAAACCTTCATCCCAGAAGTGATCATGCCTAAAAAGGGTAGGTTAAACAAAGAAGAAAAAGCCATCGAATCAGCGCCAGCCTTCAAAAGGTTGAAAAACAAGCATTCTGCTATCGAATCCAACATTAATGAGCTGGAACACCGGGGATTGGACCGATGCCCGAACCGTACCCGCAAAACTTTCAATAGCTACATCGGGTTGGCCATTACTGCCTACAACCTTCACAAGATCGGGCGTAAACTCCAGGCTGACCGTCTGGCCGCCCAGCAGCAAGCCAATTGCCAGAAACAAGCAGCTTAATCACCTTTTAGCTGTTTAATAAGGATTAGGCACTGGCAGAAGTGCGTCCTGGCCAGGCTAAAACCCGGCTATTTTTATCAAAAACCATCAAAAACAATGAATAAAAGCAAAGTCACCCTTTATTAGTCAGCAAGGTGAGTGATTTTTTCATTGTTCCATTTTAAGCAATATTTTAATACG
This sequence comes from Cyclobacteriaceae bacterium, assembly GCA_963664285.2. Classification (GTDB taxonomy): domain Bacteria; phylum Bacteroidota; class Bacteroidia; order Cytophagales; family Cyclobacteriaceae; genus JAJCYL01. Next base: position 15,118 of record CAXXNX010000002.1, read on the forward strand.
ACCTAAAACTCGCTGTTTTCTTAGAGACACTAATTAAGTAATGTAAAACTTAAAATATGCTGAGATCAACTAATAAGTGCAATTGAAGGATGAAAAAGCTTTTAAGGGCTTTTTCATCCTTCAAAAGCCTGAGCAGTGCAATCTTTGGATTGCAAAATGTCAAAAAACTACACACATCTCAGTATTGATCAAAGGTATCAAATTGAAGCATTATTATACTCAAAAGGAGATTGCCTGTATCGTTCATTTTCACCCGTCTACGATCTCACGTGAGCTTAAGCGAAATGTGGGTTCAAGAGGTAGGGGAGCTGGTGTCTATCGAACAGCAAATGCACAAAGGAGGACCAATCTTCGTCATCAAGAAAAGCCAAAAAGTGATTTTCACCAAACCCATGAAAGACTGGATAGTTAACCGGCTCCAAGAAGATAGATGGAGTTGAATTGATCAGCCATCAGGGAAAGAAAACGAGAGAATGTCCACTTAGCCATGAATGGATTTACCAATGGATATGGGAATGTAAGCACACCAACCGCCAGGAGAACCAAGAATACAAACAACTATACACATATCTAAAACATGGCAAACGAAGGCGCAAACGAGGAAACAGAAAAGATCGTAGAGGTATTATCCCGAAAATCAATTGAACAGCGACCCCAGATCATTAACAAAAGGGAACGATTGGGAGATATAGAAGTCGATTTAATGATGGGTAAAAACCACAAAGGCTCTTTGTTGGTGATGACAGACCGAGCAAGTCTTTTTACCAGAATCAGAAAGATGCACAGTAAAAATGCCGATCAAATGGCCGAAGCTATTGTGGAGGATACTCTCTCAGGATAAACACAAACTGGAAACACTCACTTTTGATAATGATATGGCATTTTCTAAACATGAGTTGATTGCTCAATCCCTTGATGTGGATGCCTATTTCACTCGTCCCTATACTAGTCAGGATAAAGGGACAGTTGAAAATAGGATTGGGGTAATCAGAAGGTTTTATCCTAAGAAAACAGATATTAGAGTTACAGAGGAGCAAATCAAAGTTGTTAAAACTTAAATTACCTAGTTACAAAGAAAAGCACTTATTATGACATATTAAGAAATCAAATCTTAAAACACATTTTGATTGGCCTAACAGTGGGTGCGGCCCTTTATTATCTACCCTACTTTTTCCTGGGGAAGGTGATCTTTATCCTGCTGATCATGGCCTTTTTTTTCGGCTTTTTCAGACATCGGCGTTACAAGGGTCAATATGGTTGGAATTATGCCGATAAGATCAGGTCAATGAGTGACGAAGAGTATGACACTTTTAAGGAAAGCTACGGCAGACGTTGTAGCCACAGAAATCAAGCAGAAAACAAATCAAACTAATTATGAAAAGGACATCAAAATTTATCATTGTTGCGGCCACGGCAGCTATCACTTTTGGAAGCCTGGTGGCTTTAGTAGGACCAAAGGATTGGAATTACCATCATGGACATTATCACGGCTGGTATCATCACGGAGACTATCACCATCATGATCATGATGATCAAAAGGTCCCCTCAGAAGAAGAGGGGAATTCGATATAAATAATTTCCTAGTAGGCCCGACACGAAGGTGTAAGGCCTTTATTTAACCCCGGATTTGTCATTGAACTTTGTAGCGAGCAGTCTAAGTTGTTGTGAGAAAGGTACTCGCACCCTGCTTCGATGTAGCGGAAGTATAGTATCATTATGGTGAGCATCGAAATTCGAGTCTGCCATGCCGTTAGGCAGGCAAGTGTCTGAATTGCAGTGAATTAGGTTGCGAAAATAAATTTCTAAATGACAATTCCGGGTTTAAGGAAATTGAAAGCCGAAGTTAAAAAGAGACGTCTCAAGCCATGAAGATCGGAACCTCACAGAATTTCTACATTCCTTTTCGAATAAAAATAAAGTCACCACCCTCATCTCCGACATTCTGAACGGTGCCGTATTGCGGTACATTTTGGCTGTTGTTCATCACTGCCATTCTAAAACTGGTGAATAACTCTTCCGAAGACATATATTTTTCTTCATTATCATCCAGTCTTTTAAGCAAATAACGGATGAAGATGCTCTCATCAGGTACCTGTTTTAAGGTTCCACTGGTCATAGCCTTTCGGCTATTCATTTGGTAGAGCTTGTTAATGGCCGGTTGAGCATCGGCAAAAGCCGCCCTGGTCTTAAAAATCGAGCCACTAAAGCAAGCATCAGCAATGAGTAATGTGTGCTTAGACCTAATACTTCCGATGTAATCACTGATTCGGCTATTGGGCAACCAGAAGGCAGTGTTGGATTTTTTTGCATCGCTGGGGAGCCAATAGCCTAGCTTTTTCTTCTCATCTTCTGGCTCTTGTTGCTTAGTATGTCTTGCCCATGTATTTTACCTACCGAGAACATGATCAAAACTGCGATTGATGTTTTTAAAGCATTCATAACTATTAGCTTTTAGTACTGCTTAACTATTTTTTTCATTGGACTCACCTTGTTCCCGAATTTAAGTTGGTAGAAGTATAACCCATTTGGTAGCGGTTTTCCCGCCTGGTCGCTTCCGGACCAATTTAATTCATAGTGTCCGACTGTTAATTCCTCTTCTACTAAAGTTGTAACCAACTGACCCTGACTATTATAAACGGAAAGGATGGTCTGATAGGTATCCCTGTCTCCTACTATGTCAAAAGGTATGGTCGTGTTATCGGTGAATGGGTTGGGATAGTTGTTTCCTAAAATGACCATTTTGGCTTTCAATTCTTTAGGGATGACTTGTGCGTAATACACTTGAAGTTTTGTTTCATCCGGATCTGAAATTTCCAAACTTGAGTTTGTCTTCATGTTTACCACTCTTCCGGTCCTAAGGTCTTCGAGGAATAAATGGCCTGTTGCATCATGAATAAGTTCTTTATTCCAGGTAATAAAAGTTGTTTTTTTAAGACTGGTATTGATCTCCAGATCCCAGGTAAATGATGAATTTGGAGGAACAATACTTTGAGTGATTGGGCCATCAGCATCGGGGACATCAAAATTAGCCTCCAGGTAATCTAAAAAATGGGGAGGTGTCCATATGTTATACCGATCCGTTGATTCGTCCGCATCCGGATTCATACCAATCCCACTCAGTCCAAATTTAAAGCCATCTGATGCCAGGTTGAGTTTTAGCCTCCAATCACTATCATTGTTAAAGTAGCTCTCGGGAGCAGTTTTTCCTTCCCGTATGCGGCCACCGGCAAAGCCAATGATGGTATTTACAGGAATTTGAAAACCGGAAATGGCTGATGTTGTTCTGACCAATGCACCCTCGAATGGAGAAAGATTCTGAACGCCACTCTGATAGCTACCATTATAGGTAAAAAAAGCTACCGGCATAGGCCCATTCTTTGAGAAAAGCTGAATATTTCGTCCAGATAGCGACTAAACCAAAAATTTGAGAGTAGCTAACGGATAGATCATCCAGGTAGGGAAGCCGAGATTGACAAAGAAACCTGCGATCATCTCATGATTGAAGAAATAATTGAATACCGAAAAGAGCATTAACACGGTCAATAAGCCTGTAGATAACCAATAGAGTATTTGTGAAGTTTTCATTTTACAGGATTACGTTTCATTATTTTCAAAGACACAGCATACGATTTTATGTATTGCTATTAATGAAAATATTCAACTGGCTTGCGGGAGAACTCTTCGCTAGTAATTTCTTTAAATTCAACGGTAATGTTTTTTAGCTCTGCTTCTTTTTCAAATTCTCTTAACAACTCGGCAATATCATGATCGATAAAGCGAGCATACTTGCCATCAATAGTAAGGTGAGTCCATCTGGGAATACTTTCCAGTATAGTTACCAGTGCGGCTTTGTTTAGGAAAGTTGCATCCCTGTTGAATACAATTTTACATTCGTTTTCCTGGCGAGTAACTGTAAACGGGGAATGGAAATTCATTTTGAGGACGAATATTAATCCAACTGCAATGCCAATACTAATTCCTACCAACAAATCAGTTAGTAAAATGGCAACCGTAGTAACGACAGCAGGAATGAATTGAGACAGGCCTTCGCTGTAAATGTCCTTTAGAATTCTTAGATCAGCTAGCTTGTAACCAATAATAAGTAGGATAGACGCAAGCGCTGAAAGTGGGATCATACTTAAATACTCGGGGAGTATAAGAACGGCAAATAATAATAATATACCATGAAAAATTGCTACGACCTTAGTTCGGCCACCCGATTCAATTCCTGCAGAACTTCGGACGATCACAGAAGTAATAGGCAATCCTCCTACCAGGCTGGCAATACTATTACCGATTCCCTGAGCCAACAATTCCCGGTTTAGATCTGTTTTGCGCTTAAAAGGATCCAATTTATCTACTGCTTCAATGGTAAGTAAGGTTTCCAGACTGGCGATAATACCAATGGTCAACGCGATTTTCCATACTTTTAATTGAGTAATGACGGACCAATCCGGTGCCATTAATCCTCTGATTAATTCATCCGCGCTTGGAATGTTGACTAGGTGGTCACTTTTTAAACTAAGTTCAGGAACCCAAAGTTTAAATCCTTCATTTAGAAAAACACTCAAGAGAATCACAACAAGTGCTGCAGGCAACCATCTGAAGTTAGATAAGCGTGTTCTACTCCATAGAATCAAAATACCCAATGAAACGATAGAAATAATAAATGCACCCCATTCAATATGTTCTATGGAGTTGATTAATCTGGTAAACGTATTTTCTTCTTCTGTCCCGCTAAAATTGTCAGCGCCAAAAAGCTCAACGTCATATCCTATCGCATGAGGAAACTGCTTGAAAATGAGAATAAAGCCTATTCCTGCCAGCATGCCTTTAATTACAGCGAAAGGAAAAAATGGGCAATTGCTCCGGTTTTGATCAATCCCAGTATAACCTGAATAAGTCCTGCTATAAATACGGCTACCAGAAAACCTTGATATGAACCAATTGACTCTACGCCCAAAAGTACTACTGTGACTATCCCAGCCGCAGGACCACTAACACTCAAATGTGCCCTACTAATTAAGGGTATGAGAAGACCTCCGATAATTCCAGCTATTATTCCAGCAGTAATGGGCGCTCCGGAAGCGAGTGAAATTCCAAGACAAAGAGGAAGGGCTACTAAAAATACAACCAACCCGGCAGGAAGGTCATATTTCATATGGGAAATATAATTTGGTGGGTTGTTAAGGCCTTTTTGGGACATAAAATTCTATTGCGAGTAGGAGGATTAAAGCAGCCACGACCTAATATAAGTCACAAGTACGCGGCGCCAGATCGACAACAAATCAATAATGCAAATATACTAACAAAGTTTTGAGAGGTCATTGATTGCTAGGCTCTTTGGACGATCGTCACTGATGACTTTATAGAGTGTTTTCGAAATATTTAATGCTTGATGATTCTTCTTACTGCTGATTCTTTATCATTTGAGATGATCACAAAATAGATACCAGGGCGAAAGTCTGACAAATTAATTGTAGTAATAGACTCATTACTTTCTATTGATTTCAGGGTATTGCCATGAATTGAAACTAAATCAATTCGGTTGACAAATAGGCTTGGATTATCGAGTTTTACATTAACGATGTCATGCACTGGACTAGGGTAAACTGAGATCGCGTCAGATAATTCATCACTTAGCCCGGTAATCATTTCTTCGTCAACTTGTCCGTCACAATTATTGTCTATGCCGTCCAATATTTCGTCGGCCCCGGGGTTGGATTCATTGTCGGTATCATCGCAGTCCGTGTTATCCTTGACATGTCCAACAGGTTGAAGACAGGAAACCACACTGACATCGGGATTGCCAAAACCATCTTCATCCAGGTCTTCAAACCAGTTACATTGCGGATTGACATCTGAATCGGCATTGTCACAATCCAGATCATTGTCGACAAAACTATTAGGTTGAATGCATGAATTATTTGAATTACTTGAATCACCAAAGCCGTCTCCATCAAGGTCAAAATACCAAGTGAGTTGTGGGTTGATGTCCGCATCGGTATCGTCACAATCGTTATTGTCAGCAACAAAGCCTGCTGGTTGTGTGCAGCTTTTTTGCGTACTTTCAGCATCCCCGAAACCATCGTCATCCAGGTCTACGTACCAGGTCATATCCTGATTTATTTCAGCGTCAGTATCATCACAATCAGTCTATCCGGAACAAAACCATTTGGTTGAGAACATGATGACATCGAAGTATTGACATCCCCAAACCCATCTCCGTCATTATCGGCATACCATACAGAAGCGGGTAAAACACCACCAGTCCCATCAAGACAATCCCCTTTGGGCACTATATCGGTTGTTGGTAAGCCCATATTACCCTGTGTATCCTCAAGGGATACACTTAAGGTGACGCTACCATCCCCCAAACTACTTAAATCAAGTGGCCCTATCATCTCTGAGGCAGTTGCTATTGTTCCAGTACCGATTATATCGGTACCTCCTCCAGTACTATTGAAATTATAGCTGTACGCTGCTCCTACTTCTGCATTCGTAAAAGTAAAACTGATACTACTTTCATTTTCTGAAGTTATTGGCTTTTGATTAATGACGACACTGAATCCACTGGGTGGTGTAACATCAGCAACAGTTATGGTAAAGGATTGATCCGTACTGCCTCCTGCCCCATCATTAGCATTTAAAGTAACATTATGATCACCTGCCTGCCCAATTGCACTTCCCTGGAGTTCGTTCTTCTGTGTAATTAATCTGATTTTATGATTGCTAACGTCGGCTACATATATGTTAAAATCGCCGTCCAGTGTTACCCCTCCGGGAAATTTGAATTGTGAACTTCCAACGTCACCATCAACGTACCCGGGGTTACCGGTTCCGGCAAAAGAAGTGACAACTCTTGAGGAAGTCACTTTTCTTATTTTATGGTTCAAGCGGTCTGCCACATATATATCGTTGAATGGATCAATTGCCAGGCCGGAGGGAAAGTGAAACTTTGCGGCAGCTCCAATGGCATCAATATCGCCGGGAGTTGATCCGGCCAGAGTTGTCACTACTCCTGACGGAGTAATTTTTCTGATCCGGTTATTGAAAGTGTCGCCAACATAGACATTACCTGCGGCATCAACAGTTATTCCTGTTGGACTTTTGAATTTGGCATTAGTGCCGGTGCCGTCAGCATACCCATGGGTGGAACCTGCAAGGGTAGTAACAACACCCGCTGGCGTGATTTTCGTATTTTGTCGTTACCAGTGTCTGCCACATAAACATTTCCACCTGCGTCCAATGCCACGCCGGTGGGATTGTCAAAACTTGCACTCGTCCCGACCCCCATCTGCGTCGCCTTTGAAAGAACCTGCAAGGGTGGTCACAACACCAGCAGGGGATATTTTCCTGATGCGATGGTTATGCGCATCGCCAACATAAATGTTGTCGCTATTGTCAACTGCAATGCCCTGTGGATGATCGAATTTTGCTGCAGCTCCGGTTCCGTCGGCATAACCTTTAGTTGACCCGGCAAAAGTGCTGACCAAACCTCCAGATGTAATCTTTCTTATTTTGTGATTGTCCTTATCAACGACGTAAATGTTACCCGCAGCATCTACGACTACGCCTTCAGGTCTTTTAAATTGAGCTGTCGCGACCGGACAGCGAATCCGCCTGAGGGAGGGCTTGAAGATTCCGTCACAGTAGGATACATCCTTTGTAGAAATTAATGACAACCATGCAGGTTTTAACGGGGCTGTGATAGTTACCAGGTCACCATCTATGTCTTGTATAGTTATGTTATAACTGTATGTGACATTGTCGTCGACTGCAGTAACAGGTGCGGATGTAAAAACCGGCGGGGTTGTTTTGGGCAATTGTATATTCCGCTAAACAAGTTATGAGTAGGAAAACTATTAACCGTTTGAAATCAAGATATTCCATAGTAGATTGTAAGTAGATTGTAAATTCACGAGCAGACTAATCCCTTCGTTAGAATCCAGATCTTTGGATTATTTATGCCCAATTGTAGGTTCGTATTAATTGGGAGTTACGAGCCCAAACTCTCTTTCTTTAAGTTAAATATTAATACTCTAAAGTTACTTAATGTAATATGGTATTTATCGAAGATAAATTAGTGTTTATCGAAGGAATAAGTAGATTTATCGAAAAAATAAATATTCATTATTTTCAATGTCAATAACAGCCATTATTACATAAGTATAAAGCAAATATGATTTTGATGTATTTCCTTAAAGGCACTATTTAGATTTACTTTTTCAATTGCTCTTGAACCCACATTACGATACAGGCAATCTCCTTTTGAGTAGCTCCTGTTTTTAATAATGCTTCAATTTGATACCTTTGATCAATACTGAGATGTGTGTAGTTTTTTGACATTTTGCAATCCAAAGATTGCACTGCTCAGGCTTTTGAAGGATGAAAAAGCCCTTAAAAGCTTTTTCACCTTCAATTGCACTTATTAGTTGATCTCAGCTATGTATAAAGCAAATATGATTTTGATGTATTTCCTTAAAGGCACTATTTAGATTTACTTTTTCAATTGCTTTCTTAAAAAGGCGATTTCATTTTCCACTTTTAATACTCTTTCTTCTATTAAAGTCGGAGGATTAAGATATTCGCTATAAACCGATTTAATTATCCAAAATTCATGAACGTCAATAAGAGGAATAGACATTTCCGGATAATTGGGATGATCCGAAATTAAGGTGATCTTATTGGTTGTGAGAGCCTTAAGTCTTCTCGTAGATAAGTTAGCTTTATGAACAACAGTTAAAATTTCACCTATTTTCCTTGACAAATCTTGTGGATCAAGTTTCTCTCCTACCAGTATGTCCCCATGATGTATGCCTTGCTGATGGTACTCCATTTCACTGCCTAGAATTTCAAATGCTCTAAATTCTCCAGTGGTTTTGTTTAAAGGAATATTTACTTCAGGCAAGTTTTTAATATAGTCAGAGTTTCCGTGATTAACGATATAATCTAAATACTGTCCTATTTGTATATAGGGAATGGGTGGATTCTTGTACGAATTACCTTTGGTGCCTTTTAACTGATGCACTTTATTTAGTTTCTCATTGAGTAGTCCGAAGCTAAGGATATCACTGACCGTCAATTTTCGTGTCAATAAAACATCAATTGATATTCTATAATAATTAGCAATTTGGAGTATTGTGTCTATTTTAGGTTCAGACCTCCCCTCTTCGTAAGCGCCTACACTTGGTCTCGCGAGATTAAATATTGATGCAAAATCAGCCTGACTAATCCTTTTTACTTGTCTTATCTTTCTGATGTTTTCTCCTATGTAAGATAACTTTTTGCTAATTTTATGAGCCATGCTATAACTTTTGTCATTCAAATTACGTAAAATTACATGAGATTTGAAAATGAACTTGCTAATCTTTTACCTTCAATGCTTATGTAATCAAAAAATCTTTGAATTGAAAAGGGTCATTTTCGTATTTTCGATCTTCACTTTATATCCAAAAATCTAAACTATGAACTCACATTTCCAAAAAGTAAAAGATTATCTGTTAGAGTTAAATTTCACCATTGTACATGAGGATGAGAATGAAGGGGTGTTTGTGGTTGAAAAGGAGGAAGAAGGAATCAAGAATGTTGTCTTGATTGTTGCCGAACCTATTTTGATAGTTGAGCAGTTCCTTTTTGACTTCAAACAAGATTCCTCAGATATCTACAAAAAGCTACTTATGAAAAACCGTGACATAATTCACGGTGCATTTGCGCTTGACGAATCGGGCAATAAAGTGCTGTTCAGGAATACACATGAATGCGAGAATCTGGACCTGAACGAGCTCGAGGCAACCTTAAATTCGCTGGCACTATTGCTGAGCGAGTACGCAGATGAACTCATTGCATTTAGTAAGAAATAATCAAATTGTATCAATTAAATAAAACATAAAATTATGAACGTTTTCAAAAGACTTTTTAAAGTAGGAGAAGCCGAAGCACACTCCGCAGTTGATAGACTGGAAGACCCAATAAAAATGACCGAACAGGGCATTAGGGATTTAAAAAAGGATTTGGATAATAGTCTTAAGGCGCTTGCAGAAGTGAAAGCGATGACTATCAGGGCAAAAAACGATGCGCAAACCAATAAGTCTAAAGCACAAGACTATGAAAACAAGGCCATGCTTTTGCTGAAAAAAGCTCAGGATGGAGAATTGGAACCGGCAGAAGCCGATCGTCTGGCAACAGAAGCCCTTACAAAGAAAGAAGAATTCTCAAATAATATGGCACGCAGTAAAGATGAGCAGGAAAAGTTTGAAAAAAACTTGAGTCAATTAGATGTTACCGTAAAGAAACTTCGTTCCGATATTAGTGGCTTTGAAAATGAGCTTAGAACACTCAAAGCCAGAGTAAAAGTGAGTGAGGCTTCTGTCAAAGTAAATAAGCAGATGGCTCAAATAGATTCTTCAAGTACAGTATCCATGCTTGAAAGGATGAAAGATAAAGTAGTTCAGCAGGAAGCCTTAGCGGAGGCATACGGTGATATGTCAAACGAGAGTCGAACACTTGATGATGAGATAGACACAGCATTGGACAGCTCAACCGCGAAGGCTTCTGATGACCTTGCTGCTATGAAAGCTAAACTTGGAATGGATAAAAAGGATTAATAAATAATTCGGCAGTGAAAAAAAAACTGTCCCTTCCCATGGAACAGAATAATATGGATTTAACTTAATGCTTATGATAGATTATTAGAGCTGTCATTCACTTATGCTATGGGTATGAACCCCCGGACTCACTTTACAAATGTTTGAGGCCAAGCTGAAAAGATAAAACAATTGGGAGATTGCAGATAATCTGAAAGGTATTTTAGACAAAATGAGGGTAAAAATAGGAAATGATCAACCTTGATTTATTGAAATCAGCACTTTTAATAATTGCCATCGTCTTTTTGTTGGGGATGGCATTTAGCTTTCTTTTTAAAGTTGGAATTATTCTTTTGATTGCACTGGGAGTACTGTATTTAGTTAAAAAAGTATTTTTTGAATAAAAGTTATTGGAACTGAATTTTAAAATTTGAAAGCCTTGCTTAAAGTATATTGTAAGTTCAAGTAATAAGTGCAATTTTCCTTTGTAGCACTTGCTTTGCGTTTAGGTAATTAAATTTTCTAACAGGGCGTTCATTGATTTTGTTTTCAACAACTTTGATTTGCTCCTCTGTAACAAATCTAATATCTGTTTTCTTAGGATAAAACCTTCTGATTACCCCAATCCTATTTTCAACTGTCCCTTTATCCTGACTAGTATAGGGACGAGTGAAATAGGCATCCACATCAAGGGATTGAGCAATCAACTCATGTTTAGAAAATGCCATATCATTATCAAAAGTGAGTGTTTCCAGTTTGTGTTTATCCTGAGAGAGTTCCTCCACAATAGCTTCGGCCATTTGATCGGCATTTTTACTGTGCATCTTTCTGATTCTGGTAAAAAGACTTGCTCGGTCTGTCATCACCAACAAAGAGCCTTTGTGGTTTTTACCCATCATTAAATCGACTTCTATATCTCCCAATCGTTCCCTTTTGTTAATGATCTGGGGTCGCTGTTCAATTGATACCCTATTCGGGATAATACCTCTACGATCTTTTCTGTTTCCTCGTTTGCGCCTTCGTTTGCCATGTTTTAGATATGTGTATAGTTGTTTGTATTCTTGGTTCTCCTGGTGGTTGGTGTGCTTACATTCCCATATCCATTGGTAAATCCATTCATGGCTAAGTGGACATTCTCTCGTTTTCTTTCCCTGATGGCTGATCAATTCAGGACTCCATCTATCTTCTTGGAGCCGGTTAACTATCCAGTCTTTCATGGGTTTGGTGAAAATCACTCTTTTTGGCTTTTCTTGATGACGAAGATTGGTCCTCCTTTGTGCATTTGCTGTTCGATAGACACCAGCTCCCCTACCTCTTGAACCCACATTTCGCTTAAGCTCACGTGAGATCGTAGACGGGTGAAAATGAACGATACAGGCAATCTCCTTTTGAGTAGCTCCTGTTTTTAATAATGCTTCAATTTGATACCTTTGATCAATACTGAGATGTGTGTAGTTTTTTGACATTTTGCAATCCAAAGATTGCACTGCTCAGGCAATTGAAGGATGAAAAAGCCCTTAAAAGCTTTTTCATCCTTCAATTGCACTTATTAGTTGATCTCAGCTATTGATATGTTTAACTTTTTTAAAAAGAAGCCAAAAGAACCTGACTACGACGTCACTAATCTAAGTGTTAGGGATCTCAATTACGGCTTTATATTTGATTATGACATGAAGTCCTGGTTGGTTAAGGAGGTTTACGAATATGATTGGGGGAATAACAATTTCAGTAAAGAATATAAAGTGGACTGTGGAGATGATGTGGCTTTTTTGGGTGTAGAAGACGATTCGGAGTTGTCAATTACCTTATCAAAATCCATTAAGCTTCGGAAGATCGAAGAGGACGTTTTCCAACAAATAACCGAAAAGAAAAAAGCACCTGACAAGATTCACTACGATGAGAAAGTTTTCTATCTTCACGCTGATTCTGCCGGATATTTCAGGGATTGTGAAAAGGAAACGAAGGATTGGGAAGAATTGATTACGTTTGAATATTTTAATGAAGAAGAAACGGTGTTTGTATCTTTAACCCAATGGGATGATCGCACTGTAGAAGCATATTCAGGAATTGTCATTGAGGAGTATAAAATATCAAATATTTTACCTGGTCAATAATAACTTAACCTAAAATGGGATACTTAAGGAATAGACATTTCGGCTTAGTTGCCATCGTTTTTTTACTTGCTTCGTGTGGAGGAAATAAGTTTCAAAAAAGTAAAGTGGATGAACTAATTCGTGATTTACCATCGGACCGAATTTTTTCGATAATACTTCACGATATGGATGTTCAAGGAAATTTCTTTGAAACATATCGTCACCAATACCGCATCATTCAGGAAGATAGATCCGGAGGGCTTGACGAATATACCACAGAATGGCTGGAAGTTGGAGAAACAGAATTTAATCAGCATGTCAATAATATGGGCATGGAAATAGCCGCTAGAGACAGTACCGGAAAGGTTAATAAGTCAGCATCTCCGCCCGGTTACAATAACTACGTTGGCAACAGCAAATATGGTCGCTGGGAGAATAGAGGAGGCTCCAGTTTTTGGGCGTTTTATGGCCAATATGCATTCATGTCCAGCATGTTCCGTATGACGGCATATCCCGTTCGCAGGTCTTATTATCGGGACTGGCGAGGTGGCTATTATGGTACTGGAAGGGGTTATTACGGTCCTGTTACCGGTGGCCGTTCGTATTACGGAACAAACAGCACCCATGGTCGTGCAACTAATCCTAATTCCAGTTGGAGCCGGAATAGATCTTTTTTTAAACAACGTGTTGCATCACGGACTTCCAGAAGCTCCGGAGGCCTCAGATCAAGAGGCGGTTCATTTGGCAAGTAGATAAAATCATCTAAACCTAAGTTATTCATGGAAGCAATATTTGACGGTGTACTGACAACGATTATTTATATAGTAGCAAGCTTTGTCTTGTTTTTTATTGGTAAGGTGGTTTACCAACTATTTCATCCCAGGGTAAAAGTGAGTTATGAATTGGTGGAAAACGACAATCTTGCTTTCGCTATTGCCCACGTAGGATATTTCATCGGGCTTCTTTTGGCCATTGGAAGCGCTGTTCTTGGTGAATCTGGTGGTTTAATAGATGATTTGATCAACATCGGGATTTATGGTGGCCTGTCCATCATTCTACTTAATTTATCCCTGATCATTAATGATAAACTGATCCTTTCCAAATTTGATCTGAAGAAGGAGATTCTAGAAGAAAAGAACGTTGGCACAGGTATAGTTGAAGGTGCCAATGCAATAGCTACAGGGCTGATAGTTTTGGGGGCCATCCACGGTGAAGGTTATGGAACAGGAGGACCGATTGTAACAGCAGTAATTTATTGGTTATTGGGACAGGGTATTCTATATATTACCACTCTGGTTTACAACCTGATCACACCGTACGATATTCACGATCACATAGAGAAGGGGAATGTAGCAGTAGCTGTAGGTTATGCCGGATCAATCATTGCCATTGCCAATTTAATCCGATTTGCGTTAATGCATGATTTTGAGAGCTGGGTTGTTACCCTTGAAGATGTCGGAATAGATGTACTCATTGGACTTCTATTCCTTCCAATCGCCCGCTTGATGACCGATAAGATCTTGCTGCCAGGCCAGAAGTTGACTGATGAAATTATCAATCAGGAGCATCCCAATGTTGGTGCCGGTCTGGTGGAAGCTTTTGCCTACATGGGAGGATCTATGCTGATCGTTTGGGCGCTTTAGCCTCTTGAAATACACCAGTACTTTACTCAAAGCTGCCCTGTTTGCAACAGGGCTTTCCGGGATCGTTGCGGAATATACCCTATCCACCCTGGCAACTTACTTCTTGGGTGATTCGGTATTCCAGTGGACTATGATCGTCTCTGTCATGTTATTTTCTATGGGACTTGGCAGCCGTTTGAGTAAGCGTATTGAAACCGACCTTCTACAGCGGTTCGTATGGATTGAATTTGGGTTGTCTTGTATAGCCTCAAATGTTACTGTTATAGTTTATTCATTTTTTGCTTTTTATGGCGATCCCACCTTCATTATTTACCTGCTGTCTATTAGTGTTGGCATGCTTATAGGAATGGAAATTCCCATCGTCATTCGCCTCAATGAGCAATTTCAAAGTTTGAAAGTCAATATTTCATCAGCCTTGGAAAATGACTACTATGGAAGTCTTGCTGGGGGAGTATTTTTTGCATTTGTTGGCCTCCCTTATCTGGGGCTTACCTACACACCATTAATTTTAGGCACACTAAATTTTTTAGTAGCAATCACTTTGATTGTAATAATCTGGACCGAGGTACCTCAGATAAATAGAAAGAAGTTCATTTTATCAGGTGCGTCGGTGGTTGCTATATTGTCATTCACTGCATTTTTTTCAAATATAATCGTTCAATGGGGTGATAAGATCAGATATAATGACAGGGTGGTGTATAGCGAGCAAACACGCTATCAAAAAATTGTTTTAACCTATGGAGATGGAGATTATTGGCTTTTTCTAAATGGTCATCAGCAGCTCTGTACAATTGACGAGGCCCTATATCATGAGCCGTTGGTTCATCCGGTAGTGCAACTACATGGCAAACCTTTAAAAGTACTTGTACTCGGAGGAGGCGATGGTGCTGCAGTTCGGGAATTGCTAAAATATCCAGTTATAGAAGCCATTACTTTGGTAGACCTCGATCCGGGGATGACAAATTTGGGTATGACTCATCCAGTGCTTTTGGAAATCAATAATAACTCGCTGAACCATCCTAAAGTACAGGTGATTAATCTAGACGGTTTTACTTATCTGGATAAAAGCGGGGAAAAATTCGACATCATTATTGCGGATTTCCCCGATCCAAGAACCGTTGATTTAGGGAGACTCTATTCGCTTGAGTTCTACTGGTTATGTTATGATGCTTTGACCGAAAGTGGGTATTTTGTTACTCAGGCAGGCAGTCCGTACTACGCAGAACAAGCCTTTGATTGTATTGAGAAAACGATGATTTCAGCGGGTTTTAAGACGTTACCACTTCACAATCAGGTGATGACACTGGGAGAATGGGGTTGGATTATTGGATCTAAGGATCAGAGTGTCAATATGAAGACTCTGCTACAATCCAAAAGCCTTAATGGCCTTAATACCCAATGGCTGAATGTTGAGGCATTAACCCTGCTGTCCTCTTTTGGGAAAGAAGTTTTTGAGCAGGATTATGAGGAACCAAAGGTCAATCGATTGCACGATCCGGTACTTTATCGGTACTATCTGAATGGCAGATGGGATCTTTATTAGTTGGTAGAGGAAGAGGTTAGAATAGGCAACTTAGACCGCTTTAATCAATCCGGTTATTAGTTTGAAGTCTGAGTAATTGTTCGTTTTGTGAGACTCAACTTTAACACCCAAAAAAAACCTAACTAATTCATCAATGTGAGTAAGCTCCGGCTTTCTTAAGAGTTTGAGCGGGATCTATTTTTTATTGGCCTTAGTATATTTAATTATGATTTTATCTAATGAAAAGTTATCCCACTCTTTTGGTAATATAAGTAAGGTAATTAAAGGGATTATTCGAAACATCACATGAGATAAATCCCAAATGGGAGTAGCAAGACCATGTCCAAAAGTAACGATTATTAGTACAGATGCTAATGCGTAAAGTGCATAATCCCTTTTGAGTCCAAGTACTAAAAGTAGACCCGCTATCAGCTCAACATAACAAGTGTAATATGCTGTCGCATAAACAATGATGTCAGGCAATAAGTCTTTATATGTTTCATGAAAAAAATCCATTTTATAAACATTTTCAACTCCCCAAGTAACGACTTTACCGTATCCTTGCATCAGAAATACAAAACCTAAAATCAACCGAAGAGAGAACACCGCAATAGACTTATTCAAATCCATAAATTTTTAATATTTATTGACATCTAATTATATACATAATATACAGATATGTAAGTTCAAGTAATAAGTGCAATTTTCCTTTGTAGCACTTGCTTTGCGTTTAGGTAATTAAATTTTCTAACAGGGCGTTCATTGATTTTGTTTTCAACAACTTTGATTTGCTCCTCTGTAACAAATCTAATATCTGTTTTCTTAGGATAAAACCTTCTGATTACCCCAATCCTATTTTCAACTGTCCCTTTATCCTGACTAGTATAGGGACGAGTGAAATAGGCATCCACATCAAGGGATTGAGCAATCAACTCATGTTTAGAAAATGCCATATCATTATCAAAAGTGAGTGTTTCCAGTTTGTGTTTATCCTGAGAGAGTTCCTCCACAATAGCTTCGGCCATTTGATCGGCATTTTTACTGTGCATCTTTCTGATTCTGGTAAAAAGACTTGCTCGGTCTGTCATCACCAACAAAGAGCCTTTGTGGTTTTTACCCATCATTAAATCGACTTCTATATCTCCCAATCGTTCCCTTTTGTTAATGATCTGGGGTCGCTGTTCAATTGATACCCTATTCGGGATAATACCTCTACGATCTTTTCTGTTTCCTCGTTTGCGCCTTCGTTTGCCATGTTTTAGATATGTGTATAGTTGTTTGTATTCTTGGTTCTCCTGGTGGTTGGTGTGCTTACATTCCCATATCCATTGGTAAATCCATTCATGGCTAAGTGGACATTCTCTCGTTTTCTTTCCCTGATGGCTGATCAATTCAGGACTCCATCTATCTTCTTGGAGCCGGTTAACTATCCAGTCTTTCATGGGTTTGGTGAAAATCACTCTTTTTGGCTTTTCTTGATGACGAAGATTGGTCCTCCTTTGTGCATTTGCTGTTCGATAGACACCAGCTCCCCTACCTCTTGAACCCACATTTCGCTTAAGCTCACGTGAGATCGTAGACGGGTGAAAATGAACGATACAGGCAATCTCCTTTTGAGTAGCTCCTGTTTTCAATAATGCTTCAATTTGATACCTTTGATCAATACTGAGATGTGTGTAGTTTTTTGACATTTTGCAATCCAAAGATTGCACTGCTCAGGCTTTTGAAGGATGAAAAAGCCCTTAAAAGCTTTTTCATCCTTCAATTGCACTTATTAGTTGATCTCAGCATAGCTTAAAATTGCTTTCTTTCTCATTATGCTAATTTTGTTCGTTTTGTGAGACAACATCCAATCGTTAAGCTTTCAAGCTTCATTGATGAATGTATGTGAAGAGTGTCAAAGAAATGTTATGCCAGCCATAATTCCAGAGTCCAGGGCTTCATACAACAGAGGAAGACGCCCATTATCGACACCTGCATAGACCATCCCACTTTTTGATCGGGTGTTGGCGTCGTTAAATAAATAGCCGGGTTGTGGAATAGGCATGGCATGACCCATGACGTTGATAAATGCTGCATTCACTTCAACTCTTTTATTTAAGACCTCTTCAATGGTTTCAAGTGCATCATTCACTATGCGGTCTTTATTTGAAGGTATGGTAGTGAGATGTCCCCGGTTTTCCGGTTTCAGACAATAGTAGGCAGTATAAACCCGCTTATCTTTTAACGATTCACGGCTTTGAACACTGCTATCAATAAACCCAAGGAAATCTTCTCTTTCACCCAGGTATTCATTTTGCCAAAAACCATATGTTCCGGGACTATCGTTTGTAATGAAATTGATCACCATCCAGGGGGCGTAGTTATTAGTAAAAAGGTCAGCTTCCTCCGGATAAATATATTTTAATGCATGCTTTTGCCCGGCATAAATAACATTATCACAGGCCACCTGAATTACTTTTTTATTAATGATGTCCAAGACCTCAATTTCAAAGCCCTGGCTGTTTTTAGTAATGTGCTTTACCAGGTGATTTGTTCTTATATTCTGTGAGGGTAAAGTTGTTAGAATTTTTTCAGCGAAATAGCTATTCCCCGTAGGCGGAGAAAAAAGATCTACCGCCTCAGTATAGTAGGGCCGGCACATAAAGTAATGGATACCTGCCAGAGCTGAAACTTGATCCATCGTCCCTCCATAATCATCTAACATGTGATAACTAAGCTGACGTTTGAAGGTATCATCTACTTCCATTTTTTCAGACAGGAACTGGTAAAAACCAATATTATTAAGATACCTGTAATCCTCGGAGATCAGACGGGTGGGGAGTTTCATTTCTCCCTGGTAGTCAGAGAGAATCTTATAAAACGTGTCTTTAGTGTAACCTTCAGGAATAACATCACCTCTTATTACGCCATTTTCATAACATTGCTGTCTCCTGTAGAAGGGGATGATGTGCTGTTGGTCTTTAAAAGACCACATCTTTTTCCATGGTTCATATTGTATGATTTGCAGATCTTCCATGAAGCGGAGAACTTCCTCACCATAATAATCGGGGTAAGCAAGATCGTAATGTGCCCCCTGGCAAAAGGATATTCCTTCAAAGTGAGTAGCTGCAGAAGTACCTCCGGTTCTGCCGGAAAGCTCAAATAATAAAAAATCCTTTTCCCGAATTATTCCTGCTGCGGCCAAACCTGATAAACCTCCTCCAACGATGACAATTTTCGTTTCTGTCCTTGTAGAGTCGGGCCATCGGTTACTTTCCATAATCAAATGGCCTGTGCTGTGATCAGAATGGACATGGACTGGAAAAGAACCGCTCCCTTTTAAGTGATCACAGCTTTGCAGCCAAAATGGAAGCGAAACCGAGATAGCTCCTTTCTTAACAAAGTCTCTTCTATTCACCCTAGTGTGATGGTTGTTAAATAGGCTAACTAAATTTTTCTTCTAATTATTTCCTTATACAAGGCAAAATTTGAAAGCATAGCAGCGCTCCGATTGAGAATTTTAACGATGTAGAAAGGAAAAAGAGTGTAAAAATAGTTGGCAAATTTAGCAATCATCACACTAGAAGTATCGGTTTGATGTATGGGTTTTTATCGTTGCTTTTCCAAATGAATCCATCCAGGATGTAATGTGTTGCCTGTGGAACAGATAGCGCAGCTATTGCAAATGCTTTTAAAGGAGTACTAATTTCGGGAAAAGGCATGTCAACTATTGCCTGGAAAACTCCCCCTTCTTCCTGGTAGACAAATCGATCCCAGAGAAACTCTTCAAAAAAAGCTAATAATAGAACAACCAGTACAATGGTGTAAGCAATCTTGAATCCCCGTTTAAGAGAGTGAGATGCACTCTTTATAACCTTCTTTCTATCTGTGTAAAAAATAATGAGGGCCATGTAGGGTAGTCCGTGAGCCACTACGTTAGTGATGGTGAATACGATATCAGAATTAAAGTAAACGATACCCAAATACCAGTTTCCTGCAGTGGTGCATATCCAAAGAATTTTACCTATTGCTAAGCGATTGCCTGTTTTTGATTTGAGGTAGAGCTCTTCAACGAACCATCCGCCTAATAGAAGGAAATAAATAATATTACCCAGGTAATTAAAGTAATAAGTGATCTGATCTGGCAGTTGGTATTGGATGAAGTCTCCCTCTACAAACCATTGGAAATTTCTGTCAATATTAAGATGCCAGTATAAAATTGGGAAGAGCATAGAAAAGTAAATGGCGAAATTGTCTGATATAAACTTCTTCTGAAAATCTTTCGATTTTGCCTTGTATATCCTCATGAAACCAAATTGTTGTTTGACGAAATGAAAGACGGCTATATAGGCAAGACATCTCCAAAATAGATCTGTTGAAACGGATGCCAGCACAAAGGATAGAAGAAACGCGATGATAGGCGCTGAGATTAATAGTCGCCTATGATGGGCAAATTCGTCCCGGTCAAGGTAGGTTCGAAAAAGAGTACTCCACACATGCCCCACGTCGATTCCAAGCACAAAAACCAATAGTACCCACAGAGGAACATCGGCTTGTAAAATGTGATCTGGCAGTAGGAAAGCGGCCATCCATGTCAGCCATACAGGCACGAACAAAAGCAGTAAGTCACGCCTGAGAGAAAAAAGCCAGGAATTCATGTCTACAAGGGGGCACTTTGATCGACCATATCTGAAAAATAACTCGTTTTGCCGAAAGAGAGCATCATTTTCATGGCTTCAAGGTCCCACCATATGGTACTTACTTTTGGTTTGACCTCTCTTAAAGAAGACATCATTTCAGTGGTGCTGTATTTTTTAGATCCTATGACCCAGGAATATTGTCCCAGGGAAGGAATCTGTGCGTGATAGGCCAATTGATAGAAACCGGCAGTTTGAATGTGTTGTTGAATTTCGTTGATACGTCCAAACTGCGGATATGAATTGACAGTTTTCGTAACAAGGCTGCCGTTTACCTTTAGCTTGTCAAAACATAGCCTATAAAACGCCTCCGAATAGTATTGCTGAAACTCTACTTTTTTAGGTTCCGTCAAATCGATAACAATCAGGTCAAAATATGACGTCGTATCAGTAAGGAAATGTTGTGGCGATTTATTGATTACCTCAACTTTCGCATTAATCCCCATCTGAAGTGTTTCTTGGTACTCAAAGACAAAATTATAATAGTCTTTATCGTAGGGAAGAATTACTATCTTACTAATCGACGTGAACTTTGAAAGCTCATCAGCTAACAGTCCGTTATCTCCACCAATAATCAATACATCTCTAATAACCTGATCATTCAAATGCACAACAGGTTGTATAAAAGCCTCACTAAAGACGTGGCCGTCAATGGTTGAAAATTGCAATTCGCCATTGTAGTGAACCCAATAATCGCCTTTCCAATGCACGATTTGTCCGCTACCTTTTCGTGTCTCAATACTAGCTATTACTTTGTCGAAATACTTGACTTGACTTTCTTCATGATTGAAGGGGACCGCCCAGGTCAATACAATGGATAACAAGGGAGCTAATATCCATTGGGGAGCTTGCATAACAGCGGCCATAGACCCTCCAATAGCTATAAGGACATGCATTACAATCCATGTATAATCAGACCACCCCAGAAGGTTTACCACCAGGGGTTGTATGATTAAGGGAATGACAATCAGTAAACCCGAACCGATAAACTTTAAGTTTGGATGGACAGTTTTAATGAATCTATAGGATACTATGAAGGGTATCATTAAACTAATGCCCAAGCTTACCTTATCTGCGTTGGTGAATTCGAAATAATGATAATAGATATTATGAAACTGAACATAAAGAAGTGCGCAATAGCTTAAAATAAGTGCCAAATAAGTCTTTTTCACGATTTGTCCTTCCCTTTTCCCTTAATACGCTTTCTTATTTCGGATTCAAATCCTGCCGCGATAATACCGGCCGGTAGAGCGAAAATACCGACTCCCATAATCGAGATAAATGCGCCCAGCACCTTTCCCAAAGGAGTTATCGGGTAAACATCACCATAACCAACTGTAGTTAAGGTTGCCACTCCCCACCACATTGTTGCGGGTATGCTGCTAAAATTATCAGGCTGTACTTCATGTTCTATATAATACATCATGCTTGAGGCCATGACCAGCACAACAAGAACTATCGTCAGGGAAATTAGAAGTTCTTCTTTCCTTTGTGATATGACACGTGTGATTAGGTTGAAGGCGGTGGAATACCTGCCCATTTTGAAGATTCGCAAAATTCTGAAGAGCCGTAATATCCGAAGCACCCGACCATCCATAGCAAAAACGAGCGGTAGGTAAAAAGGGAGGATAGCAAGAAGATCAATTAGTCCGGCGAAAGAGAAGAAAAACCTTACCCGACCCCAGATTGGGTGTTGGTATTTTTCAAAATAAGTGCAGGTCCAAAGTCTTCCGAGATATTCTATAGAAAAAACAACGATGGAAAAGATCTCGAAATAGTAAAATACTTCCGGGATGCTGTTATGGATGCTTTCTACAGTTTCCAGAATAACTGCTGCTACATTCAGCAGGATTAAGGACATAATAAAAATGTCAAAACGCTTACTCAGCCGGTCATCACCCTCCCCTTTTTCCAGCGTTTCAAAAATTCTCCTTTTGTTGAGCATGAAACTAGGTATTAGCCACGTTTATGAGGTGAAAGTAGTCCGTAAAAACCTTAATGAACTCAACATAGAGATGTGTATTGCAGCTACTTAATGCTATATAAGTCTTATCTTCTTCCGGGAAAGTGTGTAATGCACAGTGACTCTCAGCAAGTAACCATACGGCAGTATAACCCTGTGGCTCAAAGCGGTGCTCCATGAAATTGAGGATGGTGAAACCCGATTTGATCAAGAGGGATTCAATTTCCTTTTTTAAATTTTCGTCATCTGACCGCTCTATCCAGGTAGTATAATTATCTATTTTGGCTTTCAATTTTATAGAATTGAATTAATAGGCAAATTATCATTAATGGCGCACATAATTCTCCCTTTTCACACTTATCGGATAGTAGAATGAGATATTGATGGATTTAAAATGCGAAATTATTTCTTTACCATTCTTCTAAAACTTCAAACGAGAGAAACAGGATTCTCAAAACATCAAACAGGATATCCATCCAATCAAAAGCTCCGCTCGATTAGACTGAGCCCAATGCAAGAGGTAAGGCTGGTATATGTAACATTAGACCTTATATTAGTATTCTATTTTGCCAAATGACATCCTTTAGCTAGGGAGAGAAATGAAGTGGGCCACACATTATGAATCACTAAAGCTGATTAATCAGAGAATTCTTTGGGTGATTGTTTTGCTTATGGTTACATCGTCATTTCCAGCTATTGGTATACTGTCTGAAGAATTGAAACAAGAATATGACTTGTGTGACATTCCCTTTGAAGAAAACGAAAGGGCAGAGGAACGGGACTCTGAGGAGAATGAGGAGAATGAAAAATTTAAGGAATTTGAGCCCTCAACAAAGAGCAATTTGAAATTATCTACTAAAGTCTATCACAACTTCTTATATATTGGGTATTTCATACGGATCCACAAAGAAGTACTTACCCCGCCACCAGAGTTTTTGAGTTAATAGCGCCTTTTAATACGGTACAGGTCAGGTCGTTTGAACAAGTCGCTTCAGAGGAGGATAGCACCGCATTTATTATAATTTTCACAGCTGTATTATTGGTTGCTTCCACCGATCTCGTGATCGGTGTGCTATGTTGCCTATTTCTACAGATCATTTGTCAAAGTTGAACTCAACTGGAAGAAATCGGATCTTTCCTGGTATTGATCAGCCCTGAAATAGCGTCTTACTGCAAGTTTGGGAGCACCTAAGGTGTTCTTGAGAAATCCCCAAAGCAGCCCACCAAATAAATGGGGAGGATAGCCGGGAGTAGATTGAATCTCAATGTTGTTGAGCCGAGGTGTTGCTAGATATGCCGCCAAGACCAACAATAACTAGAATTAAAAAAATTATTAACTTATGAATAACACTTTAGGAAATGCAAAGGAAGGACTTGAATGGTCGGGTAGGCCATTTGGTGGAATTATTGATGATATACGACGTCGTAGACCCCATTACCTGGATGACTTTAAGCAAGGTCTTCATTCGAAGGTAGCTGGGACTACACTATTCCTTTTTTTTGCAGCTCTGGCTAATGCCATTGCTTTTGGGGCATTAACTGGCGTACTGACTGGTAACGAGATCGGCATAATGGAAATGATAGTGGTTACTGCCGTCGGAGGGATTTTGTTTGCGATTTTTTCTGGCCAGCCATTAACCATACTAGGAGGGACAGGGCCCATCACCATTTTTACGGGCCTGCTGTATGTGGCTTGCCAGCAGCTGGAGATACCTTTTTTGGCAACCTATGCCTGGGTGGGTGTATGGTCAGGAATTTTAATGATCATACTTGCAGTTACCGATGCCAGTGCCTTGATGAAATATTTTACCCGCTTTACCGATGAGATCTTTGCCGCTTTAATTTCTGTGATATTCATTGTTGAAGCTGCTAACAATACAATCGATGCATTTGGACCAGAAGGTTTTGGACTGCCCAGTGCTTTCCTTACTATGGTTCTTGCACTTGGCACTTTTTTAGTTTCCAAAGTCTTAAAGAATACCGTTAACACTCCTTACCTCAGGCATAATTGGCGTGAGTTCCTTACGGACTTTGGTCCATCTTTAGCCATTTTGGCAATGACCTTATTTGCAATGGCTTTCCCCGAAGTGCTCTTGGATCGGCCAGTAGTACCAGACACTCTATCCACCACCAGTGGTCGGGAATGGGCAGTAGATATTTTTGATGTCCCTACATGGGTAATATTCGGGGCCATTGGCCCCGCAATCCTGGCAACCATTCTCCTTTTTTTGGACCAAAACATTACTACCCGATTAGTGAATTCTCCTGATAACAAACTTAAGAAGGGAATGGGCTATCATCTGGATCTTCTTATTGTTGGGTCAATAATACTGGTGGCATCCGTTTTTGCATTGCCCTGGATCGTAGCAGCTACTGTACACTCATTAAACCATGTACGCAGTTTGGCGACGGTCCAGGTAGTAGATGTTGGAGGCCAAAAGAAGGAGAAAATCATTTTAGTAAGAGAAACACGTGTATCAGGTTTATTCATTCACCTGATGATTGCAACTTCTATATTTTTCACCGCATATTTTGCTATGATTCCAATGGCGGTTCTTTTTGGCTTGTTTCTCTACATGGGCTTCAATTCTCTTGGTGGTAATCAATTCTATGATCGTATCATGTTATGGGTCACGGACCCAAAACTTTACCCAGATACTCATTATTTGAAAACCGTCCCTCCAAATGTTGTTCACCGCTTTACCATATTGCAGGCAGTCTGCTTTTTGGCCCTCTGGATACTAAAAACTTCTAAAATCGGCATTCTATTTCCTCTAATGATTGCTGCCTTAGTACCAATACGAATGTATGCCAGTAGATTCTTCAAGGAAGATCACGTGGAGGCCTTACTAACCGAAGACCTTGAAGAGAAGGAAGAAATGTGGAAAGGGAGTTAATGTTAGATAATGTGCCTGCGTTTTTGTTCATATAGCTTTGGGTTGTGTAGGGCATTAATAGTTTAGGGTTGGCCATTCGCCATAAAAGCAATAGTAATCATGCCCAAAACGAGCAAGCTGCTCAGGCAGAAGCTGAACTACATAAGTGTAATTATTGGACCACCTCATCAGCGGTCCCCTGATTAATGCCTGATTTTTGACAAAATGGTACTCTGCCTTAAGGGGACGATCATCTTTTTAGCAAATTTTAACATTTAAGGCTTGCTGAGATCAACTAATAAGTGCAATTGAAGGTGAAAAAGCTTTTAAGGGCTTTTTCATCCTTCAAAAGCCTGAGCAGTGCAATCTTTGGATTGCAAAATGTCAAAAAACTACACACATCTCAGTATTGATCAAAGGTATCAAATTGAAGCATTATTGAAAACAGGAGCTACTCAAAAGGAGATTGCCTGTATCGTTCATTTTCACCCATCTACGATCTCACGTGAGCTTAAGCGAAATGTGGGTTCAAGAGGTAGGGGAGCTGGTGTCTATCGAACAGCAAATGCACAAAGGAGGACCAATCTTCGTCATCAAGAAAAGCCAAAAAGAGTGATTTTCACCAAACCCATGAAAGACTGGATAGTTAACCGGCTCCAAGAAGATAGATGGAGTCCTGAATTGATCAGCCATCAGGGAAAGAAAACGAGAGAATGTCCACTTAGCCATGAATGGATTTACCAATGGATATGGGAATGTAAGCACACCAACCACCAGGAGAACCAAGAATACAAACAACTATACACATATCTAAAACATGGCAAACGAAGGCACAAACGAGGAAACAGAAAAGATCGTAGAGGTATTATCCCGAATAGGGTATCAATTGAACAGCGACCCCAGATCATTAACAAAAGGGAACGATTGGGAGATATAGAAGTCGATTTAATGATGGGTAAAAACCACAAAGGCTCTTTGTTGGTGATGACAGACCGAGCAAGTCTTTTTACCAGAATCAGAAAGATGCACAGTAAAAATGCCGATCAAATGGCCGAAGCTATTGTGGAGGAACTCTCTCAGGATAAACACAAACTGGAAACACTCACTTTTGATAATGATATGGCATTTTCTAAACATGAGTTGATTGCTCAATCCCTTGATGTGGATGCCTATTTCACTCGTCCCTATACTAGTCAGGATAAAGGGACAGTTGAAAATAGGATTGGGGTAATCAGAAGGTTTTATCCTAAGAAAACAGATATTAGATTTGTTACAGAGGAGCAAATCAAAGTTGTTGAAAACAAAATCAATGAACGCCCTGTTAGAAAATTTAATTACCTAAACGCAAAGCAAGTGCTACAAAGGAAAATTGCACTTATTACTTGAACTTACAAACAAATAAAGAGAATGCTTTGGCATTTTATGACTTAATGTTTAATCAATTGTAATCCTGAAAAAGTAATTGATTTATATGTTGGGGAAACCTACATCCAACACAACACTGACGTTGGAGATGGTAAGCAAGCTTTTATTGATTACTTCAATAAGATGGCGAGAGAATATCCAGGAAAGAATGTAGAGTTTAAAAAGGTGATTGGAGAAAATGACATGGTAGTATTACATTGTTTCCAGACCTGGCCGGGGGACAATGATTTTGCCGGGATTGATATTTTTCAGTTCGATGATAAAGGAAAAATTATTGAGCATTGGGATGTATTACAGGTTATCCCAGAACAATCAGAAAATAATAACACGATGTTCTAAAAGGGATCTTTATGACAACAACTACCGTCAACAGACTAAAAATGAATGTTCGTATTATGCATTGCGAGCATTATTCTGTATTTGAAAGGAATTGGTTTTAGCTACCTGGGATGCTAAGCTTGTTAACCCGCATTATTCATAGGCCACCAATTTTGGGATTAATAATGGGTTGCTAACTATTTTTGATTGGAGTGTATGTATTAATTTGAAGATCAACCAGGTTTCTGGATTTCAAAGGACATTAGAGCGTTTTTTTGTTAGAATTTTTCAATTTTCAGTCAAAGCTCTATTGTGTTCTTATGGAAGAACATTTTTTTGATTAAATCAAACTGTTTAACTGATCGGTCAGTTCACCGTAAGCAAATCGCCCAGCAGGTATTGATATCTAAAGGCTCTTGAGAATTGTATTGTCAATGATCTTTTCCTTTCTTTCAGGCACGCCCCAACCTTCATCAGGTAAAGCCGGATATTGTCCACTTGCCATCGTTTAGCAAAGTGGTGTTTTGTTTTGGCAATTAATAATTTAATCTGCCGGAACATTTCATAACAGAGGGTAGCGATGATTAAACGCATGAAATTGGCCCAGTAGCGATGACAGGAAAGCCGGTCGGAATAAGTCATGTTTTTGAGTTCCTTTATTCGATTTTCACTGGCATCACCTCGCTTGACATAAAAATCAAAGTAAATCTGTTGAGCGGTCATCGCTTCAAAGTTGCTCACAAAGTAACGGACATTCATTCCTTTTCCGGTAGACTCCACTTTGGCGTACAGCTTTTCAGAACGATCCCAGCTTTTGGCCTGGTAAGTAAACGGGCCAACAAACTCTTGATGTTTGATGATTTTTGAAGCATATTCCTTTTTTACTTCAATGATAGTCTGTTTGGTAAAAGTCTTTAAAACTTCATTACTACTAATACCTAAACAAAATTGAAGGTCAAACTGCTTAGCTATCCGATAAAAAGATGCTCCTGAAAAGCCACTATCCGCTCGAATAAGGATCTTTACTGAGGGCAGTTTTTTTCTGATTTTAATGACAATCCTTTTCAATAAGGCCACAAACCATTTGTTGGAGTGACAATTGCCCGGACGTAGTACTGGTAAAATGACCTGACCGGTGTTCCCGTCCTTAAAGAACAACTCATGGTACATAGTCTGTCCATAATAGCCATTATACAAACTGAGTTGTTGGGATCCATGAGTAGGGTCATCGGTACCATCTACATCAATGATGATTTGACCAGTCTTCTCTTTCAACTCCTCTACATAACGGTCTACAAACCATTGACTCATCTGGTAGATCAGACTCCGATCGGCCTTGTTTTCAAATCGACTTAAAGTAGGCTGGGAACATAATCCGCTATCTAGTACTTTACGGATCACCGGATCCTCTCGGAGTTTTTGTTCGTCATTGCAATCCTGATAGCCCTGCATCATTAAAAACACCCGTTGGCGAAGCATTTCTTCATAAGTGTATTCGATAAAAAAGGGGTTTCGATAGTCAGGAATCAGTGCGGCGAAGCTTTTTAATAGACCAGTCTTTCTCTCTACTTTTTCACTTAACAATATCGCTCCGTCTGAGCTAATCGCTGATGCTGAAAAATCAAATTTAAAAGCTTGTTTTCCTCGATAAAATACGGTATCTTTTTCCTTATATTCAGGCATAAATTAATTGCTTATTTTGTTGTCTAACTATCTCAATATAAGCAATTTATGCCTGTTTTTTATTGTCTACTATGAATTTTTTGGGTTAAACTAACCATTAGACACAATCAAATATGATCGTTTTTAGAAAGTAACTAATTACGGCTAAGTTCTAAATAACACAGCAATTATTATCTTCGCTATATGATGTCAAGTCAAGAGATCAAAAATTTATTTGCACAATTGCCGATAAGTTCCCAAACCGAATTGTTGGATGAGTTGCTCCAGGAGCAGGAATTACAAGGCAAAGTATTGATTGCCGCTCAACAACAAATAGCAGAGAAAAGAAAGAAGAAACCCTGTCCAAATTGCACAAGCGAGAAGGTATATAAGAGGGGCAGACAAAAAGGTGTGCAGATGTATCAGTGCAATGAATGTAAAAGATGGTACAGTGAAACAACAGGGACACCTTTGTATGACATCAAGCTTAAATCAAAATGGCAATCTTATCTGCGCTGCATGGAGCAGGGCATGCCGATAAAAAAGATAGCAAAACAAATCGGAATAAGCATCCAGACAAGCTTCGACTGGCGGCATAAGATATTGAGTTCACTAAATGAGTTTGTTCCCGAACAGTTATCCTCGGAAGTAGAATGTGATGAATTGGAACTGGCACTTAACAACAAGGGCAGTCGAAATTTAGATAGGGCAGCAAGAAAGAGGGGAAACGATTTCATACGGAATATGGGAAAGGAAGAGGTCACAGTTGTCCAGGTAGTAACAGCGGTTGAACGCAAGGGGGAGAAGTACCTTAAAGCTGTTGCATCAAAACGGCTGAGCAAAGAAGAAATTTCAAAGGCATTGGATGGGAAGTTGGCCTACGGTGCAACCTTGATTACAGATAAGCACCCTTCTTATAAGGCTTTTGCCAAAGACAACCCCTCCATAAAGCACAAAGCGCTATTGGCCAAAGATCATGTGGATAGAGATGATAAAACAATCCATCTGCAAAAAGTAAACAATGTTCACACTCAACTTAGGACATTCTTACGCCCATTCAATGGTGTCAGTTCCAAATATTTGCAAAACTACCTGAATTGGTATGCTTATGCTGACCGAATAAGAGAGAGTAAAACAACTTTGAAACAATGGTTTCTGACTATGCTATTAACGGATCAAGCCTATCATCTGTATGAGCTATTTAAACAAATGCTGTTATAATTAGAACTTAGCTCTAATTATTAATTTAGTTATTGTCAAAGAAGATTGACGATACCCTAGATATCTTCCTGGTGGCACTTGCACCGGTAATTTTAGCTCCACTTATTATTTGGATCGTCAGGAAGTTTAAATCGAAAAAGAAACCTAAGCTAATTGCACAGTGCCCATATTGTGATTCAATGATTGGTTTGGACCAGTTCAAAGATTATATCTGTGGAAGTTGTGGAAAAAGTGTGGGCTTTTACAATCTGCAAACAAAACAACCTTTTCCTGAGGTGAAGAATTATAGTTGTAGCAGTTGTGGAAGAGAAAATTTTGATGGAATACTAACCTGTGTCCATTGTGGCCATTATCATGATGATCGTGTTAGAGTCAGCTAGATATCGACTGATAAAGTAGAGGATTAGCGTTCATCATTTCGTTCATTGTTCAGAGTCCGCTTCGAATGACTGATGGGGTTAATATTTAGCATTATACCACTATGAAGGCATACTTTCAACAAGTTATAACTTCCAGCCAAGTTCTACTCACTCCACATAATTCACATAATGCTCCCACTTATCTATCACAGCACTAAAATCCTCCGGCAATTCGGAATCAAATTGCACTTGCTTATCCGTCTCCGGATGGACAAAGCCTAACGACTTGGCATGCAAAGCCTGTCGGGGCATTAATTTGAAACAATTATCCACAAACTGTTTGTATTTGGTGAATACCGTTCCCTTCAAAACCCTGTTGCCGCCATACTGGGCATCATTGAACAAAGGATGCCCAATATATCTCATATGTGCCCTAATTTGGTGGGTGCGGCCGGTCTCCAGGTTACACTTGATCAGACTGACATAACGTATATTTTGCAAGGTCTCATAATGGGTAATGGCTGTACGACCACTCTCACCGTCGGGAAAAGCAATCGTATCCTTACGGTCTTTAGGGTTACGGCCGAGATTGACATTAATTGTTCCTTTGGCGGGCTCAGGCTCCCCCCACACCAGTGCATAATAAGTACGTTCAATTGAATGGTCAAAGAACTGCCTGGCCAAGTGGCTCATGGCCTTTTCGGTCTTGGCAATTACCAAAAGACCCGATGTGTCCTTATCAATACGGTGCACCAATCCCGGCCTGCCGTCATTATTAGGCATGGTGGGGAGGTTCTGAAAATGATAGGTTAGAGCATTAACCAACGTACCGGTCCAGTTATTAAAAGCAGGATGCACTACCATACCTGCCGATTTGTTAACCACCAAAAGTGAATTGTCCTCATAAATAATATCCAGGGGAATGTCTTCCGGTTTTACTTCGGTATCTCGAGGTGGGTTGGGCAGAAGTACACTGATATCATCCCCAGGGTGGATTTTATAATTGGCTTTCACAGCCGCTCCGTTGACCTGCACCAAATTCTCTTTGATCCCATCCTGGATCTTACTTCGGGTAACATTAGGTAATCGATCACTCAGAAATTTGTCAATGCGCAATAACGACTGCTTGGGATCGACTGCTATGCGATAATGCTCATACAGCTCCTCATTTTCATCATCAACTTGTCCCAATTGCTGATCGCTCATGGGTCAAAGTTAAATCAATTACTTGTTGATGGTGAATAACACATATAATGGTGCATAGGGTAAAGGAAATTTGCTGCTCGTCAATAATGAGTAGTGGGAATTCCAATTCTTGTTAGTTTTACAAATTCGCTTCCTTAAAGGAGTGAATTAATCACACAGATAACTATCACTAATGAGCGTTAACGACCCATTCTCCGGAATTTTCGACCAGCGCCAACACAAAGTGGATGAAGGGGACAGGCCATCACCTTTGAGTGAATGTCATACTTCTCGCCGGATTCTTATGGGTCCCGGCCCCAGTGATGTGCATCACCGTGTATTGCAGGCTATGTCTACACCCCTGGTAGGTCATCTCGATCCGGAATTTTTGGATATCATGGACGATATCAAACAGATGGTCCAGGCATGCTTCCAGACCCAAAATGAGCTCACATTTGTTGTTAGTGCTCCCGGTAGTGCCGGTATGGAAACCTGTCTGGTCAATTTACTGGAACCGGGGGAAGAGGCGCTAATCTGTATTCATGGAGTTTTTGGCGGACGCATGGCAGATATTGCTGAGAGATGTGGAGCTAAAGTGACTAAAGTCGAAGCTAAATGGGGTGAGCATATCGATCCTTCACAGGTAAAGGAAGCCCTCAATAAATGCAAACCTAAGATCATTGCTATTGTTCATGCCGAAACATCGACCGGTGTTTTGCAGCCACTGACTGAAATCGGCGAAATGGCCAAGGATGCAGGTGCGCTATTTGTAGTCGATGCGGTTACCTCATTTTGTGGTACAGATCTCAGGGTAGATGATTGGGGCATTGATGCAATCTATTCCGGTTCTCAAAAATGTTTAAGCGCACCTCCCGGGCTCTCACCGGTCTCCTTTAGTGCTAAGGCTATTGAGGCTATGGAAAACCGTAAAACCAAAGTACAAAGCTGGTTCCTGGACCTAAGTATGGTCCGCAATTACTGGTCAGGTGAAAAAAGAGCTTATCATCATACAGCGCCTGTTTCTGCAATGTTTGCCATGCGGGAAGCATTAAGGATCGTATTGGAAGAAGGATTGGAGAATCGTTTCAAAAGACATTTGACTAACCATTTCAAACTCAAAGAAGGAATGGAAGCAATAGGTTTTAAGTACCTGGTGAAAGAAGGCTATAGATTACCGATGTTGAATTCAGTGATATTGCCGGATGGGATAGATAACAACAAAATTCGGACCCGATTGTTGGAGGATTACAGTATCGAGGTAGGGGGAGGCTTGGGAGATCTTGCCGGAAAGATTTGGCGCATCGGGATCATGGGGGAAAGCTCATCTCCCAATCATATAAATATGCTATTATCAGCGTTAAAAAATATTATCTGACTATGAGAATAGTTTCTTACCTGTTACTTGTTGCGCTATCATTCACACTGTCGGGTAATCGATTGATAATTAAACAGCACAAATCCCAGCCCAGTCGTTTTTGCCAGATCTACGGTTCTCTTGCCGTTGTCGATGACCCAAGGAGGGCTCATTTCAAAGTATACATTGAAGAATCTGAAGGGCTTGCCGATATCATTGTTTTTGAAGAAGAAATACGCCTCTATGCTGATCGTGTAGGTATCTGGTATTTTATGAAGAATCCGGGATTGGCTGATTATGTGATCTATTTTGAAGACAACAAACATTTCGCAGACTTCAGCATCTACTACACAGATATCGAGTCATTTGCCCGCTGTAATAATTAGGTTCTATGTGAAGTAACTACCTAAATAGTCGTTTTGCATTCTAAAACAAAAGGTACCCCTCAGAGTTATATAAATGAATGTTATGCAAAGAAAATCAGGCTGTATTTGCCTATTGGGAAGGTTCCTTTACATTGCTTTCGCGTAGCTTTCTCCGACGACCGTAGCCCTGAGCCTCGACTGAAAGCTTCGACGATACACGGATGACGAAGGACTCGGGCGAAGCAAGGAGGGAATAAAAAGGGGTGAAAGGGCTTTCGATATAGATTTGCATAACGTCACTTATATATATGGATTTCTGCTAAATTTGTTAAGGTCAAGGCTCTGTTAATGAAATATTTACGCACCTTATTAATTGCACTTCTTTTCGCAGCCAGTGCGTCTGTAGAGGCCCAGTACTTCGAGATAGATTTTGACCCGGACCAGTTCGCCCTCGATATTTCAAATGGTCTTCAAAAAATAGATACTGAATCAGCTAAGAAGTTGGCTTATGATTTCAAGCAACTTTGGCTGGGTAGCAAGATAACCAACGGTCAACGGGATACTATCATTCTCATAACCAAGAAGTTACGCGAAAGGCGTCTACGTACCAAGCCCTACTTTGAGTATTTCTTTACCTATGTTGTTTATGCAATTAACAATACAGGCCTTCTGTCCGATGACTATTCACGGCTTTTGAAAGCCAGCTTAGCGGCAACTGAGAACTATGGTTCGAGAAAACTCACAGATTTTTTCCTGACACTCAATCACATTTTTGCCCGTGGCAGATTGTATAGCTCTAATTATTATAATGTTAGCATTACAAGCGGTAGCATTAGTTTCGACTATACTGCTCCAATAGAGGAAGAGCTCCCGGCAATGGAGGAAGAGCCGATTGCCTACGAAGATGAACCAATTGAAGACTATCCTGAAGATGATTGGGGCCAGGAAGATGATGATTCATGGGCCAGTGACGATAGCTGGGCAAGCGACGACAATACCTGGGCGGATAATGACGACTGGGCCACCAGCGATACTAACGACGGTTGGGATGCATTTGAGGACGATTCGAACGATGGATGGGAAACTTTGGAAGAAGACAACCAGGATGCCCCCAGTGAACCAGAGCGAGATGTAATAATACCGGCTGTGATTAGCAGGGAAATTGACAACAGGCAGCCTGTTTTATCCGGGCCAATAATCAAGTTTGAAAATGTCACTTTTTTGATGGTTACTCCCTATGACTCGGTAACAATTGAGAATACTACCGGAGCCCTCGAGGTCAATACCAAAACGTTTGTCGGGCAAGGTGGAACCTTCAAATGGCCTAAAGGAATTAAACTTACTGAGGAAGCCACAGCGGAGCTCTCGGACTACAATTTCAAGGTTAACATTCCTTACATCAATGCAAAAAAAGCAAAATTAACGTACCCTTCATTGATGAACGTAGAAGCGGAAGGTGACTTCATTTTTAAAAGTGTCAGAAGAACAGCCCAGGATCCCAGAAGGTATCCAAAGTTTAGAAGTTACGAAAACAATATAAACCTTGAAATTCCCGGCGATGACCTAACTTATCGGGGTGGGTTAACAGTAGAAGGAGAACATATAATAGGTACAAATTATTGGGAAGATTACTCTACAATTGAAGCTAATGATACTAAGGGAAGGTCATTTAAGGCGATCTCCACCAAATTCATTTTCCTTGATTCCTTGATAAGATCAGATCGGGCACAGATTGCTATCTATCACAATGGCGATTCCATTTTCCATCCCATTGTAAGATGTGACTATGATTACAACAAAAAACTATTAACCCTGCTAAAGGATAAGGGTAATTATAAACACACTCAATATTACTCCAGCTTTTTCAGAATGAACTTCAATGCTGATATGGTTCGTTGGGATCTGAATGCAGACAGCCTTGATGTATCGGTTTTAATGGCAAGGCATCGTATTCCAGCAGTTTTTGAGTCTGATGAGTACTATAATGAGGAGAGATATGCCAAGTACACAGGCTTGTGGGGGTTCCATCCCATTACAGCGGTGGTTCGAATGGCCAGAAAAATCCGATCTTCAGAATTTTATCTGAGCGAACTAATCGGTGAATTCAACCTCAACCCCAAGTATGCTGAAGCAGCAATGAATTTTTTGGAGCAAAACAGTTTTGTTGATTTTGACCAGAAAACCAAAGCCATAAAAGTCCTTCTAAAATCCTACCATTATCAACTGGCCAACCGAAAAAAGAAAGACTATGATTACCTGCTTGTTTCTTCAATTTCAACAGCCGCAGCAAATGGTACGTTTAAATTTGACAGTGGAGAAATGCATGTTCGTGGAGTGGAAAAAATTTATCTTACACCGGATTTGGACCTTACCATTGAACCGGACAGCGGTTTTATTAAGCTCCTGGAGGATCGTGGTCTGCTATTTGACGGAACAGTTAATTCCGGAGATTTTCAATATAAAGGGAAGGATTTCAATTTTAGTTACAATGACTTCCTCATTGAAATGCCAACCATAGACTCTATTAGAATACAAATATTGATCCCTGATAGTACACAAGATTCAACTGCCGTAAGTGACGGCGAAAAAACTGCATTGCACAATCACATCACTGAAACATCCGGAACACTTTACATCAATTCTCCGGATAATAAGGCCGGTCTGAGGGAAGCTATACAGTATCCGTATTTTGTAACTACAAGCGATGCGCTGGTTTACTTTGATAGTCCCGAAATCCTTGACGGCGCTTATGACAGATCAGTTAGATTCCTCATTCCACCAATAGAGATGGACAGTTTGGACAGAAGTGACGCAAGCAGCATCAAGTTTCCGGGCACTTTTTTCTCGGGAGGCATTTTACCGCCAATTCAAGATACGCTCCGCATCCTGCCCGACCAATCTTTAGGGTTTAATCACAAAATACCGGATGAAGGATATGCGCTTTATCGGGGAAGCGGCAAAATTTATAATGATATCAGTTTGAGCAGCAAAGGATTAAGATCGAATGGACGGGTACAGTATATAACCACCACCGTGGATTCGGAGGATTTTATTTTCTACATGGATTCGGTAACGGCAACCGGTAATGAAGGTAGAATTGAGCCTGGAGCCATCGGTGAAGGTTCATATCCTCAAGGTACACTCGGTCCATATAAGATGAAATGGTTACCTCAAAAAGACAGTATGTATATCGCCAATATTGGCGAGCCTTTTGAATTTTACAATTCAACCGCTCAACTTGATGGTGAAGCGAACATTACAGCGAAAGGAATGTTTGGTAACGGTACTCTTACTACCAGGGGTTCAGTCTCTGAATCCAAACAGCTCGCGTTTGAAGAGACCAAGTATTCAGCCAGACATGCCAAGTTTGAGATCCTTACTGATGTGCCTGATAAACCGGCAATGGCGGGTGATGACATCAGATTAAACTTCGACTTGACTGCCAATGTAGCTGAGGTCCACCCGGAAGAAGTAGGAGTGGCGGCAATAAGTTTCCCCTATGCGCAAATGAAAACATCCATTACCAACGCAGTTTGGGATTTGGCTGCCCAAACCATTACAATGACCAAACCCGAGACTGTCTCTATCGAAGATTCATATTTCTACACAACCAGGGAAGAGTTAGATTCATTAGCATTCAATGCCGCTTCAGCTACCTATGACATCAATACCTATGAACTGGACATCAATGGTATTCCATGGATAATTGTGGCCGACACCAAAATTATTCCGGAAAATAACCACATTACTATTCTGGAAAACTCGACACTGCAGCCTTTCACCAATGCTGAAATTGTCATCGACACGCTCAATGAATATCATTATCTTGACCAGGGACAAATAACTGTTTTATCCAGAAATAAATTTGAAGGTACTGCGAAATACAAAGTCTTTATAAACCGGGATACTTTCTCAATTGATTTCAATGAATTCAACCTGGTTCAAGTCCCAAAAGGAAAGAAATCTTTTAAAACAATGACCGTATCAGGTGGAGAAGTGACTGAAAGTAATCCCATCCTGGTAGCGCCAGGTTTCCTGTACAAAGGAGGAGCCACCATGTTTGCGGATCGGCCGGCTCTAGAATTGCATGGTTTTGTTAAAATGGACTTCAAAAAGACTCCCAACTACAATTATTGGATAAAGCATGATCATAATCCCGACGAGACATCCGTTGTACTAAATTTTGAAACCAACCTGACTGAACTCAATGACCCATTGACAGCTGGTATTTTTTATGAAAATGATCTGCGTGAACTTTATCCAAAATTTTTGGCCTATAAGCGTTCTGATCCTGATGATCTGTTTTTTCAACCAAAAGGAGACATCAAGTTTGACACCCTGCTTAAGGCCTTCAAGATTGAAGAACCACTTAAAGAGACAGGTGATAGTTATGAGGGAAGGACGTTCATTTATGACGAAATTAATCAGACCCTGATATTTGAAGGACCTTTGAATTTTATTCATGACACTCAGAATATAGGAGTAACCGCTGCAGCGGTTGGAACTGGAAAAATAGACTCTGCTCAATATGAGATTGAGGCATTTATGATTTTCGATTTCGACATTAACAGTTCGATTGTAAATGCCATGATAATTGATGTTATGGATATCATCGATCGTCTAGGAGCCCTGGAAGCGCATGGTATTGAACTGGAATTACTCTACAACCTTGCCAATCTCACAAACGATGCGACTGCAAAAGCGTACGAGAACAATTCTCTTAAAGACTATTTGCCCCTGGTAAATGTGGCACCATCAATAATCGGTAAGACCGTCGCATTTTCGAACGTCAAAATGCATTGGTCTGATGATTACAATTCATGGTACAATACCTCGAAGCTTGGTCTTTCAAATATTGGAACGACAGACGTTAACGCAAAGATTGACGGTTTTATTGAATTGAGGTATGATGCCGAAATTGGCGAAGTGCTAAATATGTTCATAATGGTAGTGCCGGAAACCTGGTATTATTTCAGCTATGAAGACAGCAGACTAGAAATGTTCAGTTCTAATCGCGATTTTAACAGCGCTGTTGATGCTAACTCAAATATCATTAAAGCTGGTATTGGTGAATACACCACCCTCCTTGGAGATGAAATTATTACCTTAAAGTTCATAAACGATTTCAGGAAGAAGTACTTCGGTATTGATGAGCCATTCAACCTTCAGGTACCAATGGATACATTCCTAGAGGATGAAGAATTTGATACCATCGAGGAAGAAGTAGATGATGGTTTCTGACTATTTACTTCGGAGTGATAAAATAGTAAACTCCACTCTGCGATTCTTTTGACGCCCTTTTTCCGTATCATTAGCAGCTACAGGTTTTATTTTACCATATCCTCGAAACTGCAAAACGTTCTGCTGGAAAATATGGTAACATGTAACTGTAAACTTCCTTTGCACGTAGTTCTGAAAGCGATTGATTATACGACTGCTGACCTTCGTCGTCTGTGTGTCCGGCGAGTTCAATTTTCATATCCGGATGCTCATTCATTAAAGTAATAAGCCTATTCAACTCATGGAATGATTCCGGTTTGAGATTATACTTATTGGTTTCAAAAAATATATTATTCAACCTAATTGTAGAACCTTTTACTAGAGGACCAAGCAGCAGACCTTTCTCTATCTCTGTGTATTCATCAACCGCTAAAGCATCAATATTTTCACTAATATTGAAAAACCCTTTTTTTTGGGCAAGGAAACTATAACTCTCCCCGGCTGGTAATACGATTCTATAGCTACCATCTTCAGGATCTGACCGGGGGTCCTTCACCAGATTGGAAACCGTCATATTAAGCATCGTGTAAATATATTTTTAAACAAGGTTATTTGTCGTATATTGCATATGAATTAATTACCAAACAGAATTTTCCTCCATTAACTCCATCAAACTCAACCCAAACCAGATGGATAGCACCATGCCCCAAAAGGAAATTTCCAGCGTCAACCCGCGTTATTCAAAACATCTACATCCCTTGGTTTAACCACCTGGTTTGGTGTTTTCGCCTAAATAACTGATGCTTCGATGGTTTGATGGGCTCTCGTAAAAGGCCAAAAGTTTAATGCCACCGACCTAAAATATCAATCTTACCGAAAAATTGAGTTCTCAGGGACAAGATTCAAACCCAGGACTTACCGCAGGTGGCCCATAGCGTGCAGGAAGCCAAAAAGAAGAAAAAATCAGTTGTATCGATCATCCGTGTGTTGCTCAACTAAAAAGGAACCTGGCCATATCGATCAAATGCTGGACCTGTTGGAAGGGCCGTTTCCTTTTCCCCACAAAACCCAGCAGGAAGATTGGGCCATACCCTTTATAAGCAGCAACAAGGCATGTTGAGCAGAAAGCCCACCAATGTAAAGATCGGATAGTGAGCATCTCACAACCCCATGTACGCCCGATAGTGAGGGGCAAGCAGGGCAAGAGTGTAGAGTTTGGTGAGTTGGGCCTTTCACTCATGGTTTTGCAAGGATAACCCTAAGCTGGAATGCCTATAATGAAAGTGAGGACCTGATCAATCAGGCAGAGGCCTACAAGGCTTTGTTTGGTTATTACCCTGAACTTATACAGGCCGATAAAATCTATGCTACAATAAGAATCGCAATTGGGTAACAGCATAAGGATGACAGCTGCCACAAAAGGAAAACCTGTGAAGAAATCAGCATACCAGAAGGCTAAATCAAAAAAGGAATATGCTGAGAGGAATGCCATTGAGGGAAGAATAGGTGCCAAACAAGCTTACTCGCTCAATGAATCAAAGCCAAACTTAAAATCAACTTCACAAACTTGGATTGCTGCAACCCTAGCTCAATCTATCTAGGGCTGCTAATTTGATGGGTACTACTTTTTGAGGAAGCCCTAATTAATTACAGCCTCCATCCCTTCATACCCGCGTTATTCAAAACTCTTCCCTTAACCAAAATAACTGGCTTTGGTTTGAGGCTCTCGTGGAGTTTAATCCGAAAAATATAAATTCATTAGCAGTTTTTGGTATTTAAATGTGCTCCTGGAATGACATCCCAGTTTTTGGTATTTATGTCCGGACCAAGGTTTTGCGGATCTGACCAAAGTGCCCATGAATCATCCAAACGTCGGGTAACAAAAAGGTCGGCACTGCCGTACCCAGGGTGGCCGAATGAGGCGAAGTAAAGTGTTCTGTTATCAGCTCCTAAAAACGGGGTAAATTCATTAGCAAATGTGTTGACATCTTTGCCCAAATTGACGGGTTCACTCCATTCCTCTTCTACCTTAAAAGAGGCAAATAAGTCCATGCCTCCATGAGTCTGGCCATTGTCAATAGCCATTACCAATACTTGCTGATCAGGTGACAGGCAGAAATCAACGTAACGGCTTTGATTGTTAAAATTTCTAATTTTCATGGTCTGAGGCACCTCCCATCCCTCTTTACTTTTACGGGCAAGTGACAATCCAGGCCCTGCTAATGTACCATCAGGTTTATAAGTATTAGCCACCAATAATGTATTCCCATCCGGGGCCACACTAATTACAAAATTGCTGCCTCTGTTATTAAGCGGTTTGGCCAGGCGCTGAAGTTTTGACCAGCCAGTAGCTTGATCGTAAGACGACCACCAGATATCGTCCTTTTTCATTTGGCCAATATTCCCAGGATGCCCGTTTCTGACTACATACATTTCATAACCATCAGGAGATATAATGACACCGTTCTCAGAGAAGATCGAATTGATCTTATCTCCGAGGTTGTCCTTCATATATCCTGTAAAATCAGAGGCCAAATTAATCTCAATTACCTCCTGGTAAATCTTTATGTAATCAACTAATATCCTTGTTTTTCCTTCAACGCTAAACCCAATTTCCGTGCCGGAAAACATCATGAAATGAGAGGTACCAAGGTGGTACCCGTTCACTTCAAATGAAATCTCATCACCTCTTTTGTCAACTTTCAAGAGCAGAGGATTTTCAACAAAAAAAACACCCGGCGGGAGTGACTGTCTCTTGAAGATCTGGAGAAATCTACCGTTTTTATTGGCAATCACATTGAATGTACTGTCAGGGTAAATTCTCAAAGAGAAAAACGATATATTACCAAGTGCCCCCCAGGTCAAACCAAAATTGTTTTCTCCTTCTAAAAAAGTTATGGAGGCAGCAATGGTAAAATCCTCATCAGGATCAATGAAATGGTGAATCAAACTGAGTAAACCTTTTTCTGATTGGTTGCTGATCATCAAATACCCTGATTCGATGGTGATTTTACCTCGTGGGTTATCAAAAAGTGTCCAGTTGTTACTATTATTATCAAATTCCTCACTAAACTCAAGGGGTTGAGCCAATAATTTGTAGTGGCTCATTGAGGAAATAATCAAACAAACAAAAATTCTATGCATGTAAAAGAAGAATCGTTCAAATTGTCAGGTTTGAATAACCTCAAATCTAACAAAAGAAGATTATTCCTGATCCAACTTCTCCTGCTGTTCCTATTTCAAGGTTGCAATCAAGGTAATGCTCCAGATTCCATTCTTTCAGGTTTCTGGATACCTAAAAAATATCTGATGTCTAATGGCGAATCTAAGGATGTCTATGGGCACATATCTTTTGGTAAAAACCAGTGGTCAGTTGTGTTTTTTATACTGGACGAGGAGGGTAATCCAACTAG
The DNA here is from genome assembly GCA_963664285.2 of Cyclobacteriaceae bacterium. Taxonomy (GTDB): domain Bacteria; phylum Bacteroidota; class Bacteroidia; order Cytophagales; family Cyclobacteriaceae; genus JAJCYL01. Next base: position 57,002 of record CAXXNX010000002.1, read on the forward strand.
TGGCTCTGCTGAGGGAGGTGAATTCATGCTGGAAAACGATTACCTAACTTTTTGGCATTATTACAATTTTGCTGACATCAGTAAAGGCACATCCGGCAATCTGAACAAAACCATATACAAAGAAGACCAGAGACAAAAGGAATTATGCCGTATAGAAATTGATGAAGATATCTTAGTGATCTATTTCCCCAGTGGTAATGCTATGATTTTTTCAAAAAGTACCTAGCTAATTATTAAATCTATATCCTAATAGACTTAAAATCATTAAATTTAAAGACAATTTTTTCAAGATGGCTTCCATAAAAGAAGATGGAATAAAAGCTTCGAACCAGGAGTTTACCCAATACGATCAGGTTAAAAAGGATCAGGTCTATGGTCTATCTGAAAATGAGGCACTGGACCAATTTGATGATGACTTTGTCATACCAACATGCGACATGATTGATTATTTCCATGGTGGTGAGGAAGGCAAACTCAAGTTCGCAACAGCTTTAGGGCACGCCTTGGAGGGGATAGGTTTCGCTGTTTTAACCGGTCATGGTGTTGATACTTCACTTTATGATGAAGCCCATATTAAAGTCTCAGAAATCTTCGAGAAAATTCCTTTGGAAGTTAGGTTAAAGTACATGGCAAAACGTCATGGGTCCGTTAACCAGGGTTATTTTCCTATCAAGGAAACTACCAACATTCATCCGGATCTGGTCGAGGGGTGGGTCTTTTGCAGGAGAGCTTTCGACCTCGACTGAGATCCAAACTATAATGAAGAACAGTTTTGGCCAGAACCAGGTTACCAGGTGTTTTTCAAAAAAATCGTTAGCGCGCATGAAGAATTGATCTTACCAATAATGCCCAGTATCCTCAAGCATCTGGGATGTGATCAAAATTCGTTTGATAATAAGTTGACAAAAACCAATTTTGGATTCAGGCTCAATTACTACCCCGCCATTCACGATGATACAGGGCTTGGCGGGAGAATGCTGGGGCATGAAGATGTAGATTTATTTACAATACTTCCTGCTGAAGAGGTGGGTGGTTTGCAAGTCTTGAACAGGCAAAATATGAAATGGATCAGATTGAATCCTCCAAAGGGAAGTATTATTTTAAATACAGGCGACTATATGCAGCGGATCACAAATAACAGGCTACCATCAACCACACATCGCGTAAGTAAACCAAATAATCCTTACAACCTCGCCAAGCCAAGGATCTCAATACCCATGGCGGTATATGCTTGGGAACATGAGACTCTTGAAGTGCTGCCCTGCTGTGGGGAACCAAAATATGTGCCTATTAACGCCGAAGTTTTCCATACCCGTATTACAAGCAAGTATTACGGTGACGATTATGCCAAAGAAGACAAGAGTTAACGAAGCCCTTAAATTGTAGAGAAGTCAAAATCCTCTAGAAAGGCGGTAGTAAACTTACCAGATTGAAATTTCTTATCTTCCATCATTTTGATATGAAAAGGGATGGTGGTTGAAACTCCTTCAATTACAAATTCCTCAAGAGCCCTTCTCATTCTTACTATGGCCTCTTCCCTGGTCTGAGCGCTTACGATCAATTTCGCAATCATTGAATCGTAATTGGGTGGAATAGTATAACCCGCATAAACGTGGCTGTCAACCCTTACACCATGACCGCCGGGAAAATGAAGGTTTGTGATCTTTCCAGGACACGGTCTGAATCCATTCCTCGGATCTTCGGCATTTATCCTGCATTCCATAGCGTACATCTTTGGAAAATGGTTTTCCCCGGAAATATTGATGCCTGCGGCGACCTTTATCTGCTCTTTAATCAGGTCATAGTCCGTAACTTCTTCAGTGATAGGGTGCTCTACCTGAATTCGGGTATTCATCTCCATAAAGTAAAACTTCCCATGTTTGTCGACAAGAAATTCAACTGTTCCTGCACCCTCGTATTTTATGGCCTCAGCGCCAGCGACCGCTGCCTTACCCATCTTTTCTCTTAACTTCTTGTTAACGATCGGTGATGGTGTTTCTTCTATGAGCTTTTGATGCCGTCTTTGTATTGAGCAATCCCTCTCCGACAAATGACAGGCTTTACCTCTCTTGTCACCAACAACCTGGATTTCGATATGTCGGGGTTCCTCAATAAATTTTTCCAGATAAAGTGCATCATTGCCGAAGGCAGCTCCCGATTCCATTCTTGCATCGTCCCATGCTTTTTGAAACTGACTCGCATCCTTTACAATACGCATGCCTTTTCCGCCACCGCCTGCAGTAGCTTTTAAAATGACCGGATAACCAATTTTCTTAGCAATATGCAATCCCTGTTTCACATCACTTAAAAGACCATCGGATCCCGGGATGGTTGGAACACCGGCTTTCTTCATCGTAATTTTTGCCGTTGCTTTGTCACCCATCTGATTGATCATATCAGCAGTGGCTCCAATGAACTTAATTTTATATTCTTCACAAACACGACTGAATTCAGCATTTTCTGCCAAAAAACCATAGCCGGGATGAATGGCGTCAGCATTCGTAATTTCTGCCGCAGAGATCAGGTTAGGGATATTGAGGTAAGATTCTTTACTTGGCGCCGCACCGATGCATACTGCTTCATCGGCAAAGCGTACATGTAAACTGTCCTTATCGGCTATGGAATAAACAGAGACGGTACTTATAGCCATTTCTTTACAGGTACGAATAATGCGAAGGGCAATTTCACCCCTGTTAGCTATCAGAATTTTCTTAAACACGATGGTTTCAATTAAGAGGGATCGATCAGATATAATGGTTGATCATACTCAACTGGTTGTGCATTATCTACTAACACTTTGACAATAGTACCAGAAACCTCGGACTCAATTTCATTGAAGAGTTTCATAGCTTCAATAATACATACTGTCTGTCCAGCGGAAATTTTGTCCCCGACATTGACGAAAACTTCCGAGTCAGGATTTGCTGATCTATAGAAGGTACCAATCATTGGGGATTTAATGGAGACATAGTTACCATCATCACTTTTCAAATCCTCTTTTGATGAAGTGGTCGCTTGACTAACAATTGGCGACGTAATAGCCTGAGGGGTTGGGACCGACATAACTTGCGCTGTGGCAGTCTCTACTACTGAAGTAGTCTTGGCACTTCTTTTTACCCTGATTTTGAATTCTGAGGTTTCAATGCTGACTTCTTCCAAACCTGAGTTGGAGATAAAGTCAATTAAATCCTGTATTTCTTTTGGTTTCATTTCGTGGGCTCTATGTCTCTAAAGTAATCTTTTTCCAAGGGTAATCACAACATTACTTTACCCTTTCCATATACTCCTTAGTTTCAGTATTTACCTTTATTTTTTCATCCTGATTGATGAAAAGTGGTACTCGTATTTCTGCCCCGGTTTCGAGTGTTGCTGGCTTTGTGGCATTGGTTGCCGTATCTCCTTTTATTCCGGGCTCAGTATAAGTAATAAGCAATTCCACAGACGCCGGAAGTTCGCAATTCAATGCTTTTTCTGTTTCAGCATGATAAATGATATCTGTTTCCTGACCATCTTTCAACAACTCCGGAGTGTTAATTAGTGTCTGTATGAAAACAGGCTAATATGCTGATTATCCATCATATTCGTATTTTTTCCATCAAATCAGCGCTGAATTATTCTCGAATCTGATTCAGTAGAATTATCAAATTCACAAATATTATCAAGAACAGTTGCGTTGTAGCCTGTTAATTGGCCATTTGAAGGTTTTCCATTCAAAAACCCCAAAGAATTCACTTTGAGATTCGCAGGCTTTTTGGTCTGCCGGGGAGTAAAATCCCTGTCCTTTTTTTGTTCATTCAGTGTAGAAAAGAAACGATTTTTTCGGTTGGTTTATCAGGATTAATCATTATATTGCATATAACCGATATAAATACAAACCATGAGGAAATCCTTCCAGCCCCAACTTACCCTGGATGCACACCCATCGAGCAAGTAGAGGCTCCGGTGAAAACTAAAAGCCACTTAGCTGCCCTGGCAGCCGCCCTTCAATATATCTATGTCCAACCTGAATGGAACCAGCGTATTTTTGAATTACTTTCTTCCAAACTCATTGAGGGAAAGAAAAAGACGGGCCGTGAGGGTATGAGTCTGTGGGAGGTCTTCGTATTGGCCCAGGTGCGCCTGTGCATGAACATCTCTTACGATGAGTTACACCATATCTCCAATTACGACACGTTGGTACGGGGCATTATGGGGGTGCTACCTACCGACTACTCTGTGGGCAAACAGTATAAGTACCAGAACATTTATGACAATGTGACCTTGCTGGACGATGAACTGCTCATCGGCATCAATGATGTAATCGTAGCAGCAGGTCACCAGGTGTTTAAAAAAAAAGGAAAAACCGGAGGGGAGGAAGTTGCCTTGCGTTGCAAGACCGATAGTTTCGTGGTAGAAACCGACACCCACTTTCCTACCGACTACAACCTGCTATGGGACAGTGCCAGAAAGTGTATAGATGTAGCTGATTTATTGGTCTCAAAAAGGTATTTTACTGGCTGGCGTAAGTCCGGGGATTGGCGCAGATCCCTCAAAAGGCTGATGCGCAGCGTGGGCAGGACCACCGGCTCAGGAGGAAAAAACAAAGAGGAGCGGGTAGAGCAGGCTGCCACTTCCTATCTGACTAAAGCCCGTGCTTTGAGCAAGAAAGTGGGCCAAATGTTGGAAAAACATCAGGGAAACTCTATCGAGGAGTTCGCAGCCCTGATGGCATTGACCTATTATCTTGAGATGTTGGAAAAGCACATCGAGTTGCTCGACAGGCGGTTGATCAGAGCAGAGACCATTCCCCATGCCGAAAAAGTCTTTTCCATCTTTCAACCTTATGCCGAAATGATCAAAAAAGGCAAACTGCACCCCAATGTGGAGATCGGTAAGAATCTGGCCATCACTTCGGATCAATACCATTTACTCATAGACTGGCAAATAGCTGAAAAACAAACCGACAACCAACTTACCCTATCAATTGCCCGGCGTATCGCTGAGAAATACCCCATCCAAAGCCTGAGCACCGACAAGGGGTTTTCCGATAAAGAGGATAAAGCAACTCTGCAAACCTTCATCCCAGAAGTGATCATGCCTAAAAAGGGTAGGTTAAACAAAGAAGAAAAAGCCATCGAATCAGCGCCAGCCTTCAAAAGGTTGAAAAACAAGCATTCTGCTATCGAATCCAACATTAATGAGCTGGAACACCGGGGATTGGACCGATGCCCGAACCGTACCCGCAAAACTTTCAATAGCTACATCGGGTTGGCCATTACTGCCTACAACCTTCACAAGATCGGGCGTAAACTCCAGGCTGACCGTCTGGCCGCCCAGCAGCAAGCCAATTGCCAGAAACAAGCAGCTTAATCACCTTTTAGCTGTTTAACCCGCATTATTCATAGGCCACCAATTTTGGGATTAATAATGGGTTGCTAACTATTTTTGATTGGAGTGTATGTATTAATTTGAAGATCAACCAGGTTTCTGGATTTCAAAGGACATTAGAGCGTTTTTTTGTTAGAATTTTTCAATTTTCAGTCAAAGCTCTATTGTGTTCTTATGGAAGAACATTTTTTTGATTAAACCAACTTGCTTTGCGTTTAGGTAATTAAATTTTCTAACACTCAACAACTTTGTTTAACTGATCGGTCAGTTCACCGTAAGCAAATCGCCCAGCAGGTATTGATATCTAAAGGCTCTTGAGAATTGTATTGTGCATCTTTCTGATTCAATTGATACCCTATCTTCATGTTTTAGATATGTGTAAGTTGTTTTCATATCCATTGGTAAATCCATTCATGGCTAAGTTTTCCTTTCTTTCAGGCACGCCCCAACCTTCATCAGGTAAAGCCGGATATTGTCCACTTGCCATCGTTTAGCAAAGTGGTGTTTTGTTTTGGCAATTAATAATTTAATCTGCCGGAACATTTCATAACAGAGGGTAGCGATGATTAAACGCATGAAATTGGCCCAGTAGCGATGACAGGAAAGCCGGTCGGAATAAGTCATGTTTTTGAGTTCCTTTATTCGATTTTCACTGGCATCACCTCGCTTGACATAAAAATCAAAGTAAATCTGTTGAGCGGTCATCGCTTCAAAGTTGCTCACAAAGTAACGGACATTCATTCCTTTTCCGGTAGACTCCACTTTGGCGTACAGCTTTTCAGAACGATCCCAGCTTTTGGCCTGGTAAGTAAACGGGCCAACAAACTCTTGATGTTTGATGATTTTTGAAGCATATTCCTTTTTTACTTCAATGATAGTCTGTTTGGTAAAAGTCTTTAAAACTTCATTACTACTAATACCTAAACAAAATTGAAGGTCAAACTGCTTAGCTATCCGATAAAAAGATGCTCCTGAAAAGCCACTATCCGCTCGAATAAGGATCTTTACTGAGGGCAGTTTTTTTCTGATTTTAATGACAATCCTTTTCAATAAGGCCACAAACCATTTGTTGGAGTGACAATTGCCCGGACGTAGTACTGGTAAAATGACCTGACCGGTGTTCCCGTCCTTAAAGAACAACTCATGGTACATAGTCTGTCCATAATAGCCATTATACAAACTGAGTTGTTGGGATCCATGAGTAGGGTCATCGGTACCATCTACATCAATGATGATTTGACCAGTCTTCTCTTTCAACTCCTCTACATAACGGTCTACAAACCATTGACTCATCTGGTAGATCAGACTCCGATCGGCCTTGTTTTCAAATCGACTTAAAGTAGGCTGGGAACATAATCCGCTATCTAGTACTTTACGGATCACCGGATCCTCTCGGAGTTTTTGTTCGTCATTGCAATCCTGATAGCCCTGCATCATTAAAAACACCCGTTGGCGAAGCATTTCTTCATAAGTGTATTCGATAAAAAAGGGGTTTCGATAGTCAGGAATCAGTGCGGCGAAGCTTTTTAATAGACCAGTCTTTCTCTCTACTTTTTCACTTAACAATATCGCTCCGTCTGAGCTAATCGCTGATGCTGAAAAATCAAATTTAAAAGCTTGTTTTCCTCGATAAAATACGGTATCTTTTTCCTTATATTCAGGCATAAATTAATTGCTTATTTTGTTGTCTAACTATCTCAATATAAGCAATTTATGCCTGTTTTTTATTGTCTACTATGAATTTTTCGGGTTAATAAGGATTAGGCACTGGCAGAAGTGCGTCCTGGCCAGGCTAAAACCCGGCTATTTTTATCAAAAACCATCAAAAACAATGAATAAAAGCAAAGTCACCCTTTATTAGTCAGCAAGGTGAGTGATTTTTTCATTGTTCCATTTTAAGCAATATTTTAATACGACCTAAAACTCGCTGTTTTCTTAGAGACACTAATTAAGGGTCAATTAGCTCATGATGCCCTCTATCTCGTCAATTTCAATGGGAATGTTGGGCGTCAGATTGATATTCTCGTTTTGACCAATGAGAATATTATCTTCCAAGCGTATACCAATTCCTTCTTCCTTAATATAGATTCCGGGTTCTACAGTCAAAACCATTCCGGGTTCCATTGGACGGTCACGATCAGAAAGATCATGGACGTCAAGGCCCAGGTGATGGGAAGAACTATGCATATAATACTTTTTATAAAGAGGCTTTTTGGGATCCTGTTTTTTTATTTCAAAGCTTTTTAACAACCCAAGCTTCACCAACTTCTGTTCCATTAGCTCACCTACCTGAGTATTGTATTCTTTCAGAGTTATGCCCGGGCTTAGTAATTCTGTGGCTTCATTTTTAATAGCAAGGACTGCCTGATAGACTTGGCGTTGTCGGTCCGTAAATCGCCCATTTACCGGTAATGTCCTGGTGACGTCTGCATTGTAATTAGCAAATTCTGCGCCAACATCTATTAATACAAGCTCACCATCGAGACATTGCCCATTATTATGTTCATAGTGTAATATACAGGCATTTGGTCCCGAGGCCACAATAGGATTATAGGCGAACCCGATAGATCTGTGACTAATAAATTCGGTAATAAATTCAGCTTGAATTTCATATTCCCATACACTTGGTTTTAGAAAATTCAACACCCGATCATAACCTCTCTTTGTAATTGCTCCTGCCTGTTTTATCAGGTCACATTCAGTGTCTGATTTAATCATCCGAAACTCGGTTAATAATGGAGCTAGTCTCTTCACCTGTAATTTCGAATGCCGAGATATAAATTCTTTCGCCAACCTTTCATTCTTTGATATCGGAAATTGTACCGGTTTGGTGTCTTCATTAATATCAAGATAGACGTGGTTAATGTGAGGAAGGAATTCTTTCAACACTTCATCATATCGTTTGGACCACTTTACGTTCTCAATACCGGATATTTTTGAGGCTTCACGCTCTGACAATTTTTCTCCTTCCCAGGTGGCGATCTTTTCATTCATTTCTTTTACAAACAGCATTTCCCTTGATTGTTGATCCAGGTGATCGGGCGCCATTATCAGAATGCTGTCTTCCTGATCAATCCCTGTGAGATAAAAGAAATTACTATCCTGCTGAAACGGCAAAACTCCATCCCCAGACAGCCTTAATGGATCTGCCGAATGAATGATCACCAAACTTCCAGGCTTAAGCTTTTTTGCTAAATTCCATCTGTTGACTTTAAACAGCTCATTGACAATCGGTGGATACCTCATAAATCCCTAATTTTAACTAATGCGATTGGTGTTCCTATCAATATTAATGCAAGTCAACACTTGTTTTGCCCAACAAAAGTATTGGGTCTATGTCAATAGCGGGGATTTGCGGAATAAAACAATTGTAGAGGAGGTTCTCAAAAATGCCGGATGTGAGATCATAAGCTACTCGACATGGCTTAATAGCTTCTCAGTGACCTCAAATTGTGATCTGACTCCACCTCTTACCAATCTCATCGATTCAATCCGACCAGTAGCAGTTTACAAACAAAATAAACTTCATTCCAGAGTGAATGAAAAGTTGGCGTTTGCATTAGAGCAGATCAATGCACAGGCCATCATCCAAAGAGGATTGACAGGTATAGGAGTAAAAATTGGCATCATCGATGGTGGTTTCCTGGAAGCAGACAAAGATCCGCGTCTGGCACACCTCTTCGAGAATAACCAAATCAAAGCTTATCGTGATTTTGTAACTCCTGCACTTGGACCTTATGAAGGTTCAAAACATTATGGTGATAACCACGGTAATCAGGTATGGCACATGATAGCAGGAAAAGACCCTGAAACAGAAGTGCAATTTGGAGTTGCTACAGAAGCCAATTTTTACCTAGCAAGAACAGATGACGGCCGAACCGACTTTCGAGCAGAGGAAGATTACCTGGTAGCTGCCCTGGAATGGATGGATAGCCTTGGGGTAAAACTTGTCAATATCTCCATAGGCTATAGTATTGGTTTTGAAAACCCCATGGAAAATTACAAGCCAAAGGACATGGATGGACAATCTGTTGCGCTCACTAGGGCAGCTCAAATCGCAGCCACGGACAAAGGAATGCTTTTGGTTGCGGCTGGGGGTAATGATGGCAACAATGAATATTTCCAGGTCGTCAGCACACCAGCCGACGCAAAAGATGTACTAACAGTGGGCGCAACTGGTTACAAAACCTGGCAGAAGGTTAAATACAGCTCCATAGGTGCTGAGTTTCTAAATTATGTTAAACCCGATGTCTCTTGTTTTTCATCCCAGGGAACCTCGTTTTCTGCTCCAGTCATTACAGGCCTAGCCGCCGTAATTTGGGAAAAGGAACCAAAGCTCACCAATCTGGAGGTCAAAGATCTAATTGTCCGTTCTGGTCATTTATTCAATAGTCCAAACAACTATCTTGGCTATGGTGTCCCCGATGCAACTCAAATTATTAGACAGATGGATAATGAACCTGATACGGCCGATAGCTATAAAGAAGTGGAATCTCGCAAAAACGTAAAGCTTAACATTGCAGATTTAAACAATGAACGGGTGGTCATCTTTCATAAAAAAGATCAAATAAATGTATTGCAACAGCAAATTGAGAAAGTTACAAATTCAAAAATGCGTTTGATCAAACCACCAGGGGCTGTAAGAAGTACAGTCGTATTGGATGAGAAGATCCTTGAAATTCTTTGGAAAGATTAAGTGTATGCACATGAGAAACAATTTCATCTCTTCGTTCGGTTATGCTTCTCGGGGAATATTAAAGCTATTCCGGACAGAAAGAAACGCAAGTATTCATTTGGCAGCAACTATTCTGGTGATCATTCTCGGCATATATTTGGAGGTAAACATTACTGAATGGTGCCTTTTGGTACTATCAGTTGGAATGGTGTTTGGCGCTGAAGGTCTCAATACCGCTATTGAACAGATTGTTGATCTGGTGTCACCCGAAATTCATGATAAGGCAGGAATGGCCAAGGATATAGCAGCGGGCGGGGTACTTTTATCCGCGATTTGCGCAGCAATTGTTGGAGCGCTTATTTTTGTACCTAAAATCGTAATGATGTTTTAGTCAAGCAGGTTCTCTTCGCGCTCAAGCATCAGAATAGACGCCTGAGGCACGATGAAATATTTTTCGTTCTGATACATGACCTCAAATGCACCCTTTTGCAAAAAAATAGCTAAATCACCTTCCTTGACTTGTAGAGGCATGTACTTTACCTTCTCCTCCTCTGGTTTCCAATCCTCCTCTTCCATGGGTACCGGAATCATGTAACCTGGGCCCGTTTTTACCACATAACCACTCTGGATTTGCTCCTTTTCTTTAACACCGGGCGGAAGGTATAGACCACTGGCTGTCTTACCGCTCTCTTTTTTAGGCTTAATCAGTACCCTGTCACCAACAACTATTAACTTTTTCAGTTTATTATCTGCAGTTATCTCTATCGCCATGGTATCATTGAAAGCTGTAAATTTAGACTCCAAAGCCCGAAATGAAAAAGATACTGAATTATATTGATGGGGAACTAACTGCTCCTCAATCGGGACAATACTTGGATAATTACTGTCCGGCGACAGGCAAAGTATACAGCCAGGTACCAGATTCCGATGATAGCGATGTAGAGACTGCCGTTAATGCAGCAAAAGCGGCCTTTAAAAAATGGGGTACCTGTGGGATTGAAACAAGAAGCCGTATCCTTCACAAAATTGCAAACCTAATCGAGGATAACCTGGAACAGCTGGCCCAGGCTGAGTCCGAGGATAATGGTAAACCGGTCAAACTTGCAACCGCCGTTGACATTCCAAGAGCCTCAGCGAATTTTAGGTTCTTTGCATCAGCCATAGTAAATCAATCCTCTGAAGCACATATTTCTGAAGGTCAAGCAGTGAATTATACCAATCGACATCCATTAGGAGTTGTAGGCTGTATTTCACCCTGGAATTTGCCACTGTATCTTTTTACCTGGAAAATAGCTCCGGCACTGGCAACCGGTAATTGTGTCATCGCAAAACCCTCTGAACTGACACCAATGACGGCATTTATGCTCTCGGAATTGTGTATTGAGGCGGGATTGCCAAATGGTGTTTTAAATATCGTTCATGGGCTGGGCGCTAAAGTTGGAGAGGCCATAGTGTCTCATAATGACATATCAACAATTTCTTTTACAGGAGGAACTGCTACCGGAAAACGGATTGCTTCAATCGCAGCCCCAATGTTTAAGAAAATCTCCCTTGAATTAGGCGGTAAAAACCCCAACATTGTATTTGCCGATTGTGACTTTGATAAAGCGGTAATCACATCTGTGCGATCATCCTTTTCTAACCAGGGTGAGATATGCTTATGTGGTTCCAGGATCTACATTGAGAAGTCTATTTACGATCAATTCAAAGATGCCTTCATTGAAAAGGTAAATAAACTCAAAGTGGGGGACCCAAAAGATCCAGAAACAAAACTAGGGGCATTGGTCTCACAGGCTCACTTGGAGAAAGTTGAAGGCTATGTCAAACTGGCTGAGGAGGAAGGAGGGACAGTACTGACAGGAGGAGAAAGAGTGCAATTAAATGGCGAAAATACCGAGGGTTATTTCTTTCAGCCTACGGTAATTGAAGGTCTTGACAGCTACTGCCGTACAAACCAGGAGGAAATTTTTGGTCCTGTGGTAACCCTGATGCCTTTTAATTCTGCGGATGAAGTAATTGAGGAAGCCAACTGTACAGCCTATGGATTGTCAGCCACCATTTGGACCGAGAACATCTCAAAAGCACACCAGGTAGCAGCCAAACTTAAAAACGGCATCATTTGGATCAACTGCTGGCTCATTCGAGATCTAAGAACGCCGTTTGGCGGTATGAAACAGTCCGGTGTGGGTAGAGAGGGCGGTAGTGAGGCACTTAGGTTCTTCACCGAGCCTCAAAATGTTTGTGTAAAGATATAAGGTAACTTCACGTTTAACCTGTCAACTTATTTTGGACCGGTCACAATGTCAAACATCCCACTTACCCCCTTCAAATGGTGAGTTGTATTCGTTTATGTTCACATAATCGCTGAATAGCAGGAAATCAACTCCTTTCTCCTTACTTCGCTGAGTCCTTCACCAAAGGCCGAAGGGCGTTTCGCAAAACAAATATGAAATTCTCGTAACCCTAATTTTTTAACCCCGTTAGACACTCTTAATTAATATTTGACTGATTAGTATAAAATGGCAGGGAGACATAGACAATTCGACGAAGCGGTGGTACTGGAAAAGGCCATGAACGTTTTCTGGAAGAAGGGATACGAGTCTACTTCTACTGAAGATCTTCTTCTTGCTATGGAACTAAATAAAGGAAGTCTTTACAATACTTTCAAAAGCAAGAAAGAGCTTTTCGTGAGGGTGGTAGATTATTTCGGAGACTTTATCTTACAACACATTGAAAAAACAATTCAATCTCAAGAAAACGCGATTGAAGGCATTAAATATCTGTTTAAGAATATCTGTCGGGACACTCCGGAAGACCGTGAAAGAGGATGCTTCCTGGGTAATGTAGTTTCAGAATTGTCAAACATAGATTCTGAGATGGAGAAAAAAGCCGTTGCACGGCTCAAACTAATGGAAGATCTGTTTGTGAAGCACTTGGAACAGGGTAAAGCAGAAGGTTATTTGAAAGCTACTACAGACATTAAACTCATCGCCTTACACCTGGTCAATTTATGGAATGGACTCTATGTTACACTAAAAATGTATGAGCTTATGGAATTGCAAGGTGTGATTGAAATGAACCTGGAAGTACTAAACTAAATTTTTTTTTACATAATTTTTGACTGATTGGTATAATATTAAAAACTAAAATAAAACATAATAGTTGGGGAATCCACTCTAATAATTGGGGTTCCCACATTTCTTAACCTGTAAACCAATTTCTACGATGAACCTAGAAATAGCATACTTGCATCTCAGATCACATAAATTGTTCTCTAACCTGGCGAAAGAGGATGTCTACCGCGCACTGGAAGAGATAAGCTTGAAGCGGAAGAAAAAAGGGGAAATATTTGATCCGTCCAGTAATAATTCCAGTTTGATCTATTTCGTACTCAAGGGCAAAATCAAGATCCAAAACCTGGATCAGGCAGGACATGAAATAACCAAGGGGATTGTTAAAGATGGTGATTTCTTTGGCGACCTTATTGTACCTTCTGGAGGAGCTGATGAATATGGGACTGTCATCTCCGACGAATTTGTTTATTTCATGTTAACTACTAAACGGTTTGAGGAACTTTCTCTGGAGATCCGCAATTGAGTATCAATCTGTCAAAAGAATTGACCTTGAAACTAAAAGCTCTAGAGAACAGATATGCTAGTCTTGTTGCGGATGATGTGCAAACCAGGCTCATAGATTTCTTTAGTGATTGGGCCAATGAAGAAGGAGAAAAACTGGGCCCACAAATAAGTTTGAAGAACTACCTTACGCACAATGACATCGCCAACCTGATTAGTACTTGCAGGCAAACCGTGACTTCGATTCTCAACAAACTGAAGACAAAGGGAAATATTCTTTATTCACGCAGTAAAATTGTAATTCCCAATCTTGAAAGGTTGCAGGAGGTCAAAAGAGCGTACTTAGCATAGCCCTCTATTTTACTGAAGCTGTCACGATTGATGAGTTAATGGTTTCAAGGATTGCCTTTCTATCACGGAGATTGGCATCAATCATTACCGATGAACCATCTGGTTTAAAGACATTAACGTAATTGCCAGACTCATTCTCTATCAGTTGAACCAGTTTTATTTTCTGGTCTTTATGAACAAGATGCCAGGAATTGTCACCATCATTAAATGAAAATATCGCTTCCTGACCTGCCATTGTACCAATGGTTTGTTTGATTTGAAACCCATCATGGAGTTTTGACTACCAGGTATTCATTTTTACCATCTTCAGATGTAATTAGTTTATTTTCCCCCTCTTTCATACTGAGTCCGGGTCGTTCGGTCCAAAAATCGACGGCATTCAAAATAAACCCATCAATGAATAAAGTGATAGAATAGACTGGAATGAACAAGACAAAAAGCAGTTCATTGATCCACTTGGTTCCGATGGTTTGGTTCCATTGATAAGTGACATTGGTGAGTTTAAATGAACCCAAACAGCTGGTCTGCACTGCCCAAAACAAATTAAGAGCAGGTAAGCAGTTAATTTCTTTATATTATTCATATCTGTACTATTCTATTACCTCCTGTAAGACTGAGCTTGTCGAAGTCCAAGCTTCTCCTTCAGCTCTCGACAAGTTCAGTTTTCGACAGGCTCAAACTGACATTAAAATTATGGCTCTCAAATTAACGAATCTTGAGGAACTATATTTTTTTTAAAAAAGTAAAGCCAGATTAATTATCACGTCGATTATTTAAATAAATGGGCATGAAGAAGGAAAAAACTGTTTGGCCCACAAAAAAGTTTCTCAAGAACTACCTTTACGCATTTATGACATCGCCAACCTGATTAGTACTTTGCTGAGATCAAACGTGACTTCGATTCTCAACAAACTGAAGACAAGCTTTTAAGGGAAATATTCTTTATTCATCGCTTCAAAAGCCTGTAGCATTCCCAATCTTTGGGTTGCAGGAATGTCAAAAGAGCGTACTTAGCATAGCCCTCTAGTATTTACTCAAAGCTATCACGATTGATGCATTATTGAAAACAGGAGCTACTCAAAAGGAGATTGCCTGTATCGTTCATTTTCACCCATCTACGATCTCACGTGAGCTTAAGCGAAATGTGGGTTCAAGAGGTAGGGGAGCTGGTGTCTATCGAACAGCAAATGCACAAAGGAGGACCAATCTTCGTCATCAAGAAAAGCCAAAAAGAGTGATTTTCACCAAACCCATGAAAGACTGGATAGTTAACCGGCTCCAAGAAGATAGATGGAGTCCTGAATTGATCAGCCATCAGGGAAAGAAAACGAGAGAATGTCCACTTAGCCATGAATGGATTTACCAATGGATATGGGAATGTAAGCACACCAACCACCAGGAAAACCAAGAATACAAACAACTATACACATATCTAAAACATGGCAAACGAAGGCGCAAACGAGGAAACAGAAAAGATCGTAGAGGTATTATCCCGAATAGGGTATCAATTGAACAGCGACCCCAGATCATTAACAAAAGGGAACGATTGGGAGATATAGAAGTCGATTTAATGATGGGTAAAAACCACAAAGGCTCTTTGTTGGTGATGACAGACCGAGCAAGTCTTTTTACCAGAATCAGAAAGATGCACAGTAAAAATGCCGATCAAATGGCCGAAGCTATTGTGGAGGAACTCTCTCAGGATAAACACAAACTGGAAACACTCACTTTTGATAATGATATGGCATTTTCTAAACATGAGTTGATTGCTCAATCCCTTGATGTGGATGCCTATTTCACTCGTCCCTATACTAGTCAGGATAAAGGGACAGTTGAAAATAGGATTGGGGTAATCAGAAGGTTTTATCCTAAGAAAACAGATATTAGATTTGTTACAGAGGAGCAAATCAAAGTTGTTGAAAACAAAATCAATGAACGCCCTGTTAGAAAATTTAATTACCTAAACGCAAAGCAAGTGCTACAAAGGAAAATTGCACTTATTACTTGAACTTACATTTTTCATTTTAACTGCATCCACAGATTTCTCCTTCACCATTTTATTCAGCTCCTTAATGTCTTCTGTAAGAATTTTTTGCCATTTTGTTATCTGGGTCTCTATCTTTCCAGTCAGCTCATTCTTTACCTCTACCGCCTGATCGGTTGGCTTGTAGTCTCCCGTACCAGCTACCCGACTCAAATGCGCAAGCTTGTAGTTCAGCCTGATTGGGAAATTCAAAGGATCCTGGCGACTTTGATTCTTGGTCTGATAGAGTTCTTCCTCAACGTCAGTCATTTTACCGTCGATATTATCAGCTTTGTCAATAATCTCTTTGTATTCCTCATCGTCACCCAATTTGTCCTTGAGTGTGATCATTTGCTTTCTTACAGACCTGATGTCTTTAATAGAATTGTGTGCATCAGATAAAGTCTGTCTGACTTCCATTAAATAATCAAATTGGGCCTGAAGATCTGATTGTGAAGACGAGGAACGCTCATCCTTAAGGATAGTGAATTCGGTTTCCATAGATTGTCCATTCACCGTCAATCTGGCTTTATAGATGCCGGGCACCGCCTTAGGTCCGGCGAGGTTGCCCGCCCCACATGATCAGGCTATCAAACCCGTCTGCATCTGGATACCGCATGTTCCAAAGGAACTTATTGCTTCCCTGCTTCCCTTCAAGCTTTTCCTTTTTATCGTCTGCTTTATTTTTATCCTCTGCTTTACTAGAAAACTTTTTAATCAGGTCGCCGTCGGCTTCCAATATCTCAATAGTGATCTCATCATCCTCGCCGGGTTTGTTTTTAAGGTAATAGTAAAACATTACGCCATTATGATGATTTTCACCCCAATTGGAAGGAATGCTGCCAAATCCGCCGCCACCACCTATGCGATAGCTATCTATGGGTTTAAACAAATGGAAGTTGGATCCAGCAATGGCATCGCTCAACTGGTGTATCGGCGTCAAATCATCAATCAACCATATACTTCTACCCTGGGTCGAAACAATCAGGTTATCGTTCTTGATAGTCGCATCAGTGATGGGTACTTGTGGCAAATTCAATTGCATCGATGACCAACTAGCGCCATCATCATAGGAAATATACATGCTTGCCTCTGTTCCGGCATAAAGCAATCCTTTTCTTTTGGGGTCGGCTCTGACTACTCGTGTAAAGTGGTCACCGGGAATGCCTCCAACAATTTTGCTCCATGATTTACCATAGTCCTTTGTTTTGAAGAGATATGGTTGAAAATCACCGGCTTTATACAGTGTTCCTGCAATATAAAGTCCACCCTTGGTGAAAGGATCTGGTTCTACACTATTGTACATTAAGTACTCCGGAGCATTTGATGGAGTCACATTTTCCCAATTCTTGCCACCGTCCCGGGTGACATGGATCAGGCCATCATCTGATGATGTCCAAATCAGATCTTTTTCATATGGTGACTCCGTAGCTGCAAAAATGGTAGCGTAGTATTCTACTGCAGTGTTGTCTTTAGTAATTGAACCCCCGGAAGGACCCAACTTTTCAGCTTCACCCTTAGTCAGGTTAGGGCTGATTATTTCCCAGCTCTGACCTTCATTATTGCTAACATGTACATGATGAGAAGTGGTGTACAGCTTGTCTGAATTATGTGGGGAGAAGAAGATCGGAAAGTTCCATTGAAAGCGGTATTTCATCCCTTCGGCTCCATGTCCCATCGGATTATCAGGCCATACGTTTATTGTTCTGCGTTGCCCGGTAGAATGGTCGACTCGCTGTAGTAGTCCACCATAGCTTCCGCCGTAAACAACATCGGGATTATCCGGATCTGCCGCCAGATGGGCACTTTCTCCGCCGGCGCTGGGGTCCCAGTCACGCTAAGAAATACCTCTGCCATCAGAACGGTGGTTCACCCGCTGGATGGAATTATCCTGCTGGGCTACCAGGATGCGATAGGGAAAGCTGTTATCCGTTGTTACGCGGTAGTATTGAGCGGTGGGCTGATTTAGATATGTACTCCAGTTTTCCCCTGCATCATAACTGATCTGGGCACCACCATCATCTGCAACTACCAATCGGTTGTTGTCTTCCGGCGCAATCCATAGATCGTGATGGTCACCATGGGGGGTGTCAAACTTCTGGAAATTTTTACCTCCGTCATCAGATCTCCAAAACTGCACATTCATCACATAAACCCTGTCCTCTAATTGCGTATCGGCAAATATTCTTGTATAGTGCCGAGCTCTTTGCCTGAGGTTCCGATCTCCGGTCATGAATTGCCAGGTTTCACCGGCATCATCTGAGCGGTAAAGTCCACCTTTTTCGTTTTCTACCAATAATAAACCCTGTCAGGGTTAACAGCAGAAACTGAAACTCCCGAAATTCCCCAAAGTCCCTCTGGTAGTCCTTTATTGCCGGAAATGTTTTCCCATATTTCTCCCAGATCTGTACTTTTCCACAGCGCTGAACCCTCACCTCCACTTTCAAGACTGTAAGGAGTTCTTCTCACATTCCAAGTCGTAGCATAGACCATCCGGGCATTGCCAGGTTCAAAAGTGATATCGGCTGCCCCGGTCCTGTTATTGGCAAACAGCACCTTATTCCAGGTTTTACCTCCATCTGATGTTTTGTAAATACCGCGATCCGGTGAGTCTTTAAATAAATTACCTATTACCGCAACCAGGACAATATCGGGATTTTTAGGATGAATGATAATGTTTCCGATATGAGATGAATTAGGCAAACCGATGTTTTCCCAGGGTTTACCACCATCATAAGATTTGAACATGCCGCCGTACCCTGGTGATACGTTACCTCTTAGGGTCTTTTCACCGGTTCCGGCATACAGAATATTAGGGTCGGACTCACTCACTGCAATTTCACCCATAGAACCTCCGAAATAGCCGTCAGAGATATTCTTCCAGGTTTGCCCTGCATCGGTAGTTTTCCACACACTGCCTCCGGTAGCAGCCATATAAGCAACAGTAGGTTTTCCTTTTACACCAGTGACCCCGCTGGCTCTTCCACCTCGAAATGGCCCTATTGATCGCCATTGGATAGCATCATAAAGTTTCTGATCAAACGTTTTTGTAGCTGCTGTAGCATTACCACGCCTTCTGCGTTGTGCCAGATTCTCACTGGTAGTGAAAAATAGAAGTAAAAGAAAGCAAATGACTAAAGCTTGGATCGTTTTAAATGAGTTCATCTTTACCGAGGTTAATTGTTTTATTAATAGCAGTGTAAGATAAGAGGAGGTGGAGGTTTTTTAAATCCCGATTGGATGGAAGTGCATTTAATGATTATCAGTGGTTATCACGCGTCTCTCCTAAAAACAACTATTCAAATGATTTAACCGTTCATAGACATTACTGACCATTCAGAATTCCAATCATGGAGCTAACTTTTCTTAAAAAACGTAATAATCAAATTGGCATATTACTCTTCTGTTTGACTGGATTAGCAGTAACATTGTTGATTTTTCGCTTCTATTGGTCTGATAGTCTTACTTATTGGTCATTGACATGGAATCTTTTCCTAGCATGGGTACCATTACTTATTAGCAAAACCATTCGGGCTAATGAAAAGCGTTTAACCACCGTTGCACTTATACCTGTTATTGGTTTGTGGCTTTTATTTTTCCCTAATGCACCTTATATCTTGACAGACTTGTTTCACCTCGAAACCAGGGGGGGAATGCCAAAATGGTTTGACTTACTAATGGTTTTAACATTTGCCTGGACTGGATTGATCCTGGGTTTTGCATCATTAATGGATATTCAACAAGTTGTTACAAACCGGTACTCAAGGTTCACCGGTTGGGACGATTTCCATTTTGTCCATTATCATATGCAGTTTTGGCATTTATTTAGGCCGTTACATGCGATGGAATAGTTGGGACATCGTAACCAGCCCTGAGTCATTAGCGAGAGACATCTACC
This sequence comes from Cyclobacteriaceae bacterium, assembly GCA_963664285.2. Taxonomy (GTDB): domain Bacteria; phylum Bacteroidota; class Bacteroidia; order Cytophagales; family Cyclobacteriaceae; genus JAJCYL01. The sequence goes on from CAXXNX010000002.1 coordinate 76,891, forward strand.
ACATAGTAATCAATCCTGTTAGTCACCCCCGAACTGTGGGAATGACTTTGGTCTTTTCAGCCTTCCTGATACTTGTCTATATGTCATTTTTCTTTTTAAAGCCTGAAAAAGAAAGTTCTTATTAGAGTCTGTCGATTAACCCGAAAAATTCATAGTAGACAATAAAAAACAGGCATAAATTGCTTCTATTGAGATAGTTAGACAACAAAATAAACAATTAATTTATGCCTGAATATAAGGAAAAAGATACCGTATTTTATCGAGGAAAACAAGCTTTTAAATTTGATTTTTCAGCATCAGCGATTAGCTCAGACGGAGCGATATTGTTAAGTGAAAAAGTAGAGAGAAAGACTGGTCTATTAAAAAGCTTCGCCGCACTGATTCCTGACTATCGAAACCCCTTTTTTATCGAATACACTTATGAAGAAATGCTTCGCCAACGGGTGCTTTTAATGATGCAGGGCTATCAGGATTGCAATGACGAACAAAAACTCCGAGAGGATCCGGTGATCCGTAAAGTACTAGATAGCGGATTATGTTCCCAGCCTACTTTAAGTCGATTTGAAAACAAGGCCGATCGGAGTCTGATCTACCAGATGAGTCAATGGTTTGTAGACCGTTATGTAGAGGAGTTGAAAGAGAAGACTGGTCAAATCATCATTGATGTAGATGGTACCGATGACCCTACTCATGGATCCCAACAACTCAGTTTGTATAATGGCTATTATGGACAGACTATGTACCATGAGTTGTTCTTTAAGGACGGGAACACCGGTCAGGTCATTTTACCAGTACTACGTCCGGGCAATTGTCACTCCAACAAATGGTTTGTGGCCTTATTGAAAAGGATTGTCATTAAAATCAGAAAAAAACTGCCCTCAGTAAAGATCCTTATTCGAGCGGATAGTGGCTTTTCAGGAGCATCTTTTTATCGGATAGCTAAGCAGTTTGACCTTCAATTTTGTTTAGGTATTAGTAGTAATGAAGTTTTAAAGACTTTTACCAAACAGACTATCATTGAAGTAAAAAAGGAATATGCTTCAAAAATCATCAAACATCAAGAGTTTGTTGGCCCGTTTACTTACCAGGCCAAAAGCTGGGATCGTTCTGAAAAGCTGTACGCCAAAGTGGAGTCTACCGGAAAAGGAATGAATGTCCGTTACTTTGTGAGCAACTTTGAAGCGATGACCGCTCAACAGATTTACTTTGATTTTTATGTCAAGCGAGGTGATGCCAGTGAAAATCGAATAAAGGAACTCAAAAACATGACTTATTCCGACCGGCTTTCCTGTCATCGCTACTGGGCCAATTTCATGCGTTTAATCATCGCTACCCTCTGTTATGAAATGTTCCGGCAGATTAAATTATTAATTGCCAAAACAAAACACCACTTTGCTAAACGATGGCAAGTGGACAATATCCGGCTTTACCTGATGAAGGTTGGGGCGTGCCTGAAAGAAAGGAAAAGATCATTGACAATACAATTCTCAAGAGCCTTTAGATATCAATACCTGCTGGGCGATTTGCTTACGGTGAACTGACCGATCAGTTAAACAGTTTGATTTAATCAAAAAAATGTTCTTCCATAAGAACACAATAGAGCTTTGACTGAAAATTGAAAAATTCTAACAAAAAAACGCTCTAATGTCCTTTGAAATCCAGAAACCTGGTTGATCTTCAAATTAATACATACACTCCAATCAAAAATAGTTAGCAACCCATTATTAATCCCAAAATTGGTGGCCTATGAATAATGCGGGCTAAGTCAGTTATTGAAATAAGCATTTACTAAGCCAATTAGAGTATTGCTGTCAGATTAATATCTATTTTGGCCTTCGCTTATTCTCTGAATCTTATGGTGGATAAGTAGGGAGGTTTAAGGATTCGCTGGTATTGTCTACCCAGCACATTAATTACTTTTTATGCACAGAAAGAATCTGTTAGACTAGATGGATATAAGGGCTACACAAACCTTTGTTTGTTTTGCCAGATGTTGTGCCGCATTAAATAAAACCAAAATGATAAGAATATTTGCAGTTTCAATTATAATGCTGGTTAGTTCATTCGTGTATGGACAAAAACCAAGAGCAAGGGATTTAGGAGTTCCATTTGATGGAACAACGGGTCAATTTAATGCTATAACTGATGTGAAAGGAGTTGAAGTTGGTCATAGCACAATCATTTCGGGAAGTGGTAAAAACATTGTGGGTAAAGGACCTGTAAGAACAGGTGTCACCGCAATCTTTCCAAGAGGTAAGAAATTTAGTCCTGTATATGCGAATTGGTATAGCCTAAATGGAAATGAAGAAATGACTGGAACCACTTGGATTACGGAATCAGGATTTTTAGAAACTCCAATTATGATAACAAATACAAATAGTGTAGGTGTTGTTCGAGATGCCGTTTTGAAATGGTATGTCGACACTAATTGGTATCAAGGTGAGGATTGGTGGTATACTTATCCAGTTGTAGCGGAGACGTATGATGGATTTCTTAATGATATCTATGGTTTTCACGTAAATGAAAAAAACGTTTTAGAAGCAATTAATAATGCTTCAAGTGGAAAAGTGGAAGAAGGAAATGTAGGTGGTGGTACTGGAATGATGTGTTTAGGTTTCAAAGGAGGAATAGGTACTTCTTCAAGAGTAGTGACCATTAAAGATTCATCTTATACAGTCGGAGTATTAGTTCAATCAAACTTTGGATCTAAAAGAAATCTAACAATTTCAGGAGTTCCTGTAGGAAGAGAATTAAAAGACACATTGAACTATGTATATAATGCACCTCCGCAATCAAGACGAAAAGAAGGAGACGGTTCCATAATTGTAATAGTTACTACAGACGCACCCTTACTCCCACATCAATTAAAGAGAATTGCTCAAAGAGTTCCACTAGGAATAGGAATCGTTGGCGGACGTGGAAGTAATGGTTCTGGCGATATTTTTTTAGCCTTTTCCACCGCAAATGAAAATGCATTTAACCGAGGTGAGACAACAACAGTGGAAACATTTTCCAATGACTTAATTACTCCGCTTTTTGAAGCTACAGTTCAATCGGTAGAAGAAGCAATTATAAATGCTATGGTGGCAGCCGAAACTATGGAGGGAATTAATGGAAATAAAGCTTTTGGAATACCACACGAACTTTTGATTAAGGTTCTAAAAAAAATATAAAAGAATTGAATAAAACGCGGCACAACAAAAAATAAACGGATTAAAAAGACCGTTTATCAAAGTAGTTACCCTTTTATTGGATACTAGTGGCATTCCCTTTCCAGTTGGCTTAAGAATAAAAAGAGAAATTGGAACTATTCTGCAAACCAGGATCTAAATTTCAACTCATTCTTTATCCCTTTTTCACCCAGGCGGGTGAGCCGGAAAATAACGGCGGAGTCCTTCACCAAAGGCTACGGCCGCTGGCGAATGAGCGACAGGGCCGTATTAGCATCCGATGATGGCCTTGCGGGTCGCGGGCAATGTGGGGGCCGTGAGTTATTGATTTTCTAAGGCTTTCCCGCCTGCCAGAGTACATCAGTACGGCGGACAGGTTTGTTTCGTTTTTTGGCCTTAAAAAATGAAAAGAAACTAAATAGTATCTGAACTGAGAATACGATGAGAAGAGTGAATAACAAAGGATATCATCATGCTTGGCAGCATCCAAAAGGCAGCACGAGGACTCCGTTATTTTCAACAGATTGGCTACTTTTGATTAAGCCGATGTAGTAGCGTTGCGGCATGAATTGGGCGTTGTGCAAAATAATAAATGAGAAAAAATCGATTAATACAACACTATAACGATAAACAGGCCTCCTTCCATTTATACTTCAAAAAAACATTCGAAAGACAAGGAATTGAGGACATTCACCAGTTGAGATTAAACATTAAAAAGCTAAGAGCCACAGTGTCCTTAATGGAATTGGCAAGCCATGGCATGTTGAATAAAAAAAGATATTTTGCTTTGTTTTCAAAGTTATTTGATGAGGCCGGAGAAGTACGGGAAGCGCAGGTGAGTCTTGGCATGATCGAGAAATCCAATGCTATCTATTTGATACCCTACACTGAATATCTCAGGGAGATCCAAAGGAGCGCTAATGAAAAACTGCTTACAACAATGCAGGCATTTGATTTTAAAAGGCTTGAAATACTTAACAATAAATTGCTGCGAGAGATGAAAGGACTATCGGCTGAAATTGCCTTAAGGAAATCTGCCGACTATGTTCTTAAAGAGATCGAGAAAGTGCTTGAGCTTAAGGATCATTTACCTAACAATCGCAAGCTTCACAAAATTCGAATTCATCTGAAGGCCGTGATAGAAATACTGACGATAATGAGTGAGCTAAATGCTGCAACAGGGTTGGATAAGTGGCAAAACAATATCAAATCACTTGACAAGCAGATAGGCAAATGGCATGATTACATCATACTGCTCACATCATTAAATTATTTCACCAATCAAATTCTTATGAAAAAGAACGTTCGACATCTAGTAAACTTAATTGGGCGCATCGAATATCAGCAAGAGGTAAGACTACAGAAAATACATAGGCTTATAAATAAATACTTTACACAACAGCAGTTAAAGCAAGTTGAAAACTTGCTTTAACTAAAACTTTTCAATTTGATTTAAAATAGTCGATGCAGCCAGTTCACAGGGTTTTACAGAACTCCAAAATCTTTCGCCGTCGGCCGAAACATTTAGCGAAGGACTATGTGGCTACGAAAAGCTTATCTATAGCCGTACTGCATGGTTTGCCAAGCGGTCCTAAAATGACTTTCTTTTTTCCAAAAAACTAACACAAAAGAGTTTTACTAACCCAGTGCCTGATCCAAGTCATTGATCAGGTCTTCAATATCTTCAATGCCTACACTTAGTCTGATCAGAGAGTCTTTCAGACCTGATTTCATACGCTCTTCACGAGGAATACTGGCATGAGTCATACTTGCCGGATGGCCCACCAACGATTCCACACTACCCAGTGATTCGGCCAAACTGAACACCTTAAACTTCTCCAATACACCGAACGACGTTTCCATACTATCATCCTTCATGGTGAAAGAAATCATCCCGCCAAAGTTTCGCATTTGTTTTTTAGCAACCTCAAAGTTTGGATGATCTTCGAAACCCGGCCAATAAACTTTATCTATTTTCGGATGAGTTTTCAGATGATGAGCAATTTTTGCCCCGTTTTCCGCATGCCGGTCCATTCTTATATGGAGGGTCTTTATTCCTCGCAGTATTAAAAAACAATCCTGGGGACCCGGAACACCGCCACAGGTATTTTGCTGGAAAGCCAACTGTTCGTGAAGTTCGTCATCATTGACCGCAATTGCGCCCAAAACAGAGTCTGAGTGACCTCCAAGATATTTAGTTGCCGAATGTACCACGATATCGGCACCGAAATCAAGAGGTGTTTGCACGTAGGGGGTGGCAAACGTATTGTCGACCGCTATCCTAATATTTCCTCCACGGCATAAATCGGAAATCGCCTTAATATCAATCACTTTCATCATTGGATTGGTTGGCGTTTCGATCCAAATCATTCGGGTTTTATCATTAATAGTAGCGCCTAGTTTATCCAGATCTGTCAAGTCAATGAAGTGGAATTTCATTCCGTATTTTTCATAAACCTTGGTAAATATTCTGTAGGTCCCACCATAGAGGTCATTGATACAAATCACCTCATCTCCCGGTTGGAAGAGTTTGATAATGGCATCAGTGGCCGCCATTCCTGAAGCAAAACAAAGCCCATGTCGGCCATTTTCCAATGCTGCTATATTTTTCTGTAAAGCATCCCTGGTGGGGTTCTGCGTCCTGGCATACTCATAACCTTTATGGTTACCTGGAGATGCCTGTACATAAGTTGAAGTTTGATATATCGGGGTCATTATGGCCCCCGTTGCCGGATCTGGTTCCTGACCGGCATGAATAGCTTTGGTTCCGAACTTCATCATTCCTTGATCTAATTTATTTGGCACAAAAATAAATTTTGCAAAAACTATTCAAACGAGAATGCTAAGAAAAGCTGAGATCAACTAATAAGTGCAATTGAAGGATGAAAAAGCTTTTAAGGGCTTTTTCATCCTTCAAAAGCCTGAACAGTGCAATCTTTGGATTGCAAAATGTCAAAAAACTACACACATCTCAGTATTGATCAAAGGTATCAAATTGAAGCATTATTGAAAACAGGAGCTACTCAAAAGGAGATTGCCTGTATCGTTCATTTTCACCCATCTACGATCTCACGTGAGCTTAAGCGAAATGTGGGTTCAAGAGGTAGGGGAGCTGGTGTCTATCGAACAGCAAATGCACAAAGGAGGACCAATCTTCGTCATCAAGAAAAGCCAAAAAGAGTGATTTTCACCAAACCCATGAAAGACTGGATAGTTAACCGGCTCCAAGAAGATAGATGGAGTCCTGAATTGATCAGCCATCAGGGAAAGAAAACGAGAGAATGTCCACTTAGCCATGAATGGATTTACCAATGGATATGGGAATGTAAGCACACCAACCGCCAGGAGAACCAAGAATACAAACAACTATACACATATCTAAAACATGGCAAACGAAGGCGCAAACGAGGAAACAGAAAAGATCGTAGAGGTATTATCCCGAATAGGGTATCAATTGAACAGCGACCTCAGATCATTAACAAAAGGGAACGATTGGGAGATATAGAAGTCGATTTAATGATGGGTAAAAACCACAAAGGCTCTTTGTTGGTGATGACAGACCGAGCAAGTCTTTTTACCAGAATCAGAAAGATGCACAGTAAAAATGCCGATCAAATGGCCGAAGCTATTGTGGAGGAACTCTCTCAGGATAAACACAAACTGGAAACACTCACTTTTGATAATGATATGGCATTTTCTAAACATGAGTTGATTGCTCAATCCCTTGATGTGGATGCCTATTTCACTCGTCCCTATACTAGTCAGGATAAAGGGACAGTTGAAAATAGGATTGGGGTAATCAGAAGGTTTTATCCTAAGAAAACAGATATTAGATTTGTTACAGAGGAGCAAATCAAAGTTGTTGAAAACAAAATCAATGAACGCCCTGTTAGAAAATTTAATTACCTAAACGCAAAGCAAGTGCTACAAAGGAAAATTGCACTTATTACTTGAACTTACAAAATGATTAGGCAACGTTAAATTAATTTCATGTGTTCGTTAAGAACCTGACATATTAGTAACTTGAGCTAAGTTCTAATTATAACAGTATTTTGTTTAAATAGCTCATACAGATGATAGGCTTGATCCGTTAATAGCATAGTCAGAAACCATTGTTTCAAAGTTGTTTTACTCTCTCTTATTCGGTCAGCATAAGCATACCAATTCAGGTAGTTTTGCAAATATTTGGAACTGACACCATTGAATGGGCGTAAGAATGTCCTAAGTTGAGTGTGAACATTGTTTACTTTTTGCAGATGGATTGTTTTATCATCTCTATCCACATGATCTTTGGCCAATAGCGCTTTGTGCTTTATGGAGGGGTTGTCTTTGGCAAAAGCCTTATAAGAAGGGTGCTTATCTGTAATCAAGGTTGCACCGTAGGCCAACTTCCCATCCAATGCCTTTGAAATTTCTTCTTTGCTCAGCCGTTTTGATGCAACAGCTTTAAGGTACTTCTCCCCCTTGCGTTCAACTGCTGTTACTACCTGGACAACTGTGACCTCTTCCTTTCCCATATTCCGTATGAAATCGTTTCCCCTCTTTCTTGCTGCCCTATCTAAATTTCGACTGCCCTTGTTGTTAAGTGCCAGTTCCAATTTATCACATTCTACTTCCGAGGATAACTGTTCGGGAACAAACTCATTTAGTGAACTCAATATCTTATGCCGCCAGTCGAAGCTTGTCTGGATGCTTATTCCGATTTGTTTTGCTATCTTTTTTATCGGCATGCCCTGCTCCATGCAGCGCAGATAAGATTGCCATTTTGATTTAAGCTTGATGTCATACAAAGGTGTCCCTGTTGTTTCACTGTACCATCTTTTACATTCATTGCACTGATACATCTGCACACCTTTTTGTCTGCCCCTCTTATATACCTTCTCGCTTGTGCAATTTGGACAGGGTTTCTTCTTTCTTTTCTCTGCTATTTGTTGTTGAGCGGCAATCAATACTTTGCCTTGTAATTCCTGCTCCTGGAGCAACTCATCCAACAATTCGGTTTGGGAACTTATCGGCAATTGTGCAAATAAATTTTTGATCTCTTGACTTGATATCGTATAGCGAAGATAATAATAATTGCTGTGTTATTTAGAACTTTGCCGTAACTTGTAATTCGTTTCAAATCAGAGATAGAGATGAAAAAGTTTTTCCTGATCATATTTGGACTAATCATAGTACTATTGGCCGCCGCATTTGTTCTTCCCATTATCTTCAAAGATGACATTAAGGCCGCATTAGATACTGAAATCAAAAATAATGTTAAGGCTAAAGTTTTCTATGACGCTGATCATCTGAATCTTACGCTCTTTAAGAATTTTCCGAATATAACAGTGGGAATGGGTGACTTTGGTATTGTCGGAATTGATCAGTTTGAAGGCGATACTTTGATGTCAATGGGCTCCTTCGAAGTAGTAGTGGACATTATGTCGGTAATCTCCGGAGAACGCATCAATGTAAATAGTATCAGCCTAATTGAGCCAGAAATATATGTTGTTGTACTTGAGGACGGAACGGCTAATTATGATATCGCAGTGGCGTCTGATGAACCTGAAGAAGAAGTGGTGGAAGTTGATACCACGGCAACAACTTTTAATGTTGGTATTAACAAGTGGGAGATTGTTGATGGTAATCTTATCTACTATGATCAGTCGATGGATTTCTATACTACAATTATGGGATTGAATCATACTGGCAGTGGAGATTTTACCCAGGATCTGTTTGACCTCACAACACTCACCACAGTTGACTCCTGGTCATTGGGATACGAGGGTGAAGATTATCTTTCGAACAAGAGATTACTGATTGATTTCACCATGGCCATGGATCTTCCCAACGGGACCTATACCTTCAAGCAAAACAGGATTGCTCTGAATGATTTTGGTTTCGGATTTGATGGTACTGTTTCTATGCCCGGGGAGGATATCGGTGTCGATCTCACATTTGAAGGCGATGAAATAACTATCGTAAGTATTCTCTCCCTTATACCTGGTACTTACCAGGAATATCTGGATGGCCTTGAAGCAAGCGGTAATATAAGCTTTGCCGGGTTTGTCAAAGGTACTTACAATGAAAACTCCATGCCTGCAATAAATGCAAAACTCAAAGTAGACGATGGATTCATCAAATACGCAGAGTATCCCATTCCAATTGAACAATTGACAATTGATTCAGAATTCAATTATCCTTCAGCAGATATGACTCAAACCAGTTTTGATCTTAAAAACTTCTCTATGCTGATGGACGGGGAGAAGGTAGAAGCCACCTTGGCATTCAAGAACCTCGAAGATTACAATTGGAATTTTGGCATGAATGGTAATCTTGACCTCGGAAAAATCACCAAGGTCATTCCCCTCGACAGCATGGAGCTGGAAGGAAAAATTAACGTTACACTGCAAACAGCCGGAAAAATGTCTGATTTAGAGGCAGAACGTTACGATTTACTTCCTACTTCCGGAACTCTTAGCATCAATAATTTCAAATTTGTTAGCCCAGATCTACCCCAGGGATTTGGGATTGCCAATACTGAAGCCTCTCTTGACCCCAGTAGAGTAAAACTTAGCGCTTTTACAGGTAATATTGGTAAGAGCGATATGCAAATGACCGGATCACTAGGTAATTACCTTGGTTATGTTCTTAATGAAAATGAAGTTATAAAGGGAGAATTACTCTTTTCATCTAACACCTTTGACCTCAACGAATGGATGACCGAAGAAGAAGTTGAGGTTGAGGAAGACACGACCGCTCTTAGCATAATCGAAGTGCCTACAAATATTGATTTCATTTTGAAATCAAGTATCACCGAAATCCTCTATGATAATATGATTATCAAGGATCTCAAAGGAGATATAATAATCAGAGATGGTCGAATAAGTATGGAGGGTGTTGAGTTTAATATGCTGAATGGGACATTCACTATGACCGGCTATTATGCAACTGCTGGTCTGGATAATCCCACATTTGATTTTGATTTGGGTATTAAAGATCTATCCATCGCAGAATCGTATAAAACCTTCAATACTATCCAGACATTAGCTCCCATAGCTGAAAAAATGACAGGTAATTTCTCCACCGAATTCAATATCGGAGGAGCTTTGGGCAGTGATATGATGCCCCTTTATGACCAACTTTATGGAGCTGGACTTATTGAAATTGTTCAAGCCGCCTTTAAAGGTGATATGAAATTGATGTCGGCCATCAATGGCGCCACAAAGTTGACCAAACTTTCAGGAACGACGGAGACGACTACTGACCAAATTAGTCTTAAGGATGTCTTATTGCAGGCGGAAATAAAAGACGGTCGAGTTCATCTCCAACCCTTCAGCGTTGTGTTTGGTGGGTATGAGACCACCATCTCAGGAAGTAACGGGATTGATGGCAGTCTTGACTATGTGATGGGCATGGATGTGCCTACCGGTCAGGTGGCTTCAGCTGTCAATAATCTACTTGCTTCAAAATTGGGAGGAGCCAATCTTGTAGGTGAAAAAGTGAGATTAAATCTTGGTGTTGGAGGAACTTATGATGATCCTAAGATTAGCGTGAAAAGTGCCGAGAATGTTGGAGGAAGTTCACCGGCGGATGCGGCGAAAGCCAGGTTAGCAGCAGAAGCCGCTAAAAGGAAAAAAACAAGCAGAGAACAGAGCCAAACGGGAAGTCGCCCGGCAAAAAGGCAAGAGCGAAAGCGCGAGCAGATAAAGTGGCCGATAAGGCAAAGGCAGAAGCAGATAAGGTAAAAGATGCGGCGGCTCAAAAGGCAAAAAAAGAAGCCGAAAAATTAGTGGGAGACAAAGCTGATGATGCTAAGGATGCTTTGAAAGGACTGCTTAAAAAAGAAAAAGAAGAAAGGAAATTAGCCTAAGCCAACCAATCTGTGGAATCATTGGCAAAAAGGTGGTCGTTATTGAAAGGATCCGCATTCCTTTTCTGAAATCCGGAACTGATTATCAGGACTTGATGGCCTATCAACTGGGAGCCATGGCCATCCGAGGTTACTGACCAAAGCCGCAATTGAGCCCCAAATTGTTAATCGTGTGATCATGGGCACTGTGGTGCACAACATTAAAACGGCCAATGTTGCCCGTGAAGCAGCTCTGGCTGCTGCGATACCGAGCACCACTCCGGCACTTACCGTATCCCAGGCCTGTATATCAGCTAATGCAGCTATTTCTCATGGCGTAGATCTTATAAGAACCGGTCAAGCGGATGTGATAATCGCGGTGGAACAGATTGTGTTTCTGATATTCCCATCTCATTCAGAAAGAAAATGAGGAAGAAACTCTTCAATTCCCAGAAAATCAGAGGGGTGGGAGATATGTTGAAATTTGCCCTGAGTCTTCGCCCTTCAGATTTTAAGCGGAAGTCCTACATTTCTGAATTTTCAACAGGTCGTACTATGGGTCTGGATTGCGATCTGATGGCTGCGAGGTATGGAATTAACCGGGAAGAGCAAGATAAGTTTGCGGAACGTTCACACCAACTGGCGGCAGAAGCAGAAGGAACGGGAATACTGGCAAGCGAAATTGCTAATGCAGAATTTCCTCCCAAGTTTCAGCCAGTCACAATGGATAATACCATTCGTAAGGACTCAACTTACGACAAGCTCTCTAAACTTCGTCCAGCATTTGATAAGAAACATGGAACCTGACTGCAGGTAATTCCTCATTTTTAACTGATGGCGCTGCAGTGGTTTTGTTGATGTCTGAAGAAAAAAGTGAATGAACTTGGCCTGAAACCTAAAGCAAGAGTTCGGGATTACGTTTTCACCGGTCAGGACCCAAACGAGGAATTATTACTAGGACCGGCTTATGCTACTTACCGTATTTTGAACTTATAAAAGCTTTCCATCAAAGATCTTGATGTTTTTTGAATACCACGAGGCATTCGCAGCCAGATCTAACCAATTTAAAATGTATCGATTCTTCGACTTTCGCTAAGGAAAAACTCGGCGTAAGTGAAAACTCGGTAAATACCGGAGGATTAATTTAATATCACGGCGGTTCTCTCTCTTTAGGCCATCCCTTTGGTGCCACAGGAGCCCGTTTAGTAACCACAGCGATGAACAGGTGCAAAGAGAAGATGGAAAGTTAGCTATTATTGCTGCATGTGCAGCAGGAGCGCATGGACATGCGATGGTGCTGGA
>CAXXNX010000003.1:0-12871 GCA_963664285.2 Cyclobacteriaceae bacterium
ATGGGAATGTAAGCACACCAACCGCCAGGAGAACCAAGAATACAAACAACTATACACATATCTAAAACATGGCAAACGAAGGCGCAAACGAGGAAACAGAAAAGATCGTAGAGGTATTATCCCGAATAGGGTATCAATTGAACAGCGACCCCAGATCATTAACAAAAGGGAACGATTGGGAGATATAGAAGTCGATTTAATGATGGGTAAAAACCACAAAGGCTCTTTGTTGGTGATGACAGACCGAGCAAGTCTTTTTACCAGAATCAGAAAGATGCACAGTAAAAATGCCGATCAAATGGCCGAAGCTATTGTGGAGGAACTCTCTCAGGATAAACACAAACTGGAAACACTCACTTTTGATAATGATATGGCATTTTCTAAACATGAGTTGATTGCTCAATCCCTTGATGTGGATGCCTATTTCACTCGTCCCTATACTAGTCAGGATAAAGGGACAGTTGAAAATAGGATTGGGGTAATCAGAAGGTTTTATCCTAAGAAAACAGATATTAGATTTGTTACAGAGGAGCAAATCAAAGTTGTTGAAAACAAAATCAATGAACGCCCTGTTAGAAAATTTAATTACCTAAACGCAAAGCAAGTGCTACAAAGGAAAATTGCACTTATTACTTGAACTTACAAAATAGTTTATCTGATAGCTTTTTATAAGGAGTTGGCCTTTTCCCAAAGGCGGCCAAACAATTTTTTTGACGGCCAACCCACAATGCTTTTTAAACAACAAATAAATGGTGATACCAAATGTTGGGGTCAATAACAAATGGCAAAAAAGTTGCGGCAGTATAAACCAAAGAAAATTTTGCGATGCCGAACCGTTAGAAAGAAATAGACCAAGATTACTAACTTCATTAGCAAAAAATCATTGTACTATTCTAAGTTAAAAAAAAATCAATTACCAGTACCTAATCCACAAATTGTTGATAACTCATCCTCAAATATCTGACCTCAAATGGTAGGATCTAAACCAACTTTGCCTCAAATGGTAGGGGTTAAATCAGTAAAAGCCAATAAAATACCCCTATTTGATATATCCCAGGAACTATTTAAAGAGCCTCAAATGGTAGGGGTTAATGAAGATAAGGTGACCTCAAATGGTAGGAATCAACTACACCAGGTTTAATCCCTACTGAATGAGGCTTAAGGGCGCTTTAATAGCCTCAAATAGTAGGGGGAAACGCTTCTAACACATTAGTAAACAACAAATTTCGTGCGGAAAATTTATTTGTGACCCCAATACCAGGTCAATTCATCCCCCATCATTTTCACACCTGGAGCTTTACCCCTGCCCTTCGAAAAATTACTCATGATCACTTTCGTGTAGCCCATCCCCCATAAAACCATCTATCGTCTTGCAACTCTATTATTTTAGCTATGATCCATCGTGATATACTCAATTAATAGCTCACTCGAAAACGACTTCAGTTTAGATTTTAAGTTACCCGATCAACAAAACAGGTCATTCACTTCCCAGGTCCCTAAGATCCTCATACCAATCAGTGTCTGCCTTTCACCACCCTTTTTTCGACTGGCAAGTAAACGCACCGGCAAAAAAAAATTCGATTTCTAAAACAAAAAGTCCAAGGATTTTCAATTAGTAGTAACTCAAACATCTTTTTTCCTGCAAACAAAATCGTCCATTGTGCTACTTCAGCCATTCATAATTGAAAAGAAAAATTCGAGCGTTCATCATTGCTTTTAGAATTTTCACTTAAAGTTGGGAACTTCCACTCACACACCAAGAACCGGCCAAAGGCCTAAGCACATATTCAAAAACCCAACCCTCCATTCGTTATTGATCTTACCACTTAAACGGACCCCGGCCAGTATCCTGGTGGGAACGTTATCATTGGCTGTATCTTTTGCAATACCAATTCTTCTTGAGAAGAACGGACGCACATTCCGAAATCCATATTCGGAGAACAAATCACTGTTTTCCAGGAAGAACTGTCTTTTTTCAGGGAAAAAGAGCTCAAAACGATTTAGGTTTGTTTGTTGTCGGTCTACCTCCACCTGGCTAAAATCAGGGTTGCCCGTGACATCAAGATTTAGCGATGAGGTGAGAGCGAACTTTGCATCAAAGCCAGCATCTGCTTCTAAATCGGCTGATTGATTATTTTCATTATCCCTGCCAACACTACTTGCCACGTAGGGGATTACCGATATATTAGGCCCATTCTTTTTCAGCGGTTTCTCAAAGGTTGCATCTCCAGTATAGGCAAGCGACGAAATCCAAAAATTGATGGGCACAGGCACCCAGCTGGACATCTCATTTCGTTTCCTATCGTTACGACCAAAATTGAATTTCCATTTTTGAGCGCCATCCTTGAAGCGTAATGTTTTGAATGGGATAGCCATTTCTACTACCCATTTTTCATCATAGATTCTTACCTCGCTGTACCAAATATTATCCCAATCCTGATTTACCCTTTGGCCATTATAGACAAGACCTTCTCTTTGAACATTAAACGGTGAAACATTGAAGGTAAAACCGTTAGTCCCATCATCAAAAGGATCTATATAAACTACAAACAAATCATTCTGATCAAATTGGTAATCTCGTTTCAGCGAGCTAATTACAAACTCTTCCTTGCACCCATCTTCATAAAGTGTAGCTGCGATGTAAAGGTTCTTGTCATCATAAGCCATAACCACATCTGTCCTAACCGAAGGGGGTAATGTATCATTTGGGAAATTGAGCATGAAATCTCCTGCTACCTGTGCCCCATTCCAGGCTTCATCATCCAATGAACCATCAAGTACAATCTTGGTATCTATCTTGCGAATTTTGAGGGAATGTACACTCTTGTCGTCACCGGATGACCTGGCAATTAAAGTATTTGCAAGTATCAGGAAAAAGAATAGGATTGATTGAAATTTCATTCGGTTCGTGATGATCAGAATGCTTAATACATGCACATTTTGATCTCTTACCTTAACGCATGGAATATTGCTTGGTTAAGGGTTTTCGTTCCGCGACGCAAAAGTAGCTGATAAACGGCAAATATCGAGGGTTATATTTCCTAATCGAGCCTCATATAGTTACCTTTGCGCCTTCTTTACACGACCCAATGAAACTCAACGAATTAACGGCAATTGGACCCATTGATGGTAGGTATAGAAATCAGGTCGCCGGTTTCGCGGAATACTTTTCAGAGTATGCGCTTATTCGGTACAGACTTAAGGTTGGAATAGAATATTTCATAGCCCTTTGCCGTCTACCCTTGCCTCAATTGGCAGATATAGACCGCGAGAAATTTCAATTGCTTGAATTTCTGGAGAGAAATTTTTCTGAGGAAGATGCCCGGCTGATAAAAGATTACGAAAAGAAAACTAATCACGATGTAAAAGCTGTCGAGTACTTTCTGAAAAGAAAATTTGATGAAATAGGAATAGGTGAGGCGAAGGAATTCATTCACTTTGGATTGACTTCCCAGGACATTAACAATACCGCTATTCCTCTTGCGGTAAAGGAATCCCTGGAAAAGGTATTTCTCCCTGAGCTCAATAAGGTTATCGAATCGTTAGAGGCGCTATCCGAAGAATGGAAAGTGATAGCCATGTTGGCCAAAACGCACGGCCAACCGGCATCTCCGACAAGGTTAGGGAAGGAGATTAAAGTATTTACCGAACGTTTACGCAGACAACTTTCGTTATTATCTACAATCCCCCATTCAGCTAAATTCGGTGGGGCTACGGGCAATTTTAATGCCCATCATGTTGCTTATCCTGAAATTGACTGGACAACGTTTGGTAGCGAGTTCCTAAAAAAATCGTTGGGACTGGAGAGAAGTCATCCTACCACACAAATAGAGCACTATGACAACCTGGCTGCCTTATTTGATAACCTCAAGAGGATTAATACCATTTTAATCGACTTCAGTCGTGACGTCTGGCAATACATTTCAATGGGGTATTTCAAGCAAAAAATTAAAGACAACGAAGTTGGATCTTCCGCTATGCCTCACAAAGTAAATCCTATAGACTTTGAGAATGCTGAGGGAAATTTTGGTCTTGCCAATGCATTGTTCGAACACCTTTCAGCCAAATTGCCGGTATCACGTCTTCAGCGTGATTTAACTGATTCGACTGTACTAAGGAATATCGGGTTACCCCTATCTCAGAGTTTCCTTGCTTTAAAATCACTGGAAAAGGGCATTGGGAAGCTTGAGTTAAACCAGGACGCCATAGACTTCGATCTTGAGCAAAACTGGGCAGTAGTAGCAGAAGGTATTCAGACCATTCTTCGACGCGAAGGTTATTCCAATCCCTATGAAGAACTCAAAGACCTTACTCGTAAAAATGAGAAGATCACAGAAATGACCATTCAACAATTCGTAGATAGCCTGGATATATCAGATGAATTAAAAAAAGAATTAAAATCAATCAGTCCATTTAACTATACGGGAATCAATTAAAGAATAACATCCCCCGGTTGGCAACATCTAGCCAACAGAAACAATATTGTTCTTTTATCATGGAAAAAGCAGAGCAACGACAATTGCTAAAAGTTAGGTCTGGTTTTTTCAACAATATTGTTTCTCTTAAATTATTGTTATGTATGCACTGAAAATGAACAAAATCACTTCTTATTTCTTGGTACTTGTTTTTTTCTATGTCACAAATGATACCTACTTAGGCGCTCAAGAACTCAAACCATTCGCTCTTGTTGAACTCTACACTTCTCAGGGCTGCTCAAGCTGTCCCCGGGCTGACCAGTACCTTTCGGAGATAATTGAGGAGGCAGAAATAAATAATCAAAACATCATTGCGCTTTCTTTTCATGTCGATTACTGGAATCGTCTGGGTTGGAAGGATCCTTACAGTTCAGCTTTCAATACTCAACGACAATATACTTATGCCAAAGCCATGAAGAGCAGTAATGTGTACACACCTCAAATGGTTATCAATGGAAAGGTTGAGTTTGTAGGAGGCGATCGTCACCTGGGATCGAGAGAAATTCAAAAGGCTCTTGGTCAGCAGCCGGCAAAAACTATTAATCTTAAGCTAATAAGTTCGATTGCCAATAAAATCGTTGTTGATTACGAAATTACCGGTGATAATTTCAATGAAGATATTTTATACATTGCTATTGCTGAAAAAGGCCTGACAACTAAGGTCAGCAGGGGTGAGAATGGTGGGCGAACCTTAAAGCATGATAACGTAGTCAGAGTTTTTGAAACCTTTTTACTACAAAAAGGACCAAAAGGGCTTGCTGAGCTAGTTCTACTGGATAATCTTGTCAAAGAGAATGCAATGATTGTCGCTTTTGTTCAAAAGAAAGGCCAAAAAGAAATAGAGAGAGCCAAAGCAATACCACTGATCTAGAGATTTTTAAATCTTCGGAATTGCATACCAATAGTTAGTCTGATTTTAGCTCCCAATCTGCTGCCAGAACGGTATTTGGATCAATGTCAAGATTGGATGCCTCCTAGTTAAGTTAAAAACAATATTGCACTGTTGCCTTTTTTAATCGATCAACTTTTCAAATTAAGTTGCAACCTTTTATCTCTCCATTGCATCTAATATCAAAATAATCTCCGGGTCAATGCTCAAAAACTACTTAAAAACCTCCTGGCGTAGCCTGCTTAAAAATTCGATGTCTTCTTTCATTAATGTCTTCGGTCTGGCAATGGCCATCGGTGTATGCATGGTGGTCTATGCTTACATCGTATTTGAATTCAAAATGGACCAGCAACATGTGAAGAAAGATCGGTTATTCATGGTGACTCAAAAAAGTGAATAGAGACGGCGAGACCAATCTTTTTGGTACATCGCCTACACCGATCGGTCTTCATTTGAAAGAAGATTTTCCACAGATCCGAAATATGACGCGAATAGAAGACCGGAATGCAATTGCTAAACACGAAGACAATGTATTCCAGCAATGGGTAAGATTCGTCGACCCTGACTTTATGGAAATGTTTACATATCCGGTAAAGCAAGGTCAGAAAAATGCACTGATTGATCCCAGTCAGTTGATCATCAGTGAGGAAATGGCCATTAAGTATTTCGGTGAGGACACGAATCCATTAGACCGGGTGATCAATCTACGCTTTGCTGATGGAAAGAGAATGAACTATACCGTGGCTGCAGTTCTCGAAGAATTCCCTATACAGAGTAGTTTACGTTTTAATTTTCTCTTAAATATTGAGAATCTCAACGTTGTCGATCCTAATTTTAATCCATCCGATTGGGCTAAATCTATAAGTGCTACTTTCATCGAATTAGAAGACCCCAATGATATTGAGGTTATCACTTCTCGCCAGGAATCTTATCTCAGTTTCATCAATAATGCACAATCGGATTACCCCGTGGAGGAATTTGGATTCGAACCACTGGCTACATTATACGATAGGTCGAATTACATTAGAAATGATATATCTCCTGAAAGCGATAAGGAAGGGCAAATGATTCTGGGAATTATCGGTATGTTCATGATTGCACTGGCCTGTCTCAATTATCTTAACATCGCCATTTCCTCAGCTACAAAGAGACTTAAAGAGATTGGGGTGAGAAAAGTGATCGGTGCAAGTAGGCGCCATCTTATTATCCAGTTTATTATGGAAAACATCCTACTTTCACTTATTGCACTGGCCATGGGATTTGTTCTTGCTGTTACATTATTTATTCCAGGGTTTAATGATTTGTTTTCCGTTGATCTTGGATTCAATATCTGGGCACTGGACTTGTACCTGTTTCTTGGTGGCTTGCTGCTACTTACGTCAATTGCATCGGGGGCCTACTCTGCCGTGTACATTTCCAGGTTCCAGGCAGTAACTATTTTCCGTGGTAAAGTCATGTTCGGTCGTAAAAATATCCTGACCAAAGTCTTCCTTACTTTTCAATTTATTCTTGCCTGCATAACGGTCGTCACTGGAATAATGGCTACACGGAATTCTGAATATCAACGGAATCTCAGTTGGGGATACGATCAGCAGAATACTATGGTCAGCAACATAGATGATCATCAGGCATATGAAAAACTGAGAAATGCGTTGAGCAGTCATCTCGATGTGGTGTCAATATCCGGTACATCTGAACATTTGAGTAAACATTTAGTACGAGCGGTTATTGAACTTCCGGAAAGAACACTTGAAGTTTATCACATGGATATAGATGAATCCTATGTCGAAACCATGCAACTTAATATACTCGAAGGCCGCAATTTTAAGAAAGATTTTGCCAGTGATAAGGAAGCCGTTCTTATTAATGAACAAATGGCTGAAAATTTAGGTTGGTTCGAACCCATTGGGAAGACATTCAGGCATGATAGTACCAACTATACAGTTATAGGAATGCTTGAAGATTATCATTATTACAGCTTCTGGGCCAATATTGAACCCACTTTCTCACGAATTGCGGATGATGAAAAGTATAAGTTCATTTCCATTAGGGCAAGGGAAGGGAAGTCAATGGAAGTGTTTGAGGAAATGGAAGCACAGTGGGCCAATCTATTTCCTGAAGTTCCATTTGAAGGTAGTTTGCAGGATCAACTCTACACCTGGTATTTTGATAACATTAGCGGTCATGTGGTTATTATGAATTTTGTAGCAGTACTGGCCCTAATCTTGTCGTGTTTTGGCTTATATGGGTTGGTAAGTCTGAATATTGCCAGCAGGATCAAGGAATTTAGTGTTCGCAAGGTTCTTGGAGCAAGTCTTTATCATTTGACCAACGCCGTAAATTCCCATTTTCTCATCTATCTGGTATTTGCGCTCATATTAGGAGCTCCCATTAGCTATTACCTGGTGAAAGTGCTCTTTGAAACAATCTATAATTACCACGTACCAATAACTTACTCACCTGTAATAATGGCAATTATGCTAATATTAGGGACTGTATTGATTACTGTTAGCTCGCAAGTATTTAAAGTACTTAAAGCGAATCCTACAGTTGGGCTTAGAAATGAATGACCAATATCTGTAATGCAAGCTTTATTATAAAAAGAGGCTGTCTCAAAAAGCCCCTTGAATGTCAGGTTGAGCTTGTCGGAACCTCGCTTTTGTGCATAGAATTACATTTCGACATGCTCAATGTGACAAATGTTAATAAGTTTTAGGCTTTGAAACAGCCTGTATTATAAGAGAGGACTATGCAGACCCGTGAAGATGGAACGACTCGACTAGGGGATAATAGAGGAGCCATTCGGAATTCCTGGAAGATCTTGGCGAGCATGGCATCCTCAGTATTGCTGGTCGGACGTTACTTAACCCGCATTATTCATAGGCCACCAATTTATAACCGATATAAATACAAACCATGAGGGGATTAATAATGGGTTGCTAACTATTTTTGATTGGAGTGTATGTATTAATTTGAAGATCAACCAGGTTTCTGGATTTCAAAGGACATTAGAGCGTTTTTTTGTTAGAATTTTTCAATTTTCAGTCAAAGCTCTATTGTGTTCTTATGGAAGAACATTTTTTTGATTAAACCAAACTGTTTAACTGATCGGTCAGTTCACCGTAAGCAAATCGCCCAGCAGGTATTGATATCTAAAGGCTCTTGAGAATTGTCAAAAACCATCAAAAACAATGAATAAAAGCAAAGCCACCCTTGTCAGCTGCCACAAAAGGAAAACCTGTGAAGAAATCAGCATACCAGAAGGCTAAATCAAAAAAGGAATATGCTGAGAGGAATGCCATTGAGGGAAGAATAGGCAATGCCAAACAAGCTTACTCGCTCAATGAAATCAAAGCCAAGCTTAAATCAACTTCACAAACTTGGATTGCTGCAACCCTATTCGTGCTCAATCTATCTAGGGCTGCTAATTTGATGGGTACTACTCTTAGAGGAAGCACTACTTAACCCGTCAATGATCTTTTCCTTTCTTTCAGGCACGCCCCAACCTTCATCAGGTAAAGCCGGATATTGTCCACTTGCCATCGTTTAGCGTTTAGCAAAGTGGTGTTTTGTTTTGGCAATTAATAATTTAATCTGCCGGAACATTTCATAACAGAGGGTAGCGATGATTAAACGCATGAAATTGGCCCAGTAGCGATGACAGGAAAGCCGGTCGGAATAAGTCATGTTTTTGAGTTCCTTTATTCGATTTTCACTGGCATCACCTCGCTTGACATAAAAATCAAAGTAAATCTGTTGAGCGGTCATCGCTTCAAAGTTGCTCACAAAGTAACGGACATTCATTCCTTTTCCGGTAGACTCCACTTTGGCGTACAGCTTTTCAGAACGATCCCAGCTTTTGGCCTGGTAAGTAAACGGGCCAACAAACTCTTGATGTTTGATGATTTTTGAAGCATATTCCTTTTTTACTTCAATGATAGTCTGTTTGGTAAAAGTCTTTAAAACTTCATTACTACTAATACCTAAACAAAATTGAAGGTCAAACTGCTTAGCTATCCGATAAAAAGATGCTCCTGAAAAGCCACTATCCGCTCGAATAAGGATCTTTACTGAGGGCAGTTTTTTTCTGATTTTAATGACAATCCTTTTCAATAAGGCCACAAACCATTTGTTGGAGTGACAATTGCCCGGACGTAGTACTGGTAAAATGACCTGACCGGTGTTCCCGTCCTTAAAGAACAACTCATGGTACATAGTCTGTCCATAATAGCCATTATACAAACTGAGTTGTTGGGATCCATGAGTAGGGTCATCGGTACCATCTACATCAATGATGATTTGACCAGTCTTCTCTTTCAACTCCTCTACATAACGGTCTACAAACCATTGACTCATCTGGTAGATCAGACTCCGATCGGCCTTGTTTTCAAATCGACTTAAAGTAGGCTGGGAACATAATCCGCTATCTAGTACTTTACGGATCACCGGATTCTCTCGGAGTTTTTGTTCGTCATTGCAATCCTGATAGCCCTGCATCATTAAAAACACCCGTTGGCGAAGCATTTCTTCATAAGTGTATTCGATAAAAAAGGGGTTTCGATAGTCAGGAATCAGTGCGGCGAAGCTTTTTAATAGACCAGTCTTTCTCTCTACTTTTTCACTTAACAATATCGCTCCGTCTGAGCTAATCGCTGATGCTGAAAAATCAAATTTAAAAGCTTGTTTTCCTCGATAAAATACGGTATCTTTTTCCTTATATTCAGGCATAAATTAATTGCTTATTTTGTTGTCTAACTATCTCAATATAAGCAATTTATGCCTGTTTTTTATTGTCTACTATGAATTTTTCGGGTTAAAACTTCATTACTACTAATACCTAAACAAAATTGAAGGTCAAACTGCTTAGCTATCCGATAAAAAGATGCTCCTGAAAAGCCACTATCCGCTCGAATAAGGATCTTTACTGAGGGCAGTTTTTTTCTGATTTTAATGACAATCCTTTTCAATAAGGCCACAAACCATTTGTTGGAGTGACAATTGCCCGGACGTAGTACTGGTAAAATGACCTGACCGGTGTTCCCGTCCTTAAAGAACAACTCATGGTACATAGTCTGTCCATAATAGCCATTATACAAACTGAGTTGTTGGGATCCATGAGTAGGGTCATCGGTACCATCTACATCAATGATGATTTGACCAGTCTTCTCTTTCAACTCCTCTACATAACGGTCTACAAACCATTGACTCATCTGGTAGATCAGACTCCGATCGGCCTTGTTTTCAAATCGACTTAAAGTAGGCTGGGAACATAATCCGCTATCTAGTACTTTACGGATCACCGGATCCTCTCGGAGTTTTTGTTCGTCATTGCAATCCTGATAGCCCTGCATCATTAAAAAACACCCGTTGGCGAAGCATTTCTTCATAACCCGAAAAATTCATAGTAGACAATAAAAAACAGGCATAAATTGCTTATATTGAGATAGTTAGACAACAAAATAAGCAATTAATTTATGCCTGAATATAAGGAAAAAAGATACCGTATTTTATCGAGGAAAACAAGCTTTTAAATTTGATTTTTCAGCATCAGCGATTAGCTCAGACGGAACGATATTGTTAAGTGAAAAAGTAGAGAGAAAGACTGGTCTATTAAAAAGCTTCGCCGCACTGATTCCTGACTATCGAAACCCCTTTTTTATCGAATACACTTATGAAGAAATGCTTCGCCAACGGGTGTTTTTAATGATGCAGGGCTATCAGGATTGCAATGACGAACAAAAACTCCGAGAGGATCCGGTGATCCGTAAAGTACTAGATAGCGGATTATGTTCCCAGCCTACTTTAAGTCGATTTGAAAACAAGGCCGATCGGAGTCTGATCTACCAGATGAGTCAATGGTTTGTAGACCGTTATGTAGAGGAGTTGAAAGAGAAGACTGGTCAAATCATCATTGATGTAGATGGTACCGATGACCCTACTCATGGATCCCAACAACTCAGTTTGTATAATGGCTATTATGGACAGACTATGTACCATGAGTTGTTCTTTAAGGACGGGAACACCGGTCAGGTCATTTTACCAGTACTACGTCCGGGCAATTGTCACTCCAACAAATGGTTTGTGGCCTTATTGAAAAGGATTGTCATTAAAATCAGAAAAAAACTGCCCTCAGTAAAGATCCTTATTCGAGCGGATAGTGGCTTTTCAGGAGCATCTTTTTATCGGATAGCTAAGCAGTTTGACCTTCAATTTTGTTTAGGTATTAGTAGTAATGAAGTTTTAAAGACTTTTACCAAACAGACTATCATTGAAGTAAAAAAAGGAATATGCTTCAAAAATCATCAAACATCAAGAGTTTGTTGGCCCGTTTACTTACCAGGCCAAAAGCTGGGATCGTTCTGAAAAGCTGTACGCCAAAGTGGAGTCTACCGGAAAAGGAATGAATGTCCGTTACTTTGTGAGCAACTTTGAAGCGATGACCGCTCAACAGATTTACTTTGATTTTTATGTCAAGCGAGGTGATGCCAGTGAAAATCGAATAAAGGAACTCAAAAACATGACTTATTCCGACCGGCTTTCCTGTCATCGCTACTGGGCCAATTTCATACGTTTAATCATCGCTACCCTCTGTTATGAAATGTTCCGGCAGATTAAATTATTAATTGCCAAAACAAAACACCACTTTGCTAAACGATGGCAAGTGGACAATATCCGGCTTTACCTGATGAAGGTTGGGGCGTGCCTGAAAGAAAGGAAAAGATCATTGACAATACAATTCTCAAGAGCCTTTAGATATCAATACCTGCTGGGCGATTTGCTTACGGTGAACTGACCGATCAGTTAAACAGTTTGATTTAATCAAAAAAATGTTCTTCCATAAGAACACAATAGAGCTTTGACTGAAAATTGAAAAATTCTAACAAAAAAACGCTCTAATGTCCTTTGAAATCCAGAAACCTGGTTGATCTTCAAATTAATACATATACTCCAATCAAAAATAGTTAGCAACCCATTATTAATCCCAAAATTGGTGGCCTATGAATAATGCGGGATAAGTGTATTCGATAAAAAAGGGGTTTCGATAGTCAGGAATCAGTGCGGCGAAGCTTTTTAATAGACCAGTCTTTCTCTCTACTTTTTCACTTAACAATATCGCTCCGTCTGAGCTAATCGCTGATGCTGAAAAATCAAATTTAAAAGCTTGTTTTCCTCGATAAAATACGGTATCTTTTTCCTTATATTCAGGCATAAATTAATTGCTTATTTTGTTGTCTAACTATCTCAATATAAGCAATTTATGCCTGTTTTTATTGTCTACTATGAATTTTTCGGGTTAGGGCTTCCTCAAAAAGTAGTACCCATCAAATTAGCAGCCCTAGATAGATTGAGCACGAATAGGGTTGCAGCAATCCAAGTTTGTGAAGTTGATTTAAGCTTGGCTTTGATTTCATTGAGCGAGTAAGCTTGTTTGGCATTGCCTATTCTTCCCTCAGTGGCATTCCTCTCAGCATATTCCTTTTTTGATTTAGCCTTCTGGTATGCTGAT
>CAXXNX010000004.1:0-7659 GCA_963664285.2 Cyclobacteriaceae bacterium
GGAAATTTTGGTGATTCCTATGATTTTGGAGTTGGAGGCTACATTGAACCTAAATTCAGCGTAACTGAGTCACTTGAGGTCGGTGGACATTTAGCATTCATGGGATTCGCTGGCGGCGACATCAGTGGAAGCGGAGGATCAGTTAGCGTTTCTGCAGCGAAAGTAGTTCCTATATTGGCTGTAGGACAGTATTACTTTGGTACAGGCGTTAAAGTTTATGCAGGCCTGGGTTTAGGGCCATATATCGTTGATTTCGGTAGTTTTGATGCCGGATCGAGTGGTGGTTCGATAGATGCTGGTAGTGAGACAAAATTCGGATTTGCTCCTAAGATTGGCATCAACCTTGGTGGTCTTGACCTAGGTATTGCTTACCACATAGTAAGTGACCTCAATTTCCTTGGCTTTAACCTTGGCTTTCATATCGGAAAACGAGGCTAAACCATTCATAAAGATTTTAACAGTTAATCCCATTCTCAGTAGAGGATGGGATTTTTTGTTCGTATAAGTGCCAAATTGAATGGATGAACTGGCACTATTACAAAGTCGCCTGGCGGTCACTGTTAAAGAAAGACGGTACTATACTATTTAACATCTTAGGTCTGGGGATAAGCCTCGGGGCAGCTATTACTCTTTTTTGTGTGGTTTTTTATGAATTCAGCTTCGATAAATATCACACAAAAAGCGATAGAATCTACCGGGTAGTACAACGAATAACCTCTCCCAAAGATGTGGTTGTCTGGGCGCCTTCAGGAGGAGTATATACTGCTCCATTCAAAGCTGAAATTCCTGAAGTGGAAGAATTGGTGCGCTTCTCACCAAGTTGGGTGAAGATCCACATATCCGGGCAGGTTCAAAGGAATCTTTTGAAGACAATAAGCGGTTCTACTGGGTGGATCCATGTTACCTCCATCATGGCACTGATCTCCTGTTTTGAGAGAATAGCCGGTAAATGTTGATTTCTTCTGGGCCTATTAATTTTGATACCCTCATTCCACGGTTGACCCAACACATCTCGTTTGAGGATCTTCAATGCGCTGATGGTCTGGTTGATGTAGGAATTGGACAGGTCTCGCTTTTCCTTACAATAGAAAAGGTACTCTTTGATTTGATCGGCCGATAGTTGATCCGGTGAGCAACTAAAATATTTGCTCAACTGGATTAACATGGTCAAATAAGTGCTGACAGTACGTGGACTGTAATTGCGGAATTGGAGCTCACGGACAAACCGATCGCTCAGTCGTTCTTTTTTTTTCATGATTATCTTTTAAAATGTAAGTTCAAGTAATAAGTGCAATTTTCCTTTGTAGCACTTGCTTTGCGTTTAGGTAATTAAATTTTCTAACAGGGCGTTCATTGATTTTGTTTTCAACAACTTTGATTTGCTCCTCTGTAACAAATCTAATATCTGTTTTCTTAGGATAAAACCTTCTGATTACCCCAATCCTATTTTCAACTGTCCCTTTATCCTGACTAGTATAGGGACGAGTGAAATAGGCATCCACATCAAGGGATTGAGCAATCAACTCATGTTTAGAAAATGCCATATCATTATCAAAAGTGAGTGTTTCCAGTTTGTGTTTATCCTGAGAGAGTTCCTCCACAATAGCTTCGGCCATTTGATCGGCATTTTTACTGTGCATCTTTCTGATTCTGGTAAAAAGACTTGCTCGGTCTGTCATCACCAACAAAGAGCCTTTGTGGTTTTTACCCATCATTAAATCGACTTCTATATCTCCCAATCGTTCCCTTTTGTTAATGATCTGGGGTCGCTGTTCAATTGATACCCTATTCGGGATAATACCTCTACGATCTTTTCTGTTTCCTCGTTTGCGCCTTCGTTTGCCATGTTTTAGATATGTGTATAGTTGTTTGTATTCTTGGTTCTCCTGGTGGTTGGTGTGCTTACATTCCCATATCCATTGGTAAATCCATTCATGGCTAAGTGGACATTCTCTCGTTTTCTTTCCCTGATGGCTGATCAATTCAGGACTCCATCTATCTTCTTGGAGCCGGTTAACTATCCAGTCTTTCATGGGTTTGGTGAAAATCACTCTTTTTGGCTTTTCTTGATGACGAAGATTGGTCCTCCTTTGTGCATTTGCTGTTCGATAGACACCAGCTCCCCTACCTCTTGAACCCACATTTCGCTTAAGCTCACGTGAGATCGTAGATGGGTGAAAATGAACGATACAGGCAATCTCCTTTTGAGTAGCTCCTGTTTTCAATAATGCTTCAATTTGATACCTTTGATCAATACTGAGATGTGTGTAGTTTTTTGACATTTTGCAATCCAAAGATTGCACTGTTCAGGCAATTGAAGGATGAAAAAGCCCTTAAAAGCTTTTTCATCCTTCAATTGCACTTATTAGTTGATCTCAGCAAATTCTACTTTCAAGATAATCATCTATCGATTTCTCTACCGACGTCAGGAGGTTTCGTTCAACATCTGTATAAAGTGCACAGTGCACTATATTTACCTTATAGCTCTATGCCCTAATTTAACCCGAAAAATTCATAGTAGACAATAAAAAACAGGCATAAATTGCTTATATTGAGATAGTTAGACAACAAAATAAGCAATTAATTTATGCCTGAATATAAGGAAAAAGATACCGTATTTTATCGAGGAAAACAAGCTTTTAAATTTGATTTTTCAGCATCAGCGATTAGCTCAGACGGAGCGATATTGTTAAGTGAAAAAGTAGAGAGAAAGACTGGTCTATTAAAAAGCTTCGCCGCACTGATTCCTGACTATCGAAACCCCTTTTTTATCGAATACACTTATGAAGAAATGCTTCGCCAACGGGTGTTTTTAATGATGCAGGGCTATCAGGATTGCAATGACGAACAAAAACTCCGAGAGGATCCGGTGATCCGTAAAGTACTAGATAGCGGATTATGTTCCCAGCCTACTTTAAGTCGATTTGAAAACAAGGCCGATCGGAGTCTGATCTACCAGATGAGTCAATGGTTTGTAGACCGTTATGTAGAGGAGTTGAAAGAGAAGACTGGTCAAATCATCATTGATGTAGATGGTACCGATGACCCTACTCATGGATCCCAACAACTCAGTTTGTATAATGGCTATTATGGACAGACTATGTACCATGAGTTGTTCTTTAAGGACGGGAACACCGGTCAGGTCATTTTACCAGTACTACGTCCGGGCAATTGTCACTCCAACAAATGGTTTGTGGCCTTATTGAAAAGGATTGTCATTAAAATCAGAAAAAAACTGCCCTCAGTAAAGATCCTTATTCGAGCGGATAGTGGCTTTTCAGGAGCATCTTTTTATCGGATAGCTAAGCAGTTTGACCTTCAATTTTGTTTAGGTATTAGTAGTAATGAAGTTTTAAAGACTTTGCTGAGATCAACTAATAAGTGCAATTGAAGGATGAAAAAGCTTTTAAGGGCTTTTTCATCCTTCAAAAGCCTGAGCAGTGCAATCTTTGGATTGCAAAATGTCAAAAAACTACACACATCTCAGTATTGATCAAAGGTATCAAATTGAAGCATTATTGAAAACAGGAGCTACTCAAAAGGAGATTGCCTGTATCGTTCATTTTCACCCGTCTACGATCTCACGTGAGCTTAAGCGAAATGTGGGTTCAAGAGGTAGGGGAGCTGGTGTCTATCGAACAGCAAATGCACAAAGGAGGACCAATCTTCGTCATCAAGAAAAGCCAAAAAGAGTGATTTTCACCAAACCCATGAAAGACTGGATAGTTAACCGGCTCCAAGAAGATAGATGGAGTCCTGAATTGATCAGCCATCAGGGAAAGAAAACGAGAGAATGTCCACTTAGCCATGAATGGATTTACCAATGGATATGGGAATGTAAGCACACCAACCGCCAGGAGAACCAAGAATACAAACAACTATACACATATCTAAAACATGGCAAACGAAGGCGCAAACGAGGAAACAGAAAAGATCGTAGAGGTATTATCCCGAATAGGGTATCAATTGAACAGCGACCCCAGATCATTAACAAAAGGGAACGATTGGGAGATATAGAAGTCGATTTAATGATGGGTAAAAACCACAAAGGCTCTTTGTTGGTGATGACAGACCGAGCAAGTCTTTTTACCAGAATCAGAAAGATGCACAGTAAAAATGCCGATCAAATGGCCGAAGCTATTGTGGAGGAACTCTCTCAGGATAAACACAAACTGGAAACACTCACTTTTGATAATGATATGGCATTTTCTAAACATGAGTTGATTGCTCAATCCCTTGATGTGGATGCCTATTTCACTCGTCCCTATACTAGTCAGGATAAAGGGACAGTTGAAAATAGGATTGGGGTAATCAGAAGGTTTTATCCTAAGAAAACAGATATTAGATTTGTTACAGAGGAGCAAATCAAAGTTGTTGAAAACAAAATCAATGAACGCCCTGTTAGAAAATTTAATTACCTAAACGCAAAGCAAGTGCTACAAAGGAAAATTGCACTTATTACTTGAACTTACATTTTACCAAACAGACTATCATTGAAGTAAAAAAGGAATATGCTTCAAAAATCATCAAACATCAAGAGTTTGTTGGCCCGTTTACTTACCAGGCCAAAAGCTGGGATCGTTCTGAAAAGCTGTACGCCAAAGTGGAGTCTACCGGAAAAGGAATGAATGTCCGTTACTTTGTGAGCAACTTTGAAGCGATGACCGCTCAACAGATTTACTTTGATTTTTATGTCAAGCGAGGTGATGCCAGTGAAAATCGAATAAAGGAACTCAAAAACATGACTTATTCCGACCGGCTTTCCTGTCATCGCTACTGGGCCAATTTCATGCGTTTAATCATCGCTACCCTCTGTTATGAAATGTTCCGGCAGATTAAATTATTAATTGCCAAAACAAAACACCACTTTGCTAAACGATGGCAAGTGGACAATATCCGGCTTTACCTGATGAAGGTTGGGGCGTGCCTGAAAGAAAGGAAAAGATCATTGACAATACAATTCTCAAGAGCCTTTAGATATCAATACCTGCTGGGCGATTTGCTTACGGTGAACTGACCGATCAGTTAAACAGTTTAGTTTAATCAAAAAAATGTTCTTCCATAAGAACACAATAGAGCTTTGACTGAAAATTGAAAAATTCTAACAAAAAAACGCTCTAATGTCCTTTGAAATCCAGAAACCTGGTTGATCTTCAAATTAATACATACACTCCAATCAAAAATAGTTAGCAACCCATTATTAATCCCAAAATTGGTGGCCTATGAATAATGCGGGTTAACCAATAATCTGGCAAATAATGCCTTAGCTGCTGCAAACCCCCATTTTATCCGTTGATAAATACTTACAAATGTTTATTAAGTATTTGTAACCATTGGTAAACGGTATTTAGCACCAATCCTCATAATTCTTAAATGTTACTAAGACATTTTTGGTAAGTTCAGGAAAATTTACCCTCCATGAAAATCACCCGAACGGGCTTTCTCACAATTCCTCTGGTTATTGCTCTGATAGCCGTCTCCTTTCAAAACTATGCGCAAACCTATGCTAAAAACGGCATGGTGGTTTCTGCTTCGCGGACCGCGTCTGAAGTAGGTAAAAACATATTGGAACAGGGCGGAAATGCAATCGATGCTGCTGTAGCGACTGCTTTCAGCCTGGCCGTGACCTGGCCAGCTGCCGGTAACATTGGCGGTGGAGGCTTCATCGTATTTGTCAATCCGGCAGGGGAAGCCACTACCATTGACTTTCGGGAAAAAGCGCCGCTTGCTGCCTCCCCAACCATGTACCTGGACGAGAAAGGTGAGTTAATAAAGAACATCAATCACTTGAGTTTGCGGGCGGTAGGAGTGCCAGGGACAGTTGCCGGATTGTACATGGCCCATCAAAAATATGGGAAGCTCCCCTGGGCCGACGTTGTGCAGCCGGCAGTTGACCTGGCGGAAAATGGCTTTGACCTTACCTGGACATTATTCCAACATGCGAAGCGACTGAAGGATTGGACCGATTTTCCTGAGATGGCACGCTACCTGCTTAAAAAGGATGGGAGCTTCCATCAACCAGGGGAGCTATGGAAACAGCCGGCCCTGGCTCGAACGCTAAGCAAAATTCGGGATGAGGGACATGACGGATTTTACAAGGGAGAGGTCGCTTCTGCCATTGCCAGTTACATGAGAGAAAGAGGAGGCCTCATAACCGAGGAAGACATGGAAAAATATGAGGCTATCGAACGGGCGCCAATTAAAGGTACCTATAAAGGATTTGATATTTATTCAATGGCGCCACCCAGTTCGGGAGGGATCGCACTGGTTCAGATGCTTAATATGATGGAAAATTTCGATCTCGAAAAAATCGAGTTCAACTCAACTGCTTATCTCCATTTGCTGGCAGAGATCATGAGACGTGCCTTTGCGGACAGGGCGGAGCACCTTGGTGATCCGGATTTTAACCCGGAAATGCCGGTAGACCGATTGGTATCTAAAGAACATGCAAGCAGGCGAGCAAGGCAACTGGATATGACCAAGGCTTCAATTAGTGATTCATCCCGGTTCTCACAGCTATACGACCCTATGAATACCACTCACCTGTCTGTGATGGACAAGGAGGGAAACGCGGTTTCCATGACTTATACGTTGGAGTCTGGGTATGGATCCAGGATGGTAATTGAAGATCTGGGGTTTATCTTAAACAATGAGATGGGTGACTTCAACCCACGTCCGGGCTATACCGATTCGGAGGGATTAATTGGGACACCACCCAACCAGATCGCCCCGAAGAAGCGCATGCTGTCTAGCATGACTCCTACCATTGTCACCCGGGAGGGTAAACCTGTCCTTGTCATCGGTAGTCCGGGCGGAAGGACAATCATCAACACCGTGTTTCAAACCGTACTAAACGTTTTGGAACACGATATGAGAATAGATCAGGCCATTGAAGCCCTAAAGATCCATCATTCCTGGCTGCCGGATCGCATCATGTATGAAAAGTGGAAGCTTTCACCTGATACCAGGGACGGCTTATTGGAGATGGGTCACACGCTTCGTGAAGTAAATGGCCTGGGTGCATTAATGGGCATTACCTATGATGCCAAAGAAGGTATATTGATCGGAGCATCGGATTCCGTAAGGCCAGATGGGGGAGCGGTGGGATATTAAGGTCCCTCGATAATTATTTTATTGAAGTAGGCATTGCTGAGATCAACTAATAAGTGCAATTGAAGGATGAAAAAGCTTTTAAGGGCTTTTTCATCCTTCAAAAGCCTGAACAGTGCAATCTTTGGATTGCAAAATGTCAAAAAACTACACACATCTCAGTATTGATCAAAGGTGTCAAATTGAAGCATTATTGAAAACAGGAGCTACTCAAAAGGAGATTGCCTGTATCGTTCATTTTCACTCATCTACGATCTCACGTGAGCTTAAGCGAAATGTGGGTTCAAGAGGTAGGGGAGCTGGTGTCTATCGAACAGCAAATGCACAAAGGAGGACCAATCTTCGTCATCAAGAAAAGCCAAAAAGAGTGATTTTCACCAAACCCATGAAAGACTGGATAGTTAACCGGCTCCAAGAAGATAGATGGAGTCCTGAATTGATCAGCCATCAGGGAAAGAAAACGAGAGAATGTCCACTTAGCCATGAATGGATTTACCAATGGATATGGGAATGTAAGCACACCAACCGCCAGGAGAACCAAGAATACAA
>CAXXNX010000005.1:0-28113 GCA_963664285.2 Cyclobacteriaceae bacterium
ACCTCTTTTTTCCAAATTGGTACAGTTTGCTTGAGGGTATCAATAACAAACTGACAGGCCTCAAATGACTCTTTGCGATGTGGGGTAGATACGGCTATTACAACTGCCGCATCTCCAATTTCCAGGATCCCTTTTCGGTGATGAACTGCAATTTTTAAAATGGGCCATCTTTCCTCGGCCTGATCAATAATTTTCTGAATTTCTTTGATAGCCATTGCATCAAAGGACTGGTATTCCAACCTTGTAATCTCCTTATTGGCAGTGTTGTCCCTTACTGTTCCTATGAAAATATTGACGGCCCCTGCGCCACCGTCTTCAACGGATTTGATGATGGCTTCAGTATTCAGTTTTTGGTCTGTAATAACAATCATAATCATCCACCACTTACTGGAGGAATGAGCACTACTTCATCATTTTCACCGATTACCTGACCTGGCTCGGCGTATTCGTTGTTTATGGCAACCATTAATGACTTGAGCTCAATAAAATCAGGATAGTCCTTTTGCAAGTTCTTGATAAGTTCCGAAGCGTCAATGTTCTCAGTAACTTCATATTCGACCTGATTGCTTCCCAGTATATCTCTGGCAATTCCGTAAGCTGCAATTTTTAATTTCATGATGACACTAAATTAACGTAAAGATGGCTTTTAGAATTCCATTTCAGTCATTAAAACTGTATTAAAAACAAACAGTAAGCTGTCATAAAAACAAACAGTATTCAAATTAATCTAAATGATCACCATCATAAAGTACTGATATTCAGCGTTTTAGTAGCTTGGCATTGCTTTTGGTAAGCAATCATGCAGGATAAGAAAGATATAAAGGAAGATTTTATGATTAAAAATTATTTAAAAACGACATTAAGAAATCTTAATAGGAATAAAGTATACACTTCTTTAACCCGCATTATTCATAGGCCACCAATTTTGGGATTAATAATGGGTTGCTAACTATTTTTGATTGGAGTGTATGTATTAATTTGAAGATCAACCAGGTTTCTGGATTTCAAAGGACATTAGAGCGTTTTTTTGTTAGAATTTTTCAATTTTCAGTCAAAGCTCTATTGTGTTCTTATGGAAGAACATTTTTTTGATTAAACCAAACTGTTTAACTGATCGGTCAGTTCACCGTAAGCAAATCGCCCAGCAGGTATTGATATCTAAAGGCTCTTGAGAATTGTATTGTCAATGATCTTTTCCTTTCTTTCAGGCACGCCCCAACCTTCATCAGGTAAAGCCGGATATTGTCCACTTGCCATCGTTTAGCAAAGTGGTGTTTTGTTTTGGCAATTAATAATTTAATCTGCCGGAACATTTCATAACAGAGGGTAGCGATGATTAAACGCATGAAATTGGCCCAGTAGCGATGACAGGAAAGCCGGTCGGAATAAGTCATGTTTTTGAGTTCCTTTATTCGATTTTCACTGGCATCACCTCGCTTGACATAAAAATCAAAGTAAATCTGTTGAGCGGTCATCGCTTCAAAGTTGCTCACAAAGTAACGGACATTCATTCCTTTTCCGGTAGACTCCACTTTGGCGTACAGCTTTTCAGAACGATCCCAGCTTTTGGCCTGGTAAGTAAACGGGCCAACAAACTCTTGATGTTTGATGATTTTTGAAGCATATTCCTTTTTTACTTCAATGATAGTCTGTTTGGTAAAAGTCTTTAAAACTTCATTACTACTAATACCTAAACAAAATTGAAGGTCAAACTGCTTAGCTATCCGATAAAAAGATGCTCCTGAAAAGCCACTATCCGCTCGAATAAGGATCTTTACTGAGGGCAGTTTTTTTCTGATTTTAATGACAATCCTTTTCAATAAGGCCACAAACCATTTGTTGGAGTGACAATTGCCCGGACGTAGTACTGGTAAAATGACCTGACCGGTGTTCCCGTCCTTAAAGAACAACTCATGGTACATAGTCTGTCCATAATAGCCATTATACAAACTGAGTTGTTGGGATCCATGAGTAGGGTCATCGGTACCATCTACATCAATGATGATTTGACCAGTCTTCTCTTTCAACTCCTCTACATAACGGTCTACAAACCATTGACTCATCTGGTAGATCAGACTCCGATCGGCCTTGTTTTCAAATCGACTTAAAGTAGGCTGGGAACATAATCCGCTATCTAGTACTTTACGGATCACCGGATCCTCTCGGAGTTTTTGTTCGTCATTGCAATCCTGATAGCCCTGCATCATTAAAAACACCCGTTGGCGAAGCATTTCTTCATAAGTGTATTCGATAAAAAAGGGGTTTCGATAGTCAGGAATCAGTGCGGCGAAGCTTTTTAATAGACCAGTCTTTCTCTCTACTTTTTCACTTAACAATATCGCTCCGTCTGAGCTAATCGCTGATGCTGAAAAATCAAATTTAAAAGCTTGTTTTCCTCGATAAAATACGGTATCTTTTTCCTTATATTCAGGCATAAATTAATTGCTTATTTTGTTGTCTAACTATCTCAATATAAGCAATTTATGCCTGTTTTTTATTGTCTACTATGAATTTTTCGGGTTAAATGTACTTGGACTGGCTTTGGGCATAGGTTGTGCCGTAGTATTATTCAAGATCATTTCATTTGAAACCAGTTTTGACAGTTTCCATAAAAACAGTGATCGGATTGTAAGGATAGTTTCTCACTTCAACTTCGCCGGAAGCAATCAGAAAAGTCCAAATGTGCAGTCACAAGAGCAATACAGGGAGAAGACAACTATGATTATTACTACGGACCATGGAAGAGGGACATCTCCTAAGGATACTTGGAGGCATCACGGCAATAAGGTTTCAAATGCAGGTCAAATATGGATTGCTATCATCGGCCCGGACAGTCCGGCGCTTGGTGAAATCAAGACGGAGGCCTGATATTATCAGAACCAGGTAGCAAGAACTGTTTCCGAGGCATTGGGTATTAACTATACCGAAGAAAGAGCAGGGCCGGCAATTGATGGAGCTTTAAAATGACTGACTAATTGTGCTGAGGCTCCTTATTTACTGGCTACAGTTCCTCTCAACGCTACCATCTGCATCGATCCTTTAGGATCATTGGAGAAAACTGTCACTTGCTGATGCTGAACACCTTTCCGGCCGTCCGTATTAAATATCAGGATAACCTTACCTGATTCTCCCGGTTTTACGGTAGATGGTTCTACAGCGGTTTTAGTACAGTTACAGTTCGACTTGACTTTTCTAATATCCAGATCACTTTTTCCTAGATTAGTGAAAGTAAATTCCGCCGAGACCGGTTCACCTTCCTGAGCGGACCCAAATGAGATAAGCGTTTTTTCAAATTTCAGTTTGGGCGCTTTTGCCAACTCTTCTGTAGACATAGGAGGGAAGTATTCCTGAATTGTAGCAATAGCACTTAACTTCTTGACTTCCCTCTCTGCTTCATTGGTGTATAGCGTGAGATCATCTCTAACATACCCCAATTCATTTCTTTTTGCCGGATCATATTGGACTACAATTTTCCCCGCTTTACCGGGGGCTATTGTTTCGGGACTGAAAGAAACAGACAAGAAAGCGGGAACATCAGCTTTGACCAGGGAAAGCGGCTTATCGCCGTCGTTGTAGATGTGAAATTTCTTTTCCACTGTCTTATTGTTAGTGATATTGCCTATGTTGAAAGTACGGGTTCTCATTTTGAGATTCCCGATTTTAGTCGGTAACGTCTCAGCTAGAGATCTTGGCTTTGGCGTTACACTTCCCTGGATATAAAGGGTACTATTTCCACTTCCGGAATTTGAATAGATCGTAAGTGATTTTCTGAATGATCCCGGCCTATTTAAAGGATTGTATTGTACTTCTATATAACCACGCTTGCCAGGAAAAAGTACCGGTTCTTTTGTCCAACCGGGAGTGGTGCATCCACAGGACGCCTTGACATTGTTAACAATGAGGGGTGCAGTACCCAGGTTGGTGAACTCAAATTTGAATTTGACCGGACCATTTTCTTCTAATATTTCGCCAAAATTGTGACTATTGTTATCAAACTGTATAGAAGGCTGGGCAACTGCAGAAAATGCATTTATTATGATAGTGAATAAGAAGAAGGCAATCTTTTTCATTTGGAAGTCATCTTTTAATTCTACGAACAAAATTGACAAGTATTGTGCTAAAATCATAGGGTGTTAACCCGAAAAATTCATAGTAGACAATAAAAAACAGGCATAAATTGCTTATATTGAGATAGTTAGACAACAAAATAAGCAATTAATTTATGCCTGAATATAAGGAAAAAGATACCGTATTTTATCGAGGAAAACAAGCTTTTAAATTTGATTTTTCAGCATCAGCGATTAGCTCAGACGGAGCGATATTGTTAAGTGAAAAAGTAGAGAGAAAGACTGGTCTATTAAAAAGCTTCGCCGCACTGATTCCTGACTATCGAAACCCCTTTTTTATCGAATACACTTATGAAGAAATGCTTCGCCAACGGGTGTTTTTAATGATGCAGGGCTATCAGGATTGCAATGACGAACAAAAACTCCGAGAGGATCCGGTGATCCGTAAAGTACTAGATAGCGGATTATGTTCCCAGCCTACTTTAAGTCGATTTGAAAACAAGGCCGATCGGAGTCTGATCTACCAGATGAGTCAATGGTTTGTAGACCGTTATGTAGAGGAGTTGAAAGAGAAGACTGGTCAAATCATCATTGATGTAGATGGTACCGATGACCCTACTCATGGATCCCAACAACTCAGTTTGTATAATGGCTATTATGGACAGACTATGTACCATGAGTTGTTCTTTAAGGACGGGAACACCGGTCAGGTCATTTTACCAGTACTACGTCCGGGCAATTGTCACTCCAACAAATGGTTTGTGGCCTTATTGAAAAGGATTGTCATTAAAATCAGAAAAAAACTGCCCTCAGTAAAGATCCTTATTCGAGCGGATAGTGGCTTTTCAGGAGCATCTTTTTATCGGATAGCTAAGCAGTTTGACCTTCAATTTTGTTTAGGTATTAGTAGTAATGAAGTTTTAAAGACTTTTACCAAACAGACTATCATTGAAGTAAAAAAGGAATATGCTTCAAAAATCATCAAACATCAAGAGTTTGTTGGCCCGTTTACTTACCAGGCCAAAAGCTGGGATCGTTCTGAAAAGCTGTACGCCAAAGTGGAGTCTACCGGAAAAGGAATGAATGTCCGTTACTTTGTGAGCAACTTTGAAGCGATGACCGCTCAACAGATTTACTTTGATTTTTATGTCAAGCGAGGTGATGCCAGTGAAAATCGAATAAAGGAACTCAAAAACATGACTTATTCCGACCGGCTTTCCTGTCATCGCTACTGGGCCAATTTCATGCGTTTAATCATCGCTACCCTCTGTTATGAAATGTTCCGGCAGATTAAATTATTAATTGCCAAAACAAAACACCACTTTGCTAAACGATGGCAAGTGGACAATATCCGGCTTTACCTGATGAAGGTTGGGGCGTGCCTGAAAGAAAGGAAAAGATCATTGACAATACAATTCTCAAGAGCCTTTAGATATCAATACCTGCTGGGCGATTTGCTTACGGTGAACTGACCGATCAGTTAAACAGTTTGGTTTAATCAAAAAAATGTTCTTCCATAAGAACACAATAGAGCTTTGACTGAAAATTGAAAAATTCTAACAAAAAAACGCTCTAATGTCCTTTGAAATCCAGAAACCTGGTTGATCTTCAAATTAATACATACACTCCAATCAAAAATAGTTAGCAACCCATTATTAATCCCAAAATTGGTGGCCTATGAATAATGCGGGTTAACTTCAATTAGGAATTCTTTAACAGTTGTTTATGTCCTAAGCGTACCTGATAGACAAAGACAGCAAGGTTTCTAAAGAAGGATGATCGCGGCTTGGGTAGGATCCACCTATGGATTTTCAAATCTTGTTTCATTCCAGCGCTACCACTGCCACCGCATCCATCTCCACTTTAATGGCGTCTCGGGCCAATGAGGTTACCCCAATCAAAGTATGGCAGGCATTTTCTGATCACCAAATATTCCTGTCGTACCTTCCTGAAAAGGACCAGATCCTCCTTGCCGGTAGTTATCAATATAGGTGTTCAATTTAACCACATCTGAGAATTCAGCTCCTCCATCTGCCAGTTGTTTCAAAACTCCCTGGAATGAAGTTCTGATCTGCTCTTCCAGGGTGTCACCGTTTCCTACCTGGCCGGCGACATAAAGCGTCTTGACCTTTCCGGTAGTTACTACTACTATATTTGGTGTAGCCACCGGATGGATTGATGTATTCCTTTGTAAGTTCCTGGCTTCTCCCAGGACTAAAAATACTGAGGAAAAGAAGCATTACTGCTCAGTTTTTCATGGTTAATGATTTTGATTTGCTTCTAAGCTAATAAAGGCGATCAAATTTCTTTTCTTTGTGCAAATCCGATTGTAAATGGCAAGAATACTTACTGGAATACAAAGTTCCGGGAAACCACATCTGGGCAATCTGCTGGGCGCTTATTTACCGGCTATTGAAATGTCAAAGAAACCCGAAAATGATTCCTTTTTTTTTATAGCTGATCTTCACTCTGTCACCACCATCAAGGAAGCTGATCTAAGAAAGCAAAACACCCTGGCAACTGCAGCTGCCTGGCTAGCCCTAGGTTTTGATACTAATAAAAACACATTCTACAGGCAATCAAGGGTCATTGAAGTTTGTGAGCTCGCCTGGTACATCAGTTGTTTTACGCCCATACCAATGCTGGAAAATGCCCATTCTTATAAAGACAAATTAGACAAATTGGGTCAGGGTCAGAAAAGTAAGATCAATGCTGGATTGTTTATTTATCCAGTATTAATGGCGGCAGATATAATCGGTTACGACGCCAATTTCGTTCCGGTTGGTAAAGACCAGAAGCAACATTTGGAGATTACCCGGGACATCGCCAAATCTTTCAATCATTTATATGGTGAAACATTTGTTGTTCCTGAAGTAAAAATTGATGAGCAACTAATGGTAATACCAGGAACTGATGGTAATAAAATGAGCAAGTCTTATGATAATACCATTGACATCTTTCAACCGGATAAACTACTGCTTAAGAATTTAATGGCAATTGTGACGGATAGTACACCCCTGGAAGAACCAAAAGAC
Source organism: Cyclobacteriaceae bacterium (assembly GCA_963664285.2). GTDB lineage: Bacteria > Bacteroidota > Bacteroidia > Cytophagales > Cyclobacteriaceae > JAJCYL01. Next base: position 7,103 of record CAXXNX010000005.1, read on the forward strand.
CCTGACACCGATAATGTATTTTCATTATACAAAATTGTTGGTACTCAAGATCAGGTAGATGAGCTCCGTCAGAAGTATCTTGGTGGTAACTACGGATATGGCCATGCGAAACAAGAACTTTTCGAATTGATCATAGATAAATTCAGTAATGAACGGGAGAAGTTTGACTGGTTAATGCAAAATCCTGGTGAAGTGGAACAAAAACTACAAGAAGGAGAGGAGAAGGCCCGTGCAGTAATTGGTGATGTACTTAACAGGGTTCGTTTGAAGTTAGGGTTTGATAGATAATTTAATTATTGAAGCCAAAACAATTACCGTCATCCTGAATGAAGCCAACAGGCGAAGCGAAGAATGGTGTTGTCACCAACCATTACAGCATCAAAACCTATGCGTGAAGGTCGCCTTCACCACCCCGGTATTCGACGTTGTCCTGAACCTATCAGCATCGTCAATCCAATTATGATTATAAACCAGAAAAATATCCGATCCCGGTGTAAGTGTATATCTGAAGCGACTGTTGAGCCCTATCTTTTCACTCAGATCGTCATATTGAACATTGCTGGAAAAGGAAACGAAAGGCGTGAAGTCCAAACTCGCTAAAAATCTAGCAAGATTGGTATTGAAATTACCTTCCTCCAGGTTGACCCGGGTGTGAACGTATTCAGCGGTCAGATTGATCCCCGAAACCGGTCTGAGGGTCAGCTTATTCTTATAAGACACCCTCGTACCAGACCAGAAACCGCCTCCATCAATTTTAAACTCCATTACTACTCGACGGTAATTAGCCGTCTTGATCTCCAGTTCCTGGGTCCAGTTAGTGTAACTATTTGTGGGGATTACTATAGATTCATCACCCAGTATGTCAAAATCCTCAATCAGTAACTCAAAGTTCCGGGTAACGTCGTATTTCACCTGATCCCCTGTTTCGAATCGCACTTGTATAGGGGTTATCCTCACATTTTGGGTTAGTTTATTCCATTGCAGGCTCATCAGGTGTTCAAATTTTATTCGCCAGGTGAGTTCCCTGATCACATTACTTTTTTCTATCAACGGAGAGTAGGCTACCTGGGGCTCCACCCTACGAAAAGCATTCCTTCTGTTAAAGCCAACCGCCGGATCATAAGAGTCCCCGAATTCACGATAAGACACAGCAGCAGACCAGGGGCGATTGGGAAAATTCAATCTGATTCCCCTAGAGGAACGGTCCGAAATGGAGGTGCTATTATCACTTGGAGAGAACGAATTATGAAATACATAGAAAGCCTGGAACTGCAAGTTCTTATTGCCCAGGAAATTAGAAGTGTTCAACCCAAGGTCAGTCCCAAAAGTGTGCCGGTCTTGCACAGGTTCAAACAACTCTTCACCATCCTTTGTATGGCGCCGGGTATAAACAACACCGATAGTGCTCTCCTTAAGGAAATTTCTTTTTATCCGGACAACGGAGAAATCCTCGGTATTAACCGTAGCCTGTTTATTGGTGCGGACCTGTAATGCCGCAATTTCAAACTTTCCTAATCGCCCGATAACTCTTCCACCATAGTTGATGGGAATGGGATTGCCTTCTTCCAGTCCGATCTTCCGGCTGAAATAGGGAGTAATGCCACTTCGGGGAGCAAATTGATAGATATTAGCGCCTTCCAGGAAGAAATCCCTTCTTTCAGGGAAGAAGAGAGGGAATCGGGTGAGATTCACCTGCCGGGTATCCACCTCCGTTTCGGCAAAGTCAGTGTTAAGAGTGAAAGATGCCTTCAAACTTGGCGTGATGCTGTAATTAACATCAAGGCCTCCATAAACGTTGGTCTCGCGGTCAAAGCCTTCCTCATCTTCCAATTCAACCTTACCCCTGCTCGCTTTTCCGTAAGGAACCATCTCAAGGCCCAGACCCTGTGACATACCCTCCAATCCGGTGAGTCTTCCAGCATTCTGGGGTCTGATAAGCCCATGGTTCCTCTTATGTCCGGTCCAGAGTAACTCTTCATTCTTACGCCTGATGGTGCGTTGGAAATTAATACCCCATGTGTCACTCGAGGGATCAAAGTTTAAAGTCCGAAAAGGGATACGGATCTCGGCAGACCATCCAAAATCACCGGTGTAGGTCCAGGGTCGCCATATGCCATCCCAGGATTTATTCAAATTGCTTCCCTGGCCAATGGTCAGCAGGCCGTCACCGATCAGTCCACCGGGATTGATCTCAAAAAAATAAGCATTTCTTCCGTCAAGAAAGGTATCCAGGATCCACATGAAACGGTCGTCGGTACTTAATGATGCGTCGCGTCTTTTTTGAAAAGATTTAATGCCAGAAGGGTCTGAATCATAAAGTATAACTCCTATATAGAGGTTATTCTCATCATAAGCTATTCTGATTTCGGTTCGTTCAGTTGGCGTGCCACCCTCCACCGGTTCCTGCATCAAAAAACCTCCGCTCGCTTCAATTTGTTGCCAAAAGTCTTCATCCACCCGCCCATCCAGTACTATTTCGGAATTGTTAATCTTATGTGCTGCTATTGGCTTTGCTTTTGGAACTAGTTCTTGAGCCAATGTTATTTTGCATAAGATCAGGCTTAGTAAAAAAGGTAGAAAACACTTCACAGCTAAAGGATAATTGAAAAATAAGAGAATACTAAGTCAAAAGTTGTTAGAAGACAATCCCCGTGATGGGTGGTTAATTGAACCCAGTAATTCTTAAATGATTTCTAATACGATTATCTTAAGGAAAAATATAAAAATGCGATTCATTTTATCTCTCTTGATTATTCTCTATGGAAATTCTGTGTATTGCCAGGATTTGAAGGATAATTATTCCACCATGACCAATCAAATAGCTTAACCCGAAAAATTCATAGTAGACAATAAAAAACAGGCATAAATTGCTTATATTGAGATAGTTAGACAACAAAATAAGCAATTAATTTATGCCTGAATATAAGGAAAAAGATACCGTATTTTATCGAGGAAAACAAGCTTTTAAATTTGATTTTTCAGCATCAGCGATTAGCTCAGACGGAGCGATATTGTTAAGTGAAAAAGTAGAGAGAAAGACTGGTCTATTAAAAAGCTTCGCCGCACTGATTCCTGACTATCGAAACCCCTTTTTTATCGAATACACTTATGAAGAAATGCTTCGCCAACGGGTGTTTTTAATGATGCAGGGCTATCAGGATTGCAATGACGAACAAAAACTCCGAGAGGATCCGGTGATCCGTAAAGTACTAGATAGCGGATTATGTTCCCAGCCTACTTTAAGTCGATTTGAAAACAAGGCCGATCGGAGTCTGATCTACCAGATGAGTCAATGGTTTGTAGACCGTTATGTAGAGGAGTTGAAAGAGAAGACTGGTCAAATCATCATTGATGTAGATGGTACCGATGACCCTACTCATGGATCCCAACAACTCAGTTTGTATAATGGCTATTATGGACAGACTATGTACCATGAGTTGTTCTTTAAGGACGGGAACACCGGTCAGGTCATTTTACCAGTACTACGTCCGGGCAATTGTCACTCCAACAAATGGTTTGTGGCCTTATTGAAAAGGATTGTCATTAAAATCAGAAAAAAACTGCCCTCAGTAAAGATCCTTATTCGAGCGGATAGTGGCTTTTCAGGAGCATCTTTTTATCGGATAGCTAAGCAGTTTGACCTTCAATTTTGTTTAGGTATTAGTAGTAATGAAGTTTTAAAGACTTTTACCAAACAGACTATCATTGAAGTAAAAAAGGAATATGCTTCAAAAATCATCAAACATCAAGAGTTTGTTGGCCCGTTTACTTACCAGGCCAAAAGCTGGGATCGTTCTGAAAAGCTGTACGCCAAAGTGGAGTCTACCGGAAAAGGAATGAATGTCCGTTACTTTGTGAGCAACTTTGAAGCGATGACCGCTCAACAGATTTACTTTGATTTTTATGTCAAGCGAGGTGATGCCAGTGAAAATCGAATAAAGGAACTCAAAAACATGACTTATTCCGACCGGCTTTCCTGTCATCGCTACTGGGCCAATTTCATGCGTTTAATCATCGCTACCCTCTGTTATGAAATGTTCCGGCAGATTAAATTATTAATTGCCAAAACAAAACACCACTTTGCTAAACGATGGCAAGTGGACAATATCCGGCTTTACCTGATGAAGGTTGGGGCGTGCCTGAAAGAAAGGAAAAGATCATTGACAATACAATTCTCAAGAGCCTTTAGATATCAATACCTGCTGGGCGATTTGCTTACGGTGAACTGACCGATCAGTTAAACAGTTTGGTTTAATCAAAAAAATGTTCTTCCATAAGAACACAATAGAGCTTTGACTGAAAATTGAAAAATTCTAACAAAAAAACGCTCTAATGTCCTTTGAAATCCAGAAACCTGGTTGATCTTCAAATTAATACATACACTCCAATCAAAAATAGTTAGCAACCCATTATTAATCCCAAAATTGGTGGCCTATGAATAATGCGGGTTAAGTCTCTTAGCCCTGACCCGGACGAAAATGTCATCATCAGGTATGACAAAGGTACTATGCCAGGGTTAGCCCTTAATTTGGAAAGCAAAATAAAGGGTCGAGTTAAGAAAGTTACTCTAATGCCCTATGGACCGGCGGATGACTTCATTAAGCTTCTGGACAACACGGATATTTATATATGGATGCCGGTAAGAAGGTCTGTTGGAAATCCTGCAAGCCAGGTCAGTGCTTTAGTTGAATGGCTTGATTCCGGCAGGGGCAGGCAGATTCATTTTCATTGGGGAGATGGCCCCAGGAATTGGGACAGTACTCATGGGAAACATAACCCTGTTTATGATTCGATTTACCTGGCGGCTCTTGATATCGACTATAAGGCATTGGACAAAGTACAGCAAAGTGCATCTGAAATTCTCAGATCCGGCCTGATTGAAGTTACTTCGCCTGCGGGTACTAAATTATCTTTAGAAATTGGCAATAGAACAATCACAAAGCAAAATGGTGACGCTTCAATGCAAAGAATGAAAAATGCCAAAGTGAGAATTGAAAGAGAGATTGAGCTTCCTGCTGGAGCAATACGAGTAGCGCCAATAGAGAGTACAGTCGATGGTGTTTTGGTTATTGGTTCAGGGATTATCGCCGGTACTGAAGTTGAAGACTTAAAACTAACTTTTGAGAAGGGGAAGATAGTGAAAGTTGAGGCCTCCAGGGGCAAAGCCGAATTTGAAACAAGATTAGGGACAACCCCGGGTTTGAATTATTTCAGAGAAATCGGAATTGGATTTAATCCTAAGCTGAACTTTCCTGCCGACTATAATTATGTTCCCTATTATGGATATGGTCAGGGAGTGGTACGATTAAGCCTGGGTAACAATATTGAAGTTGGTGGTGAGGTCGACCAGGAGGGAGTTCAATGGATGTTTTTCCTTGATACTACCGTAAAGGTTAACGGCACATTTATAGTCAGGGACGGCAAGCTCCAGGACTTCTAGTGGATTATTTTCTGATCTATTGCTTGTGAAGGTTGTAGGCAGTAATATAAAATCCCCGGTGTTAATTTGCTTGTTTTTCAACCTTTTGAAGATTTTACCCATTAGCCAGATTCCATATCGGCATAAGGTTGAAAGATGGAAAAGACCATGGGGAATGGTCTCTGCTCTGATCAACCGCCTGTCGAGCAACTCGATGTGCTTTTCCAACATCTCAAGATAATAGTCAATGCCATCAGGGCTGCGAACTCCTCGATAGAGTTTCCCTGATGTTTTTCCAACATTTGGCCCACTTTCTTGCTCAAAGCACGGGCTTTATCAGATAGGAAAGCCTGCTCTACCCGCTCCTCTTTGTTTTTTCCCTAATTATGAAGATTTTAGCAGGTATTTTATGCTGTTATATCATTTGGTTCTCGTCCGATGCCCAAAGAAGGAATAGAAATAAAGTTGTAATTGAGCCAATAAGTTCTAAGTATTTTGATGGTATGAAATACCGGTCAGTCGGCCCGACTCACGGCCCGTGGCGGAAGGTCTACGGCCATAACTGGTATTCCGGATAAACCCTATACTTTCTTCATGGGAACCACTGGTGGTGGTGATTTTTGGAGAACGGACGATGCAGGTACTTCATGGGATAATATGACAGATGGTCAGATAGGGGCTGGTTCAATAGGTGCGGTTGCCGTGTCGGTATCTGATCCTAATGTCATGTATGTTGGCACAGGGTCAGCCTGTACACGAGGAAATGTTTCACCCGGTGTAGGAGTTTATAAGTCAACAGATCAGGGCAAGACCTGGAGTTTTACGGGACTAAAATCAGCAGGGCAAATTGGAAAAATTATCATTCATCCAACAAATCCGGATTTAGTATACGTTGCAGCATTGGGAAACATTTTCGGACCCAATAACGAAAGAGGCCTGTTCAGAAGCTCGGATGGTGGCAAGAATTGGGAAAAAACACTTTATGTTAGTGACAGCACCGGCGTTATCGATTTGGCTATGAATTTGCAGAACCCGAGAATCATCTATGCCGCAGCTTGGAGAGCAGAGCGTAAGCCCTGGACAATGATTGATGGCGGAAAAGAAGGGGGCATTTATCGATCTTCTGATGGGGGAGTTAGTTGGAAAAAGCTGGAAGATGGATTGCCATCAGGTCTTCTAGGGAGAATTGCCTTAGCTGTATCACCCGCAAATCCTCAACGTGTATGGGCGCTCATTCAAGCTGCTGAAGAAGAGAGTGGTGGCATCTACAGATCAGAAGATGGAGGCGATTCCTGGACACGGATTAATCGTGATCATCGTCATAGACAAAGAGGATGGTACTATACCCACCTCACTGCTGATCCTCAAGATGAGAACACCCTTTATTCATCCAACACACGATTCTACAAGTCAGTGGACGGTGGCGAAAATTTTGAGAAAATCGAAACTCCGCATGGGGACAATCATGGCGTTTGGATCAATCCTGATAACACAAGAATTATGATCAACTGTAATGACGGGGGAGCGAACGTAACTTTAAATGGAGGGAAGACCTGGTCTACCCAGTTAAATCAACCTACATCTGAGTTTTATAGGGTTACGGTAGATAATCAATTTCCATACAGGCTTTATGCAGGGCAGCAGGACAATACGACAATTTCAGTCCCCAGCCAGGAGTTACCTGCTGTTTCGGAAACGGAACATTGGGAAGCAGTTGGTGGTGGAGAAAGTGCAGATGTCGCAGTTCATCCAACTGATCCTGATATTGTTTATGCCGGAACTTACAGTGGCGAAATAACATATTTAAACCGAAAAACAGGTCAGCTATTGCAAATGACCGCGTACCCACATTATACAGAAGGAACTGAACAGCGTGATCTGAAATATAGATGGCAGTGGAACTACCCTTTGTTCGTATCTATACACAATCCGGTTGAGCTTTATATGGGTTCAAATGTGGTTCATAGATCAACAGATCATGGGCAAACCTGGGAGATTATTAGCCCAGACCTAACATTGGCGCTCGATAAGTATCATGACATACCCGGTGGCCCTATCCAGCATGACGCGACAGGAGTGGAGGTCTACTCTTCAATATTTGCTCTTGAAGAATCACCCCATAACCCGGGAGAGATCTGGGCTGGTTCTGATGACGGGCTTGTGCACCTAACGCGAGACGGTGGAAAAACCTAGTCAAACATTACGCCACAGAATATGCCTCGTGAGGGTACAGTCAACAAGATTGAGCTTTCAGCTCATCAAGAGGGCCGGGCTTTTATAGCAGTCTATAAATATCGGGACAAAGATTTCAAACCATATATTTTCAGAACTAATGATTACGGTCAGTCGTGGGATTTGTTAACTAGTGTCTCTAAGAAAACAGCGAGTTTTAGGTCGTATTAAAATATTGCTTAAAATGGAACAATGAAAAAATCACTCACCTTGCTGACTAATAAAGGGTGACTTTGCTTTTATTCATTGTTTTTGATGGTTTTTGATAAAAATAGCCGGGTTTTAGCCTGGCCAGGACGCACTTCTGCCAGTGCCTAATCCTTATTAAACAGCTAAAAGGTGATTAAGCTGCTTGTTTCTGGCAATTGGCTTGCTGCTGGGCGGCCAGACGGTCAGCCTGGAGTTTACGCCCGATCTTGTGAAGGTTGTAGGCAGTAATGGCCAACCCGATGTAGCTATTGAAAGTTTTGCGGGTACGGTTCGGGCATCGGTCCAATCCCCGGTGTTCCAGCTCATTAATGTTGGATTCGATAGCAGAATGCTTGTTTTTCAACCTTTTGAAGGCTGGCGCTGATTCGATGGCTTTTTCTTCTTTGTTTAACCTACCCTTTTTAGGCATGATCACTTCTGGGATGAAGGTTTGCAGAGTTGCTTTATCCTCTTTATCGGAAAACCCCTTGTCGGTGCTCAGGCTTTGGATGGGGTATTTCTCAGCGATACGCCGGGCAATTGATAGGGTAAGTTGGTTGCCGGTTTGTTTTTCAGCTATTTGCCAGTCTATGAGTAAATGGTATTGATCCGAAGTGATGGCCAGATTCTTACCGATCTCCACATTGGGGTGCAGTTTGCCTTTTTTGATCATTTCGGCATAAGGTTGAAAGATGGAAAAGACTTTTTCGGCATGGGGAATGGTCTCTACTCTGATCAACCGCCTGTCGAGCAACTCGATGTGCTTTTCCAACATCTCAAGATAATAGGTCAATGCCATCAGGGCTGCGAACTCCTCGATAGAGTTTCCCTGATGTTTTTCCAGCATTTGGCCCACTTTCTTGCTCAAAGCACGGGCTTTAGTCAGATAGGAAGTGGCAGCCTGCTCTACCCGCTCCTCTTTGTTTTTTCCTCCTGAGCCGGTGGTCCTGCCCACGCTGCGCATCAGCCTTTTGAGGGATCTGCGCCAATCCCCGGACTTACGCCAGCCAGTAAAATACCTTTTTGAGACCAATAAATCAGCTACATCTATACACTTTCTGGCACTGTCCCATAGCAGGTTGTAGTCGGTAGGAAAGTGGGTGTCGGTTTCTACCACGAAACTATCGGTCTTGCAACGCAAGGCAACTTCCTCCCCTCCGGTTTTTCCTTTTTTTTTAAACACCTGGTGACCTGCTGCTACGATTACATCATTGATGCCGATGAGCAGTTCATCGTCCAGCAAGGTCACATTGTCATAAATGTTCTGGTACTTATACTGTTTGCCCACAGAGTAGTCGGTAGGTAGCACCCCCATAATGCCCCGTACCAACGTGTCGTAATTGGAGATATGGTGTAACTCATCGTAAGAGATGTTCATGCACAGGCGCACCTGGGCCAATACGAAGACCTCCCACAGACTCATACCCTCACGGCCCGTCTTTTTCTTTCCCTCAATGAGTTTGGAAGAAAGTAATTCAAAAATACGCTGGTTCCATTCAGGTTGGACATAGATATATTGAAGGGCGGCTGCCAGGGCAGCTAAGTGGCTTTTAGTTTTCACCGGAGCCTCTACTTGCTCGATGGGTGTGCATCCCAGGGTAAGTTGGGGCTGGAAGGATTTCCTCATGGTTTGTATTTATATCGGTTATATGCAATATAATGATTAATCCTGATAAACCAACCGAAAAAATCGTTTCTTTTCTACACTGAATGAACAAAAAAAGGACAGGGATTTTACTCCCCGACAGACCAAAAAGCCTGCGAATCTCAAAGTGAATTCTTTGGAGTTTTTGAATGGAAAACCTTCAAATGGCCAATTAACAGGCTACAACGCAACTGTTCTTGATAATATTTGTGAATTTGATAATTCTACTGAATCAGATTCGAGAATAATTCAGCGCTGATTTGATGGAAAAAATACGAATATGATGGATAATCAGCATATTAGCCTGTTTTCATACAGACACTAACTAGTGGTTCGAACGGAATTCCTGTTACAACTTTCATTCGAAGTGTGGCTGAAGATCCCGACAAAAAAGGGCTACTATATGCAGGAACTGAATTTGGAGTTTTTTGTTTCTTTTAACGACGGAGTAAGTTGGCAACCATTTCAATTAAACCTTCCGATCACTCCAGTGACTGATATGGAGGTGCATAACCAGGATTTGGTAATTAGCACACAGGGTAGGTCATTTTGGATATTGGATGATCTCACCCCCTTACATCATATTGATGAGCGGACAGGAGGCCAAAATCAATTCCTTTTTCCTCCACGTACCACTTATAGAACCAACGTCGGTGGGAAGGATGGTTTAAGTGCATCTATCAATTTCTATCTGGCGAAAATTTCAAAAGAAAAGGTTGAATTGGAAATTATGGATTCCTCAGGAAGGTTAGTTAGAAAGTGGAAATCTGAATTGGAAGAAAACGACATCGATCAAAAGATTGAAATAAAAACCGGTTTCAATCAAATTAAATGGGATCTGACGTATCAACCACCTAGCATGGTCGACAATTTTGTGGCTATGGTTTTTAGCCATGATAATGTTCCTGGTCCAAAAGTAGTTCCTGGTACCTATAGCGTAGAGTTGAAAATTGGAAAGTGGACCTCCCGGCAAAACATCGAAATTAAAACTGATCCCCGTTGGAAGAACATCAGCCAAACCAACTACCAAGAGAAGTTCAATTTGGAGTTGGAAGTTCTTGATCTTATTAATCAATCTCAAGAGCTAATTAGAAATATCAGATCCATCCGTAGTCAAACGAAGTTAATTGGGGATAAAATATCTAAAGCTGGCCTTGGGGATAGTTTAAAGGATAAGGCTAGTGAGCTTGATAAAAAACTAACAGTAATCGAGGGCACCCTGGTCCAAAACGAGATTGAAACTACCCAAGATGAAATCAATTTCAGTAGAGTATTCAGTAACCATAATTGCCAGGCTGTATAAAATAATTATAGATGAACACAATACACCTACCGGTGGTATGTTAGAGCGTTGGAATGACTTAAAAAACCAGTTTAAGGAATTGAGAAAGCCTTACGATGATCTTATCAAAAGTGATGTAGAATCTTTTAATGAATTAGCCAAAAAACAGGAAGCAGGAAAAATAATTTTGCCGTTAAGCAATATGAATTAAGAAATATATCACTAAATACATTAGCTTTAGAGTGACTTTTTTTAAAATATTAACAGTTGACACTATGAAGAAACCGTTGCTATTTATTGTTTTGGTCGGAATTTTTTCCGGATGCGCTTCCTATGTACGATAGGATAATAGAATCGGACTACAGTTACAGTGGGAATGTTTAGTAAGTATGATACGTTCGATTTTATGATTAATCATGAGGCTGGTGTGGATGCAAAAAATAAAAAATTGGTTGAGAAATTTATTGGGCAACGGATGAGATCTTTGGGATTTATTTACAAGGAGAAGAAGCCAAGCCTGATAGTTGCTTACAAAGTTTTCTATGATGATTTCAACATGAAAGGTTATGCACAACCTAATTTCGCATCCTATGTGAACGCAACCGAGGGGGACGCAAAGTTGGCTGACAAGAATGGGTCATTAGAAACTGACGAAGTTACCGAGTATTCGGATTATTTCAATGTAGTTTCCGGCGGACAATATGTTGATCCGAATGATCTGGAATATGCGGCTATAGATTGTGAGATGAACGAAGGGTCTTTACTCATCTCCTTTTTTGATAGAAAAGCTAAGAAAACAGTATGGCAAGGATATGCTTCCGGAGTGGTTCAGAGAATGGATGAGGAACGATTCCTAAGACATACCGTTGGTAGAATATTGGATGATTACAGGGTTCTTGCAAGTGGTTTTGGGCTATAGAACTGATCAATTCAAATAAATTATGGTAACTATATACTTGTTTTTACTAAACACTGTTTCCTGCCCAAAAACGACATTTCTCATAAATCATTTCTTCTCCACTGCCCTCTTGATGTTTCTTGTCAAGCTGATCCTTGTCTACTCTCAGTAGGCGTTTAAAGGCTTCTGAGAAAGACATGTTCAACTTAACTGGCTTGTCATATTTCTTCTTTTCAGGCATATTTTAGTTTATAGTTCTGTAAGAAAATCTTGAAGTAGAAGTACCGAAAATATATTAGCGGTAGAATTGTCTATCCTATTATATTGATCCGATCCGGTTTCAATCCAATGGATTCCGTCAAGCAGGAACATCTTAACAGCATTCCCAGTTGCATTTGATGCTAATGTAATTCCATCCTCAAACGCACGCCCCTGACTGCCACCATGAGACGAAAGGAATTTAGCCTCACCTATTACATACGTTCTACCTGATTTAGCTACTATATCAGGTCGTTTCGCCATACCAACACGACAAACTCTATTGCAAAAATCTAACAAAGCCCTTTCCGTAGTACCCAATACCACCACACCATTGGTTGATCGTATAAATTCATCTTCACCAATAACGTTAAAATTATCCCTAACCCATGAACTGAATTGATTTCCCCTGCGTCTATTTCCTTCCATCGGTTTGCATTATACCGTCAATTACACTATCAATACCCATTCCATACAATTGATCGCAAATCCGCTGTACTGTCTCAGGATTTCTTTCTATACTCTCTCTGTCTCTGCGTAAAAAACCAACGTACGAATCCTTAGTTGGGAATTTTTCTAAATCCAATAACCTATTCAACAATATGATTTGGGTTCTTGCTTCAAAAGATTCCCTAATCTGATTTAATATATCTTCATCAATATTCCTTTCACCCTCATTTTGAGGATATATCCCCTGTAACTGGTCTAAGTAGTTCTGAGTTATTACAAGTTCTAAAGTCCTAATTGACCACGGGTTCTGCATATTGCTTTTGTTTTATAGGCTCAATCAATTTGTAATTTCTCAAACGCTCCTGACAAATTTTTATTGACTGTTCAGAAGCGTCCATACCTATAAAGTAACGATTTAATTGCTGAGCCCGCAACCAATGTAGTACCTGAGCCTGCAAAAGCATCCATCACAATATCTTCCTCATTAGATGATGCAGCCACTATCATTTTGAGCATATCCATATTTTTTTCAGTTGGATATTTAGGCTTCTGCGGGTCTTTATACATCCATATATCCTGCATTTTAACCCCCGCTTGCATCACATCATCTGCATAGATTCTTTTTCGTGGGTTGCCAGTTGACGACCATTCAACCAGTCCTTTTTTATCAAGTTCATCCAGTTTTTTAGGACTGCACCGCCAGTGCCTACCCTGTGGGGGTAATAATCCTCTCCATGCCTTTCCAGTTTCCCCGTTTTTAGTTTCTCCTGGAGCGTGGAGCGGAATAGTTGTATAACGGCGGCCTTTCTTATCTACGAGCCTAAACCGCTTGTTATCCTCTTTAATTTCAATTTTTTGACGTGGTTCATTCCAAACAAAATGTTTTGACTTGGAATAGAATAGAACCATATCCTTTACGTTGCCAAAACCTGACCGTGAAAAGTTCTTTGGATTACATTTGATTCGGGTAATATCATTGATAAAGTTTTTTTCTCCAAAAATCTTATCCATTAATATTTTGACGTAATGACCCATTTTATTATCAATATGAAAGTAAATACTACCATCATCCGCAAGTATATCACGCATCAATGTTAAACGGCTTGAAAGAAATTTCAGGTAGTCCTCACCGGTTAACTGATCATTATACGCCACCTTACCTCCATTCATTCTACTGATAGTTGAAAAACGATCTTCTGAGAACGTAAAGTCTTGTTTTGTGCCATAAGGCGGGTCAATGTAGATCAAGCGGACATTACCCTTTATTTTCTTGTCCTGCGAAAATCTTAGTAGCGATTCATAATTGTCTCCGAAAGCCAGTATGTTTTTCATTGAATTATGATTTTTGAATTAGATTTTTGTAAGTGAGCCTTGATTCGCTCATTGAAAGCATATTAAGAAAGCGATCTCTTTCAGTCAAGCCTTTTGTATTGTAGCGGTACTGAAACTCGTCTACATACTTGTCCAGATGCTTTAAACTGATTTGATGATAAATACCTATGATCCCCCTTTTTAGAAGCGACCAGAAACCTTCCAGGGTATTGGTGTGGCAATCACCAATAACGGACTGCTTTTCACCATGATTAATGACTGAATGAACATACATATCGGACAAGCCACGATAGGCCAGCCATTCATCTGTCATTATCTGGGAACCCGGAACTACGTTCTCTTTGATAAGAGGCTGTAATGTCTTACCACTGGTATCCTTTACTGGCATTGCTGCAATTTTACCTTTTCTTTCCAAAAGTCCAAATACGGGCATCTTGTCCTTAACACTCCGGCCTTGTGAAAATTCGACTTTTTTATCAGCATGGCGATTCTTGTTCTTACCACCGATGAATGTTTCATCGGCCTCTACTACGTTTTCTAAAGGCTTATTAAAAGATCGCATCCTAATAGCATAACGAATCCTTTGCAAGACAAACCAAGCTGATTTCTGGGTGATTCCTAAGTCCCGATGCAATTGTAAACTACTGATCCCCTTCTTATGAGAAGTGATAAGATAAATGGCTGCAAACCATTTTTGTAAGGGGATAGGTGAATTTTCAAATATTGTTCCCTTAGTTACTGAAAACGGTTTTTTGCACTGTGCGCATTTATAAGAAAACTTTGCTTTCAGATCATAGGTCTTATTGTGACCACAATGAGGACATATCCTTTCATCACTCCAACGCATTGTCTCAATAAATTCCTTACACTTGTTCTGTTCAGAAAAGTAGCTTAACAACTCTACAAGATTTTCAAATTTAACTTCTGCTTTCATTATTCTTTTGTAAGTTCAAGTAATAAGTGCAATTTTCCTTTGTAGCACTTGCTTTGCGTTTAGGTAATTAAATTTTCTAACAGGGCGTTCATTGATTTTGTTTTCAACAACTTTGATTTGCTCCTCTGTAACAAATCTAATATCTGTTTTCTTAGGATAAAACCTTCTGATTACCCCAATCCTATTTTCAACTGTCCCTTTATCCTGACTAGTATAGGGACGAGTGAAATAGGCATCCACATCAAGGGATTGAGCAATCAACTCATGTTTAGAAAATGCCATATCATTATCAAAAGTGAGTGTTTCCAGTTTGTGTTTATCCTGAGAGAGTTCCTCCACAATAGCTTCGGCCATTTGATCGGCATTTTTACTGTGCATCTTTCTGATTCTGGTAAAAAGACTTGCTCGGTCTGTCATCACCAACAAAGAGCCTTTGTGGTTTTTACCCATCATTAAATCGACTTCTATATCTCCCAATCGTTCCCTTTTGTTAATGATCTGGGGTCGCTGTTCAATTGATACCCTATTCGGGATAATACCTCTACGATCTTTTCTGTTTCCTCGTTTGCGCCTTCGTTTGCCATGTTTTAGATATGTGTATAGTTGTTTGTATTCTTGGTTCTCCTGGCGGTTGGTGTGCTTACATTCCCATATCCATTGGTAAATCCATTCATGGCTAAGTGGACATTCTCTCGTTTTCTTTCCCCGATGGCTGATCAATTCAGGACTCCATCTATCTTCTTGGAGCCGGTTAACTATCCAGTCTTTCATGGGTTTGGTGAAAATCACTCTTTTTGGCTTTTCTTGATGACGAAGATTGGTCCTCCTTTGTGCATTTGCTGTTCGATAGACACCAGCTCCCTACCTCTTGAACCCACATTTCGCTTAAGCTCACGTGAGATCGTAGATGGGTGAAAATGAACGATACAGGCAATCTCCTTTTGAGTAGCTCCTGTTTTCAATAATGCTTCAATTTGATACCTTTGATCAATACTGAGATGTGTGTAGTTTTTTGACATTTTGCAATCCAAAGATTGCACTGCTCAGGCTTTTGAAGGATGAAAAAGCCCTTAAAAGCTTTTTCATCCTTCAATTGCACTTATTTAGTTGATCTCAGCTTTTACTTAAATTACATAGTAAATATAAGCAAATTAATTGGTAAAAACAAGTATATAATTACCTAAATTATTAAAAAAGTATAGCCAGGATTTTATTAAATTCTGGCTATACTTTTTTAAGCGTTGAGGACAAATACACAAAAATCGATTTCTAAGCAGGAGGAAAATACTTCAGAAACAAAAGAAGTACCTGTTTCCCAATCATCTTCTTTTTTACACGGACCCCTTGCCTTTGGACAGGGGAGAAGGGTGGTATGTCTGGGACGTCAATGGCAAGCAATATCTTGACTTCTTCGCGGGTATTCTCACCACTAGTGTCGGACATAATCGTCCTGAAGTAACAGAAAAAATATCAAGTACAGAGTGAGAAACTGATCCATTCCTCTACATTGTACCCCAATGAGAATCATGTTGCTCTGGCTGAAAAGCTTGCTGCCATTGCACCTGGCAAAATTGAAGTTTCTTACTTTACTGCATCGGGCTCAGAAGCGGATGAGACCGCAGTTTTTTTAGGCAAGAGCATACACTGAAAATCACGATATTGTCGCTTTAAGGCATGGATATAGCGGACGAGGAGCCATGGGTGTTAGTCTTACGGCACATTCAAACTGGCGTGCTGCTGGAACTGAGGTTACCGGTATAAAACATGCCATCAGTCCTTACTGTTACAGGTGTCCCCTCAAAATGACGTATCCTTCTTGTGGTGTTGCTTGTGCGGAAGATGTTGAGGAAGTTATAATGACTACGACACCTGGCAAAATTGCAGCTTTTCTGGCGGAGCCTATTCAAGGAGTTGGTGGATTTATCACACCGCCAACGGAGTACTTCAAAATTGTCTATGAAATCATCAAGCGCTATGGCGGGTTATTTATAAGCGATGAGGTACAAACAGGGCTTGGCCGAACCGGATCTAAATGGTTCGGTATTGAACATGCAGATATAGAGCCCGATATCATAACCATGGCAAAAGGGTATAGCTAATGGAATGCCATTGGCAAATACAATGACTACTGCTGAAATTGCTGAAAGCACTTTAAATGCAGGATCGACTATCAGTACTTTCGGTGGAAATCCGGTATCATGCGCAGCTGGTTTAGGGGTTTTGGAAGTGCTTGAAAAGGATGGAGATCCTGATCACGTGGAAAAAATGGGCTCACTACTTAGAAACGGGTTGGAGGAAATTCAAAGGACGTCACCGGTACTGGGGGATGTTAGAGGTATGGGTCTAATGCAGGGGCTCGAACTAGTCAAAGACAAGAATACTAAGGAGCCATCGCCGGAAGCAGCCAATCAACTGCTAGAAGCAGCTAAAAATGAAGGACTGCTCATTGGTAAAGGCGGCTTATATGGAAATGTAATACGGGATTACACCGCCTTTGACAATCAACGAAGATGCTGTAATTGAAGCCCTGGATAAATTGTCAAAAGCATTTGGAAAAGTAGGTTAATCACCTTAAAAATATATTGTTATGATAAAAATTGACCGCCGAAGGTTTATTAAGCAGAGTGGAGGCCTTGCTATCTTGCCATATCTCTGGAATTACCAGGAACGACCTCACACGATCCTTTATAATGGAAATTTTATTACGGTTGACCCGAATCAACCGGTAGCGCAGGCTGTAGCGCTTGTTGCGGACCGTTTTTTTGCAGTTGGAACCAATGATAAAATAAGAGCGCTCAGTAATGGCTCTACCAAAATGATTGACCTCGGAGGTAAAACCGTAACTCCCGGTTTTAACGATGCACATTCTCATCCGGCAAGCAGTGGAAGAGCGCATTTATTTAATCTCGATTGTGATCTTCGGTCAATTGCTGCTATTAAAGATGCGGTCAGAGAGAGGGCTAAAATTACTCCTAAAGGTGAATGGATATATGGCTTCAAATATGATGACACCAAAACCAAAGAAGGTAGATATCTTAATTCTGCTGACCTTGACGAAGTGGCTCCTGAACATCCAGTGGCCATTCGACACAGAGGAGGGCACACCAATTATGTCAATACATTGGCGTTCAAAAAGGCAGGCGTTGATGTGAATACTCCCGACCCCCCGGGAGGCCGGTTTGTAAAAAGTGATGGCAAACTCACTGGTCAAATTTTAGAGAAAGCGTCAGCGCCCTTTTACAAAGATTTTCCTCGGTATAATAATGATGATTCTGTTAAGGGCATAGAGTTGATCTCGAAGATGCTGGCGAAAACCGGAATTACTTCTGTACAGGATGCAGGTAGTACACCTGAAGATCTCAGTGCTTATCAAATAGCCTTCGAAAGAGGATTGCTTAAGACAAGAGTATATAACAGCATTAGACATGGGAATATTGATCGCATGATAGATGCTGGAGTACGAACTGGTTTGGGTAACAAGTGGGTGAAGGTAGGATATATGAAAACAGCATGCGACGGATCAATTTCAGAAAGGACCGCGAGACTATCGCAGCCATATATTGGCCGACCAGATGATTATGGTATTATGACTGCCACACGAGACGAACTTTATGAAAGATGTCGCAAAGCATATGAGAATGGTTGGCAAATTGGTGTACATGCTAATGGTGATGTAGCTATTGATATGACTTTAGGCGTCTATGAGCAACTCCTGAAAGAAATACACAAGTCCGATCCCAGATTTAGATTGGAGCACTGTACTGTGGTGAATAATGACCTTATCAGAAGAATAAAAGCAATCAACGCCATACCGAATCCTTTTTCTACCTATGTCTATTTTCATGGAGAGAAAATGAAAAATTATGGGAAAGAGCGCCTGAAAAATATGTTTGCTGTCCGAAGTTTTATTGATTCCGGAATTAATGTAACACAAACGTCAGATTACCCTCCCGGCCCGTTCGAACCCATGATGGCCTTACAGTCCAGTGTGACTAGAACCGACTACACAGGCAAAACCTGGGGCGCCAATCAGAAAATAGCAGTACCTGAGGCTATAAAGGTGGGCACCATCAATGGAGCCTATGCCTCCTATGAAGAAGATATTAAGGGTTCCATAACTCAAGGTAAACTGGCAGACCTGGTAGTTTTAGAAAAGGACCCTAACAAAGTGGATCCTTCAACCATTATTGATATCAAAATTGAAAGAACTATGGCTGGAGGTAAGTGGGTGTATGAGAGTTAAAACTATCAAATAGTTCGGATGCTTGAACGATGCCCAGGAGATCGTTCAGCCCACAACCAGATAATCGGTGTAGCCCGCGGCGTCTCCCCCTCGCTTGCACCTGCTACGGATACTACAAACTCAAGCAACCGATCCAGAATGACCCGCTGGCCGAGCTCCCCAAAGCTCCAGGGGGTCTGCGGCATATTCGCTTCCCCAACTTCTGGGCTCGAAAAGTAAAAATCCCTCGTATTGATAGAGTCGAAGACCAGCACAAAGAGATACCCCCCTTCGTTGTTGCCCCGGTCTCCCTTCATGATAAAGGCTCGCACGCCGGGCACATGCTCGTCGAAAGTAGCGGTGAGTTCCTCGGCAGCAAATCGTTCGAACGCTGCCGGATCGATGCCCTCTTTCAACGTCACGGTCCCTGATCGCTGCGATATTGCCTGGGTTGATCATCGGCTGGGCAACCGAACCTTCCAGGGCGTCGCTGGGCGACGGTGCAGCAGATTCTCTCGCTGTCCAATTCATCGATAGGCTAGTGGGAGGCAGACCAAGAGCACTGTAGCCAGGATAGTTTTCATGATGGGCCTCCTTTGTGTTTGTGTGAAGTAGAGCGTGTAGCAACTAGGCTGTTGCCAAGAAGCTTCAGATTTTTCTCTGGCGAATTATCGGAGTCATTAGTACGCATAACGCGAGCGTCTCCTGCCGCCCAGAATCCCCTACGCAGTTTCAACGATATGTCGATTTTACCAGCACTTCGCATTTCGAAAATTCGTCGGTCGCTAGGGCGGTCAGGAGCACGCATCGTTATGCTTACGTCTGAAGACAATTGAAGTAATTCTACCAAATTCTAAGCTTAGCGTTCACTGAGCCAATCGACCGCACCGCAACCGCATCGAAGCTCTTTTTAGAGAGCATTATACTACTGGTTATCCGGAATCGGATCGTCGCTATTCCAAATTGCGCGCGAAAGTTTCCATGACCCATCCGCTTCACGGTGCCATATCCAAAGAGTCTTATGGGTATCTTGGATTGAGGCACCACCGTCTCTAGGTATTAAAGTGACCGTGCCAGAAAAACGATCAATTGCCACTCCCTGCCTATTTTCACCTCGGATGACGACACAGCCAAGTTCATATTAAGCGCGGCAATGCGCCGTTCATGCCAAGACCGCAGTGCGTCCAGCGTTTGTGGAGTAGGTTCATTTGGAGGCATTGTAAGATGATCAGCCGTGAGTCCGGCCATTATTCCCTCAACGTCGTCCGCGTTTAATGCATCGATAAGTTGCTGTCTGGCGTCTCCGATTGCAGCGAGGTCTGCTTGTACGGATGCGTTGGTTTGTTCACCCCGCTGAGCGCAAGCACTTAGCAACAGAAAGGTTATTAAGAGTGCAAATAGAGCTGAATTCTTCATTTTGGCCTCCATTTAATGGTTAGTAATGCTGGAGCTGAGATTGTGAGTTTTACCACAAGGCTCCCAATACGGTATATAACGGCAGAGATCAGCGGGCGCGGCCTGTGACATTGGAACTATACGAAGCATTCCTTGGCCGCGCTCCGCTGCATCGCGTGTTAGGCCGACCTTATATGAAACCGAGCCTCTTGGTTTGTCTTTGATCTTGCAGTAACCACGCCCCTCGACTGGGCGTCCCTCTTTTCTCTCTTCCTCTCCTTCTTACCTTTTGATTGAAGTGTAAAGGCTAATATCAGTCTCCAGACGAAGCCGCAGCTTGGGATAACTCTGCCAACCCGATTCCAGTAGGCGCATCTGCTTCGCCGTGAATCTGGCGCATCAAGATTTCATTATCAAAATAGATGCGCTCGGCCATGAGTTTTCCCGCATTCTCACCGGAGTCGAATAGAAAAAAGGCGGCTAACTCGAATGTTACATGATTCCCGCTACCTGGGACTCCCCCGTACTCGCCCAAATGAGTTCCGCTGATCGTGACTTCGCGGATTGAGCAGCCCGGTGTGTTGTATTCGCCCGTCACCGTAATCTGAAAGTCCGGGAATGCAGCAGCTATGACTTGATAGAAGTCTTTCACGCCTGAGATGCCTTCGAACCGCGTTGCCAGCGGGCCTACATCAAAGTAAGCCTTTTCGTTTTGGACGAAGGTATTGTAAACAGTTTCCCAGTTCTTGGCATTT
>CAXXNX010000006.1:0-13334 GCA_963664285.2 Cyclobacteriaceae bacterium
TGTCCTCGAACATCGGTAATAACTTCAAAATCCTGATTAAGTTGACTGAGTTTTTCAATCAGGTAGGTGCCTGTTTGCAAGGCATGTTCCTGCAACCCCTCCTCTTCAATAACTTCTAAAACCGCCTGGCCGATCACACATGACACCGGATTGCCCCAAATGAGCTAAAGAACTCCATGCCATTTTCAAAAGCTTCTACAATTTCATTTGTAGTAATCACAGCCGCCAGTGGGTGCCCGTTGCCCATAGGTTTGCCTAGAATGACAATATCCGGAGTTATTCCTTGAGTCTCAAAGGCCCAAAAATGACTACCAACCCGGCCGAATCCTGTCTGTACTTCATCTGCAATACAAACCCCACCCTGAAGCCGGATCATTTGATAAAGTCCCTGGATGTAAGTTGAGGATAAAGGTACTTGCCCACCACAACCAACAATTGATTCTGCAATAAATGTCCCAATTCGTTGATCAGAATCTAAGTCCTTTTTCAGGGTTTCTAAGACCTCTGTTTTGTTACCTTCATGCGGGAGAGGTGCAATAATGATATGATCTGATTTACCTGTGCTACCTCTTCCATTGAATTTGTAAGCGCTGATTTCAATTGCGGCAGCGGTATTTCCGTGATACCCGTGATCCATTACCATAGTCCGATTTGTGCCTGTGAAGTTTCTGGATAGTCTTAGAGCTAGATCAGTCGCAGCACTTCCGGAATTCACGAAAAAAATTTTATTTAGTCGTAAATCAAATTTTGAAAGTAGATTTTTGGCATAGTCATTTAGTTCATTATACAAATAGCGTGTATTGGTGTTAAGACGGGCTATCTGCCTTTGCGCTGCTTCAATTACTTTGGGATGACTATGACCGACATGAAATATGTTATTGGCACAATCAAGGTATGTTTTACCAGTTGTATCATACATGTATTGAAATGCTGTTGCAGTCATCTCGATGGGGGGTGAGTAGGAGAGGGACAGAACTTTACTGATGTAGCGATTTCGAGTTTCTAAAGCGCTATCGAAGTTTACCGTTTGAGCTTCAAAGCCACAGGCTTCAAGAAATATTTTGTTGACCTTGATCGGATTAGTTTCAACTAGCCTTTTCAACAGATCCCATCCGGGCTTTTCACTAATAGTGAAATATTCATTGTCCGGATTTATCGTTTTGGAATAAGCTGACATGCAAACACTGATGCACAATCGTGCGGAAATGAAATAGTACAGCAGTTCAATCTCCTGCTTATGGAGAGGTAACTTCTGAGGATAACTCTTCAGAATTGCAGTTGCAACTGCCCAGGGATCATCTTTTCGCATCATGGCATAGGTGATGGTGACAGCTAATTCCTGAATCAGTGGGGCATATAGACAATGTCCCCAAAATCAATTAAACTGGTGACTTGATTTTTATTGGTAAGGATATTCCATTCATGACAGTCATTATGTATTATGGAGTGCCTAAGTTGATGGGATATCCGTCCGACATTTTCATTGTATTGTCCGACATTTTCATTGTATTGTAAGATGAAATGCCTTACGAGATTTTGCCTCGATGGCTCATTTATATATTTTATTTTTTCCTCAACCAGGTATAGCTGCCCTATGTTCCATTGAAACTTTCTGCTCTCAATTATTGGGTTTTTGAGCTTCAATAGTTCATGATCAAGGCTGGCCAGATAGATGCCTAAACTCTTGTAGCTCATTTTATCTGGTACCATCTCGGCAAGAAAAGTGCCTTCAATATAGGTTAACAATCTGATGATATAATGAGACTCCTTTTCTTGAAATGCGAATTGATATTCACCGTTTTTTGTTTTTACAGGACAGGGAAGATTTAGAGATCTATTACTTGAATTAAGGGCAAGTAATATCTCATTTTCCGATTGTATCAGCAGTGGATTATCATTATTAATATAGATTTTAAAAACAAACTTGTTATCTCCGGAAATGACAAGGTAGTTTTCGGAAGCGTAGGCATTTAGTCTTTTTAAGTTCCCCGTTATCCCGTAATGCTCATTGAGCAATCGATGAGCCCGGGATTTCATTGGGGAAACTCTTTCAGTTGAGCATATAGGGCCGAACCGATCATTCCGGCGTTATTCTTCATCTTAGCCGGAACTATTTTAGGTCGCAACTTGAAGTATTTAAAATACTCTTCGTGGTATTTGCTCACTCCTCCACCCATAATAATGAGATTTGGCCAGAAAAGAAAATCCAGATGATTGAGGTATTCGTTAAACCGATAACCCCATTGCTCCCAGGTAAGTTCTTCGTTCTTACGAACGGAGTTAGCCGCATATTTTTCAGCTATTTTCCCGTTCAGCTTTAAGTGTCCTAGCTCAGTATTAGGAAATAAATTTCCATTGTGAAAAATAGCCGTTCCAATGCCTGTTCCTGCTGCAACCACTATGACTGATCCATTCACCCCTTTTCCTGCACCATATGTCACTTCTGCCAGGCCGGCAGCATCAACATCGTTTATTAGATGAGCAGGACATCCGGTATTTTTAGTTATTTCAACCGAGGCATTCTTTCCCAACCAGCCATCGTCAATGTTTGATGCTGTCATAACAACTTCATCCACAATCGCTGCGGGAAAACCACATCCAACTGGGGCACTCCATCTGAAAAAGTCTATTATTTCGTCTACAGTATCAATAACTGCCGCGGGCGTCGCAGGTTGCGGAGTAGCTATTCGCTGACGTTCTGTTAAAAGCACACCCTCTGAGGTATCAACTATTGCTCCCTTAATTCCGGATCCGCCTATATCTATTCCCAGTATTTCCATTAAAGGGTTGAAAATAATAGGAATATATGAGGTAGTCAACTGCTTTGAGATATGAGAGGTATATCAGCTAATCGCACAAAAAAGATTTCATTATGCCAATAAACAATAGCTAAGTTCTAATTATAACAGCATTTTGTTTAAATAGCTCATACAGATGATAGGCTTGATCCGTTAATAGCATAGTCAGAAACCATTGTTTCAAAGTTGTTTTACTCTCTCTTATTCGGTCAGCATAAGCATACCAATTCAGGTAGTTTTGCAAATATTTGGAACTGACACCATTGAATGGGCGTAAGAATGTCCTAAGTTGAGTGTGAACATTGTTTACTTTTTGCAGATGGATTGTTTTATCATCTCTATCCACATGATCTTTGGCCAATAGCGCTTTGTGCTTTATGGAGGGGTTGTCTTTGGCAAAAGCCTTATAAGAAGGGTGCTTATCTGTAATCAAGGTTGCACCGTAGGCCAACTTCCCATCCAATGCCTTTGAAATTTCTTCTTTGCTCAGCCGTTTTGATGCAACAGCTTTAAGGTACTTCTCCCCCTTGCGTTCAACCGCTGTTACTACCTGGACAACTGTGACCTCTTCCTTTCCCATATTCCGTATGAAATCGTTTCCCCTCTTTCTTGCTGCCCTATCTAAATTTCGACTGCCCTTGTTGTTAAGTGCCAGTTCCAATTCATCACATTCTACTTCCGAGGATAACTGTTCGGGAACAAACTCATTTAGTGAACTCAATATCTTATGCCGCCAGTCGAAGCTTGTCTGGATGCTTATTCCGATTTGTTTTGCTATCTTTTTTATCGGCATGCCCTGCTCCATGCAGCGCAGATAAGATTGCCATTTTGATTTAAGCTTGATGTCATACAAAGGTGTCCCTGTTGTTTCACTGTACCATCTTTTACATTCATTGCACTGATACATCTGCACACCTTTTTGTCTGCCCCTCTTATATACCTTCTCGCTTGTGCAATTTGGACAGGGTTTCTTCTTTCTTTTCTCTGCTATTTGTTGTTGAGCGGCAATCAATACTTTGCCTTGTAATTCCTGCTCCTGGAGCAACTCATCCAACAATTCGGTTTGGGAACTTATCGGCAATTGTGCAAATAAATTTTTGATCTCTTGACTTGATATCATATAGCGAAGATAATAATAATTGCTGTGTTATTTAGAACTTAGCCTAAACAATTTACTTTGGCGGGCTTAATCGCAGCCTTATGGATAAATTAATCTATGCCGTTTTAATCTTGTTATTGTGGTCGTGTCAGGATCCAACAATCAATAAAATAGGAAAACTAGCAAGTGGGATTGCTCTGCTGGTAGATGAATATTGGGAATATCAACTCAAGGAGTTTCCACTAATGGCTAGTTCATCCGGGGTAAATGATTACAACGATCAATTGGGATCATTTACGGAAGATGATTTTAGAAGGAGGAATGATTATTATGTTGATCTGTTAGCAAGAGTGAATTCAATTGATGACGACAGGGATGGTCTATCCCTTAAAATCGACTTGGAGCTATTGAAATACCAGTTGAAAGATCAAATAGCCAGGTACAAATACAAGGCTTACCTTAACCCGATACTGGCCGATGCGGGGTTCCACATTTCTTTCAGTTTTCTTCCAGGAAATGTACCATTCAACTCCGTGGAAGATTATAATAACTACATTCAGCGGCTTCGCCTTTTTCTTGATTATGCCAATCAGCACATTGAATTGATGCGTAAAGGTATTGCTGTAGGGATAACACAACCATTAATAATTTTAAAAGGATATGATGTGACTTAACCCGCATTATTCATAGGCCACCAATTTTGGGATTAATAATGGGTTGCTAACTATTTTTGATTGGAGTGTATGTATTAATTTAAAGATCAACCAGGTTTCTGGATTTCAAAGGACATTAGAGCGTTTTTTTGTTAGAATTTTTCAATTTTCAGTCAAAGCTCTATTGTGTTCTTATGGAAGAACATTTTTTTGATTAAACCAAACTGTTTAACTGATCGGTCAGTTCACCGTAAGCAAATCGCCCAGCAGGTATTGATATCTAAAGGCTCTTGAGAATTGTATTGTCAATGATCTTTTCCTTTCTTTCAGGCACGCCCCAACCTTCATCAGGTAAAGCCGGATATTGTCCACTTGCCATCGTTTAGCAAAGTGGCGTTTTGTTTTGGCAATTAATAATTTAATCTGCCGGAACATTTCATAACAGAGGGTAGCGATGATTAAACGCATGAAATTGGCCCAGTAGCGATGACAGGAAAGCCGGTCGGAATAAGTCATGTTTTTGAGTTCCTTTATTCGATTTTCACTGGCATCACCTCGCTTGACATAAAAATCAAAGTAAATCTGTTGAGCGGTCATCGCTTCAAAGTTGCTCACAAAGTAACGGACATTCATTCCTTTTCCGGTAGACTCCACTTTGGCGTACAGCTTTTCAGAACGATCCCAGCTTTTGGCCTGGTAAGTAAACGGGCCAACAAACTCTTGATGTTTGATGATTTTTGAAGCATATTCCTTTTTTACTTCAATGATAGTCTGTTTGGTAAAAGTCTTTAAAACTTCATTACTACTAATACCTAAACAAAATTGAAGGTCAAACTGCTTAGCTATCCGATAAAAAGATGCTCCTGAAAAGCCACTATCCGCTCGAATAAGGATCTTTACTGAGGGCAGTTTTTTTCTGATTTTAATGACAATCCTTTTCAATAAGGCCACAAACCATTTGTTGGAGTGACAATTGCCCGGACGTAGTACTGGTAAAATGACCTGACCGGTGTTCCCGTCCTTAAAGAACAACTCATGGTACATAGTCTGTCCATAATAGCCATTATACAAACTGAGTTGTTGGGATCCATGAGTAGGGTCATCGGTACCATCTACATCAATGATGATTTGACCAGTCTTCTCTTTCAACTCCTCTACATAACGGTCTACAAACCATTGACTCATCTGGTAGATCAGACTCCGATCGGCCTTGTTTTCAAATCGACTTAAAGTAGGCTGGGAACATAATCCGCTATCTAGTACTTTACGGATCACCGGATCCTCTCGGAGTTTTTGTTCGTCATTGCAATCCTGATAGCCCTGCATCATTAAAAACACCCGTTGGCGAAGCATTTCTTCATAAGTGTATTCGATAAAAAAGGGGTTTCGATAGTCAGGAATCAGTGCGGCGAAGCTTTTTAATAGACCAGTCTTTCTCTCTACTTTTTCACTTAACAATATCGCTCCGTCTGAGCTAATCGCTGATGCTGAAAAATCAAATTTAAAAGCTTGTTTTCCTCGATAAAATACGGTATCTTTTTCCTTATATTCAGGCATAAATTAATTGCTTATTTTGTTGTCTAACTATTTCAATATAAGCAATTTATGCCTGTTTTTTATTGTCTACTATGAATTTTTCGGGTTATGTCAATCAAATTGTCGCCGATCCGGAGGAAAGTATATTTTATTCACCTTTCAATAAGATCCCCCGGACATTTTCAGAAGAGGAGAAGAATGGGATAGTTAGTGATGGGAAAAGTGCTATCATGGAGGGTGCTGTGGCAGGATATGAGGCCATAAGTATTTTTTTTGAGGAAGAGTACTACCCTTCTGCAAGGACATCTATTGGAGCTTCTGAATTGCCGGACGGTAAGGAATTCTATGAGCAGCGGGTAAGTTATTTTACCACCACTGGTCAGACCATTGAAGAGATTCATCAAACGGGTTTGGAAGAGGTGAGCAGGATCAAGGCAGAAATGCAGCAAATAATTAATGAATTGAAGTTTAAAGGCGATTTTAACGACTTTCTCACTTTTCTGAGGACAAACCCACAGTTTTATGCCAAGACACCTTTGGAATTAATAAAAGAGGCATCATACATAGCTAAGAAGGCTGATGCAAAGATGCCCTCGATGTTTGAATTATTGCCAAGACAGTCTTACGGTGTTGCCCCGGTTCCTGATCATCTGGCTCCAAAATATACCGGGGGTCGGGCAGTAGGAGCGCCCATTTCCGGGACAGAGTCAGGATATTATTGGGTGAACACCTATAATTTACCAAGTAGGCCTCTGTATACGCTTGAGGCACTTACATTACACGAAGCAGTACCAGGACACCATCTCCAGGGTGCGCTCTCACAAGAGTTAGAAGGAATTCATCCTTTCAGGCAGAACCTGTATATTTCGGCCTATGGAGAAGGGTGGGGACTTTATTGCGAATACCTCGGAACAGAAATGGGTTTTTATCAGGACCCGTACAGCGCCTTTGGCAGATTGACTTACGAAATGTGGAGAGCCTGCAGGTTAGTAGTCGATACCGGAATCCATGCATATGGGTGGACCCGGGACGAAGTAGTTGATTACCTGGCTGAAAATACCGCACTGTCTTATCATGAAATAGGCACTGAAACAGACAGATATATTTCATGGCCCGGGCAGGCACTAGCTTATAAAACAGGAGAATTGAAGATCAGAGAGTTGAGGAAAAGGGCTGAGGATGCATTAATAGAGCGATTTGATGTAAGAGAATTTCACAATCGCCTACTTTCACAAGGAACGGTGACACTTCCAATACTGGAATTAATAATTGATGAGTACATAGCAGAAAAACTCAAGTGAGCTTAACTGATGATTAATTGGATTAAGGAATTAACGCTTCACACTGAGTTTTTTGACTAAGGCAGGAACAAGTTTTTTAATCGATAAGCGTGTTTCTGCCTTTGTGAAATTGAGCACTTCCTTTGCTGTGGTTATCGATTTTAACTTAAATAATAGCGTCTTTTACACTGTAAGTACTACTGACAATCGGTGCGGTTTCCTGATCTGATTTTTTGATCACTAACGGGGTTTTATTGGCTGATCTTTTGGAAGGCTTCACCGAGTGTTTATCAGTCCCTTTTTTCTCTGCCCTAACTTTTATTGATTTAGGTGATTTCACTAAATCAGTACTTTTCGTTCTATCAGACTTATTTTTTAATAGTCTGGTTTTTTTCTTCAGTGCCTCATTTTTTTTCTTAAGGCATCTATTTTCTTCTTTAATTTCTTGATCTCAGCTTTTAATTGTGTAAGTTCAAGTAATAAGTGCAATTTTCCTTTGTAGCACTTGCTTTGCGTTTAGGTAATTAAATTTTCTAACAGGGCGTTCATTGATTTTGTTTTCAACAACTTTGATTTGCTCCTCTGTAACAAATCTAATATCTGTTTTCTTAGGATAAAACCTTCTGATTACCCCAATCCTATTTTCAACTGTCCCTTTATCCTGACTAGTATAGGGACGAGTGAAATAGGCATCCACATCAAGGGATTGAGCAATCAACTCATGTTTAGAAAATGCCATATCATTATCAAAAGTGAGTGTTTCCAGTTTGTGTTTATCCTGAGAGAGTTCCTCCACAATAGCTTCGGCCATTTGATCGGCATTTTTACTGTGCATCTTTCTGATTCTGGTAAAAAGACTTGCTCGGTCTGTCATCACCAACAAAGAGCCTTTGTGGTTTTTACCCATCATTAAATCGACTTCTATATCTCCCAATCGTTCCCTTTTGTTAATGATCTGGGGTCGCTGTTCAATTGATACCCTATTCGGGATAATACCTCTACGATCTTTTCTGTTTCCTCGTTTGCGCCTTCGTTTGCCATGTTTTAGATATGTGTATAGTTGTTTGTATTCTTGGTTTTCCTGGTGGTTGGTGTGCTTACATTCCCATATCCATTGGTAAATCCATTCATGGCTAAGTGGACATTCTCTCGTTTTCTTTCCCTGATGGCTGATCAATTCAGGACTCCATCTATCTTCTTGGAGCCGGTTAACTATCCAGTCTTTCATGGGTTTGGTGAAAATCACTCTTTTTGGCTTTTCTTGATGACGAAGATTGGTCCTCCTTTGTGCATTTGCTGTTCGATAGACACCAGCTCCCCTACCTCTTGAACCCACAATTTCGCTTAAGCTCACGTGAGATCGTAGATGGGTGAAAATGAACGATACAGGCAATCTCCTTTTGAGTAGCTCCTGTTTTCAATAATGCTTCAATTTGATACCTTTGATCAATACTGAGATGTGTGTAGTTTTTTGACATTTTGCAATCCAAAGATTGCACTGCTCAGGCTTTTGAAGGATGAAAAAGCCCTTAAAAGCTTTTTCATCCTTCAATTGCACTTATTAGTTGATCTCAGCTTGTTTTTCATATCCCTTTTTAATCTTTTTTTTGCCACCCATGATTTTTAAGCCTCCAGTACGTCTTGTAATTTAAGAAAGGCTCTAGTTTAAAACACTTTTAAATTTCATGTTTACATCACTTTACCGCGATTGGGCCTAAGTGCCATTGAAACAATACGTATTACAGCGTTATTCCAAAGCATTTTGTAGTGACCAACTTGTTCTAATGTAGTTAGTGTCTGTATGAAAACAGGCTAATATGCTGATTATCCATCATATTCGTATTTTTTCCATCAAATCAGCGCTGAATTATTCTCGAATCTGATTCAGTAGAATTATCAAATTCACAAATATTATCAAGAACAGTTGCGTTGTAGCCTGTTAATTGGCCATTTGAAGGTTTTCCATTCAAAAACCCCAAAGAATTCACTTTGAGATTCGCAGGCTTTTTGGTCTGTCGGGGAGTAAAATCCCTGTCCTTTTTTTGTTCATTCAGTGTAGAAAAGAAACGATTTTTTCGGTTGGTTTATCAGGATTAATCATTATATTGCATATAACCGATATAAATACAAACCATGAGGAAATCCTTCCAGCCCCAACTTACCCTGGGATGCACACCCATCGAGCAAGTAGAGGCTCCGGTGAAAACTAAAAGCCACTTAGCTGCCCTGGCAGCCGCCCTTCAATATATCTATGTCCAACCTGAATGGAACCAGCGTATTTTTGAATTACTTTCTTCCAAACTCATTGAGGGAAAGAAAAAGACGGGCCGTGAGGGTATGAGTCTGTGGGAGGTCTTCGTATTGGCCCAGGTGCGCCTGTGCATGAACATCTCTTACGATGAGTTACACCATATCTCCAATTACGACACGTTGGTACGGGGCATTATGGGGGTGCTACCTACCGACTACTCTGTGGGCAAACAGTATAAGTACCAGAACATTTATGACAATGTGACCTTGCTGGACGATGAACTGCTCATCGGCATCAATGATGTAATCGTAGCAGCAGGTCACCAGGTGTTTAAAAAAAAAGGAAAAACCGGAGGGGAGGAAGTTGCCTTGCGTTGCAAGACCGATAGTTTCGTGGTAGAAACCGACACCCACTTTCCTACCGACTACAACCTGCTATGGGACAGTGCCAGAAAGTGTATAGATGTAGCTGATTTATTGGTCTCAAAAAGGTATTTTACTGGCTGGCGTAAGTCCGGGGATTGGCGCAGATCCCTCAAAAGGCTGATGCGCAGCGTGGGCAGGACCACCGGCTCAGGAGGAAAAAACAAAGAGGAGCGGGTAGAGCAGGCTGCCACTTCCTATCTGACTAAAGCCCGTGCTTTGAGCAAGAAAGTGGGCCAAATGTTGGAAAAACATCAGGGAAACTCTATCGAGGAGTTCGCAGCCCTGATGGCATTGACCTATTATCTTGAGATGTTGGAAAAGCACATCGAGTTGCTCGACAGGCGGTTGATCAGAGCAGAGACCATTCCCCATGCCGAAAAAGTCTTTTCCATCTTTCAACCTTATGCCGAAATGATCAAAAAAGGCAAACTGCACCCCAATGTGGAGATCGGTAAGAATCTGGCCATCACTTCGGATCAATACCATTTACTCATAGACTGGCAAATAGCTGAAAAACAAACCGACAACCAACTTACCCTATCAATTGCCCGGCGTATCGCTGAGAAATACCCCATCCAAAGCCTGAGCACCGACAAGGGGTTTTCCGATAAAGAGGATAAAGCAACTCTGCAAACCTTCATCCCAGAAGTGATCATGCCTAAAAAGGGTAGGTTAAACAAAGAAGAAAAAGCCATCGAATCAGCGCCAGCCTTCAAAAGGTTGAAAAACAAGCATTCTGCTATCGAATCCAACATTAATGAGCTGGAACACCGGGGATTGGACCGATGCCCGAACCGTACCCGCAAAACTTTCAATAGCTACATCGGGTTGGCCATTACTGCCTACAACCTTCACAAGATCGGGCGTAAACTCCAGGCTGACCGTCTGGCCGCCCAGCAGCAAGCCAATTGCCAGAAACAAGCAGCTTAATCACCTTTTAGCTGTTTAATAAGGATTAGGCACTGGCAGAAGTGCGTCCTGGCCAGGCTAAAACCCGGCTATTTTTATCAAAAACCATCAAAAACAATGAATAAAAGCAAAGTCACCCTTTATTAGTCAGCAAGGTGAGTGATTTTTTCATTGTTCCATTTTAAGCAATATTTTAATACGACCTAAAACTCGCTGTTTTCTTAGAGACACTAGTTAGCGTAGCTTTTCGGGAATTCTGATAAACGTTCAATGAATTGCTGTATGGGAGAACCCGGTCGAATTTATCATGAATGATGTTTAATTCCTTGTAATTCACCTGGTGGGTTAAAGAATTGATTGCTAGGTGTTCCAAATCTTCACCCAAAAGTTCTTTTACCCTAATGAGCATGCTGTTGAAAGCCTCATTTCCTAGAGAAATAACTTGTTTAAAGTCGTTAAAGATGTCAATGATTCTGTCAGGAGTTGAGAGCATAATGAATTTATCGATTGTATGACCTTTTCTGGCAAGTGTGTAAGTGGCAACGGCTGAACCAAATGAGTGAGAAATGATGGACGGAGTTCCGGAATATTGATAATACCTTAATACGCAATCCAAAACTTCGCTGCAGGTCTTTAGATTGGCGTGTTTTAACTTTGATTGTCCGTGTGCGGGGAGATTAAACAAAATTACCCTGTAACCCTGATCTGCAAGTGATGTAGCGATAGCAGACATACTTCCGGCGTTGGATTCCCAGCCATGTATAAGGATTACTGCCTTTCCCTCTTTAGGCCCTAGTTCAAAACAATCGATTGGTTCCGGTTGATGTTCTAGCTGAAATTTCTCAACGCGATCAAAGAATGACTTTTCCAATGGCCTGGTCATTTGATGCATTGGCCGCTGAAAGAGTCTAAATGCCTGAAAAGCCGCCAATTTTGGTGATAGGATAGAAATCAGTTTAAAATAGATTCGTAGCAGTAATAGGTAAGCTTTCATGTTATTCAGTGTTAAATTATACCGATTGGTATATATATTTACAAAAAAATTTAATTTTTTAGTTCAGTTTCAATCATATGATCAATATGGTCCATCATGTCTAACATGTAAGAATTATCATTGAGTGTAAAGGTCATGTAAACACTTCCTTCGATCATTGCAATGATGCGTCCGGAATATTTTAATGTGTCTATTGAGGACTTTATCTCATGATTATTAATTCCTTCCTCCATAAGATTGGCCATATTGCTTCTAAGCTTAAGATTAACTTCTTTAACTCGATTGAGAAGTAACTCATTTTGGTGATTGGCATCCACACCTACATTGAGTAGGGGACAGCCTCCTAAGGGTGATGTGAGTACGGGATAATTCCTGTAGAATCCTGTAAGAGCTTTAAGCTTACCAATAACCGATCGCTCCGGAGCCATTTTTTCTGATAACTTATCAAAAACAACCCGAATATTGTGGTTAAAGGCTTTAAGCGCTAATTCTTCCTTGCTTTCAAAATTTCCGTAAACTGCACCTTTAGTGAGACCGGTAGCCAAAGTAATATCTGAAAGACTGGTACCGGAGTACCCGTTTCGATTAAAGATAGGCGCCACAGTCTCAATAATATATTGTGTTGTTCTCTCCGCTTTTGACATTGCAGAGCAAAGTTATATAAAAAATACCAATTGGTATAATTTATTTAAAACTGCACATCGGTCCACTGCATATTTAAATCATACATGGGTTCATCATTTGCATAATAGGCTGAAAAAGAGTATATTATAAATCTTCATTCTAAATAAACTGACCATGGTTAAAAGCTATCAGGGTGCTGTTATTGAAAAAGTCAAAGAGCCCAAAGACCAGCCAATACTTGTTTCAGATTGGATGTCAACCAGATTAATAACCTTCAGACCCGATCAACCAATTTATGAGGTTATTGATAATTTGCTGTCTAACAAGATATCAGGCGCCCCCGTGGTGAATGATAAAAACGAAGTGGTGGGGGTTATTTCTGAAGGAGACTGTCTGAAAGAGATAGTTAAAGGCAAGTATGACAATATTCCCACCCTCGCGGGTAAGGTAAGTGATCACATGTCTACTAAAGTGATGGCCATAGAACCAACCAAGAATGTGTTCGAAGTAGGCCAAACATTTCTTAATCTCCGCTTACGCAGGCTTCCGGTGATTGACAAATTTGGTAAATTGATAGGGCAGATCAGCCAAAAGGACATAATGCGTGCTGTTAGAAATATGGAGAGCTCTACGTGGTAGAACCTAAGGCTTCCTATGGAGCTTTATAAATTTCGGCTTTATAAATGTAAAAACCCTTTGAATGAACAAGCCTTTGTTTTGGCCAGCAATAGGTATATGTCCTGCGTTAGGTATGACCCACAAGTA
>CAXXNX010000007.1:0-125728 GCA_963664285.2 Cyclobacteriaceae bacterium
ATGGGAATGTAAGCACACCAACCGCCAGGAGAACCAAGAATACAAACAACTATACACATATCTAAAACATGGCAAACGAAGGCGCAAACGAGGAAACAGAAAAGATCGTAGAGGTATTATCCCGAATAGGGTATCAATTGAACAGCGACCCCAGATCATTAACAAAAGGGAACGATTGGGAGATATAGAAGTCGATTTAATGATGGGTAAAAACCACAAAGGCTCTTTGTTGGTGATGACAGACCGAGCAAGTCTTTTTACCAGAATCAGAAAGATGCACAGTAAAAATGCCGATCAAATGGCCGAAGCTATTGTGGAGGAACTCTCTCAGGATAAACACAAACTGGAAACACTCACTTTTGATAATGATATGGCATTTTCTAAACATGAGTTGATTGCTCAATCCCTTGATGTGGATGCCTATTTCACTCGTCCCTATACTAGTCAGGATAAAGGGACAGTTGAAAATAGGATTGGGGTAATCAGAAGGTTTTATCCTAAGAAAACAGATATTAGATTTGTTACAGAGGAGCAAATCAAAGTTGTTGAAAACAAAATCAATGAACGCCCTGTTAGAAAATTTAATTACCTAAACGCAAAGCAAGTGCTACAAAGGAAAATTGCACTTATTACTTGAACTTACAATTTGATTACTGGTAAAGTTTCAGATAAATCAAACCAGCCAGTTACCGGAGCATATGTGAGATATCACCCGACCCAATATCTAGATACCGACTTTAATGGTTTCTCCAATGAAGCGGGTAGCTATGAAATGCACATTATTCCAGGAGATGATTATCGTGTAGAAGTATTTCTTGATCATGAATTAATTTTCCAGAAAACTTTCAATATAGCCGAAGAACATGATCCAAATATTGTTATTCAAAGGGATTTGATAATTGGAGATGATAAACCCCTTGTTGCTGCTAAGGATGTAACCTTTTATTCTTCAGGCAAACTTGCTACCATTCTTAATAACCATATAAAGGCTGAGGAGCACCACAACATACCACCTATCCCCAGGGAAGTATCTCCGCTTAAATCACTGGGATCAAAATTCAGAAAAGGCCATAAAGCACTGATTCATAATGTTTATTTTGGGACTGGAAATGCAGATTTAACCACGGCAGATGAAGAGGCTCTTCAGGAGTTGGTGGATTTGATGACGGAATACACCCATTTGCGTATAGAAATAGGTGGCCATACGGACAACGTCGGATCGCCAAGCTCGAATCTTACTTTAACCCGCATTATTCATAGGCCACCAATTTTGGGATTAATAATGGGTTGCTAACTATTTTTGATTGGAGTGTATGTATTAATTTGAAGATCAACCAGGTTTCTGGATTTCAAAGGACATTAGAGCGTTTTTTTGTTAGAATTTTTCAATTTTCAGTCAAAGCTCTATTGTGTTCTTATGGAAGAACATTTTTTTGATTAAACTAAACTGTTTAACTGATCGGTCAGTTCACCGTAAGCAAATCGCCCAGCAGGTATTGATATCTAAAGGCTCTTGAGAATTGTATTGTCAATGATCTTTTCCTTTCTTTCAGGCACGCCCCAACCTTCATCAGGTAAAGCCGGATATTGTCCACTTGCCATCGTTTAGCAAAGTGGTGTTTTGTTTTGGCAATTAATAATTTAATCTGCATTATTCATAGGCCACCAATTTTGGGATTAATAATGGGTTGCTAACTATTTTTGATTGGAGTGTATGTATTAATTTGAAGATCAACCAGGTTTCTGGATTTCAAAGGACATTAGAGCGTTTTTTTTGTTAGAATTTTTGGCTAAGTTCTAAATAACACAGCAATTATTATTATCTTCGCTATATGATATCAAGTCAAGAGATCAAAAATTTATTTGCACAATTGCCGATAAGTTCCCAAACCGAATTGTTGGATGAGTTGCTTCAGGAGCAGGAATTACAAGGCAAAGTATTGATTGCCGCTCAACAACAAATAGCAGAGAAAAGAAAGAAGAAACCCTGTCCAAATTGCACAAGCGAGAAGGTATATAAGAGGGGCAGACAAAAAGGTGTGCAGATGTATCAGTGCAATGAATGTAAAAGATGGTACAGTGAAACAACAGGGACACCTTTGTATGACATCAAGCTTAAATCAAAATGGCAATCTTATCTGCGCTGCATGGAGCAGGGCATGCCGATAAAAAAGATAGCAAAACAAATCGGAATAAGCATCCAGACAAGCTTCGACTGGCGGCATAAGATATTGGAGTTCACTAAATGAGTTTGTTCCCGAACAGTTATCCTCGGAAGTAGAATGTGATGAATTGGAACTGGCACTTAACAACAAGGGCAGTCGAAATTTAGATAGGGCAGCAAGAAAGAGGGGAAACGATTTCATACGGAATATGGGAAAGGAAGAGGTCACAGTTGTCCAGGTAGTAACAGCGGTTGAACGCAAGGGGGAGAAGTACCTTAAAGCTGTTGCATCAAAACGGCTGAGCAAAGAAGAAATTTCAAAGGCATTGGATGGGAAGTTGGCCTACGGTGCAACCTTGATTACAGATAAGCACCCTTCTTATAAGGCTTTTGCCAAAGACAACCCCTCCATAAAGCACAAAGCGCTATTGGCCAAAGATCATGTGGATAGAGATGATAAAACAATCCATCTGCAAAAAGTAAACAATGTTCACACTCAACTTAGGACATTCTTACGCCCATTCAATGGTGTCAGTTCCAAATATTTGCAAAACTACCTGAATTGGTATGCTTATGCTGACCGAATAAGAGAGAGTAAAACAACTTTGAAACAATGGTTTCTGACTATGCTATTAACGGATCAAGCCTATCATCTGTATGAGCTATTTAAACAAAATACTGTTATAATTAGAACTTAGCTGAATTTTTCAATTTTCAGTCAAAGCTCTATTGTGTTCTTATGGAAGAACATTTTTTTGATTAAACCAAACTGTTTAACTGATCGGTCAGTTCACTGTAAGCAAATCGCCCAGCAGGTATTGATATCTAAAGGCTCTTGAGAATTGTATTGTCAATGATCTTTTCCTTTCTTTCAGGCACGCCCCAACCTTCATCAGGTAAAGCCGGATATTGTCCACTTGCCATCGTTTAGCAAAGTGGTGTTTTGTTTTGGCAATTAATAATTTAATCTGCCGGAACATTTCATAACAGAGGGTAGCGATGATTAAACGCATGAAATTGGCCCAGTAGCGATGACAGGAAAGCCGGTCGGAATAAGTCATGTTTTTGAGTTCCTTTATTCGATTTTCACTGGCATCACCTCGCTTGACATAAAAATCAAAGTAAATCTGTTGAGCGGTCATCGCTTCAAAGTTGCTCACAAAGTAACGGACATTCATTCCTTTTCCGGTAGACTCCACTTTGGCGTACAGCTTTTCAGAACGATCCCAGCTTTTGGCCTGGTAAGTAAACGGGCCAACAAACTCTTGATGTTTGATGATTTTTGAAGCATATTCCTTTTTTACTTCAATGATAGTCTGTTTGGTAAAAGTCTTTAAAACTTCATTACTACTAATACCTAAACAAAATTGAAGGTCAAACTGCTTAGCTATCCGATAAAAAGATGCTCCTGAAAAGCCACTATCCGCTCGAATAAGGATCTTTACTGAGGGCAGTTTTTTTCTGATTTTAATGACAATCCTTTTCAATAAGGCCACAAACCATTTGTTGGAGTGACAATTGCCCGGACGTAGTACTGGTAAAATGACCTGACCGGTGTTCCCGTCCTTAAAGAACAACTCATGGTACATAGTCTGTCCATAATAGCCATTATACAAACTGAGTTGTTGGGATCCATGAGTAGGGTCATCGGTACCATCTACATCAATGATGATTTGACCAGTCTTCTCTTTCAACTCCTCTACATAACGGTCTACAAACCATTGACTCATCTGGTAGATCAGACTCCGATCGGCCTTGTTTTCAAATCGACTTAAAGTAGGCTGGGAACATAATCCGCTATCTAGTACTTTACGGATCACCGGATCCTCTCGGAGTTTTTGTTCGTCATTGCAATCCTGATAGCCCTGCATCATTAAAAACACCCGTTGGCGAAGCATTTCTTCATAAGTGTATTCGATAAAAAAGGGGTTTCGATAGTCAGGAATCAGTGCGGCGAAGCTTTTTAATAGACCAGTCTTTCTCTCTACTTTTTCACTTAACAATATCGCTCCGTCTGAGCTAATCGCTGATGCTGAAAAATCAAATTTAAAAGCTTGTTTTCCTCGATAAAATACGGTATCTTTTTCCTTATATTCAGGCATAAATTAATTGCTTATTTTGTTGTCTAACTATCTCAATATAAGCAATTTATGCCTGTTTTTTATTGTCTACTATGAATTTTTCGGGTTAAGTGAGGATCGGGCGGATAATGTTGCCAAGTTCTTAATCTCTAATGAGATTAGTCTGATCCGCTTACAACCAGTCGGCTATGGCCAATCAAGACCGATGGCCTCCAACGACGATGAAATCGGTGGCCGTAAATGGAATCGACGAATTGAAATCGTAGTTATCGAGTGATTATACCCGTTTGGAAACTTTTTTAATCATTTGCTCCTTCCAGGCACTAAATGTGCCATCTTGAATTTTAGTCCTGCTTTGCTGCATTAACCACATATAGAACGACAAGTTATGGAGTGTGGCTATCTGTGCACCAAGCATTTCATTACTCTGAATCAAGTGCCGTAAGTATGCTTTTGAATAATGGTTGCTCGCGTAATTATTCAAGGAAGAATCAACCGGACTAAAATCGTCTTTCCATTTCACATTTTTAATGTTGACAATCCCCTCAGAAGTAAATAGAAGGCCATGCCGGGCGTTTCGGGTCGGTATCACACAATCAAACATATCCACTCCGAGAGCTATGCATTCCAATAAGTTCTCTGGAGTGCCCACACCCATAAGATAACGGGGCTTATTGTCAGGTAGGATATCACAACACAATGACGCCATGGCGTACATATCTTCCACCTTCTCACCAACGGATAAGCCGCCAATAGCATTGCCATCACAGGAATGAGAGCCAACCTCGTCACAAGATGCTTTCCTCAATTCAGGAAAAATTCCACCTTGAACGATTGGAAAGAGTGATTGCTGATACCCATATTTTCCTTTTGTTACATCAAACCTCTCAATGCATCTTTTTAACCAGCGATGAGTGAGCTGCATAGACTCCTTAACATACTTTAAATGCATATTCGCAGGTGGGCATTCGTCGAAGGCCATTATTATATCACCCCCGATTACTCTTTGAATGTCCATGACGCCCTCAGGCGTGAACTGATGCTTTGAACCATCAGTATGAGATCGGAAAACAACTCCTTCTTCCGTTATCTTCCGCCTATGGGCCAAAGAGTACACCTGGTAACCACCACTATCAGTTAGTATAGGTCTTGACCAACCGTTAAATTGATGAAGCCCACCGGCCCTCTGCAAAATATCCAACCCTGGTCTGAGGTATAAGTGATAAGTATTACCTAAAATTATTTGGGCCAGGATATCATCAGCCAGTTCACGCTGATGCACTGCCTTAACTGTTCCAGCCGTTCCTACGGGCATAAAAACGGGAGTCTCTATTGCACCATGATCTGTACTGATTACACCTGCTCTGGCATTGGATTTCGGATCCTTATGTCCAAGGTCGAATTTCACGGCAGCTAAGAAAGCACATTAAGAAATGCCCAACAAAAAAAAACCCGGCGCCATTGGCAACCGGGTTTCGAATCTCAGCCCATTTTTCTTCTATCCCTTATGTCGTTTTTTAAATCTTCTTGGATTGATTTCAATCTCTTCAGTTCTGCCATCTATGGTAACAGTAACTAGGTTATCGCATCGTCCGTCTCCGTCGTAGTCATAGGTGATCACATGCTCACCACCATTTATTGTTATCTCCTTCACACCCGCTACCGGAAGTAATCCACAGGCTCTTTTGTAAACTATTCTTTCAAGAATTACCACACGGTATACGTTCCCGTCTCTATCAACACCATCTGCTTCGCCTTCTCTGTAACTCTCATCCAAACGTGGATTTGCTCCTCTAAACCACTCACGCGTATGATTCGCTTCCCTGGTTGCGGTTGTCCCATCAGGGAAAGTGAGTCGGCCACCAATTAACTCAATTCTGAATTTCGGAGCATCTTCATCTGTCTCCATAATATTAGTCACAATTCAAGTACCCTCAACTTGAACACTGTCTACGGCGAAATTTTCCAAAGTAATAGTTCTAACAGCACCAGGTATTAATCTCCTATCAGTATAGGTAATTACAATCTTACCACTCCTGATTCTTCCGTGCGGGCCTTCACAACCATCTCCAAAATCGATTGTTACAGTTTTATTCTCTTCATCATGGGTAACAGTTGCACAATCAAGGCGATCGTCTTCCAACATTCGTCCCCCAGCGTTGATTGCATCCATTCCAGCTTCGGTTACAGCATCAAGATCCTCCATAAGCGACTCAACACCGGCTTCAGATTCTATATCTACTTCATCCGTTACTTCTGTTGGAATTCCGATACCATCATCGGTGTCAAGATTTGGGTCATCCTCTCCACAAGAAGTTGCGAAGATTACAATACTGAGTGCTATTAATAAGCTCAGTATTCTGTTGGTAATTTTTGTGTTTGCTAAAGTTTTCATTTCTTTTCGGTTTAATTCAACTCCAATTATTTTGAAATACATAACTTAGATGGAGTAGTCCGGAAAAGGTTTAATCAAGAAGTGAAATTTTTTCTGAAATTATTCATATAGACACAAGAATCCCGTTCTTAGTCCGATTCAATCATGGCCAAATCCATGGATATTCTGACCGATAAATCTGGTAGGAAATTCTTCAACACCCGGAAAGCCTAATCGAATATCCCTACCACTATGGGGAATATAGACGGTACCAAACAAATAATCCCAAATGCTGAGTGTAAGACCGAAATTGACTCCATACTTCCTCTCTTCCGGCAAATCATGGGCATGATGCCAGATATGCATACGTGGATTATTCAGAAGGTATTTCAACGGACCAATACCCAATGTGAAGTTCGCATGGTTCCAGTGTCCCACAATCGTTGCAAAAACATGAACCACAAAGAAGTCATCTATACCAAAACCGATCATCGCCAATGGAATATATTCAAGCGATTTGTAAACTATATTTTCCATCCAATGGAAACGCAAGTGTGCAGCAAAGCCCATCTGCTCTACCGAATGATGGACTTTATGAAATTCCCACAAAAACGACACCCGATGTAATAACCGATGGACATTCCAATGCACAAAGTCACGGATTATAAAAAGCGTCAATAACTGGACCCATTTGGACCAGGATTCAATATGAAGTGCAACTAAATTTTGTAATCCGAATAAGGCCAGCGCATCTTTGAAAAGATTCACAATAACATCTGAAAGTGCATTGTAAAAAACTAAGGAGAACAGGAAAAAATTGAAAAACATGTAGAATGCATCCCGCCAAAAGTCTTTCCGGAACTTAGGCTGATTCTCCCTCCAGGGCTTAAACCTTTCCAGAGTCAAAAAAAACAGAGACACACCTACCAACATCCAGAAGTAATTTTCCCACCATGGTTTGTAGGTATAATTAAAGGTTACTTCATTCCAGAAATAATTGGCATAGCCTTTATATGAATTTATGATAATGTCCCAATATCTATCCATCAATCATTAGCCTTTTCAACACTACATGAAGTAATACATTCGCTCCCGCTTCAATGTCCTTATCGCTGGAGAACTCATTCACATTGTGACTAATACCATCCTTACTGGGTATAAAGATCATGGTGGCAGGACAATTATATGCCATCATCTGCGCATCATGTCCGGCGCCACTAGGCATAATCTTGAGCGAATAGCCCAGTGAATTAGCAGCTTCACTTATGGAATCTATCATGTCACTATTAAAGTCAACAGGATCGAAGCGAACCAGTTCATGAAGTTCATGATTTATGGATTCTTCTCCAGCCACTTTTGTTACAAATAAATCTAGTATTTTTTGCGCCTCAACCAGCTTTTCCCGAACCGTATTTCTCAGGTCTACTGTTAACCTAACCTCCTGGGGAACAACGTTTATCAAATTGGGAAAAAAGCTGGTAATACCAATGGTTCCCACTTGCGATCCTCCAATCAGTTGAGTTAGCTTTCTTACAAAAGCATTGATTTGGGCGGCCACAAACCCCGCGTCTCGCCTCATTGACATTGGTGTAGTCCCGGCATGATTTGCAATACCTTTTAGAATATATTCGGTCCAAAAGATACCCTGAACTTTTTCCACAGCGCCGATATCAATTCCCTCACTCTCCAAAACCGGTCCTTGTTCAATGTGCAACTCAAAGTAGCTATCTGTGGTAAAATCACCACATGAATAATCACCGAGATACCCGATTCTTTCTAGTTCACTTTTTAAAGTAATATTATCATTTTCCTCAGCTTTTGCTTTCCAGAGTTCCTGTACATTTCCAAGACCTGCAAATGCAAAACTTCCCATCATATCAGGTGTGAACCTTACTCCTTCTTCGTTGGTGAAATTGATGATGTCGAGCGGTTTTTGTGGCTCAACGCCCGCTACTTTTAATGTTTCTAAAACTTCTAATCCAGCCACCACACCAAGAGAGCCATCAAAGCATCCACCTGTTCCAACTGTATCTAGGTGAGACCCTATAGCAACGGGTGGAAGATTTTTGTCCCCATGCCAGGTACCTATCATATTTCCTATCTGATCCACCCTGGAATCCAGGCCCAGATCATCAAACCATCCCATCAACAAATCTCTTACTTGTTTGTCTTCATCTGTCAATGACAGTCGCTTAACTCCACCGCCCGGCAACGCACCGATCTTGTTAACCTCTTCCAATCTTCTTTTCAACCTCGAAAGATTAATACTCAAACTACTTCCTGCCATGTATATCAAATATAAATTAGTTAAAATTAATCAGTTAGCCATTTAAAGCTAAAAACATTTATTTAGCAGCTTCTCTAATTACGCTATCATGAAAATTGTGTTATTAATGGTTGGTAGTCTGTTCCTCTTGTTCAGCTGCTCCCTATCAGACCAGGAAAAGAAGAAAGCATCCGAGGATTCAAACCAATCAAATACTTCAATTACTATACCTTCAGGGTTTGAAGCTCAAGTTGTAGTCGACAGTCTTGGGCGAGGAAGACATATTACCGTCCGCGACAATGGTGACATCTATGTGAGACTAAGGTCGATTGATTCAGGTGGCGGAATTGCTGCACTCAGAGATAACAATGGAGATGGGCGGACAGATGAGATCGCCTATTTTGACAACTATGGTGGAACTGGCATCCAAATTTACAATGGCTACCTCTACTTTTCGTCCGACTCAGTTGTTTACAGGCAAGCACTAGATGATAATCTTGTTCCTCAAACCGAAAGAGAAACTATTGTCGCCGATCTACCTAACCAGAGAAATCATGCCGCAAAGCCGGTAACATTCGATGGTAAAGGAAATATGTACGTTAATGTTGGAGCCCCATCAAATGCCTGCCAGGAAGAAGATCGTGTGCCAGGATCAGCAGGGCAAGATCCTTGCCCGTGGTTGGAAAGACAAGGTAGCATCTGGAAGTTCAATGACAACAAGCTCAATCAGAAACAAAGGGAAGATGGGTATAAATATTCCACCGGAATCAGAAATGTGGTAGCGCTGGAATGGAATCAAGCCGCAGGGGCGCTCTATGGTGTACAACATGGCCGAGATATGTTAGACATATTGTTTCCGAACCTCTTCGATTCGGCAGAAAATGCGGAATTGCCGGCTGAAGAATTCTACAAGTTTGTTGACGGTGGAGATTTCGGATGGCCTTTCTGCTATTTTGATCCTATTACGGGCAAAAAGGTACAAATGCCGGAATACGGAGGAGATGGTGAAATGGTGGAAAGATGTGCCGATGTGGAGCAACCCATTCTTGCATTTCCAGGTCACATAGCGCCTAATGATTTGATTTTCTACACCAGCGAGCAATTTCCGGAGAAATATAAAAATGGCGCCTTCGTGGCATTTCATGGCTCCTGGAATCGGGCTCCACTTCCTCAAAAAGGTTATTTCATAGCATTTGTGCCTTTTGCAAACGGTATGCCTTCCGGTGATTGGGAAATCTTTGCTGATGATTTTGGAGGAGATCCCGGAGAATTAATCGCAAGTCCACGAGATGCTGAGTTCAGACCAACTGGCCTTGCACAGGGACCTGATGGTTCATTGTACATTGTAGATTCC
Organism: Cyclobacteriaceae bacterium; assembly: GCA_963664285.2. GTDB lineage: Bacteria > Bacteroidota > Bacteroidia > Cytophagales > Cyclobacteriaceae > JAJCYL01. The sequence continues at coordinate 10,240 of CAXXNX010000007.1, forward strand.
GTTAAGGGACGAGTCTGGAAGATCAGTTATTCGACCAACACTTGATTTAAAATTGCAGTTTGTATTAAACAGTATGCTATCTGTCTAATTCAATTTTGATTAAATCGAAATAGAGAACAACTTGGCTATTGGTATAATTTTGGATGTCTGTGCTGTTAATTCTTGTTTTATTCTCCCATTTCCAACCACATCAGTCTAGACCATCAATTCCTGATATTATTAACCACCTTGGCCGTCAATTCAATTGGGAAATGTGGAATTTCGAACAAACCAGACTAATCAGGCAGGGATCTCGAAGCTCTCAATATGGTCTGGATTCATTGAATTTGATTATCAAAGAGTCTTTTGCGGATTCAAATATTGAAATGAATGGAATGCTAGGCTACAATTCGAAAGATTCACTTTTCTATGCCGCGAGTGTTTTCAATGTGGACCTAGGCCCTCATGTAATGAAAGGGAATCTAATCAGTTCGAATGAAATTCGTTTTGTAGAAGAAAATACCGGCACCGTTAATATTCTAACAGTATTAAATGGTAACAACCATTTTTGGACCAGTTTTAAAAAGAGAGATAATGGAAGCCTTGAGCGGAATGATATAAAAATAATATTTACTCGAAAAACTAAATGAACATATCCAGACTTGTTAACATAACTGCAAGCTGCGCTTGGGACTCTGGCTGTTTTAATTGGGGCTTTCGGCGCTCATGCTTTGAAAGTCACCCTTGAGAATAACAATAGATTCGAGACTTTTGAAACCGCCTCCCAATATCACTTCTTTCATTCGATTGTTCTACTAATCCTGGGGTTTTTGCTGGGTAAGACAGGACCAAAGCTCTTGAAACTTTTAGCTTATTCCTTCATCTTGGGAATTTTATTCTTTTCCGGGTCTTTATATACACTAAGCATTACCAACAATACAGCACTGGGTGCAATTGCTCCGATTGGCGGAGTGTTGTTAACCACGGGATGGATTTTACTTCTGCTGCACTTCTTAAAACCTACTTCTCATTGATCCACTTAACCCGCATTATTCATAGGCCACCAATTTTGGGATTAATAATGGGTTGCTAACTATTTTTGATTGGAGTGTATGTATTAATTTGAAGATCAACCAGGTTTCTGGATTTCAAAGGACATTAGAGCGTTTTTTTGTTAGAATTTTTCAATTTTCAGTCAAAGCTCTATTGTGTTCTTATGGAAGAACATTTTTTTGATTAAATCAAACTGTTTAACTGATCGGTCAGTTCACCGTAAGCAAATCGCCCAGCAGGTATTGATATCTAAAGGCTCTTGAGAATTGTATTGTCAATGATCTTTTCCTTTCTTTCAGGCACGCCCCAACCTTCATCAGGTAAAGCCGGATATTGTCCACTTGCTATCGTTTAGCAAAGTGGTGTTTTGTTTTGGCAATTAATAATTTAATCTGCCGGAACATTTCATAACAGAGGGTAGCGATGATTAAACGCATGAAATTGGCCCAGTAGCGATGACAGGAAAGCCGGTCGGAATAAGTCATGTTTTTGAGTTCCTTTATTCGATTTTTACTGGCATCACCTCGCTTGACATAAAAATCAAAGTAAATCTGTTGAGCGGTCATCGCTTCAAAGTTGCTCACAAAGTAACGGACATTCATTCCTTTTCCGGTAGACTCCACTTTGGCGTACAGCTTTTCAGAACGATCCCAGCTTTTGGCCTGGTAAGTAAACGGGCCAACAAACTCTTGATGTTTGATGATTTTTGAAGCATATTCCTTTTTTACTTCAATGATAGTCTGTTTGGTAAAAGTCTTTAAAACTTCATTACTACTAATACCTAAACAAAATTGAAGGTCAAACTGCTTAGCTATCCGATAAAAAGATGCTCCTGAAAAGCCACTATCCGCTCGAATAAGGATCTTTACTGAGGGCAGTTTTTTTCTGATTTTAATGACAATCCTTTTCAATAAGGCCACAAACCATTTGTTGGAGTGACAATTGCCCGGACGTAGTACTGGTAAAATGACCTGACCGGTGTTCCCGTCCTTAAAGAACAACTCATGGTACATAGTCTGTCCATAATAGCCATTATACAAACTGAGTTGTTGGGATCCATGAGTAGGGTCATCGGTACCATCTACATCAATGATGATTTGACCGGTCTTCTCTTTCAACTCCTCTACATAACGGTCTACAAACCATTGACTCATCTGGTAGATCAGACTCCGATCGGCCTTGTTTTCAAATCGACTTAAAGTAGGCTGGGAACATAATCCGCTATCTAGTACTTTACGGATCACCGGATCCTCTCGGAGTTTTTGTTCGTCATTGCAATCCTGATAGCCCTGCATCATTAAAAACACCCGTTGGCGAAGCATTTCTTCATAAGTGTATTCGATAAAAAAGGGGTTTCGATAGTCAGGAATCAGTGCGGCGAAGCTTTTTAATAGACCAGTCTTTCTCTCTACTTTTTCACTTAACAATATCGCTCCGTCTGAGCTAATCGCTGATGCTGAAAAATCAAATTTAAAAGCTTGTTTTCCTCGATAAAATACGGTATCTTTTTCCTTATATTCAGGCATAAATTAATTGCTTATTTTGTTGTCTAACTATCTCAATATAAGCAATTTATGCCTGTTTTTTATTGTCTACTATGAATTTTTCGGGTTAATAAAGGAAGTCGATTCAGCTTCATATGTTACTTTCGCAGATATTTCTATCTCCGGCTAATGTCAAAATCTGTATGCATCATTGGGGGTGGGATCGTTGGTCTTGCTACAGGATATAAGCTTCTGTCAGCAAATCCTAATATTTCCCTCAACATTATAGAAAAAGAATCACAATTGGCATACCACCAGACGGGTCATAATAGTGGTGTGATCCATTCAGGGCTCTATTACAAGCCAAGAAGCTTAAAAGCGAAAAATTGTATTGACGGTTACAATCAATTAATTGAATTCTGCAAAAAAGAGGGTATTACATTCGAACTGTGTGGCAAAATAGTAGTTGCAACTTCCCACGAGGAAATAACTAACCTTAATAAACTCTATGAAAGGGGTATTGCCAATGGACTAAGTGACCTTAAAAAATTAAATAAAGAGGAACTTAATGAATATGAGCCCCACGTAAATGGAGTAGCCGGTATTCATGTACCTCAAACAGGCATCATAAACTATAAACAGGTCGCACAAAAATATGCAGATAAGATCCGGCAGTTAAATGGTGAGATATCTCTCAATGAAAAAGTTGACCAGTTAAATATTGATTCAAAAACTACGGTCCAAACCAATAAAAGAGATCAGCAGTTTGACCTGGTGATTAATTGCGCCGGACTTTACGCTGACAAAGTCGCTATGATGAGCAATCGTGATCTTTCCTTTCGCATCATTCCTTTCAGGGGCGAATATTACAAAATAAAGGACGATAAAAAGTACCTGGTCAAAAATCTAGTTTACCCCGTACCAGATCCCAATTTCCCATTCCTTGGGGTCCACTTTACCCGAATGATAGAAGGAGGAGTTGAAGCAGGCCCTAATGCAGTGCTTGCTTTTAAAAGAGAAGGATACAATAAATCAGATATAAATCTGAGCGAACTTTGGGAAACGCTAACCTGGCCAGGATTCCAAAAGGTAGCCTTCAAGTATTGGAAAACAGGATTCGGTGAAATGTATCGTTCATTCTCAAAATCAGCATTTACCAGAGCACTCCAGAAATTAATCCCAGAAATTCAGGAAGCTGACCTTGAAACCGGTGGAGCTGGGGTCAGAGCTCAGGCTTGTGATAGAACTGGCGGCCTGCTTGAGGATTTCAAAATTATAACAGAGAATAACTGTATACATGTCTGCAACGCTCCTTCGCCGGCAGCAACCAGTTCGTTGGCCATAGGTGAAACTGTTGCCAGGCAGGCAATCGATCTTTTAGGATGATTCTCAAGTTTAATTTTTAACATGAAATCCAATGAGCCTTTAAAAAAAGCCCCCCTGTTTGTGCTTTACCATAGCCATCAAGTCAAGGAGTTGTATATTGTCACAGACCTAGATTAGGAAAGACTAGGTCCCTTGGAATAATGATTTTCAATATTTATCTGAATTCCAATGAACTTTAATAACTTTGAGTCGTTATATTATTGAGAAAACAACTAAAGTGAAAAATTCAATGATTTGTTGTACTTCATGTTGCTATGCAAACACTTGTTGTTGCGGCGTACCTATAGTGATATGAAAGGCATCAAATGAATTTTTAATAGTCCATAGATAAATTAAAAAGGGCCTTTCGAGTAAAGGCTCTTTTTTTTGTGTATTATGATTATAGAAGAGATTAATTCGAAACTTACTGAGAGAGTACTTGAGATCAGTAAGTTCATTGGAAAGACCCCGCTTTTTGAGATCAGCAATTTAGTTTCAAAGAATTCCGTAAGGGTTTTCGCAAAGTTGGAGTGGAATCAATTGGGTGGCAGTGTAAAAGGTCGTCCCGCTTATGAAATAATAAAACAAGCCGTTTTATCCGGTGAATTAAATGAAGATAAAATACTTCTCGATGCCTCCAGCGGAAATACTGCTATAGCCTATGCAGCAATCGGAGCAGCGACTGGTATTCCGGTTACCATATGCTTACCCGAAAATGCTTCTGAGGAAAGAAAACTAGTACTCAAAGCCTATGGTGCCGAAATTATTTTAACCTCCAGGTTTGGAACAACTGATGAGGCCCAGGAAAGAGCCCTGCAATTATTTCATGATTATCCGGACCAGTACTACTATGCTGATCAGTACAACAACGAAAACAATTGGAAGGCTCATTATCAACATACGGCAAACGAAATCTTAGAACAAACAAATGGCCAGGTAACGCATTTTGTAGCCGGCCTTGGAACGACAGGCACTTTTACGGGTACCAGTCGTAGATTGAAGGAAGAGTTGCCCGAATTATTGGCCATTTCTTTACAGCCAGACGAAGCCCTTCATGGTTTGGAAGGTTGGAAGCACCTTGAGACTGCTAAAGTTCCAGGAATTTATGATTTACAGTTGGCTGATAACAATCTTGGAATTAACACCTATGAAGCCATTGGGTTAATTCCTGAGATCTCTATAAATGAAGGACTATTGGTGAGCCCTTCATCTGCTGCCAACTTACTGGGCGCCCTCGAGGTAGCCCGATCAATAGAAGAGGGTTGTGTGGTAACTGTTTTCCCTGACAATGCGGAGAAATATGGAGAATTAATGAAGTCCATCCTTTAAACATAACTTATGAAAATATACATAAATAAGGATGCTTATGATGAGATGCTCGCTTATGCCGAAGAAACGTACCCAAACGAATGCGTAGGTTTCTTTTATGGTATTGAGAGTGAAGACAGGCAAGTATTGGTAGCACGAGAGGTCAAGAATGTTAAAGAGGGAGACCAAAGAAGACGATTTGAAGTAGATTCCTACGATTATCTCAATGCAGAAAAATTTGCCGAGAAAAATGGTCTTGCATTGTTAGGTATTTATCATTCACATCCCAATCATCCCGCTATTCCATCTGAACATGATCTCAAACAGGCAGTTCCCTATTTTTCTTACATAATCATCTCAGTAATGGGCGGCAATACTGCCAATGTGAGTTCATGGCAATTGAATATACAATCCAACCGGTTCGAAGAAGAAAAAATAAAAATTGAACAATTTGATAAAGCAAATTAAAAATGGCAAAAGTGATAATACCTACTCCTTTAAGGAAGTTTACTGACAACACGGCATCAATTGATGCCAATGGAGGAACAATTAAAGAAAGTATAACTTCGGTAGCTGATCAATTTCCTGAATTGAAAAAACACATCTTCGAAGAGGATGGTGAAATACGGAAGTTTGTTAGAATTTACGTCGGCGATGAGGACATTAATGTTTTGGACAAGGAGAATACTAAGGTCACCAAAGACTCGGTAATCAGCATTATCCCTGCAATTGCTGGCGGAATTTCTTAATTTCAATAAACTGAAAAAATGAATTCTATTTCATTTAGCAAAGAAGAACTTGAGCGTTACAGTCGCCACCTGATTATTCCTGAATTTAATATTGAAGGACAGAGACGGCTCAAAAATGCCAAAGTACTGGTTGTAGGAACAGGCGGCTTGGGGAGTCCTCTATTGTTGTACCTTACAGCAGCAGGGGTTGGAACCATCGGAATTCTTGATTTTGATGTAGTTGATGACTCAAATTTACAGCGGCAGGTACTTTTTTCAGTTGATAATGTTGGTGAACCGAAAGTAGAAGCAGCCAAAAAATGCCTTGAATCCCTTAATCCACATGTCAACTTAATAGTTCATAATATAAGACTGACCTCTGAGAATGCGCTTGACATTATAAAAGAATATGATCTTGTGGCTGATGGAACAGACAATTTTCCAACAAGATATTTGGTCAACGATGCATGTGTGATATTAGGCAAGCCCAACGTTTATGCGTCAATCTTCAGATTTGAGGGGCAGGTCTCTGTATTCAACTATAATGATGGCCCTCATTATCGAGACTTATTTCCTACACCTCCACCGCCGGGATTGGTTCCAAGTTGTGCTGAAGGGGGTGTGATCGGCGTCTTACCGGGAATAATTGGCAGTTTACAAGCAAACGAAGTGATCAAGATTATTTCCGGAGTCGGTGAACCACTTGCTGGAAGGCTTTTTCTTTTTGATGCATTGACATTCGAAACAAGAACATTGAAAGTCCATAAAAACCCGGATACTCCGGAAATTAAAGAATTGATTGATTATGAACATTTTTGTGGTTTAAATTTGAACGGTAAATCAAAAAATGAAGACGTGAAAGAAATTACGGTTGGTGAGCTCAAAAGCCTCATAGATTCAAATTCCGATTTCCAATTGATAGACGTTCGCGAGGAGTATGAATATGATATCTGCAACCTGGATGGAGAATTAATTCCACTTGGCGGAATTTTGGAAAATGTTGACAAAGTGGCCTCCGATAAGAAAGTTGTAGTCCATTGTAGAAGTGGAGCAAGGAGCGCCACGGCTATTAGCCAACTGGAAAAAAAGTTCGGATTTGATAATCTTTATAACCTGCGTGGAGGCATCCTGGCTTGGGCAGATGTTATAGACAGTTCAATGGCTAAATATTAAGAAAAACTGTAATAATCGATACAAAACTATACCAATGGGATGGTCATTTTTTGATCATCCTTTTTTTTTGTTTTTGAGCAAACGTCTTTTGGATTTCTTAGTTTATGGAAGAGAATTGCTTAGTACTATCTCCAATCTTATATTTACAAGTGCCAGATGATTTAAATTAATACAGTATGAATTGGCTTTCACAAGCATTATCCAGTAGCCTGGGCAAAAAATTACTGATGGCCCTGACTGGCTTATTTCTAATCATTTTTCTCATTGGTCACTTACTGGGAAATATGCTGTTATTCAAAGATGATGGGGGTCAGTCTTTTAATGAGTATGCTAAGTTTATGACTACTACTCCAGCAGTATTGGCCTTATCCATTTTGACTTATGTCTGTATTTTAGCGCATGTTATATACTCTGTTGTTATTACAATCCACAATAGAAAATCAAGACCTGTTCAATATGCGGTATCAAATGCTTCGGCCAATAGTTTGTGGACTTCCAGGAGTATGGGGATTTTGGGGACATTCGTTTTGATCTTCCTGGTGGTTCATTTAAAGAGTTTCTGGTTTGAAATGAAGTTTGGCAATATTCCAATGGTCGATTATGATTCCGGATCAATAAAAGATCTTTACACGATTGTTTCTGCGGCATTCTCCCAAACATGGTATGTGGCGTTTTATGTCATTGCCATGATGCTACTTGCTTTCCATTTGTCCCATGGATTTAAAAGCGCATTTCAGACACTAGGATTATCACATATAAAATATACACCATTGATTAAGAAAGTAGGAACTGCCTTTGCAATCATCGTACCGTTACTATTTGCTTCAATGCCGGTTTACATGTACATGAAAGTTCGTGGATTACTCTAAATGATATAATCGATATATATGTCTCTCGACGCTAAAATCCCCGGTGGCCCATTAGATGAAAAATGGAATCATCATAAGTTTAATATCAAATTGGTCAACCCGGCAAACAAAAGAAAATATGACATTATCGTCGTAGGTACCGGATTAGCTGGCGCCTCAGCCGCTGCATCTTTGGCAGAATTGGGGTACAATGTCAAATCGTTTTGTTTCCAGGACAGCCCAAGGAGAGCGCATAGTATAGCTGCACAAGGTGGGATAAATGCAGCTAAGAATTATCAAAATGACGGCGACAGTGTTTTCCGCCTGTTTTATGATACCATTAAAGGTGGTGACTACCGATCAAGAGAAGCTAACGTATATCGTTTAGCAGAAGTAAGTGTAAATATTATTGATCAGTGCGTAGCTCAGGGAGTTCCTTTCGCAAGAGAATATGGGGGACTACTGGCTAATAGATCCTTCGGTGGTGCGCAGGTTTCAAGAACATTCTATGCCCGGGGCCAAACAGGCCAGCAGTTACTACTCGGAGCTTACAGCGCCTTGAGCAGGCAAATATCTACTGGTAAAGTTAAAATGTACAATCGAACAGAAATGCTTGATTTAGTGGTAATCGATGGTCAAGCCAGAGGGATAATAACTAGAAACTTGATTACCGGTAAAATTGAATCGCACAGCGCTCATGCGGTGATACTAGCTACAGGAGGATATGGAAATGTGTTCTTCCTTTCCACTAATGCTATGGGCTCAAATGCATCTGCAGCGTGGAGGGCACATAAAAAAGGAGCTCTTTTTGCTAATCCATGTTTCACACAAATACACCCAACCTGTATTCCGGTTTCCGGTCATTCTCAATCCAAACTGACTTTGATGTCAGAATCACTGCGTAATGACGGAAGGGTTTGGGTACCTAAACAAGCTATGAAAGACTTAACCGCCCAGGATGCCATCAAAGTCTCCGAGAATGACCGGGATTACTACCTGGAGAGAAGATATCCAGCCTTTGGTAACCTGGTCCCTCGAGATGTTGCCTCCCGAAACGCTAAAATTGTTTGTGATGAAGGCCGTGGTGTGGGAGCAACTGGATTGGCAGTATTCCTTGATTTTGCGGATGCATTAGAAAGAGATGGAAAAGAGGTCATCAAGAGCAAATACGGCAATCTCTTCGATATGTACAAGCAGATTACGGGTGATAATCCATATGAAGTACCAATGATGATCTATCCCGCGGTGCATTATACAATGGGTGGTTTATGGGTTGATTACAATCTTATGACTAATGTTCCCGGCCTCTATGCTTTGGGTGAATGCAACTTCTCAGACCATGGAGCGAATAGGTTGGGTGCCAGCGCATTGATGCAAGGATTAGCCGACGGTTACTTCGTTATTCCTTATACTTTAGGAGACTATCTGGCAAAAATGCCCTATGACAAAGTAGCTACCGATCATGAAGATTTCAAGAAGGCTGAAGAAAATATCAGAGCGAACATTGACAAATTACTCCACTCAAAAGGTAGTAGAACAGTAGATGACTTCCATAAGGCCCTCGGTAAGGTTATGTGGGATAAGTGTGGGATGTCACGTACCACAGATGGCTTGAAAGAAGCTAAAAAAGAGATTCGGCAGTTAAGAAAAGAATATTGGGAAGATGTTAATGTTGTTGGTGTTAATGAAGATCTCAATATGACACTGGAAAAAGCGCTGCGGGTAGGAGACTTTTTTGAGTTAGCCGAAGTAATGGTAGATGACGCCTTGGACCGCAACGAATCTTGCGGTGGGCACTTCAGGGAAGAATATCAAACAGAAGAAGGTGAAGCAAAACGTGATGATGAAAATTATGCCTACGGTGCATGCTGGGAGTACAATGGCCAGGACAATGATGAGACACTGCGTAAGGAAGACCTGATTTTTGAAAACGTTAAGCTCACTCAAAGGAGCTATAAGTAAAAGAGATCGCTTTATGGATTTGACCTTAAAAATCTGGAGACAAAAAAATTCACAAGATCGAGGTGGTTTTAAAACTTACAAGGTTTCAGACATCACACCCGATACCTCTTTCCTGGAAATGATGGACATCCTGAATGGCCAGTTGGAAAAGAGCGGAGAAGATCCTGTACATTTTGATCATGACTGCCGTGAAGGTATCTGTGGAATGTGTAGTATGTACATTAATGGCCGTCCTCATGGGCCTCAGCAGGCAATAACCACCTGCCAGCTCCACATGCGATCATTTAAAGACGGAGATACTATAACCATTGAACCATGGAGAGCTCAGCCGTTCCCGGTAATCAAGGATCTGGTTGTCGATAGAACTTCTTTTGACAGGATCATACAAGCCGGAGGATTTATTTCCGTAGGTACCGGTGGAGTGCCCGATGCCAACGAAATTGCAATTCCTGCCAGAGTGTCTAATGAGTCGATGGACGCGGCTGCCTGTATTGGTTGTGGCGCATGTGTTGCCGCTTGTAAGAACGCTTCAGCCATGCTTTTCGTTTCTGCTAAAGTTTCACATCTTTCGCTCTTACCACAGGGTAGGGTTGAGGCCAAAGAAAGAGCAGAAAAAATGGTGGAACAGATGGATGCGGAAGGATTCGGTTCATGCACCAACACCGGTGCATGCTCTGTAGAATGCCCGAAAGAAATCAGTCTGGAGCATATAGCCAGGCTTAATAGAGAGTATTATTTCGCCAAACAGAGTTCAGAAAACATTCCTGCAGAAGACGAAGTACATGGAGGTGGTTAATGTTCGCTATCCCAAAATTTGGGCTACGTGATCTTTCGTTTTCACTTTTTGATCGCTTCTGTGATTACTCCGTTTTCGTCAACGATGAACGTTACCATGACTGATCTTTGCCCTCAAAATCAGGCGCTTTATCTTCGACTTTGAGACTCATCCAGTATTATAGTTTAGAATTATAAGTTGATTCGTTGCCCACATTATCTTTTACACTAAGAGTTATCTCACCTGTAAACGGGATTCTTTGATCTAATTTTTCGGACCAAATTAACTTCTTCTTGCTTTCATAATTCATTAAAACCCATTCACCATTAACAAATGCTTCAAATGAAGCAATTCCTGACATCTCATCATCGATTATGAATCTCAAACCATCCTTATTGATCTTTATCGGTTTGATAGTAGGCGCAATGGAATCAGTAGCCAGCGTAAAATTCACCAATTCTCTGGTAGAAAAAGTGATCTGATCATTTTCCCATTCTCCGCCAAAGAAACTCAACTTACCCTTTCCATTGATTGCATAAACAGAAGTCTTTTCCACATCCGAAAAAGCTAATTTGGGTTTCAATGTTAACTTCACATTTCTGCGAATGGGGACAGTTGAGTGATCGAACTTGAAAAGTTCTCTATTTCTTACAGAATCCCGTTCAACCCAGGTTTGAAGATATAGTGTATCAAACAAAGTTCTATTTCCGAATTCCAGGTCAACTACACTGCTAAAAAATTTGAATTCTGAACCTGATGGTATGGTACCCTTAAAATTCATATTCTCTATTGTTCCACAGTAATCGACGGAATCCGGAAGGCCATCTTTCAAATTCCAGAGATAGTAAACCTTGTTTTCCGACTTAAATGCCGGTTCAATCTCATAACTGAAGCGATTTGCATATACGGTTACATGACCGGGCTCATCTTTATTATAATCTTTATAAATCTCAAGGGTATTGTCTGTTACACGATAATGTTCACCTCTATGCCATCTCGGGGACTTATTACTACTTGCTCTCACATTGTTCACTTTAAATTTTGTTTCAGAGAAATTCCCTTTAACATCCCAAAGTTTGATGTTGAAATTGTGACTCAATGTGTCATGGATATTAATAATTCCATCTCCATCCGCGTCATAGAAGTCGATCCCATTACCATCATCAATATAGAGCTTGTGGAACCTCCTCCGGGTGTTCAACATATGATGGTAGTTCGTGTGGACCAATAAGTTCCTTGTATCCCTAAATGAAAAAACCTTTATGTCGTGACTGTATACCAGTTCATCATTGTGGTAAAACTCAACACAAGGTAGGCCATACCTGTTATTTGTATCATTTTGACGGTCAAATGCATAGATCTCAACTCCAATTCTACCGGATAAATTGACATTTTCTTTCAAACTAAATGTGTTATCATCTCTGGATGTAGCAAAGTCTAATCGGCCGAACTGACCATTTACTCTTGAGCCAATATCCATGGTCTTAAAAGCGATGGTTCGTACTTCCGGGACGCGAGAATCTCTTATTTCGGGAAAGTCAAATCTCAACGGGTCCAATATTCTGTGATTCTCATCTCTTATTTCAAAATGCAAGTGTGGCGCCGAGGATGATCCGGTATTGCCTGATGCGGCAATAATATCTCCTTTGTAATAGTTGAGTGTTCCTTTTTTTGGAAACAAATCTACTACATAAGACTTCTTTAGGTATTGTTGGGCCCTCACATAATCAGCAACATCTTTTGAAAAGTCTCTCAAATGAGCATATACTGTAAAAGTATTGTTTGGATGCTGTATGTAGAGCGCTTTTCCGTAACCGCCAACCGATACCTTAACTCTATTCAAAAATCCGTTAGCAGCCGCATATACAGTGTATCCTTGTACACCCCCGGTTTTAATGTCAATCCCTGAATGGAAGTGTGTGGTTCTTAGTTCGCCCATTGAACCGGACAAGTAATTAATTTCGCCCGGTCGGATGGGAAACAGGTAATAACCTTTCTGATTATATAGGTCGTCAGAAGGAATGGTAAAGGAGAACAAAACTCCAATAAATATGAACCATTTAAGTTTACCTAACATTAAAGTCTAACAATTTCTCTCTTTCAATAAATGCTTTCAAATTGTCCCCTATTTTCACAGGACCTACACCTTTGGGAGTACCTGTGAAAATCAAGTCTCCTTTCTTTAACATGATAAACTTGGAAATATAAGATACTAGGAATTCAACGCGATTGATCATCAATTTAGTATTGCCTGACTGAACAATTTGACCATTCAATTCGAGGTGAAAATTGATATCGCGAATATCCTTAAAATCAATTAATGGCTTAAAATCGGAAATGGGCGCTGATCCGTTAAATCCCTTGGCCAAGGTCCAGGGCAAACCTTTAGATTTTGCTTTAGATTGCAAATCCCGTGCAGTAAAATCAATACCTACACCCACCTGATCAAAGTATTTATGAGCAAATTGCTCTTCGATATTTTTCCCGTGCTTGGAAAGTTTGATTACAATTTCAACCTCATAGTGAATATCATTGGAAAAAGAGGGGTAAAAGAAGGGTTGATTTCTGATAATTAATGCCGTTTCCGGTTTAAAAAATATTACCGGTTCATCCGGAAGATCGTTGTTGAGTTCCTTGATGTGATCCGCATAATTACGTCCAACTCCAATAATTTTCATGCATTCCCACAAGCTAAGTCCTTTACAAAGATAATGCCTTTAACGTCTTTGATAATGAAAGGAAGTAATAGTCGGTGACATTTTAAGTTATTTTCACCCAAAATCGCCACCTATTCATTGTAATATTCGTAACAATAACTGGTCCAATAATTGTATTAATATTAAAATATGAATCATATAATGTTGTGGATTAGTGAGATCAAGTCGAATAAATTTACATCAGTTTATATATCATGAGAAGGTCCTTCCTGCTACTTGCTTGGGTTTTATTGATTTATGGGTGTGCAAAAGTGCCCGTAACCGGTCGCAGACAGCTAAGCCTTGTAAAGAATTCCCAAATTATTCCTGCCAGTTTTGAGCAATATGAACAGGTCAAAAAGGAGAGCAAGCTGTCTGATGATGAGGAACAAGTTGCTTTGGTGAAGAATGTCGGTCATCGCATTCAAATTGCTGTCGAAAAATATATGAACGAAAATGGGTGGGAAGATCACCTTGAAGGATACGCTTGGGAATTTAATCTTATTGAGTCGGAACAGGTAAATGCATGGGCTATGCCCGGCGGTAAAGTAGCTTTCTATACCGGTATACTGCCGATTTGTAAAGATGAAAATGGTCTGGCTGTAGTAATGGGACATGAGGTTGCCCATGCCGTTGCTAACCATGGAAGGGAAAGAATAAGCCAGCAGACTAGTGCTCAGTACGGATTAGCCGCCATTTCAGCAATCCTTGGTGCGGGTGGCACCGGTGAGGTATCCAAGGAACTCATTATGCAAGGTGCTGGGGCGGCTACGAGTCTTGGGATTTTAAAGTTTTCACGTAAACACGAATCAGAAGCAGATCACTTAGGAATAATTTTTATGGCCATAGCAGGGTACGACCCCAGGGAAGCGCCAACGTTCTGGGAAAGAATGTCAGCTCAAAGTGGCGGTGAATCACCCCCTAAATTCGTATCAACTCACCCTTCTCATGATACAAGGATCTCGGACCTGAACAAATGGATGCCTGAAGCCTTGAAGTACTATAAAAAGTAATTCTTACAGGCTTCTTGCCTCAACGGTGTTATCTATCTTTTTAACTAATCCCTGAAGGACTCTGCCAGGTCCGCATTCAACAAACTCGGTTGCGCCGTCAGTAACCATATTTTGTATGGTTTGAGCCCACCTGACAGGGGCTGTCAGTTGCGCAATCAGATTGATCTTTATTATTTCAACATTTGTTGAGGGTTTGGCATTTACATTTTGGTACACCGGACAGATAGGATCATTAAAGGGAGTCGATTGAATAGCCTTCTCTAATTCCTCTCTTGCGGGTTCCATAATTGGTGAATGAAAAGCTCCTCCAACCGGCAGAGGTAAAGCACGCTTGGCCCCTGCTTCCTTCATCTTCTCACAGGCAATTTCAATGCCTCGGTTACTTCCTGATATTACCAACTGACCGGGGCAGTTGTAATTAGCAGCAACCACTATGTCATCGATCTCAGCGCAAATATCCTCCACTACCTGGTCATCCAGCGCTAATACAACAGCCATAGTAGATGGGTTAATTTCACAGGCCTTTTGCATAGCCGAAGCTCTCTTAGATACTAGTTTAAGACCATCTTCAAAGCTCAATGCCTTATTGGCTACCAGGGCTGAAAATTCTCCCAGAGAATGTCCTGCGACCATATTGGGCATGAAGTTGTGATCAGTCATCGTCAAGACTACAGAATGGAGGAAAATAGCCGGTTGTGTAACTTTTGTTTGCCTGAGATCTTCTGCAGATCCATCAAACATAATGCTGGTTATATCAAAACCTAAGATGCCATTGGACTTCAACAACAGTTCACTGGCTGTTTCACTACTATCAAAAAAATCCTTGCCCATTCCGGAGAATTGGGAGCCCTGACCTGGAAAAACATAAGCTTTCATTAATGGCTATTTGGTGGAGTTGGTAAAATTAATCCATTTGTCAATACAGGGGCTTACATAACTTATGGTTAGTCAGTGAGCTATTTTCTCTAAAGCTGATTACGGAATCAACAAAAACCGAATTAAAAATAAAAATTCAGATATTAGAATTCGCTGAGATCAACTAATAAGTGCAATTGAAGGATGAAAAAGCCTGAGCAGTGCAATCTTTGGATTGCAAAATGTCAAAAAACTACACACATCTCAGTATTGATCAAAGGTATCAAATTGAAGCATTATTGAAAACAGGAGCTACTCAAAAGGAGATTGCCTGTATCGTTCATTTTCACCCGTCTACGATCTCACGTGAGCTTAAGCGAAATGTGGGTTCAAGAGGTAGGGGAGCTGGTGTCTATCGAACAGCAAATGCACAAAGGAGGACCAATCTTCGTCATCAAGAAAAGCCAAAAAGAGTGATTTTCACCAAACCCATGAAAGACTGGATAGTTAACCGGCTCCAAGAAGATAGATGGAGTCCTGAATTGATCAGCCATCAGGGAAAGAAAACGAGAGAATGTCCACTTAGCCATGAATGGATTTACCAATGGATATGGGAATGTAAGCACACCAACCGCCAGGAGAACCAAGAATACAAACAACTATACACATATCTAAAACATGGCAAACGAAGGCGCAAACGAGGAAACAGAAAAGATCGTAGAGGTATTATCCCGAATAGGGTATCAATTGAACAGCGACCCCAGATCATTAACAAAAGGGAACGATTGGGAGATATAGAAGTGGTATTTAATGATGGGTAAAAACCACAAAGGCTCTTTGTTGGTGATGACAGACCGAGCAAGTCTTTTTACCAGAATCAGAAAGATGCACAGTAAAAATGCCGATCAAATGGCCGAAGGCTGGAGGAACTCTCTCAGGATAAACACAAACTGGAAACACTCACTTTTGATAATGTTAGCATTTTCTAAACATGAGTTGATTGCTCAATCCCTTGATGTGGATGCCTATTTCACTCGTCCCTATTTAGTCAGGATAAAGGGACAGTTGAAAATAGGATTGGGGTTCAGAAGGTTTTATCCTAAGAAAACAGATATTAGATTTGTTACAGAGGAGCAAACAGTTGTTGAAAACAAAATCAATGAACGCCCTGTTAGAAAATTTAATTACCTAAACGCAAAGCAATGCTACAAAGGAAAATTGCACTTATTACTTGAACTTACATTCATACTTCCTTCTTCAAGGTTAATAAATCAAAAATTTATGTATATCGAACACCCATCGCCGAATACCGAAGTTCATAAATCGACATTCCCGGCCTGCAGCAGGCGGCTTATTCAGTGTACGATATTCAGAACCACATCTGCATTACCAGCCCAATTAATTTTCCGTAATTTTTTACCGGATGGAAGAATGTTCTTTTGGATAACTAATTTCTAGCGCAACATTTGGACCCAACCGGTTATTTGCTGCTCAGCATTATCCTCATCCAGCACATCAAAGGTAATATCGGCCACATAGTAATATACCCCAGCCGGCAATTCTGATCCACTGTTAGACTGACCTGTCCAATTAATTAGAACACTATTTTCTGTATCACTCGCAGAGTTGTAATCAAAAACTTCATTCCCATAACGATCGAATATTCTAAGTTTCACTGTTTCCACAAAGCGTGGGCAAAGACTTCTCTCAAATGTTTCTCTATTGCTTTCGGTCGTTGTAAACGGCTTGAACAAATCGTTGTGACCATCATTATTAGGTGTAAAAATATTGGGTAGCCTGTAAAAGGGGCAATTGTCGTTACAGATCATCTCTGAAAGCTCACTTTCATTGCCTGATCGGTCCACTGCCGAAATCCTGTAACAACCTTTAAAAGAGGAGAGTCCGGTATGGCTAAATTCTTTTCCGAACACATTGCTAACTAGTTGCATTGGTTCTTCGCCATCCTCTGAAAAATAAATATTATAGCTTCTTATATCATCATCACACACCGATGCATCATCTTCTTCCCATATCAGCCGATTACTGAAATCACTGAATTCACACACCTGGTTAACTAGGAATTGCTCACACCCAAATGCCTCATCAACCATGAATGAAACCGGAGTGCACGGGGGAATTTCATCGTTGGGTTGTGCGCATGTAATCTGCGAGTTATTAACCAGTGGAGCGGCTATAGCTGGGTTCCCATAAGAACCCTGTGTTGTCACAAAGTAACAGTAAGACACTTCATCGTCCAAGGCTTCCCCATTATGGGTTCCATCGTCAAGGTATGTGAAACCGTCTAGGTTGACATTAACCACAGCAATCTGTATAAGCTCGTTTGGATCCGAAGCGATATTGTCGCGGTAGACAAAGTGTGTCGGGAAATCCTGGGTATTGTTTGACCACGGAACCTCAGCATCCCAATTCAACTCAATTGCAGAAACCAAAGGAGTTGGTTCCAACTCAACGGTAGAAGCAACCGCAGACGTATCGACCGCCTGATCATTTACATCAATCAGTATTACCTGGTAGTTATAAGGATTTGATAAAGTGTTGAGAGGATCACTAACCGAACCCGTATCATTATAAAACGTATTGGCGGTTTGTCCCAGGTTTACATTAACACCGTTATTCACCAGACCTTCTGACCGTAGTATCTCATATTTATAGGGCGGTGGGAACATAGTCTGATCAATTTCGAAGGGTTCCCTCCATCTAACAAGTATCTCTCCCACTACCTGATCAGTTTTCTCTACCGTAACATTGGTAATCACAGGTGCGTCAGCAAGCATTATTGAGCATGATTCTTCCGAGACAAAACTTTCACCACTCGTAGGAGGAGCAAACTCAGCCACCAATCGATAACAATACTTTGCTCCCGGAGCCAAACCTTGCCCCATATCGTTATCAATGTAACTCGTCTCATCTATGTCTATTACATCTATTAACTCGTACCCCGTATTATCGGGCATACCTATCGAACAGGAATCTGCAGGAATATCGAAATTGTCCACTCTTCTCCAGATCTGCATATTGGTGGCAGTGCCGCAGGCGTAGTCATCCCAATTCAATTCAATAGATTCACCGGGAAGCACCGTTGTAATCAACCCTGTTGGGGGCGGCGCCACAATCTGAATCTGCCAGGTTTTAAATTCTACCAATCTTGGACCTTCATTTTGAGGAGGTACATCTGTTGCCTTTATCTGCACATTATATGGCCTTTGACGAATATGACTGCAGTCAGTCTGCCACTCAAAGGTCATGAAAGCCGGAACAGCCATTGCTATCGGTGGATCCGGTCTAAATATTGCCTTCGAGGAAAGAACTTGAAACGGGCCGCCAAATGCTTCCAATTCAACCGGGTGACCGTCAGGATCATCACCTTCAATGATTTCCTCTATTTTGGTACCTGCCACGACGCAAAGATCTGGTGGTGGAATGATTTCCGGTGGTTCATTGTCACTATCCTCAATTATGATTTGCATATCTCTGACCACGAATCCCAACTGAAACCACTGCCCGGAAATCTTTCGCCATTCTTTAATGGTAAATGCTACATTATATTCTCCTTCCCGGCCAGGTGCATCCCAAACTAAATCTCCGGCAACAGCATCAATTCCAAATGTTGGAGGACCGTTGGAAAATGAATTACCTCGAGAGAAATCATCATAAAACTTAGGATCATTAGGATCTGCATAATCAACTACACTCGAGTCGAGGGCTTGCCTTGGAATGATCAAATGATAAGACAGGCTATCTCCATTTATATCTATGGCACCGGGATTGTGAATAAATTCGGCACCAACTGCCCCACGATCAACCGGAGGTACTGTAAGGACAGGACTGTCATTTAATCCAAAAATGGGATCGATAATTATTTGAGTTTCTACGTAAAAAGGCGTTTCAACTGAATTAAACATATTGAGTATCCCTTCGTTCCTGTTTTCTTCTCTATATCCAATTGTCTGAACCCCCGGCCCCTGAAAAGTAAACTCCACTGAAAATCTGTTGAATTCAATTTCATTGCCCAAATCGATTTTAATTATATTCGGGAAATCCTGGATTTCCTCCCCACCGATGAACAATACTCCACCTCCAAATTGAATATCTGATCCCGTATCCCTATAGCCTATTACCGTTATCTCATAAGTGAGACTAGTAGTACTAATTCTCCTCACCCGTATCTCGCTTGCCCTGATGTGTGTAGCGCTCAATTCATGCATGCTGAGCAGGAACGCGAGACATGAAACCCACAATAGATTTACCAGTTTACTCACTCTTACAAAAATATTTAAACAATTTTCGATATTTTAAAACTACTATCCAACCTTATAAAGTAGGCAAATTCGGTTTATTCACTGAATAGCCATAGAAAAAGTAAGGCCACCAAAGCTCAAGAAGCGGGGCTACTAAATCATACTCTACTTGGTTCAAGTTACTTTGGGTGGAGGGTTTATGCCTAATTAGTGTCTCTAAGAAAACACACCTAAATTAAAAATTATTCTTATGGTCGATCTTTCCATTTTTTCTAATCGATTGATACTCAGGTATTAACTCATAGAAAGAAAATGAAAATCTCATCCATAATAATTCATTTTATAAAAAAAGGGCTGTTTTCTTAGAGACACTAATTAGTGTCTCTAAGAAAACAGCGAGTTTTAGGTCGTATTAAAATATTGCTTAAAATGGAACAATGAAAAAATCACTCACCTTGCTGACTAATAAAGGGTGACTTTGCTTTTATTCATTGTTTTTGATGGTTTTTGATAAAAATAGCCGGGTTTTAGCCTGGCCAGGACGCACTTCTGCCAGTGCCTAATCCTTATTAAACAGCTAAAAGGTGATTAAGCTGCTTGTTTCTGGCAATTGGCTTGCTGCTGGGCGGCCAGACGGTCAGCCTGGAGTTTACGCCCGATCTTGTGAAGGTTGTAGGCAGTAATGGCCAACCCGATGTAGCTATTGAAAGTTTTGCGGGTACGGTTCGGGCATCGGTCCAATCCCCGGTGTTCCAGCTCATTAATGTTGGATTCGATAGCAGAATGCTTGTTTTTCAACCTTTTGAAGGCTGGCGCTGATTCGATGGCTTTTTCTTCTTTGTTTAACCTACCCTTTTTAGGCATGATCACTTCTGGGATGAAGGTTTGCAGAGTTGCTTTATCCTCTTTATCGGAAAACCCCTTGTCGGTGCTCAGGCTTTGGATGGGGTATTTCTCAGCGATACGCCGGGCAATTGATAGGGTAAGTTGGTTGTCGGTTTGTTTTTCAGCTATTTGCCAGTCTATGAGTAAATGGTATTGATCCGAAGTGATGGCCAGATTCTTACCGATCTCCACATTGGGGTGCAGTTTGCCTTTTTTGATCATTTCGGCATAAGGTTGAAAGATGGAAAAGACTTTTTCGGCATGGGGAATGGTCTCTGCTCTGATCAACCGCCTGTCGAGCAACTCGATGTGCTTTTCCAACATCTCAAGATAATAGGTCAATGCCATCAGGGCTGCGAACTCCTCGATAGAGTTTCCCTGATGTTTTTCCAACATTTGGCCCACTTTCTTGCTCAAAGCACGGGCTTTAGTCAGATAGGAAGTGGCAGCCTGCTCTACCCGCTCCTCTTTGTTTTTTCCTCCTGAGCCGGTGGTCCTGCCCACGCTGCGCATCAGCCTTTTGAGGGATCTGCGCCAATCCCCGGACTTACGCCAGCCAGTAAAATACCTTTTTGAGACCAATAAATCAGCTACATCTATACACTTTCTGGCACTGTCCCATAGCAGGTTGTAGTCGGTAGGAAAGTGGGTGTCGGTTTCTACCACGAAACTATCGGTCTTGCAACGCAAGGCAACTTCCTCCCCTCCGGTTTTTCCTTTTTTTTTTAAACACCTGGTGACCTGCTGCTACGATTACATCATTGATGCCGATGAGCAGTTCATCGTCCAGCAAGGTCACATTGTCATAAATGTTCTGGTACTTATACTGTTTGCCCACAGAGTAGTCGGTAGGTAGCACCCCCATAATGCCCCGTACCAACGTGTCGTAATTGGAGATATGGTGTAACTCATCGTAAGAGATGTTCATGCACAGGCGCACCTGGGCCAATACGAAGACCTCCCACAGACTCATACCCTCACGGCCCGTCTTTTTCTTTCCCTCAATGAGTTTGGAAGAAAGTAATTCAAAAATACGCTGGTTCCATTCAGGTTGGACATAGATATATTGAAGGGCGGCTGCCAGGGCAGCTAAGTGGCTTTTAGTTTTCACCGGAGCCTCTACTTGCTCGATGGGTGTGCATCCCAGGGTAAGTTGGGGCTGGAAGGATTTCCTCATGGTTTGTATTTATATCGGTTATATGCAATATAATGATTAATCCTGATAAACCAACCGAAAAAATCGTTTCTTTTCTACACTGAATGAACAAAAAAAGGACAGGGATTTTACTCCCCGACAGACCAAAAAGCCTGCGAATCTCAAAGTGAATTCTTTGGGGGTTTTGAATGGAAAACCTTCAAATGGCCAATTAACAGGCTACAACGCAACTGTTCTTGATAATATTTGTGAATTTGATAATTCTACTGAATCAGATTCGAGAATAATTCAGCGCTGATTTGATGGAAAAAATACGAATATGATGGATAATCAGCATATTAGCCTGTTTTCATACAGACACTAATTAGTGTCTCTAAGAAAACAGCGAGTTTTAGGTCGTATTAAAATATTGCTTAAAATGGAACAATGAAAAAATCACTCACCTTGCTGACTAATAAAGGGTGACTTTGCTTTTATTCATTGTTTTTGATGGTTTTTGATAAAAATAGCCGGGTTTTAGCCTGGCCAGGACGCACTTCTGCCAGTGCCTAATCCTTATTAAACAGCTAAAAGGTGATTAAGCTGCTTGTTTCTGGCAATTGGCTTGCTGCTGGGCGGCCAGACGGTCAGCCTGGAGTTTACGCCCGATCTTGTGAAGGTTGTAGGCAGTAATGGCCAACCCGATGTAGCTATTGAAAGTTTTGCGGGTACGGTTCGGGCATCGGTCCAATCCCCGGTGTTCCAGCTCATTAATGTTGGATTCGATAGCAGAATGCTTGTTTTTCAACCTTTTGAAGGCTGGCGCTGATTCGATGGCTTTTTCTTCTTTGTTTAACCTACCCTTTTTAGGCATGATCACTTCTGGGATGAAGGTTTGCAGAGTTGCTTTATCCTCTTTATCGGAAAACCCCTTGTCGGTGCTCAGGCTTTGGATGGGGTATTTCTCAGCGATACGCCGGGCAATTGATAGGGTAAGTTGGTTGTCGGTTTGTTTTTCAGCTATTTGCCAGTCTATGAGTAAATGGTATTGATCCGAAGTGATGGCCAGATTCTTACCGATCTCCACATTGGGGTGCAGTTTGCCTTTTTTGATCATTTCGGCATAAGGTTGAAAGATGGAAAAGACTTTTTCGACATGGGGAATGGTCTCTGCTCTGATCAACCGCCTGTCGAGCAACTCGATGTGCTTTTCCAACATCTCAAGATAATAGGTCAATGCCATCAGGGCTGCGAACTCCTCGATAGAGTTTCCCTGATGTTTTTCCAACATTTGGCCCACTTTCTTGCTCAAAGCACGGGCTTTAGTCAGATAGGAAGTGGCAGCCTGCTCTACCCGCTCCTCTTTGTTTTTTCCTCCTGAGCCGGTGGTCCTGCCCACGCTGCGCATCAGCCTTTTGAGGGATCTGCGCCAATCCCCGGACTTACGCCAGCCAGTAAAATACCTTTTTGAGACCAATAAATCAGCTACATCTATACACTTTCTGGCACTGTCCCATAGCAGGTTGTAGTCGGTAGGAAAGTGGGTGTCGGTTTCTACCACGAAACTATCGGTCTTGCAACGCAAGGCAACTTCCTCCCCTCCGGTTTTTCCTTTTTTTTTAAACACCTGGTGACCTGCTGCTACGATTACATCATTGATGCCGATGAGCAGTTCATCGTCCAGCAAGGTCACATTGTCATAAATGTTCTGGTACTTATACTGTTTGCCCACAGAGTAGTCGGTAGGCAGCACCCCCATAATGCCCCGTACCAACGTGTCGTAATTGGAGATATTGGTGTAACTCATCGTAAGAGATGTTCATGCACAGGCGCACCTGGGCCAATACGAAGACCTCCCACAGACTCATACCCTCACGGCCCGTCTTTTTCTTTCCCTCAATGAGTTTGGAAGAAAGTAATTCAAAAATACGCTGGTTCCATTCAGGTTGGACATAGATATATTGAAGGGCGGCTGCCAGGGCAGCTAAGTGGCTTTTAGTTTTCACCGGAGCCTCTACTTGCTCGATGGGTGTGCATCCCAGGGTAAGTTGGGGCTGGAAGGATTTCCTCATGGTTTGTATTTATATCGGTTATATGCAATATAATGATTAATCCTGATAAACCAACCGAAAAAATCGTTTCTTTTCTACACTGAATGAACAAAAAAAGGACAGGGATTTTACTCCCCGGCAGACCAAAAAGCCTGCGAATCTCAAAGTGAATTCTTTGGGGTTTTTGAATGGAAAACCTTCAAATGGCCAATTAACAGGCTACAACGCAACTGTTCTTGATAATATTTGTGAATTTGATAATTCTACTGAATCAGATTCGAGAATAATTCAGCGCTGATTTGATGGAAAAAATACGAATATGATGGATAATCAGCATATTAGCCTGTTTTCATACAGACACTAATTAAACAACAACTCCTCCTGTTTCCCTAATCAGCCCCTTTCCAGCTAAAATAACGTCTGATAACCCATTAAATTGAATAAGAAACTACACTTTGTGAGGGGCATAAACCTGGCTTAAGCTCATCATCACTAATTGATTCACCAGGAACGAGATTAAATGGAATTACGCCTGCCCAGATATCCAGCGCATAATCTTCCGGTTCATCTTTGGGTGGTCCTGTTCTGATTTTTGAAGACGCCTGATCAATCTCGAGTGCAAGAACTGTCGTGGCTTTTAATTCCTTAGGATTTGGACTTCGAACTTCATCCCATCGGCCTTTAATAATATTCTCGGAAACAACGAATAATGCATTTTCCTTCTGTTCATCACTAACCTCTTTTGCTTTACCAAATACTACTGCTGAACGGTAGTTCATAGAATGATGAAATGCGGATCTGGCCAACACTATTCCATCAAGATGGGTAACGGTTATACAGACCGGTATTCCTTCCTTTAAATTTACCAACATGCGGCTAGTTGTTGCTCCGTGCAAATAAAGATGATTATTTTCTCTTCCGTAGATGGTTGGGATGACATAGGGCTGTCCATCAACCACAAAACCTGCGTGACACAAGAAACCGGCATCTAATATCTGATAAAGTGTTTCTTTATCATAAGAGCCTCGTTGTGGTATTCGTTTTACTTTGTTTCTTGATGTGATAGAATATTTGTTATCCATTTTTACAGATTTGAGGACAAATTAAACCGAGGATGGATTATACTTTATTGAAGTAGGCATATAATAAATAATGATTTTGACTCTAAAAACAGCTTGAAATACTTTGTTAAGTCACTGATATTCAGTATATTAATATCAATTAAGAGTAAAAGTTAAATTTCAAGATATGGAGAAAAAGTATGAAAGTCTAACACTTTTCGAGTTTCAGGAGAAATTCCCCGATAACGACAGTTGCCAAGAATACCTGGCCGAATTGAAATGGCCCAAAGGGTTTAAATGTGAGAGGTGTGGCCATGACCGGTATTGCGGTGGGAAGCTGCAGCATACACGGCAATGCACTAAATGCAAGTATCAGGCTACTCCCACTAGTAGCACCCTATTCCACAAGGTTAAATTCCCACTTTTAAAGGCTTTTTATATTGTTTACTACATGAGTACAAATAAAAAAAGAATTGCTTCTACTGAACTGAGCCGAAAACTGGGGTTGCGCCAAAAAACCTGCTGGCTGTTCCAACACAAGGTTATGAAAGCAATGGCCAGCAGTGGCAAATACCCGCTAATGGGCAAAGTAGAAGTCGATGAAACGGTAGTAGGAGAACAGGAAGAAGGTGTTGTAGGGCGTCAGAATAACCGAAAAAGGCAGGTTTTAGTTGCAATTGAGAAGAAAGGCAGAGGAGTTAGCCGAATGTATGCCAGGATAATTGACAACGCAGGTACCAGGCAGCTAAAGCCTTTTTTCGAAGATCATATATCCTGTCGGGCTAACATCAAAACCGATAAGTGGAGGGGATACATGCCCTTAAAAAATAAATACAGCCTCCTGGTTCAAACCGATAGTGGAAAGAAGGGTAAGAACTTCCCAGACTTACACAGGACAATTATGATGTTCAAGGCCTGGCTTAGAGGTATCCATCATTCCGTAGATAACCTTCAGGCATACATTGACCAATATTGTTATAGGTTTAACCGCAGTCAGATGAAAGAAGGAATATTTGATAATCTGTTGGACAGAATGGTGAATCATAAACCTTGTCCTTATAAAATGATTTGTATTTATTAAATGCCTACTTCAAATACTTTATATACCAACCACTAAAACCAAAACGGGCCGGTTGATAAACTGGCGAAAGATACCAATGTTCGCATTTCCAGGGCAAATGAAAAAAGCCAGATACCCGAGGCTATGAGAAATATACCAAGCGCCTTATTGAACTTCGATATCAGTGAAGTTGTCACAACACTTCTTAATTGATTGGCGAGGTAAGATTTGAGTATATCTGAAGTGTAAACCATTGCAATTATACCAGAAAAGAAAGCTATTTTATCAAGGTGAACACTTCCATAGTCAACGTGGGCTAAACCAGCCACACCTATCCAGAAAACAAAAACAAATGGGTTCAAAAAATTGATCAACCAACCTTTGACCAAATATTTTAGTGCATTACCATTCCAACTGACATCTGTGAATCCTCTCGATTCAGTTTTTCTGAAAAAAAGTACCAGGCCATACCCAAACATGATGGCGCCGCCTCCAATGGCTAGAGAAAGCTTGAATTCTTCACTATCCAAAAACTGGGACAATCCAAATGACGCAAGCGCTACGTAAAATGTATCACTCAATATAACACCAGTAGCCACAAGAATGGCAGTTCGAAACCCTCGTTGAAGGCTGGTTTGTATTATAGTAAAGAATACTGGTCCCATGGCGAGCATTAATCCCATCCCAAAAAGCAGACCCTTAGTAAATGCAAAAACCATATCTTAGTACAAACTGTTTTCTTTTAAAAATTTCTCCCAACTTATTAAATTCTGACTCTTAAGAACCCTTGGAAACTTGTTTTGCCCCCCTACCTTGCCATTCTGCGTCATATAATCATAAAAAACACTAGGTGGTAATGCCCGGACGACGACCTCATTGAGTGCAGAACTTCGTTCAACTCTATAGTCATCATTCAACTGCATTAAGCTAGCATCAATTTTATCTCTCAGATTGTCGCTATTGACATCTCCTTCAGCGCCGATATACCATTCATGTGACCACATTGTTCCGTTGGAGACACCGGCCACTGCAAATTCCTTAATTGGCACATTCATCTCCTGAGAAACCATTTCAATGGCCCTATTCATGTTCTCAACGGATAAATGCTCTCCGCAAAGGCTTAAAAAATGCTTGGTTCTTCCGGTAATGATTATTTCAGATTCCTCTATGGAGACAAATTTTATAGTATCCCCAATTAGATAGCGCCATGCTCCTGCATTAGTTGAAAGTAAAAGTGCATACTCTTTATTTTCTTCAACTTCTTCGATTGACAGTGTCTCCGCATTGTCTTTTAGGTTCCCTTCGATATCGAAATTATCTCCATTAAATGGTATGAACTCATAAAAAATTCCATTGTTCAGCACAATACGCATTGACTTGGCTTTGGCTTGCGCCTGAAATGCAATAAACCCTTCTGAGGCAAGATAGGTCTCCAGGTAAATCAAAGGTTTAGAAAATAGCCTCTCAAAACTTTTTCGATAAGGATCGAAGGATACCCCTCCATGAACATAAATGCTCAACCCAGGCCAAATGTCATGTATGCTGTTAAGATTATTGCGTTCAATGATTCTCTCCAGCATTATTTGTATCCAGCCTGGAATGCCTACGATAATGCCAATTTTCCATTGTGGTGCTTTTGCTGCAATCTCATCTATTTTTTTATTCCAGTCAGTGTTCTGAGCGATTTTCTTGCCAGGTTTATAAAAATGTTGAAACCAAAAAGGAAGTTGACTGGTCGTAATCCCCGAAAGATCCCCCTCAAAATAGGTGCCCTTGTGCAAAAGGTTGGTGCTACCACCTAACAACAAAATGCCTGAAGTAAAGAGCGAATCGTCAATGTTGTATTTTGATAAGGTCAGGATCTGTCGAATACTGGTCTTTTGTATAGACTTGATCATTTCCTCGGTAATCGGAATATGTTTAGATGATGACTCTGCAGTTCCTGAACTAAGCGCAAAAAATTTCACTTTGCCAGGCCAGCAGACATTGCTTTTGCCATCAAGACACTTATTCCACCATTCTTGGTAGATTTTATTATAATCAAAAATAGGAATGCGCTCTTTAAAGAGGTTATAAAATTGCTTATCACTACTGCGAAAGCCATTTAGGACTTGATTAAAATTATAGTGATTACCAAACTCAGTACCACGGGCGTGGATCAGAAGTTTTTGTAGTTCAGCTTTCTGAAGCTCAAGCGAGTTAGAGTACTCCTGCTCCAGGGTTTCCCTGATTTTGATTCCCCTTTTTAAGAGGGTGCCTATGATAGCCATTAATGATATGAGATCTTTTGCAAACCCCAAAATTATCTATAAATAGCAAGAATCAAATTGGCTGAGATCAACTAATAAGTGCAATTGAAGGATGAAAAAGCTTTTAAGGGCTTTTTCATCCTTCAAAAGCCTGAACAGTGCAATCTTTGGATTGCAAAATGTCAAAAAACTACACACATCTCAGTATTGATCAAAGGTATCAAATTGAAGCATTATTGAAAACAGGAGCTACTCAAAAGGAGATTGCCTGTATCGTTCATTTTCACCCATCTACGATCTTACGTGAGCTTAAGCGAAATGTGGGTTCAAGAGGTAGGGGAGCTGGTGTCTATCGAACAGCAAATGCACAAAGGAGGACCAATCTTCGTCATCAAGAAAAGCCAAAAAGAGTGATTTTCACCAAACCCATGAAAGACTGGATAGTTAACCGGCTCCAAGAAGATAGATGGAGTCCTGAATTGATCAGCCATCAGGGAAAGAAAACGAGAGAATGTCCACTTAGCCATGAATGGATTTACCAATGGATATGGGAATGTAAGCACACCAACCACCAGGAGAACCAAGAATACAAACAACTATACACATATCTAAAACATGGCAAACGAAGGCGCAAACGAGGAAACAGAAAAGATCGTAGAGGTATTATCCCGAATAGGGTATCAATTGAACAGCGACCCCAGATCATTAACAAAAGGGAACGATTGGGAGATATAGAAGTCGATTTAATGATGGGTAAAAACCACAAAGGCTCTTTGTTGGTGATGACAGACCGAGCAAGTCTTTTTACCAGAATCAGAAAGATGCACAGTAAAAATGCCGATCAAATGGCCGAAGCTATTGTGGAGGAACTCTCTCAGGATAAACACAAACTGGAAACACTCACTTTTGATAATGATATGGCATTTTCTAAACATGAGTTGATTGCTCAATCCCTTGATGTGGATGCCTATTTCACTCGTCCCTATACTAGTCAGGATAAAGGGACAGTTGAAAATAGGATTGGGGTAATCAGAAGGTTTTATCCTAAGAAAACAGATATTAGATTTGTTACAGAGGAGCAAATCAAAGTTGTTGAAAACAAAATCAATGAACGCCCTGTTAGAAAATTTAATTACCTAAACGCAAAGCAAGTGCTACAAAGGAAAATTGCACTTATTACTTGAACTTACATTGTGTTATATCTAATTTTGGATAATAGAAGACAAACAGTATAAATAATGGGCGTTGCGGAAAATCTTGTAAAGCTTTCAGAAGAATTAAAACCTCACAATGGCACGCTAATAGCGGTTAGCAAAACCAAGCCTGCTGAACTGATATTAGAAGCCTATAATACCGGCCATCGTGATTTCGGCGAAAACAAAGTGCAGGATCTGGTCCCCAAATATGATGAACTCCCCAAGGACATTCGATGGCACATGATAGGACATTTGCAACGTAATAAGGTAAAATACATCGCGCCATTTGTTCATCTGATTCATGGCATTGATTCTGAGAAATTGCTTATTGAAGTCAACAAGCAGTCTGAAAAGAACAATAGAAACATCTTTTGTCTGCTGCAAATACACATTGCAGAGGAGGAATCAAAATTTGGCTTTGCTGAGACTGAGGCGTTGGAATTTTTAGATTCCGGTCGCATAAAAGATTTTGGTCATGTCAAGATCGTTGGAATGATGGGTATGGCAACATTTACCAATGATAAAAACCAGGTTCATAGAGAATTCCAGGCACTCAAAACCCTTTTCGATAAAGTAAAATCAAATTATTCATTTCCAAATTGTGAAATGAACTTCCTGTCTATGGGAATGAGTGATGATTATCGAATCGCCCTGGAGGAAGGAAGCAATATGGTGAGAATTGGAACCATCATCTTCGGAGAACGAAACTATAAATAGAATAAAAAAATCCGGTTCTAAATGAATACCGTAGCTCGAGTGTTTAAATCCGAATTTGTTATTCGGGAGATTATTAGAACCAAGAGAAAAAATCAAAGACTTGATAATCATCGAGTTATATTTTTTTGTGCTAATTGATATTTGCTGAGATCAACTAATAAGTGCAATTGAAGGATGAAAAAGCTTTTAAGGGCTTTTTCATCCTTCAAAAGCCTGAGCAGTGCAATCTTTGGATTGCAAAATGTCAAAAAACTACACACATCTCAGTATTGATCAAAGGTATCAAATTGAAGCATTATTGAAAACAGGAGCTACTCAAAAGGAGATTGCCTGTATCGTTCATTTTCACCCATCTACGATCTCACGTGAGCTTAAGCGAAATGTGGGTTCAAGAGGTAGGGGAGCTGGTGTCTATCGAACAGCAAATGCACAAAGGAGGACCAATCTTCGTCATCAAGAAAAGCCAAAAAGAGTGATTTTCACCAAACCCATGAAAGACTGGATAGTTAACCGGCTCCAAGAAGATAGATGGAGTCCTGAATTGATCAGCCATCAGGGAAAGAAAACGAGAGAATGTCCACTTAGCCATGAATGGATTTACCAATGGATATGGGAATGTAAGCACACCAACCACCAGGAAAACCAAGAATACAAACAACTATACACATATCTAAAACATGGCAAACGAAGGCGCAAACGAGGAAACAGAAAAGATCGTAGAGGTATTATCCCGAATAGGGTATCAATTGAACAGCGACCCCAGATCATTAACAAAAGGGAACGATTGGGAGATATAGAAGTCGATTTAATGATGGGTAAAAACCACAAAGGCTCTTTGTTGGTGATGACAGACCGAGCAAGTCTTTTTACCAGAATCAGAAAGATGCACAGTAAAAATGCCGATCAAATGGCCGAAGCTATTGTGGAGGAACTCTCTCAGGATAAACACAAACTGGAAACACTCACTTTTGATAATGATATGGCATTTTCTAAACATGAGTTGATTGCTCAATCCCTTGATGTGGATGCCTATTTCACTCGTCCCTATACTAGTCAGGATAAAGGGACAGTTGAAAATAGGATTGGGGTAATCAGAAGGTTTTATCCTAAGAAAACAGATATTAGATTTGTTACAGAGGAGCAAATCAAAGTTGTTGAAAACAAAATCAATGAACGCCCTGTTAGAAAATTTAATTACCTAAACGCAAAGCAAGTGCTACAAAGGAAAATTGCACTTATTACTTGAACTTACATTTGTAAGAAAAACTTACAATTGAATAAGGTTTTGCAATCAAACTAAATCACAGTCTATCAATCTTTTATCTTGGTTCTTTGTTCTCCAAAAAAGTCCTAATGACTTTTTTGTGCTTAAATAATCCCAAAGGGTGCCTATGGGCAAAAAATATTCAATAATTAAATTTTAAATTTTTTAAAAAATGAAGATAGGTTTCACGTTAATCCGTTATCAATTGCTTGTGCTTAAACACAATGCTAAGCATTGTATGTGGCAATTAATCCCAGTCAGAGGCAATAATTGTTTTGAATCGTTTTGATATTGAAAACCTATAGGTCTTCAAGCTCCTCGTCACCAGGCGCTATTCTGTTTTGATTGGGACTCCCCATCCTTTCTTCTGCATGATGATATGAGTGAATCGTCTTTTCTGTTTGAGAAAGCAACCACGCCGATATAATGAATGTGATGTGAATTGCTATTTCAATCAGAATGCCAACGACCGAGTCACCTTGAATTGAACCCCGTATGTCGATGAACGTCTTAACCCGTATTATTCATAGGCCACCAATTTTGGGATTAATAATGGGTTGCTAACTATTTTTGATTGGAGTGTATATATTAATTTGAAGATCAACCAGGTTTCTGGATTTCAAAGGACATTAGAGCGTTTTTTTGTTAGAATTTTTCAATTTTCAGTCAAAGCTCTATTGTGTTCTTATGGAAGAACATTTTTTTGATTAAACCAAACTGTTTAACTGATCGGTCAGTTCACCGTAAGCAAATCGCCCAGCAGGTATTGATATCTAAAGGCTCTTGAGAATTGTATTGTCAATGATCTTTTCCTTTCTTTCAGGCACGCCCCAACCTTCATCAGGTAAAGCCGGATATTGTCCACTTGCCATCGTTTAGCAAAGTGGTGTTTTGTTTTGGCAATTAATAATTTAATCTGCCGGAACATTTCATAACAGAGGGTAGCGATGATTAAACGCATGAAATTGGCCCAGTAGCGATGACAGGAAAGCCGGTCGGAATAAGTCATGTTTTTGAGTTCCTTTATTCGATTTTCACTGGCATCACCTCGCTTGACATAAAAATCAAAGTAAATCTGTTGAGCGGTCATCGCTTCAAAGTTGCTCACAAAGTAACGGACATTCATTCCTTTTCCGGTAGACTCCACTTTGGCGTACAGCTTTTCAGAACGATCCCAGCTTTTGGCCTGGTAAGTAAACGGGCCAACAAACTCTTGATGTTTGATGATTTTTGAAGCATATTCCTTTTTTACTTCAATGATAGTCTGTTTGGTAAAAGTCTTTAAAACTTCATTACTACTAATACCTAAACAAAATTGAAGGTCAAACTGCTTAGCTATCCGATAAAAAGATGCTCCTGAAAAGCCACTATCCGCTCGAATAAGGATCTTTACTGAGGGCAGTTTTTTTCTGATTTTAATGACAATCCTTTTCAATAAGGCCACAAACCATTTGTTGGAGTGACAATTGCCCGGACGTAGTACTGGTAAAATGACCTGACCGGTGTTCCCGTCCTTAAAGAACAACTCATGGTACATAGTCTGTCCATAATAGCCATTATACAAACTGAGTTGTTGGGATCCATGAGTAGGGTCATCGGTACCATCTACATCAATGATGATTTGACCAGTCTTCTCTTTCAACTCCTCTACATAACGGTCTACAAACCATTGACTCATCTGGTAGATCAGACTCCGATCGGCCTTGTTTTCAAATCGACTTAAAGTAGGCTGGGAACATAATCCGCTATCTAGTACTTTACGGATCACCGGATCCTCTCGGAGTTTTTGTTCGTCATTGCAATCCTGATAGCCCTGCATCATTAAAAACACCCGTTGGCGAAGCATTTCTTCATAAGTGTATTCGATAAAAAAGGGGTTTCGATAGTCAGGAATCAGTGCGGCGAAGCTTTTTAATAGACCAGTCTTTCTCTCTACTTTTTCACTTAACAATATCGCTCCGTCTGAGCTAATCGCTGATGCTGAAAAATCAAATTTAAAAGCTTGTTTCCCTCGATAAAATACGGTATCTTTTTCCTTATATTCAGGCATAAATTAATTGCTTATTTTGTTGTCTAACTATCTCAATATAAGCAATTTATGCCTGTTTTTTATTGTCTACTATGAATTTTTCGGGTTAGTAATCTTTCAATGATTGATCTTCAGAAAAACAGGCATTGAATTATTGATAAAATTGACCACTTGTCAATTCAATATTCTCAACAGAAATACCTTTCACTATATTGAGGGCTTTTGTCATTAACCCAAATAATATTGAAGCCTTTTATAAATCCGTTCGAAGACGTCAAAATCGAAAGTCCTTTCTGGAAAGGGGGTATTTACGGCCTTATTATTTTAATCATATTAATAGCAGGCGTCGTTGGATATCATTTTCGTACCGGCATTAACCCAATCCTTATGGCATTTGCCTGGATGGTATCAACTCTTTTTACTTTTCCTTTAATTGCCACTCTGGTTAAATGGTTTCATTTAAAATTAATAAGTGCGCTTCCGAGAAGTTTTAGCTACGGACTGGTCACGGCCATTATAACCTACTCGTCGTTTCGCTATTTTAGATCCCATCTGCCAAACACATTTTTTGATTTCGATAGCATTATTTACCTGCAGATTGGAGGTATTATTTACTTTATATTCAATGTAGTTTTATTGGGTTGTATCTGGTATTTGATTGATAGATCATTCACGAAGGAAAAACAAAGGAGATTAAGCATACTTACGATATGCTTAATTTTAGTAGCAGACATTTATGGAACCTATTGGTTGGCTTCAGAAGGCAGTGCCTTTAAACCTGTTAATACGACCATTTATGGCAGGAAGATTGTTAAAAACAATGAAATAGAAGATCCCTCAAAACCTGGGACTTATAAATACGACTGCTTTACTTATGGCAGCAGTACAGATTCAAAAAGAAAGGAATTCAGTGAGGTCCGATTTACAACTCCTACGGTAGATGCCTCGATTTTGCTACCTGAATGGAAAGGAGACAAAGCAAAGTGGAGAAAAAGATATTGGGGTTTTGGGGTTAAGGAGTTCCCTCTGAACAGTAGAGTGTGGTTCCCTAAAGGAGATGGATCTTTTCCATTGATCCTTATCGTGCACGGTAATCATTCCATGGAATATCACTCTGATCCAGGTTACGCCTACCTCGGTGAACAATTGGCCAGTCGCGGTTTCATTACTGCATCAATTGACGAAAATTTCATCAATGGTACCTGGTCAGGTGATTTTCGTGGGAAGGAAATGCCTGCACGTGCCTGGGTTATTGCTTAAGCACCTGGAAGTTTGGAGAGGGTGGAATAAAGATCCAAATCATCAATTGCATGAGAAAATTGATATGGAGAATATCATTCTTATCGGGCATTCTCGTGGCGGCGAAGCTGTTCCAATCGCTGCTGCTTATAATCAGTTAAAGTATTTTCCTGATAACGCTAAAGAAAAATTCGACTTCAACTTTAATATTAAAGGATTAGTAGCAATTGCTCCAACTGATAAGCGGTATAACCGAAGGATTGAGCTTGAGAATATCAATTATCTCACATTACAGGGTTCATACGACAGCGATGAAGCCAGTTTTTTTGGGTTAAGACAATTTCAAAGGATTCACTTCAGTGATTCCAATCACTGGTTCAAATCAGGCATTTATATTCATGGCGCCAATCATGGTCAGTTCAATACTATTTGGGGAAGAAAAGATAGTGGTGCACCATGGAACTGGATCCTTAATTTGGAGCCCATCATTCCAGGCGATGATCAACTTCAATTAGCCAAATTTTTCATATCCGGCTTTGCAGAAATGATTTTTAATGGAAAGTCAGAATACGCACACATTTTTAATGGGAATACACAGGAATGGATCCCCCAAGTACCAATAATCTACAATTACAAAGACTCCGATTATAGGCCGCTGATACTCTTTGAAGACGATATTGACATAATGACCTGGGAAAAAGGATCTATTACGACCTTCAATCTGGAAAATTGGAGTGAAGAAGAGCTGAGATTCCTGGATAAAGACACCCAGGGTGTCAATGGCGTAAAGTAATTGGTTGGGATTATGGTGGTACAATGGAAGGCGACAGTATCGCTTCATATCTCATAAATTTTGACACTGTAGGTGATTTGGTAAGTAAAGATCAAAGGCTGGTCATTAATATGGCAACCATACCCGACGAGGATGATGAAAAAGAAGAGTTTAAGCTGGATTTTAATATAATTCTGATTGACAGTATGGGTAACAGTGGGCAATTGAAACTTTCAGAAATTAAGTCCATTATTCCCCCATTGCAGGTACAATACCTCAAGTTGAAAGATGTCAACGATGACATTTACGGAAATACCTGGGAAGCAGCTTTGGATGATGTCCGAATTGACCTGGATCGATTTGGAGATGAGGTAGATCTTACGGCAATAAAACAGATTGAGTTTAGGTTCGATCAAACTGATAGAGGAAAGATCTTTATTAATGAAATAGGTGTTGAAGAGAATTGATTTAAGCAGATCTTCGAGTGATCGTATAATAAATTTGCCATTCAGTCTAGATTGGATGCTTAGATTCTTAACTACTCTCATGGTAGTAATCATTGCTACCAATGTCTCAGCACAAGTCAATAATAATAACGCTTACACAAATGCCGTCTCTATTAGTTCATGGATCAATTTTGAGCACCCTATCATTGGCATTAAATATCAAAATAATTCTTCCGAATTGGGATATTTCGTGAACGTAAAAACGGATATTCACGAATTCATGGCAATTGCCGGGCCCTCATTCACTGTTATAAAAAATCATAACCTCTACTTCGGAGCAGGGACGTTCGATGGATTCTTTGCATTAGAAATTGGGGTCTCTATTCAAAGAAGAAAACTGGTCTATGACTTTGGTTTAGATTATGTTCCTACAGACATATATAATTTCTTAGTCCCAACTGTGGGCATCGGAATTAATTTTTAATGCATTGAAAAATAGATGACTACTAATTCTTTATAACCATTTTTAGTTGTATATAGTTAAAAAATTTTAGTGACTAAGTAAAAACTTGTAAGTTCAAGTAATAAGTGCAATTTTCCTTTGTAGCACTTGCTTTGCGTTTAGGTAATTAAATTTTCTAACAGGGCGTTCATTGATTTTGTTTTCAACAACTTTGATTTGCTCCTCTGTAACAAATCTAATATCTGTTTTCTTAGGATAAAACCTTCTGATTACCCCAATCCTATTTTCAACTGTCCCTTTATCCTGACTAGTATAGGGACGAGTGAAATAGGCATCCACATCAAGGGATTGAGCAATCAACTCATGTTTAGAAAATGCCATATCATTATCAAAAGTGAGTGTTTCCAGTTTGTGTTTATCCTGAGAGAGTTCCTCCACAATAGCTTCGGCCATTTGATCGGCATTTTTACTGTGCATCTTTCTGATTCTGGTAAAAAGACTTGCTCGGTCTGTCATCACCAACAAAGAGCCTTTGTGGTTTTTACCCATCATTAAATCGACTTCTATATCTCCCAATCGTTCCCTTTTGTTAATGATCTGGGGTCGCTGTTCAATTGATACCCTATTCGGGATAATACCTCTACGATCTTTTCTGTTTCCTCGTTTGCGCCTTCGTTTGCCATGTTTTAGATATGTGTATAGTTGTTTGTATTCTTGGTTCTCCTGGCGGTTGGTGTGCTTACATTCCCATATCCATTGGTAAATCCATTCATGGCTAAGTGGACATTCTCTCGTTTTCTTTCCCTGATGGCTGATCAATTCAGGACTCCATCTATCTTCTTGGAGCCGGTTAACTATCCAGTCTTTCATGGGTTTGGTGAAAATCACTCTTTTTGGCTTTTCTTGATGACGAAGATTGGTCCTCCTTTGTGCATTTGCTGTTCGATAGACACCAGCTCCCCTACCTCTTGAACCCACATTTCGCTTAAGCTCACGTGAGATCGTAGACGGGTGAAAATGAACGATACAGGCAATCTCCTTTTGAGTAGCTCCTGTTTTCAATAATGCTTCAATTTGATACCTTTGATCAATACTGAGATGTGTGTAGTTTTTTGACATTTTGCAATCCAAAGATTGCACTGCTCAGGCAATTGAAGGATGAAAAAGCCCTTAAAAGCTTTTTCATCCTTCAATTGCACTTATTAGTTGATCTCAGCACTAACTCAATAATGAAATTCAAATTATTTCTTCTGCCAATCATCGGATTCTTTCTGATAGAAGGGTGTGATCAGGCAATCCGTGATGCCAACAAAGAATTCATGCCCCTCGCACAAGGAGCAATGGGGGAAATTATACTGGTAATGGATTCAGCACAATGGAAAGGCCAAATTGGGTCAGAATTAAGAAAAACGTTTCATGCCATTATGCCGGGACTGCCCCAGGATGAGCCACTTTTTAAATTATTCCACGTCAACCCTATCAGGTTGAATAGCGTGCTGAAACAAGCCAAAAACATGATTTTTGTGACTGTGTTGAGTGACAAGAGCCAGGCAAGCCAGATCCTAAAAAGCTATTTTACCAAAGAATCATTAAAAAGGATCCAGAAAGAGAATGACCTCTATATGTTTATTAAAAAAGATGATTTTGCCCGCGGTCAAGAGGTTCTTCATCTTTTTGGTCCCGACCAGCAAACGTTAGTTTCAAACTTGCAGGCAAATCGTGAGAAGATCAGAGCCTATTTTGAAAAAACTGAACGCAAAAGACTACAATTGGCATTATTCAAATCTGAAAACAGAGCATTAAGCTCAGAATTAAAAAGTAAGCATGAGTTTAGTATAAGGGTACCCTATGGTTATGAGCTAGCCAGGAATGACGACAACTTTATCTGGATCAGACAAATGGAATATCCAGAAGAGAAGAGCTTCTTTATCTATTATGAACCTTACCTATCTTCAGATATTTTTAACAAGGATTCAATTGCCAAACTTAGAAATAAGATCACTTCAAGTTTAATTAGAGATATTCAAAACCAGGGCACTTATATGACCCTTCAGGAAGAAAAACACATGCCATACTTTACTAAAGAAATAAACCTGAATGGAAACTACGCCTTCGAAATGAGAGGTCTCTGGAAATTGAGTGACATCTCTGCCGGCGGACCGTTCGTGAGTTACACAACTGTGGACGAAAAACTTGGTCGACTATACTATATTGAAGGTTATGTATACCATCCCTCGGGAGATAAAAGAGATTGGATAAGAGAAATGGATACTATTCTGCAGACATTTCTAATCTCAGATCAAGGTCCCTCAGAATCAACTGATTAAGGGTACCTCTAAAGCCTTAATCGCGTTTTTCGTATTTACGGATAGATTTATTATCCCATTCCCGTCAAAAGCTGTGTTCAAACAGTACGGATTGATATTTTTGGGGTCAATCCGTTGATATGAACATCAAAAACCGTAAAGAAGACGCCCTGAGCTATCATTCGCAGGACCCTAAAGGAAAAATTGAAGTTACTCCCACAAAACCGGTCAGTAGTCAATCAGATCTTGCATTAGCCTACTCTCCAGGTGTTGCAGTGCCTTGTCTCGAAATAGCTGAAAATAAAGAGGATGTCTATAAATACACGGCCAAAGGCAATCTTGTAGCTGTTATTTCAAATGGCACTGCAGTGCTCGGGTTGGGGGACATCGGCCCCGAAGCCTCCAAACCTGTTATGGAAGGCAAAGCAGTATTATTTAAGAAATTTGCCGGCATTAACGTTTTCGATATCGAAGTTGCAGAAAACGACCCTGACGAGTTCATTAGAATTGTAAAGTCGCTCGAACCCACTTTTGGGGGTATCAATCTTGAAGACATTAAAGCGCCTGAAAGTTTTAAGATCGAAACAGAACTCCGCGAGAAGATGCAGATTCCTGTAATGCATGATGATCAACATGGAACCGCAATAATATCAGCCGCCGCTTTGATTAATGCACTGAATCTCGTTCAGAAAAAAATTGAGAACATAAATATTACTATTAATGGCGCTGGCGGTGCAGCTATTGCATGTGCTTCTCTTTATGTGTCGTTGGGCGCTTCCAGAGAAAATATCGTTATGCTCGATAGTAAAGGAGTCATACATAAAGATCGGCCTGGTTTGAATCCCATGAAAGCTCAATTTGCAACCACAAGAAAAATTTCAACTCTCGATGATGCCCTAAAAGATGCCGATGTGTTCTGTGGTCTGTCAAGGGGAAACGTAGTTTCTCCGGAACAAATTAAAAAAATGGCCAATAACCCTATTGTATTCGCTCTAGCCAACCCTGACCCGGAAATTGCTTACGACATTGCAATGGCCACTCGCGATGACATTATCATGGCCACAGGGAGATCAGACCATCCCAACCAGGTGAATAATGTTTTGGGTTTCCCTTATATATTCAGGGGTGCACTGGATGTTAGAGCTACTGCAATCAATGAGGAGATGAAATTGGCGGCTGTAAAAGCTATTGCGCAGTTGGCTAAAGAACCTGTTCCGGAAATGGTAATCAAGGCATATGGTAATCAAAAGATCTCATTTGGTAGAGAATATCTAATTCCTAAACCGCTCGATCCGCGATTGATTACCGCCATATCGCCAGCAGTGGCAAAAGCAGCAATTAAATCCGGGGTTGCACGCCATGAAATTGCTGACTGGGATGCCTATGATCTTGAACTGCAAAAGCGCATTGGTATCGACCAAAGAATAATGTCGAGAATTATCAGTAGTGCAAGAAAGGATCCTAAGAGAGTGGTCTTTGCAGAAGCAGATCATCCGAAAATACTTAAGGCAGCCCAAATGATAAGTGATGATGGCATCGGATATCCCATTCTTCTAGGTAACAAGAAGCGGATAAAAGAACTGATTGTAGAAAACGAATTGGATCTGACCTGTGAAATAATTGATCCCGAAGAAGATTCTGAAAAAATTAAAACTTTTGCCGAAATTCTTTATAATAAAAGAAAACGTAAAGGCGTCACGCCTTTCACTTCTAAACATCTGGCAAAAGAGAGAAACTACTTTGGCTGCCTAATGATCGAAAGTGGAGAAGCCGAAGCATTCATTTCTGGTTTGACTAATAATTACTCTACCGCCATACGACCCGCTTTACAAATTATTGGGATGGAGGAAGGGATTAAGAAGGTGGCCGGCATGTATATCATTTTGAACAAGAATGGCACCTATTTTTTTGCTGACACTACGGTAAATGTTAATCCCAGCGCAGAAGATCTGGTTGAAATTATTGGAATGACCGCCAGAGGTGTCAGGTTTTTTGATAGTGAACCGAGAATTGGTGTTTTATCCTATTCCAATTTCGGATCGAGCATTGGTGAAGTTCCCAATAAAGTCCAGCAGGCCGTAAAAATGGCTAAAAAGCAATACCCGGAAACCATTATCGACGGTGATCTCCAGGCCAATGTGGCTTTAAACAAAGAACTGCTAAATGAGGTATACCCATTCTCTGATCTTTGCCCGGAGGGTGCTAATACACTAATATTTCCTGATCTTACTTCTGGCAACATTGCTTATAAACTTCTAATGGAATTAGGCAATGCCGAAGCAATTGGGCCCGTTCTTCTAGGTATGAATAAACCGGTACATGTCCTGCAATTAGGAAGTTCAGTCCGAGAGATATATAATATGGCAGCCATTGC
The DNA here is from genome assembly GCA_963664285.2 of Cyclobacteriaceae bacterium. Taxonomy (GTDB): domain Bacteria; phylum Bacteroidota; class Bacteroidia; order Cytophagales; family Cyclobacteriaceae; genus JAJCYL01. The sequence goes on from CAXXNX010000007.1 coordinate 50,985, forward strand.
AGTAGTAGAGGCTCAATATAATAGTACAAAAGCATAGTTCATGATAACTTATTTAGAAGGCAAACTTGCGGTAAAGGAACCTACTTATGTCGTAATAGATGTAAAAGGAGTAGGCTATGAAGTAAAAATAACGCTCAATACTTATTCGACGATAAAGGATCTCGATCAATTCAAATTACATACTCATCTGCATATAAAAGAAGATGCTCATACACTGTTTGGATTTTCTGACCCAAAGGAAAAAAGTCGCTTTCTCGATCTTATATCCATTTCCGGCGTGGGGCCAGCTACAGGATTAATGATTTTGTCTTCTCTATCTCCAGAGGAATTGCAACATGCTATTCTCAATAACGATGTCAGGACAATTCAATCGGTGAAAGGCATTGGGGGCAAAACAGCTCAACGTGTAATCCTGGAATTGAAAGATAAAATGAGAAAAGAGGACATTCCAGAGATTGAGACTAAATTATCATCCCATATTAACAATACCCTAAGATCAGAAGCGTTATCCGCCCTAATCACCTTAGGAATTAACAAAAATACCGCTGAAAAGAACATTGATTCGATTTTGAGAACGCACCTGGGAGAAATCACCCTGGAAGAATTAATTAAACTGGCATTAAGAACAGCCTAATCATTAACCTTAAAGTGAGCCGGCAGACGATAAGACTATTTGTGTTGTTGATTTTTGGTTTCGTCTACAAACCAGGTGTTGCCCATTCTAATACTACCTTATCCAAATATTATTTTCGACAGGACACAATAAAACAAGACACCTTAAAAAACCGGTTTGAAGGGCCGTATGAACCAAACCGACGGCCTACATATGAACAGAAAGACCGGTTTGGTGACCCATTTTCCAATAACACCAGCCCCTCTCCTCTCCTTTTGCAAGATCCTGCAAGCTTAAAACTCGATGTCGAGATAGATACCGGGATGAACTATACTATATATGAGAAAATAGGGGACATCAACTACAGGCCCACTACCACAATGAGTTTTGAAGAGTTCAATGATCATGTTGATCGACAGATTATTAAGAACTACTGGAAAGAACGCTCTGTTGGACTAGATGGAGAAAGTGCAGTAAGTGGCCGTCAACTCATTCCAAAACTTTTTATCAGCCCCGTTTTCGACAGGATCTTCGGAGGAAGTTACGTTGATATTCAACCCAATGGGTTTGTAAATCTGGATTTTGGCGCACGTTTCCAGCGTATAGATAATCCGGCCGTACCGGTAAGACAACAGCGAAATGGCGGTTTCGAATTTGATCAACAGATATCAATGAATGTCCTCGGTAAAATTGGGGAGAAACTAGCGGTTACCGCCAATTTCGACAACAACAACTCATTCGATTTTCAGAATAACCTGAAGGTAGAATATACGGGTTATGAAGAGGATATCATTAAGAAAATTGAGATTGGTAATATAAGTATGCCCATCTCAAACAGTCTAATAACCGGTGGGCAGAGTCTTTTTGGTGTTAAGGCACAATTGCAATTTGGTAAGCTGTTTGTTACCGGTGTTGCTTCGAGGCAACAGGGTCGGAATGAAGTGATTTCTGTTGAGAGTGGTTTTCAGGGGCGTGAATTTGAAGTACGAGCCTCAAATTACGATGACAACCGGCATTTCTTCCTTGGCCATTTTTTCCGCGACAATTATGAACGATGGCTGGCTGGATTACCCCAGGTTTTATCCGGAATTAATGTTACCCGCGTGGAGGTATATATTCTGAACAGGAACAATGACACAAGAACCCTGCGTAATCTCATTGCCCTAATGGACTTAGGTGAAGGACAAAGAATTTTTCGTAGTAGCAACCCGGCAATTGGTAGTGGTAACCGCAGTGAAGCCTCAAACGAATCGAACGATCTCTTTGCCAGTTTAATTGGGACTCCGGGCATAAGAGATGTAGACCAGGTTAGTAGTTTGTTGGAAAGCGGACCTTTCAATTTTGAAAGAGCGGTCGATTTTGAACGGATTACCGCGGCAAGAAAACTGGACCAAAGAGAGTATGTATTAAACTCCAAACTAGGATACATATCACTCTTGAGACGATTGCAAAATGATGAAGTACTGGCTGTTGGCTATGAGTATACATTCAACGGTCAACCATTTAAAGTTGGTGAACTTACAGAAGACTATGCAAACAGGCCTGAAAACGAGGTTATCATAATGAAATTACTGCGGCCAACCCAGATCAACACACGTGTACCCACCTGGGATCTAATGATGAAAAACGTCTATAGCCTCGGTGCTAACCAGATAGAAAGAGAAGGTTTCATACTGCGCATTCACTATCGGGACGACCTCACCGGGATAGATAATCCGAGTTTGCACCAAGGCGCCAGAACAAAAGATCAACAATTACTCAAACTTCTCCGGCTTGATCAACTAAACCCCAACAATGACCCTCAGCCGGATGGGAATTTTGATTTCATTGAAGGTGTTACTATTAACAGCAGAAACGGCAACATCACCTTCCCGGTACTTGAGCCATTTGGCTCAACACTGGAAAGCTTCTTTGATCCTGTTACCGAAATCAACCTTATTGACAAGTTTGTCTATGATACACTTTATCGCACTACCAAATCTGATGCTGAGCTGGTTGCCTCAAAAAATAAATATTTCATTCTCGGGAGGTTGAATGCCGGCTCATCCAATGAGATCGTTTTACCAGGTATCAATATAGCAGAGGGATCGGTGATAGTGACTGCTGGCAATACCCCACTAACTGAGGGTCTTGATTACACCGTGGATTACAACCTGGGAAAAGTCCGCATAATTAATGAGGGTATCTTAAGCTCAGGTAAGCAAATTGACATCGCGTACGAGAAGGCCGACCTTTTCAACTTCCAAACCCGATGGTTGACGGGAGCCAGGTTTGATTATAAAGTGAGTGACAAAGTCAATTTCGGCGCTACCATTCTTCATCTAAATGAAAGGCCAGGTGGTATATCACGCTTCAGCGTGGGAAACGAACCAACCAAGAATACGAAGTATGGATTTGATGTGAATGTTACTGACGAATCACGCTTCCTTACGAAAATGGTAGATGCAGTTCCTTTCATTACTACCAAAGAAAAATCAATAGTCACATTTAGCGGTGAGTTCGCACAGATACTACCAGGCACCTCAAATATTGTCGATGGCAAGGGAACTTCATACATTGATGATTTCGAATCTGCGGCGACACCTTTTAACCTCGGGGGTAGTGGCAGTGTTTTAAGATGGAAACTGGCAGCTGCTCCTGAAACTGATGACGGTAGATTTGACCTATCCGCAGAGGCTGGTACTGTGTTGGGCAACGCTTATCGAAGAGCAAAACTCGCATGGTACTCTATTGACAATGTCTTTTACCGGGGTGGAGGTCCTAACCGGCCAGATAACATTGATGAGGACGCCAGATCTAACAATTATGTGCGGCAAATCAACCCTCAGGAGATCTTCCCACGGCAGGATCAACAGGTCATCAATACAAACCTGCCAATATTTGATCTTGCCTATTTCCCTGCGGAAAGAGGCCAGTACAACTATAATCCTAACCTTGACTCTGAAGGAAAACTGCCGGATCCAACGAGAAACTGGGGCGGTATAACACAAGGCATTACTTCTGATGTCGATTTTGATAAAACAAACATTGAATACGTTGAGTTCTGGATGATGGATCCCTTTGTCACAGGCCCTGATGGCAGATCCGGGCTCTTTGGGTTAAGTGATCAGCAAGCCATTATGGGGGGTGAACTTTTTTTCAACATTGGTAATATTTCAGAGGATGTGATGAAGGACGGGCGGCATGCTTTTGAAAATGGGCTACCTCCGGAGGACAATTCCCTGGACGTAATCATCAATGAGTGGGGTAGAGTTACTAATAACCAGTTTCTCACAAAGTTTTTTGATAATTCAACCAATGCCCGTGAGAATCAGGATGTTGGCTTGGATGGATTACGTAACGATAGGGAATTCGAGTTTTTTAGGACGAGTTTTATCGATCAGTTGAACAGTGGGGCAAGGAATCAAATTGAAGATGACCCATCCGCAGATAATTTTGTCCATTATTTAGATCCCAGACACAATGCAGACAACGAGGACAATAAAATTATCGACCGCTATAAGAACTGGAACGGAATGGACGGTAATTCACCCATTAGCAACAACCGGAGTTTTACTACCTCCGGCACAAATCTTCCCGACAATGAGGACTTGAATAACGATAATTCAATTACTGATCTCGAAAGCTACTATGAATACCGGATCTCACTGCGACCGCAGGATCTGCAGGTTGGTAGAAACAATATAGTTGATGAGCAGCAATTGGAAGGCCGTCCTAAATGGTATCTATTCAGAATCCCTGTAAGAAATCCCACTCGTATCCAGGGCAATATTGAAGGCTTCAAATCGATGCGTTATATGAGAACATACCTTACAGGGTTTGCAGATCCTGTGGTTCTCAGGATGGCAAAGTTCCAGCTTGTGGGAAGCCAGTGGAGAAAGTTCACTGAAAACCTTTTCCAGAAAGGTTATAACGAAATACCGGAGGAAAGCACTTCAGATTTTCTAGTTTCTGTAGTGAACATTGAAGAAAATAGTACAGGCAGTAATCGCAGTTCTCCATATGCAATACCACCGGGCATTAACAGGGATCGTGACAATACATCTCCTATTTTCCGAAGGATTAATGAACAATCATTACAGCTATGCGTGGATGACCTTAATGACAGGGATGCCCGGGCGGTCTACAAGAATGTCGATTTCGATTTAATCAATTACGGTCGTCTGCAAATGTTCTTGCATGCTGAAGGTCCCAATTTGAGAGACGATGAAGTAACTGGGTTTTTAAGACTAGGAACCGACTTTGTGGAAAATTATTATGAAATAGAGGTGCCACTAAAAGTTAGTCCATTTGGGAATCGAACGAACTTCCCGGAGGGTGACCTCGATGAAATTGTGTGGCCGGAAGAAAATGAAATTGACATCTCCATAGATGACCTTCTCACTTTAAAAGCAAGAAGAAATCGACTCAATATCAGTCAGGAGCTACTTTTTACTGACTCCACTGGGAATCAGAGAATAACTGTAAGGGGTAATCCTGACATTAGTTCAGTCCAGGTACTGATGATCGGATTAAGAAATCCTGAGAGCGTTGACCAGGCATCGAAGTCTGTTTGTCTTTGGGCCAATGAACTTCGTGTAACCGATTTTAATAAAAGAGCCGGATATGCGGCCAACGGTCGACTTAATATCCAACTGGCGGATGTCGCAAAAATTACCACTTCTGCAAGGTATGTCTCCAATGATTTTGGAGGAATACAACAACGCATTTCGGAAAGAACAAGAGAGGAAACAAAGGAGTATGATATCTCGGCCAACATCAATCTGGATAAGATGATTCCAGGTAATCATGGGGTGAAAATTCCCATGTTTGTCAGTTTTGAAAAAAGTGTAGCTACACCAAAGTTCGATCCAACTGATCCTGACACACCACTTGAAAATTCTGTAGATGCATTTGCTAATCGTGCTGAAGGCGAAGAGTTTCTAAAGATTGTTCAGGACAGGTCAGAACGTCGGAGTATCAATTTCACAAACGTGAGAAAAGAGAAAGTTAACCCTGAATCAAGAAGTCACATTTATGACATTGAGAATTTATCTTTCAGTTATTCTTATAGTGAATTAACCCGAAGTAATGTTAATACCGAATCTTTTGTTCAACGCAGCTACCATGGTGGATTGGGTTATAACTTTAGCCCCGCAGAGCTATCAGTTGAGCCTTTTAAGAATGTAGGATTCCTTGATAATCCCTTTTTGAAGCTGATAAAGGATTTCAATTTTTCACTAGCCCCCAATAATCTGAGCTTCCGGGCCGATCTGGACAGGCGATTTACACGAACACAGCTTCGAAATGGCGACCTTACAACTGATGGCATTGAACCCTTTTTCGAGAAGTTATTCACCTTCAATCGACTATACAACATGCGATGGAATCTAACCAGGAGTTTAAGTCTCGACTATAGTGCAAGGGTCAACGCCATAGTTGACGAGCCTAACGAAATAAAGGAAAATGGCGATTTACTGACCAAGCAAGAAAGAAAAGACTCCATCTTTAATAACTTAAAGCATTTTGGAAGGACGAAAAATTTCAATCAAAACATTACAGCAACTTACCGGCTTCCTTTGGATAAGTTCCCGGTTACGGATTGGACCAGCGCTGACGTTCGCTATTCGGCCGGATATATATGGACCGCGGGTTCATTTCGACAAGCCGATACGCTCGGCAATACCATTCAAAACAACAGGGAGAGAGGCGTTAATGGAAAACTCGACTTCGTGAAACTTTACAATAAAGTCAAATTTTTAAAAGATATCAATACCCCCGCCAGAAGGCGTACTTCTGGCAGAGGTCGACAACCGACAGTCAACGATACCACGAAAGCAGGGACCCCGGGGGCTGTTAAAGGTTTTTTTAGAATGCTTATGTCTCTGCGATCCATTAACATGAACTATAGCATTCGTGAAGCAACAACCCTTCCCGGTTTCCGGCCAAGGGCCTTTTTATTCGGATTGGATAGTGCATTTGAGGCTCCGGGCGCCGCTTTCATTTTTGGTAGTCAGGATCCAAATATAAGATTTAAAGCAGCAGATGAAGGCTGGCTGGCCAGAAGTGCATCTTTAACTACTCCTTTTACTCAAAACAGAACCATTGATCTCAGTATTAGGGCACAAATCGAGCCCTTGCGTGATTTCAAAATCCAATTGGATGCCAAAAAAACTGCAACTGGTAATTTCCAGGAAATTTTCCGATTCGATCCAGGGGCAGACATTAACGAAAATAATGGCTTTACATCGTTGACACCCTCGCGTTCAGGTAGCTACAGTGTCTCATTCTTCTCTATTGGAACAGCATTCCAAAAGAATGATACCGCAAATAATTCAGCAGCTTTTCAGGATTTCGAAGCTTATCGTGAGATCATCAGAAGTCGATTACAGGTGGCAAACCCTGCCGGTGAATATGGTTCAAATTCGCAAGACGTTTTGATTCCCGCATTCATTGCCGCATACAGCAATAAAAGTCCGGAAGAGGTAACACTGAATCCTTTTCCCAAAACGCCAATACCCAACTGGCGTTTGGACTATGCCGGGCTCTCACGGGTACCGGCATTCGCAGCAATATTTTCTTCCATAAATATTACACATAGTTATTCATCCACATACTCAGTAGGAAATTTTACTAACTCCCTGCTTTATGACCAAAACCTCGATCTCACCAATAGTTTGACTGACTATCCCCTGGCAACCGTGGAAAACGATAATAGCTTGGTGCCCGTCTATGTGATTACAGATGTGAGCATATCTGAACGTTTTGCCCCCTTGATTGGTATAAATATAAGAACCAAAACACGCCTTACAGCTCGTATTGAATACAGGAAAGAACGTAACCTGGCACTACAACTCTCCAATAGTCAGATTACGGAAATGAGAAGTAATGACTTTTCTATTGATTTTGGATATACCAAGTCGGACTGGAAAATTCCTTTCAGGGTACAGGGTCGAACCGTGACGCTGAAAAATGATATTACATTCCGGATGAATTTCACCATACGGGATACGGAATCTATCCAACGTAAGATTGAAGAAGAAGCTACTGTTACCCAAGGCAATATTAACATCCAATTAAGGCCCACAATCAGTTACATAGTCAATGACCGTCTCAATATTCAGGCATTTTTTGAACGGACCATTAATGAACCTCGTGTTTCCAGCTCATTTAAAAGAGCGAGTACAGCAGCCGGTATTCAGGTCAGATTTAGTTTAAGCCAGTAAAATTTTTGACTTTTTAAAAAGAGTGTATTTTTGACTCTTAAATTAGAATAACCAATGAATATTCCAGCTGACCTTCGGTACACAAAAGACCATGAGTGGGTAAAAGTTGACACCGATACCGCAACTATCGGAATAACTGATTTTGCTCAGAAAGAGCTAGGTGATATTGTTTACGTAGAAATTGAAACCGAAGGTGAAGAGGTCGGCGAAGGAGAAGTATTTGGAACCGTAGAGGCAGTAAAAACTGTCACGGATTTATTTATGCCTTTATCTGGCACAGTTTCAGAAATTAATCTCGATCTGGAAGACAGTCCGGAACAAGTAAATAGTGATCCTTACGGCGGAGGATGGATGATCAAAATTCAGATTTCAGATAAAGCCGAAATTGATAAGCTTTTGTCACCCGATCAATATGCTGAATTAGTTGGATAATTAACCCCAACGCTATAAATACCGCATTTTCTTTGTTTGCTGGACTTTGATCTTAACTGTGGCTCTTTTAAGTCCTTATGACAGCCAAAGCATATTTGGTTTTTTAGATTGGCCCGGCAGCGATAAAGTGATCCATGCATTATTATTTCTAATATTCTCTTTGGCCTTATCTTTGAGTTTAACTAGTTCAAATCTAGCACTAGTGCTATTCATTGGATCGATTTACGGCATAATTATTGAGTTAATTCAAATAATTATGCCAGGTCGTTCATTTGAAAAATTGGATTGGGTAGCAGATGTTGCAGGAACCTTGTTAGGATATTTTGCATTTATCTACTTAAGTATTAAGTAGGAGAAAAGTTTAAATACTTGGCATTAAAGCTCAAACATTTTTATATTTGATAGGAATAACTAAAATTTTAGGAGATGGAATTAAAGAAGAATCCTAATATTGATTTGTCCAAGAAAGCTGGGTTGTTTTTCAACATTGGTTTAGCGACCAGCCTTCTTTTAATAGTCAGTGCTTTCGAGTGGAGATTCTATGACGATGGATCTTTGGTTGACCTGGGACAAGTAGATGACAACTTTGAAGATTTGATGGAGATACCTCCTACGGAGCAACCACCGCCACCTCCGCCAAAAGTTCAGCTTCCTCAAATTATTGAGGTTCCTGATGAAGAAGAAATTGAAGATGAAATCGAAGTAGATCTTGATGTAGAGATCACAGAAGAAACAGTAATTGAAGACATTGTCTTTGAGGAAGCTCCTGATGAAGAAATTGCTGATGAAATCTTCACCATTGTGGAAGATCAGCCGGAACCAAAAGGAGGAATGCAAGCATTTTATCAATTTGTAGCCAAACAAATGAAATATCCCAACCAAGCCAGAAGGATGGGCATCGAAGGGAAAGTGTTTGTGCAATTTGTTGTTGACAAAGACGGATCAATTACTGATGTACAAGCGGTGAAAGGTATTGGTGCAGGTTGTGACCAAGAAGCCGTGAGAGTTATCCGTTCTTCGCCAAAATGGAAAGCTGGCAAGCAAAGAGGACGACCGGTAAAAGTTCGAATGATCCTTCCTATCACCTTCAGGCTAGGATAAATTAACGTAAATGATATTGAAAAAAGCCCCTTGAAAGGGGCTTTTTTGTTACAAGATCACCTCTAAAAAGGGCGTCCTTGAAAATTAGTTCAGCGAGAAGAAAGAGGGGTTAAAAATGGGATCAGGATTTTCAATAGAGGAGAGATTGATCATCATACTGATTACCTGCTCTTGAAAGAGTACAATTTTTGTTACAAAATAGAGTTTGAAAGTGCGTTTTTGGTGTATAGACATAGTGCTTCCTTTGAAGTAGAAAACGAACTTTTGTTTTTTAGTTATGCGGCCTGTTGGAATGGTGGATCAACTGTATTTAGCAATAGTTTTCTTTTACTAATTTTTACTGCGTTAGCGGTCATCACAGCAAAAAAGACAAACAGTCTTTCATTTTTCTCTCCTTTAACTTTAATCCTGTTGGTCCCGTAATGAGTTTTGTGGTCACCGAAGCTGCCTTCCATCACTGTAGCCCTTTGATTGGCGATGAGTCCACTGAGCCGACTGTCTTGTTTAGTAAGAGGTTGGGGGCCTTTCTTAGGAAAGCAAGTGAAGATTTTCTTTTTGGTGCAAAATCTTCGATTGGCATTTGTGGCATAGATCAGGTCAGCTCCCAATTGATTAAGTGCTCCAAAGTGTCGTTTGTGCTTTACAGTACTAATCTTGAGCCGGGTGGATTCATTGAAAGCGTTGAAATTCATACACTCAATCATGCAGATCCCATCCACTTGCAGCATATGTACCTTCATGCCAAACTCAACTCTTTTGTTCTCTTTTCCCCTGACTATCGGCCTGACATAGGGTTTTGCCAATGATACGATGCGGTTTTTTAACTCTTTGGCCGGGTGGGTTTGTAGGAACTGCTGTTGTTCAAGTACTTTTTTGATGGTTCTCAGGTAATCTCTTTCCTGCTCATTAAGCAGTGGCAGTTTAGCATCGTTGAGAACTTGTTGAAGTTGGATCAACCCCTTGTGTAGCAGATACAACAGGGCTTTTTTACGCTTACGTCCTTCTTTATAGGTCTTCCTGCGTCTTTTCTCATAATCGCGTTGTCTGCGCTTTTGTTCAACATATTTGGAGCGAGGCCTTTTCTTTCTCACTACTTTACACCATCGGAACAATTGCTTTTCAAACACCCAATGGCAGCATTCCCATAACAGCTTTACATCAGTAGGAAAACGGATATAACTCTCATAACAGGTAGCGTCCATTAAAAGCACATGGGTATTATTCATGTCTCTTTTCCAATGTTCGATCAATATTTGTTGGAGCTGTTGCCAGTCTGTATACTCAGCCAGATAACTGCGGATGCGGCTTACGATAGCATTGTCTCGAATCTTCTCTGTGTCTGATAACATTTTGCCACAGAACAACTGTAGGCTCCAATCGGAGTTAAAGCGTTCTATTGAAGTAGGCATATAATAAATAATGATTTTGACTCTAAAAACAGCTTGAAATACTTTGTTAAGTCACTGATATTCAGTATATTAATATCAATTAAGAGTAAAAGTTAAATTTCAAGATATGGAGAAAAAGTATGAAAGTCTAACACTTTTCGAGTTTCAGGAGAAATTCCCCGATAACGACAGTTGCCAAGAATACCTGGCCGAATTGAAATGGCCCAAAGGGTTTAAATGTGAGAGGTGTGGCCATGACCGGTATTGCGGTGGGAAGCTGCAGCATACACGGCAATGCACTAAATGCAAGTATCAGGCTACTCCCACTAGTAGCACCCTATTCCACAAGGTTAAATTCCCACTTTTAAAGGCTTTTTATATTGTTTACTACATGAGTACAAATAAAAAAGGAATTGCTTCTACTGAACTGAGCCGAAAACTGGGGTTGCGCCAAAAAACCTGCTGGCTGTTCCAACACAAGGTTATGAAAGCAATGGCCAGCAGTGGCAAATACCCGCTAATGGGCAAAGTAGAAGTCGATGAAACGGTAGTAGGAGAACAGGAAGAAGGTGTTGTAGGGCGTCAGAATAACCGAAAAAGGCAGGTTTTAGTTGCAATTGAGAAGAAAGGCAGAGGAGTTAGCCGAATGTATGCCAGGATAATTGACAATGCAGGTACCAGGCAGCTAAAGCCTTTTTTCGAAGATCATATATCCTGTCGGGCTAATATCAAAACCGATAAGTGGAGGGGATACATGCCCTTAAAAAATAAATACAGCCTCCTGGTTCAAACCGACAGTGGAAAGAAGGGTAAGAACTTCCCAGACTTACACAGGACAATTATGATGTTCAAGGCCTGGCTTAGAGGTATCCATCATTCCGTAGATAACCTTCAGGCATACATTGACCAATATTGTTATAGGTTTAACCGCAGTCAGATGAAAGGTGGAATATTTGATAATCTGTTGGACAGAATGGTGAATCATAAGCCTTGTCCTTATAAAATGATTTGTATTTATTAAATGCCTACTTCAAGCGTTCTATTAGTTTCTCATCACTGATACTCAGGTAGGACTTAAGAAACATCAGCGCAAACATCCCTTTTGAGGAAAACCACCGGGGAGCACCAGGTCCGTTATTTTCTTCAGGCAGGCAGTCCGCTAACTGATTCCACGGTAGACTATCATAAACTGCACCCAATTTACTGCTCTTAAACAAATACCATTTTGGAGTTAAACCATATTCGGGTTGGAAAAGCCTTTTTTGCATTCTAATTTGTGGTGTTAGATGTGTTCTACACCACAATCTAGCAAAACAAAAACCCCGAAAAAAGCCCTATTCGGCCGATTTCGGGGTTCTTTATCCTTTCAAACCTCTTTTAACTCTTTGATTATCAGAATCTTAATTTATTCAAAGACGCCCTGAAAACCCGTGTGAGTCTCAGAGGAGATTTAGCAGTTGCTCCCTGATCTTTTCTAGCTCCTCCTTCATTTCGACTACCAAGTGCTGAATAATTGCGTCATTAGCCTTCGATCCAATAGTGTTAATTTCCCTTCCAATCTCCTGGGTGATAAAGCCCAATTTCTTGCCTTGAGAAAGATCCGACTCAAGGACTTCTTTAAAATAACTCAAATGACTCTTCAGCCGTACTTTTTCTTCGGTGATATCCAGCTTCTCAAGAAAATATATAACCTCTTGTTCGAATCTGTTTTGGTCAATTGAATCACCACTTAAGTGTTCTTTCAAATTACCATTAATCCTATGTTTAATGGTTTCGATCCTTTTAGGGTCTTTCTCCTCTACACGAGCCAGTTTCTCTCCTATCGCTTTAATATTTAATAGTAGAACCGGCAAAAGCTTTTGGCCCTCAGAAATTCTATGATTATCACAACCGTCTATAGCCTCTGTTATTACAGACTCCACTTTTGCCCATTCTTTATCTGACGGTTCATTCTCTCCTGCAACTATTACATCAGGTAACTGAACTGACAATTCAAAACAGTTAACCCCATATTCACCGGTTTCTTTAGATAACTCCTTTAATTGATTATAGTAACCAAGGAAGATATTCTGATCAATACGGTTAACATTTTCAGCGGATTCATTCAAATAATCTACTGTCAAGTTTATTTTACCCCTTTGAAGTCTATCCCCCAATAGCGATTTGACCGTCAACTCGTGCTTGCTAAACTCTTTTGGAAGCTTTATAAGCACATCGAGAAATTTAGAGTTGAGGCTCTTAACTTCAACAGCAATTTTTACACTGGATATTTCATATCTGGACGCACCATACCCGGTCATTGATTTAATCATGTTTCAAGGATACTGATTATTGATCAAAAGTAAACGCTAATGACTATCTGGTGGAGAGATTCTAAAATTTATGGCCGAGGGTCAGGTAGAATTTCAATTTACCCACTTCAAAATTTTCAATTGGTTTTGCGAAATCAAACTTCATATAGTAGCCCAGCATGACCGTTCTCATTCCAAATCCGAAGCTTGCTAACCATGGACTTTGAGAATTGCGTAATGTTGCCTGAAATGGTGATCCCGAGTTCTTCACCACAACCGTATTTACACTGTTTTCTTCTCTGAAAGGTGAAATGCCAGTCCACGCTGATCCGACATCATAGAAACCAATGAACATGAGATTTCTGAAAAAATTGGATTGAATTGGACCTCTCATTATATACCTAATGATTGGTATCCTTAGTTCTGCACTGAAAGTCATAACATTATCCCCATTGAATTTATCGTATTTATAGCCTCGGAGTGGTACGTACTCATGAAAAAGAATATTTCCATTGTCCACATTTGTGACGCCCCTTAGTGGATCTGAATCACCCTTCTTCACCGTGCCGTTGAATAACCAGTTACTCATACCTCCCAATAAAAATTGAGGCGGATTGTTCCCGAAAAATTTACCGTAATAACCCCTCAATGCCAAAGAGATTTCCCGGTGAATTTTCTGGTGATGGCGGATGTCAAAAAATAGCTTACCATAACTTTTATTCCCATTCGAAATACCGGCCCATTGGTGTAAGCCAATTTTCGCCCTGGCTCGTTCATAAACATTGAGACCCTTTGTCAGGCTATTATCAAAAACAAATTCAAGGCGAAATCCGGTAAAAGTATCGTAAACATCCCGTCCGGGTGGAGCAGCAATATTAATTGTTCCTTCAGCAAGCTCCAGATACCTGGTAGAAGCCAAAAAAGGCCGGAAAACCAATCTTGATGTAGTGGTCACAGGCAATGCTCCTCCGAATTCTAGTTTATTGAGAATATATTTTTGAAGTGATGCTGCTGGAATGCCCTGGGTTCTTCGATCATCTTTATCATGGATGATACTTTTTCGGTCATACCTGACACCAAGATCGAGCTTGTATTTCAGGAGTTCATACTCTCCAAAGAAATCACCACTTCGCAGATCTGAAATTGACAATACCCCTCCATAGAACCTCTCGTCTTCTAAAAGATCATTCATTTGAGTTTCCAATAATATGCCAAATCCTCTCAATGGGTCAATCACAAAAGAGGTCACAATGTTCTGAGCGCTGAACCTTGTTTCATATGGATTGGGTCCAATTATTTCGCCTTTATCCTGAAATTGCCTGTAATTAGAAAGGAATGACTGTGTCTGAACTTCTTCCTCAGTCTCTTCTTCTATAACTTCCTCATCAAAGACATAGTTATCAGTGTCAATATAATCATCAAGGCTTGACAGTGAGTCCGGCAGCGTGGATTTAATCAGTTCTTCCGGTTCCGTCAATAGCAATGTACTATCTTGGGTAAGAGGTGTTACATTATCCGCTTGTTGAGCTCTTTGATTGAGCCTGTTCGTGACAAATTTAGCTTGTTGCAAGTCCTGTCTGAACGTTTGAGGAGTAAATACCGACTTATTTCGATCAAAATCAGTACTATAATATAATTTATGTTCTCCGCTATTAAGCAGTGTAAAACCCAGACCATTTCCGGTTTCAATTATATCGAAATTTTCAACGCTGGTGTTAAAATTTGAAATCTGAGTAAATATGTTTTCCGAAATGACATATTTGTAGATATTGTTAATCCCTTTCTGGTCACTTAGATAGTAAATTGTATTGCTATCAACCGGTCTCGGATTTATATCCTTGCTCAAAGTATTGGTTAATCTCACCACTATGTTTTCAGTCGTATCCAGATCATAAATAAAGAGATTATAGTTGTCATCAATGGCGCTGAGATTGCTGTCAGTCACAATCAACGAATCTGTTGTCCTATTAGAACTAAAAACAATGCCATCTGTCCCTGGTAAAAACTTAGGATTAATGTCATCATAGGAGTCATTAGTGAGTCTTCTTATCGCATTTCTTCTCAGACTGAGTAAGAATAGATCATTCTTACCATTGATATCTGCACTAATGACCGCTAGTCTTCCATTGCTGTTGAACCCAATATCTTTTATCTGATTAAATCTCAAAAGTGGTTTGGTTATAGTCACTTTGTTTTGATAGTTATATTGTGAAAGTTGGAGTCTACCCTGGTACATATCAACTATACCTAATGTATTCTCATCAATCCAAGAAAGGATGGGCAATTCCTCATCGTACTCCTGGTTGATCAATCGATATCCTTTGGCAAGAACTTTCTTCTCCTTGCCAGATTCAAGATCTCTGATTCTCACGCTATAACGACCGTTATCATTAGCAGAATAGGCAATCTTTTTACCGTCAGGACTTATTTTGATTTGATGAAACTTCAAATCCCTTATTCTTTTTATTAACTGATCATCAGCTGAAGGTGATATGTAATTACTAACTGCATTAGCGCCTGTTTCGACATAGTAATTTTGCCAATTAATCAGAAACTGCTTAAAGGGAACACCCAGTGTACTGGCGATACTATTCTCTTCATTTCTTATAATCCGAGTTAGGTTGAGTACATTAGAAATATTACTTCTTCCATGTTTAATTGCTATATAATTCCAAATTGATTGGCCAAGAAGTTTTGCGTCTTCACCGGATAATCTTTTCAATTTTTTGAATTTCTTATTTTGAAAGTAGTCCCGCGTATAGTCATCCATTCTGATGTTCCATCCATGAGCTACAAATAAGGCGGCGCCATCCATAAACCAGGCCGGTAAACTTAATAGATAGGCACTTTGAAACATATCGGAAAGGCTGCCACCAAACATCATGTCATTTATAAGAAGCTGAGCTGTCTTGAACAATACGTCTCGCTTAAAGGCTTCCATTGTACCACTATACGCAACTTCTACTTGCAACTTTATAAAGTTCGTTTGCCCGCCTATTGTAAAAGGAACCTCGTATAAACCTTTGTTACTTTGCTGCAAATCAGTGACCGAATTATAGAGGAAGATCTTCGTTTTAGCGTATGGTGCGTATCCGAGCACATCAGTGATCCTATTGAACTCCTCTTCCATGTATTCAATAGCCAGTTTGGCGATATCCTCTCCTCCATCATAAAAATAGATGTCCAAATTCTCTGAGCTAAAGTACCACCATACAAGATTTTTGTGCTGTACCCTATTCTTCCCAAAAACCTCTTTTGTAGACTGGCCATAGATCTGGCCATTAAACAACACAGCAATAAGCAATGCTAATAGTAACTCCCTCATCCCGTACTTTACTTCATAAATATCATCCCTAAGAACTTATTAAGATAACGAAAAATACCTGTTGATATTTACTTCAGAATCTAAAACTTCCCCAAATTCCAACACTCTATAAAATTGATTGGCATAGTAAGGCACTAGTGATACTCCCTTTGTTCCAAAACCATTGAAAATCGCTACTTCCGGTCTTTTGGGGTGCATGCCAATAAATGGCCTTCGGTCAGGAGTGGTTGGTCTGATACCTGCCTTGCCCCCCAGAATTTTGTAATCTGTATTCACCAAAGTTTCGAACTTGTCAATCAAATACTTTTCACCTTCTTCAGTCATGTTGACGGATAAGTTTTTCCAGTTATATGTCGCACCAACTCTATAGTTGCCATTACCTTTTGGTAACACAAAAACGCCACGATTGATAATAGTGTCAACCTTTAACTCACTCATTATATCAAGTATTTCTCCCTTGACTGGTCTTAATGGTAAGAAGCTAAATAGTGCATCTGTGTAAATA
Source organism: Cyclobacteriaceae bacterium (assembly GCA_963664285.2). Classification (GTDB taxonomy): domain Bacteria; phylum Bacteroidota; class Bacteroidia; order Cytophagales; family Cyclobacteriaceae; genus JAJCYL01. Next base: position 67,845 of record CAXXNX010000007.1, read on the forward strand.
CCTGTACAAAAAACAATTTTAGACGCAGTTATCCCCCTGTATTCCAGGAATCGTGAATAAACTTTCAACTTTTTTTGATCAAAAAACTCTGATGACAGGCATTTGAGTTCGTTTAGATATGATGCCATTGAGCCAAGTAGGCTTGGAATATCCACATAACCTGAAGGCTTTAAACTTATCCCCCCAAATGGATCATTGACGCCATTAAAACGAGAATTAAGAGAAATTGTGTCAATATATGGAGCAAACGAAGGATCTGCACTTTTGGCCTGCCATTCATTTTGCTCAGCGATACTAATAAACGGCCGATAAATCTTAACCGGATGAAGAAATCTCCTCCTCAGCGTTAATTCGATGTCTCGATAAAATGGCTCAATTAATGGAAAAAGTCTTTCTGCATTCCATGTTTTGACCATTTTACGACCAGTTATCGGATTGTAGAGACCAGCAGCCACTCTCGAAGAAGAGTGCTTTTTATTATCATCAAAAACGTGAACAGTTTTCCCATTTTTCAGTAGAACATAAGTCAGTATCGAGCCAGCCAAACCCTGCCCAACGATGATAAAATCTACTTTTTTTGTCACGTTAATTTATCAAGAGTTGATCAGATTGAATTTTGAATAATAAAAGGTCAAATTTGCAGGCCATTCCCATTTATTACCCATGATTACAATTAAATCTTTCGAATTCAATCCATTCAGCGAAAATACCTATGTTCTTTCAGATGAGTCTGCGGAATGTATCATTATAGACCCTGGCTGTTTTTCTGCTGAAGAAAAGGATGAGCTCAAAAGATATATTAGTAATCAAGATCTTAATGTTGTAAAATTAATTAATACACATTGCCACATTGATCATGTTTTTGGAAATGCATTCATCAAAAACAAGTATGGTGCTGATTTAATCATTCATAAGTTGGATGTACCAACCTTGGAAACAGTTCAAGTGTATGCTCCTGCGTATGGTTTCAATGATTATGAGCCTTCTCGGGCTGATCAATATATGGAAGAAGGTGATGTTCTGACTTTCGGGAAATCGACGCTGGAAGTATTATTTGTTCCCGGTCATGCTCCGGGTCACATTGTCCTGGTAAATAAAAATCAAAATTTCTGTATCGGTGGCGATGTTTTGTTCAGGGAAAGTATCGGGCGAACGAATCTGCCAGGTGGAGATCATGAAACGCTTATACATAACATACATGAAAAAATGTTCGCACTGGATGATCGTATTTTGGTTTATCCAGGGCATGGACCTACCACCACTATCGGTCACGAAAAGATCCACAATCCCTTTTGTTCCATTGCCGCAAATTGATTGAAACTTGTCCATCAGTCGACATATACCCAATATTTTCACCAGCTTTAACTTATTATCAGGCTGTATAGGAATCGTCTATGTAACCTCTGGTAGGCTGGATTACGCTGCTTACTTTGTTTGGATTGGAGGATTTTTTGATTTTCTGGATGGATTCTCCGCAAAATGGCTCAAGGTCGAGTCCCCGATAGGCAAAGAGCATGATTCCCTTGCAGACATGGTAACTTTCGGTGTTTTACCATCCTTTGTCGTTTTCAAATTATTGGAAAATCAGGGGCAGGAATGGATTGCTTATTTTTCATTTCTTATAGCCGTATTTTCAGCGCTACGGTTAGCTAAATTCAACATAGACACCATGCAAAGGGAAGTATTTATTGGCCTTCCTACACCGGCCAATGCCCTTTTTTTTACCGGTCTCACTTTCGAATCTGGCACCTATATAGGGGAATATCTTACAGATTATCCTATCCTATTGATAGTAACCTTGATTTTCTCATTGGTTATGGTTTCTCCTATCAAATTCATTGCATTAAAGTTTAACCATACCCATTGGAATGGAAATGAAATGAAATTCGTTTTTCTTCTGGGTGCATTTGCAATTACCTTAATTCTTGGGATACAAGCAGTTTCACTTGTTGTACTGTGGTATATGGGTATTTCACTCTTAGGTAATGTGATTTCGAAATTGTAGCATTCAATATAACGAATAACACAGCGTTCAATGAGCAGGATTCCGATAATACCAACTGTAAAGAATGATATGCTCATACGAATTCAATGCCTGCGTGCCGGAATGCCGTCACTACGGTATGCAGGCATGTGACCGATGAAGTCAATATTGTACTCATGAAAGCCAATTTGACATCTATTGCAATACTCTACATCATATGCCTAATACACAGTACTGGTAATAGTCAAAACAATAGTGTATTGTCTACCGGAGACTGGTATAAACTCGCCGTAGCACAAAATGGCATTTTTAAGATAGATCGGGACTTCCTGGCAAGTATTGGTATTGATGTATCTTCAATTGATCCGAGAAACCTTGCTGTATTTGGATATGGCGGAGGTATGCTTCCCCAGCAAAATAGTGTTGAAAGACCCGTCGCTCTTCCCGAGAATTCGATTATGGTCATAGGAGAATCTGACGGAGAGTTTGATGAACAGGATTATCTGCTTTTTTTCGGGCAATCTCCTGACAAAGTTGAATTTACCTGTGCAGGGGTAAGCGACTATAAAAACAATCTATATTCAGATTTTACGTACTATTTTCTAACCATAAAAAACCAACCTGGAGAAAGAGTCTTAACCATTCAAAACGAAGGTTCCGATCACCCAAAAATAAACCTATATGATGATTACTTCATATTTGAACAGGATTTAACCAATCTCATAGGGTCGGGCAGAGAGTGGTACGGTCAAATTTTTACGTCTAACCGGAATATTTTCGAAATTGAATTCCCAGTTTCCAATATCGCTAACAACTCACAGATTAAAATCACATCTGCGGTGATGGCCCAGTCTTTCGGATCTTCAAACTTTGAGTTGACGCTCAATAGGTTGTCCATTGGAAATCAATTAATGGGTGTTATACCAGATGCCGTTTATGGCATCAAAGGAGTTGACCGGGTAGACATTTTTACGATGAATTCTAATAATTTTCAGGGATTATCCCAGGGTCTTAATTTGACCTTTACCTTTAATCCCGCTTTATCAGGTTCTTCAATAGGCTACCTCAATTATGCTGTGATTGAGGTAGAACGTGAACTGGAGATGGTAGACAATGTGCTTCAATTCCGGTCGAGGAGTAGCTTGACAAATGATTTCTCCACTTTCGAAATCAGCGGGTCCGATAGCGGGACATTTATTTGGGACATCACTGATCCCCAAAATGCACTCGTCCAGGAAATTGAATTAGTGGGTAATGTCATAAAATTCGGTGCTTCCACTTCAACTATTAAGGAGTTTATCGCTTTCAAAGGAAGTGATTTTGAAGAACCACAGTTCATTGAACAAATCAGTAATCAAAATATAAGAGGAATCACTTCACCTGATGGTTTAATTGTTACACATCCGGATTTCTTAAGTGAAGCAACCAGGCTAGCAGCGTTTCGGGCAACCAATGATGACTTGCAGGTTGACATAGTAACTACTGACGAAATTTATAACGAATTTTCCAGTGGCAGGCAGGATATCTCCGCAATCAGAGACTATTTAAAACATCTCTACGAAAAGGATAGTCGATTTAAATATGTGCTCCTATTGGGTGACGCTTCCTATGACTATAAGGAGCGAACTATCGGTGAAAACACTAATTACGTTCCAATCTACGAAGCCCGAAATTCTCTTCACCCTATTTTTAGTTACAGTTCAGACGACTTTTACGGTTTTATGGACGATGATGAAGGATTTTGGGAAGAGAACGAATCAGGTGATCACTTCTTAGACATCGGGATAGGAAGACTTCCTGTCAAAAATACTCAAGAGGCCAGAAATGTTATAGATAAGTTAATTGACTATGCCAGCAATGATGAATCCTTGGGGAATTGGAGAAACGAAGTCTACTTCGTAGCAGATGATGGCGATTTCAACATACATCAAAGAGATGCTGATGCATTGGCGAGTTTCGTGGATAAACAGTTTTCATCTTTCAATCCCAATAAGATCTACCTGGATGCATTTCCCCAGGTGCCAACTGCAAATGGTGGTCAAACGGCCACCAGTGTTACGCAGGCAATAAATGAGGCAGTTGACAAGGGGTCACTTATCTTCAACTTTACCGGACATGGTAATGAGAACCTCTGGTGTGAGGAGGAGATATTGAATCAGAATAATATCCGTGATTGGAGAAATCGCAACAGACTTCCATTGTTTGTAACTGCTACCTGTGAATTTGGGAAATATGATAATCCTGATATTGTTTCAGGAGGAGAACTACTTTTGCTCAATGATAATGGGGGAGCAATCGGACTTCTCACTACATCCCGACCTGTATTTTCTAACACCAATTTTCTGCTCAACGAAGCCTTTTATAATAATGTTTTTAGAAAGGACGCAGATGGCCAGTTCCCAAGACTGGGTGATGTTATAAGAAATACCAAAAATGAAAGCTTAATAGGCCCAGTCAATCGCAATTTTGCCCTATTAGGAGATCCAATGATGAAATTGGCCTACCCTACCTACGAAATTGAAATAACCGAACTCAACGGTAAACAACTTACTATCGAAGGAGATACGATTAAAGCGCTCGGTCTCACCCAGTTCAAGGGTAGGGTGAATGATTTAAATGGCCAAAAGAGGAGCAAATTTTCAGGAATATTATCGGTTAAAGCATTTGACACACCCGGTGAATTTGTGACTCTCGGGAATGAAAGCAGCCCCACAACTTTCAAGCAACGAAACAGTCTCATTTTTCGTGGTGATGTGACTATCGAAAATGGTGAGTTTGATTTCGAATTTGTTGTCCCAAAAAACATAACCTACCTATTTCAAGAAGCAAAGGTTAGTCTCTACGCCAGATCCGATGATATGATCGATGCTAATGGGGCCAAAGTCAACCTCAAAATAGGTGGAAGTGATCCTAATGCTCCCAACGATAAAAACGGACCGGATTTAGAGCTATTTCTTAATGATGAATCTTTTGAATCCGGTGATAAAACCAGCGCTAACCCCCTTTTACTGGCAGCTACCTTCGATGAAAATGGCATTAACATTTCAGAAGCAGGCATTGGACAGAATATCACTTTGACCCTTGATGACGAAGGCTCAATTAACCTGAACAACTTTTATTCTGCTGATTTGAATAGCTATCAATCCGGAACTATCAGGTATCCTCTCAGCACCCTGGAAGAGGGTAAACACACACTAACATTGAAATTATTCGATACACATAACAATTCAACGACAAAATCTATTGAATTTTTTGTGAGCAGGGACGCTAAAACCGCCATCTCTAGCGTTATTAGTTATCCGAATCCAGTCAGGGAACGCACTACTTTCATAATTTCTCACGAGAGGATCGGAGAAAACCTGGAAGTAAGCCTTGAAATATACAACCTGAGTGGAGATTTGATGCAAACCATAAACACAGAGGTATTTGATAGCACCGGTACAATAGATCAAATAGAATGGGATAGGACAAATATGAATGGGGTTAGAGTTAGGGCAGGAATTTATATCTCAAAGATCATTTTACAAACCACCGATGGTGCAGGCCTGGCCCACCATAAATTAATTGTTATTGACTAATTTTACGGACAATCTAATGAATATGCTTAGAGTGAAGTTTGGTTTATTCGTACTGTGCACCTTGGGAATCGTATCTCTTTCCTCCGCACAGCGGACTAACATTTTAGCCGGACAAAACACTGATCTTAACCCAATTACTACGGCGGTGCCATTTGTGAGTTTTGCTCCCGATGCCAGAGGCGCTGCATTGGGCGACGGTGGAGTAGCAACATCCCCGGACATCAATTCAATCCATTGGAATAACGCAAAACTTGCTTTTATTGACAATGATTACGGGTTCTCTGTCTCCTACACTCCCTGGCTGGGCAAAATTGTTAATGACATGTTTGTTTCCTACTTATCCGGTTACAAACGAATTGATAAACTGCAAACTGTTGCTTTATCCTTAAGATACTTTGATCTCGGTGACATCAACCTGACCGACGAATTTGGAAGCCCTTTAGGTAATTTCAATCCACGTGAATGGGCCATTGATGGGACTTATTCCAGAAAGTTAAGCAACAACCTAAGTATTGGGCTTACCACCAGATTTATCAGGTCCAACTTATCCGGGCAATTTTCAGTATCCCAGGATGCTAAGGCCGGCACCAGTGTTGCCGTAGATTTAGGAGTTTATTATACTCAAGACATATTATTTTCTGGCAAAAATTCAACCATTTCTTTTGGTGGTCATATTTCAAACTTTGGATCTAAAGTAACCTATAGCAGTGCCAGTAACGAAAATTTCATCCCAACGAACTTAAGGTTGGGCACAGCGCTTAAGACCAACATTGACCCTTACAATTCTTTCACTTTCGTACTGGATTTCAACAAATTGATGGTGCCTACACCTTCACCATCAGATAGCACTGGCCAGAGTCTTTTAAGTGGCGTATTCGGCTCCTTCGGTGATGCCCCGGGAGGATTCAGTGAGGAAATGAAAGAGATCAATATATCGACAGGTGTAGAATATTGGTATAAAGACCTCGCTGCATTCAGGGCCGGTTATTTCCATGAACACAAGGATAAAGGAAATCGTAAGTTTATCACCATAGGTCTTGGCTTCCGATACCAGGTATTTGGAGTCGACTTCGCTTATTTGATTCCGACAGAGCAAAATCATCCCCTTTCAGAAACGCTTAGATTCACCCTGCTGTTCAACTTCCTGGGTAACAATGATCCGATCCCAAACAGTGGCGTTTAAACTATGTAGCTCTACAAGCAATTCAGTTGAGTTCTTAAAAGATAAATCCCAATAATCAAATAACCATCTATGTTAGATCGTACCGTCGCTCCACCCTTTAAGCGCATTGAAGTGGTTGATGTAGTTGAAGCCGACCACGTACAACTTTCTTCCGGTCTACCAGTTTACTATATCAATGCCGGAAGCCAGGAAGTGCTAAAAATCGAACTGGTAACAAATGCAGGCTCCTGTTATGAAGACAAAGCAGGTTCTTCCTTTTTTGTTGCTAAAATGCTAACTGAAGGAACCGACAAATACAGTTCAACGGAAATAGCAGAGACATTTGATTTTTATGGCGCTCAAATCGACACCAGCCCGGGACTGGACTTTTCAGGATTAAGTCTTTATATCCTGCGAAAACACCTCAGTAGTGTGTTACCCTTATTGACAGAACTTTTAACCAATTCGAATTTCCCTGATGAAAAATTAGAATTACAGAAGTCGCTGAAGAGAGACAGTTTAAAAGTAAACCTGGAAAAAAATCAATTCCTCGCTTCCAGGAAAATACGTGAGGCCATTTTTGGTCCTAATCACTCCTATGGCAAAAGCCTTGAAATTAAAACAATCGATGAAGTAGTGCCTTCTGATCTGAAGGTTTTTTACAGGGAAAAGTTTTTCAATTCGCCGGTTCTGGTATTAAGTGGTAGGATCACAGAAAGTGATCTGAAGATCCTGGAAGACCATTTCCGTCTAATTCCTCATATGAACCAGCCTACAAGTGATCCTGATACAGCCATAAAGTCAACAAAGGAAAAAATAATTGAAAAACCCCAAAGTCTGCAATCATCGATCAGAATGGGTAAACAAAGCCTAAACAAAAACCATCACGATTACATCAACTTGCTGGTGGCTAATGAAATACTGGGAGGGTATTTTGGCTCACGGCTGATGAAAAATATCCGTGAGGAGAAGGGTTTCACCTATGGTATCCACTCTAATATTATGAATCTGCGTCATGCATCAATTCAAGTGATCGGTACTGATGTTAAGAAAGAGAATACTCAACAAACCCTGGATGAAATATCCAAAGAGATCAAACACTTACAATCGGAGCTAGTCCCTGATGATGAGCTTGAAACAGTGAAAAATTACATGCAGGGTTCTTTTCTATCTTCCATTACTACACCATTTTCACTAGCAGATAAGTTCAAAGGGGTCCATTTTCACGGACTGGATTACTCTTTTTATAACCAGTATCTTAAGACCATCCGTAATATCACGCCGAAGACCATACTAAGAGTTGCAAACGAGCAGTTCAAAATGGAAGATTATTCTACGGTAGTCGTTGGTGGGTTGAACTGATTTCTATTACTCAAAATTTGTAACTTCGCACCCACACACAACTCACACCCAAATCCAATTCGGGATGTAGCGCAGTCCGGTAGCGTGCTTCGTTCGGGACGAAGAGGTCGCTGGTTCGAATCCAGTCATCCCGACCATCGATGGACTTCTTGATCGAAATCAATGAGTTTTATACTTCGGAACAGTAAAGAGAGGCTCAAATTGCAGAGAAATGGAAAAGAAGAGTCAAGTGAGGGGAGATTGGACCTATGATAGGCCACCAGACCAGAACGAAGCTACAGCCTCACCTTCATCATTTTTAAAATTTTGGTAAAAAGTAAACCAGGAAAACTTCTCTGATATCTGTTCTCATTCCAACGTATCAATTGAATGACGACCGAGGTCAGTCCGCAACTACAATTGTAAAGTTCCACCTTTGCTTGCCGCTGTTTATGTGAAATATGTAAGTATTGGGAACAAGATCAGCCACATCTATAAGAAAGAATGTGGGGTTGGTGACACTGGGTAAATCACCTCTCTTTAGCATCTTTCCGCTAAGATCATTTATGGTAAAATATGCGCCAAGCTTCAGGTGAGATGGCGATTTTAGGGTTATGATATTTGTTCTGACAGGATTTGGATAAAGTTGCCAGTCGGAACTTTGCCTCTCATCCATAAAAACGATGATTATGTTGGAGTATTCAAATTAACCATCAAAATCTACCTGCCTTAGTTTGTAGTAATTCTGTAAGGGAGAGGGATTGCTGTCAAAATATTCATAAAGATAATTTCCTGGCTATTCCCCTGACCCTGAACTTCATCAATTTTGGCAAAATTGAGTCCGTCAGACTATTTTTCTATTTCAAACCTGTCATTATTAATTTCGGTTGCAGTAGACCATTTTAACAAAACACCACCATCTATGGAGGACCCTGCGAAAGAAATTAATTCGACCGGGAGAGCCTCATTAGCGCTTGTCCCGCATTGAAGCCACTTCACCGCCAATGTCATAATCAGTCCCGTCAGCTAATTGCATAAGACACGCCAGTACAACATCCCAACTATCCGGCCCACATCCAGCAATATCATACGTGGGTGGCGTCATACTAGAATCCCCACATCCTCCCGGGGCACCAAACTGCTGGCTTGTTATTGTAGCAGGTCCGCCACTTGCTCCATTGCCATTATTGTCTGACAAAGTAATGGTACCAGAGACAAGAAAAGTTCCTCCTCCTTCTAAAACGGCGCCATGGAACAGGACGTCTCCAGTAACACTTATTGTTTCTTGATTATCTATAGTGCCATCAACATGCAGATTTCCCCCTGTAACGGTTATGGTTCCTGTACTCGTATTGGTTAGCTTTCCTCCTCCTTCGTTTTGTCCGACATTGCTGATTTTTGTAACATTGATAGTACCTGAATTGACGATAAATGGGCCTGTGCCCACTAGACCATCCCCTTTAGCTTTTAAATCTGAAACATTTTGGAGAGTACCACTGTTGGTGAGGGTCGCCGAATTATTACCATTAGACCCAATATCTAATTTAAATGCACCCCCGTCAAGGGTTGTACCTGAAGCTATGGTGAGTGAGCCGTTAAGGGTTAAGTCGCCGAGATTATTAGTTACGGTGCAAGAACAATCAATGGTGATATCGTCCGAATTTGTAGCTGCCGGCACCCCATCCGGATTCCAGTTATTTGCCGTATTCCAGTTCAGGTCCCCACCACCTCCATCCCATGTAATCTGGGCAAGGTCTGAAATGATGAAAACAAGATTATAATAATGTAAAGTGAAAATTTATATCTGAAGATTGGTGAAGTATTTAATGGCGTTCCTATATAAACTATATGATATAAATTATTAATTGCCTTTAGTAAACTTGAATCTACGATAATGGGTAATAATAAATAGTCTGGAAGTCGATTGCAAATATAGTTATATTATAATATTATGAAGAATATATATAATATTATAATGTTATTTTATTACTAAAAGCCCGCCTTTAAAGGCTGAATGAATTTCCTTCGCTTTCATTTTCAGTAATTTAAAATTTCAAACCTTATACTTGCTGTCTTAATTTTGGGGAATTATACACCACCATTGGTAGCCTGGTAGCTCCGTAAGATAGATCATTATTCGGGCATTAGTCAAATGTGGTTGTCAATTTATCCGATGCAAGTGCATAACTTGCAGAGCTGACATATATGCTTTAGATCTCGATTAACAGATTAAGATCATGCCGGATTTGTCATTGGACTTTGTAGCGAGCAGTCTAAGTTGCTGTGAGACAGGTACTCGCACAGGATTTCGACGTGGAGGCATAGTATCATTATGGTGAGCATCGAAATTCGAGCAAGTGCCTGAATTGCTGTAAATTAGACTGCGCAGTAAATTTCTAATGACAATTCCGGGATTATTTATTTGAGAGACAAAGAGGAAGTAAAGTTGATAACACTTCGATCGGTAAAGGGTGGAGTGTTTATACGAGGCATTACAAATTAAGGCTAAGTTCTAAATAACACAGCAATTATTATTATCTTCGCTATATGATATCAAGTCAAGAGATCAAAAATTTATTTGCACAATTGCCGATAAGTTCCCAAACCGAATTGTTGGATGAGTTGCTCCAGGAGCAGGAATTACAAGGCAAAGTATTGATTGCCGCTCAACAACAAATAGCAGAGAAAAGAAAGAAGAAACCCTGTCCAAATTGCACAAGCGAGAAGGTATATAAGAGGGGCAGACAAAAAGGTGTGCAGATGTATCAGTGCAATGAATGTAAAAGATGGTACAGTGAAACAACAGGGACACCTTTGTATGACATCAAGCTTAAATCAAAATGGCAATCTTATCTGCGCTGCATGGAGCAGGGTATGCCGATAAAAAAGATAGCAAAACAAATCGGAATAAGCATCCAGACAAGCTTCGACTGGCGGCATAAGATATTGAGTTCACTAAATGAGTTTGTTCCCGAACAGTTATCCTCGGAAGTAGAATGTGATGAATTGGAACTGGCACTTAACAACAAGGGCAGTCGAAATTTAGATAGGGCAGCAAGAAAGAGGGGAAACGATTTCATACGGAATATGGGAAAGGAAGAGGTCACAGTTGTCCAGGTAGTAACAGCGGTTGAACGCAAGGGGGAGAAGTACCTTAAAGCTGTTGCATCAAAACGGCTGAGCAAAGAAGAAATTTCAAAGGCATTGGATGGGAAGTTGGCCTACGGTGCAACCTTGATTACAGATAAGCACCCTTCTTATAAGGCTTTTGCCAAAGACAACTCCTCCATAAAGCACAAAGCGCTATTGGCCAAAGATCATGTGGATAGAGATGATAAAACAATCCATCTGCAAAAAGTAAACAATGTTCACACTCAACTTAGGACATTCTTACGCCCATTCAATGGTGTCAGTTCCAAATATTTGCAAAACTACCTGAATTGGTATGCTTATGCTGACCGAATAAGAGAGTAAAACAACTTTGAAACAATGGTTTCTGACTATGCTATTAACGGATCAAGCCTATCATCTGTATGAGCTATTTAAACAAATGCTGTTATAATTAGAACTTAGCTCTAATTAATTAATACCTTCTCTCTTTTAATTAATACCTAATCAACTTATTAATTTTTCTGTTTTTGTAAGTTCAAGTAATAAGTGCAATTTTCCTTTGTAGCACTTGCTTTGCGTTTAGGTAATTAAATTTTCTAACAGGGCGTTCATTGATTTTGTTTTCAACAACTTTGATTTGCTCCTCTGTAACAAATCTAATATCTGTTTTCTTAGGATAAAACCTTCTGATTACCCCAATCCTATTTTCAACTGTCCCTTTATCCTGACTAGTATAGGGACGAGTGAAATAGGCATCCACATCAAGGGATTGAGCAATCAACTCATGTTTAGAAAATGCCATATCATTATCAAAAGTGAGTGTTTCCAGTTTGTGTTTATCCTGAGAGAGTTCCTCCACAATAGCTTCGGCCATTTGATCGGCATTTTTACTGTGCATCTTTCTGATTCTGGTAAAAAGACTTGCTCGGTCTGTCATCACCAACAAAGAGCCTTTGTGGTTTTTACCCATCATTAAATCGACTTCTATATCTCCCAATCGTTCCCTTTTGTTAATGATCTGGGGTCGCTGTTCAATTGATACCCTATTCGGGATAATACCTCTACGATCTTTTCTGTTTCCTCGTTTGCGCCTTCGTTTGCCATGTTTTAGATATGTGTATAGTTGTTTGTATTCTTGGTTCTCCTGGTGGTTGGTGTGCTTACATTCCCATATCCATTGGTAAATCCATTCATGGCTAAGTGGGCATTCTCTCGTTTTCTTTCCCCGATGGCTGATCAATTCAGGACTCCATCTATCTTCTTGGAGCCGGTTAACTATCCAGTCTTTCATGGGTTTGGTGAAAATCACTCTTTTTGGCTTTTCTTGATGACGAAGATTGGTCCTCCTTTGTGCATTTGCTGTTCGATAGACACCAGCTCCCCTACCTCTTGAACCCACATTTCGCTTAAGCTCACGTGAGATCGTAGATGGGTGAAAATGAACGATACAGGCAATCTCCTTTTGAGTAGCTCCTGTTTTCAATAATGCTTCAATTTGATACCTTTGATCAATACTGAGATGTGTGTAGTTTTTTGACATTTTGCAATCCAAAGATTGCACTGTTCAGGCTTTTGAAGGATGAAAAAGTCCTTAAAAGCTTTTTCATCCTTCAATTGCACTTATTAGTTGATCTCAGCTTTCTTTAAAAAGTAATATCTCAAAATATATGAAAAGGAGTAATTTTTTAAAAGTGGTTGCTTTAGCAGGATGCTCATTACCTATCAATCTAACCGCCATGAGCCTGGCTGATGAAATCATGAAACGCAAAATTCCGTCCTCCGGAGAGTTACTTCCATCTGTCGGATTGGGTACTTGGCAATCTTTTGATGTCGGGGATAATCAAGCAGCAAGAGAACCACTAAAAGAAGTTCTTCAGGCGCTGATCTCCAATGGCGGCACCGTGATTGACTCCTCTCCCATGTATGGCAGTTCCGAAAGAGTGATCGGAGAATTATCGGAGGATATGGGCATCACTTCCCAATTATTTTGTGCTACAAAAGTTTGGACTTCAGGGCAAAAATCAGGTATGCGCAAAATGGATCGCTCTATTGATTTGATGAGAAAACAACCACTGGACCTGATGCAAGTGCATAATCTACAGGACTGGCAGACCCATCTCAAAACATTAGTGGATTGGAAAGAACAGGGAAAGATTAGATACACTGGCATTACCCATTACGTAGAAAGTGCCTATTCTAAAATGGAAAATATTATGAAGAATTATCCGATTGATTTTATCCAGTTGAATTATTCATTGGCCACCCGGACGGCTGAAAAAAGTATTTTGCCGCTGGCATTAGAAAAAGGTATCGCCGTTTTGGTTAACAGGCCTTATGAGGGAGGTTCTCTTTTCAGATCTGTAAAGACCAAAAAAATTCCAGACTGGGCCAAAGAATTAGATATTAATAGCTGGGGTCAGTTTTTTCTAAAATATATTTTGTCTAATCCTGCAGTCACCTGTGTCATTCCAGGCACTTCCAAGCCACACCACATGTTAGATAATATGGGAGCTGGATTTGGTCCATTACCTGACAACATGCAAAGACAATCGATGATTGATTATATGCAATCATAAAGGGTTATCATCAAAATTGTGGTTTTATCAGGTTGCCTCGAACGCACAATAGGGCGTCCTTGAAAATTAGTTCAGCGAGAAGAAAGAGGGGTTAAAAATGGGATCAGGATTTTCAATAGAGGAGAGATTGATCATCATACTGATTACCTGCTCTTGAAAGAGTACAATTTTTGTTACAAAATAGAGTTTGAAAGTGCGTTTTTGGTGTATAGACATAGTGCTTCCTTTGAAGTAGAAAACGACTTTTGTTTTTTAGTTATGCGGCCTGTTGGAATGGTGGATCAACTGTATTTAGCAATAGTTTTCTTTTACTAATTTTTACTGCGTTAGCGGTCATCACAGCAAAAAAGACAAACAGTCTTTCATTTTTCTCTCCTTTAACTTTAATCCTGTTGGTCCCGTAATGAGTTTTGTGGTCACCGAAGCTGCCTTCCATCACTGTAGCCCTTTGATTGGCGATGAGTCCACTGAGCCGACTGTCTTGTTTAGTAAGAGGTTGGGGGCCTTTCTTAGGAAAGCAAGTGAAGATTTTCTTTTTGGTGCAAAATCTTCGATTGGCATTTGTGGCATAGATCAGGTCAGCTCCCAATTGATTAAGTGCTCCAAAGTGTCGTTTGTGCTTTACAGTACTAATCTTGAGCCGGGTGGATTCATTGAAAGCGTTGAAATTCATACACTCAATCATGCAGATCCCATCCACTTGCAGCATATGTACCTTCATGCCAAACTCAACTCTTTTGTTCTCTTTTCCCCTGACTATCGGCCTGACATAGGGTTTTGCCAATGATACGATACGGTTTTTTAACTCTTTGGCTGGGTGGGTTTGTAGGAACTGCTGTTGTTCAAGTACTTTTTTGATGGTTCTCAGGTAATCTCTTTCCTGCTCATTAAGCAGTGGCAGTTTAGCATCGTTGAGAACTTGTTGAAGTTGGATCAACCCCTTGTGTAGCAGATACAACAGGGCTTTTTTACGCTTACGTCCTTCTTTATAGGTCTTCCTGCGTCTTTTCTCATAATCGCGTTGTCTGCGCTTTTGTTCAACATATTTGGAGCGAGGCCTTTTCTTTCTCACTACTTTACACCATCGGAACAATTGCTTTTCAAACACCCAATGGCAGCATTCCCATAACAGCTTTACATCAGTAGGAAAACGGATATAACTCTCATAACAGGTAGCGTCCATTAAAAGCACATGGGTATTATTCATGTCTCTTTTCCAATGTTCGATCAATATTTGTTGGAGCTGTTGCCAGTCTGTATGCTCAGCCAGATAACTGCGGATGCGGCTTACGATAGCATTGTCTCGAATCTTCTCTGTGTCTGATAACATTTTGCCACAGAACAACTGTAGGCTCCAATCGGAGTTAAAGCGTTCTATTAGTTTCTCATCACTGATACTCAGGTAGGACTTAAGAAACATCAGCGCAAACATCCCTTTTGAGGAAAACCACCGGGGAGCACCAGGTCCGTTATTTTCTTCAGGCAGGCAGTCCGCTAACTGATTCCACGGTAGACTATCATAAACTGCACCCAATTTACTGCTCTTAAACAAATACCATTTTGGAGTTAAACCATATTCGGGTTGGAAAAGCCTTTTTTGCATTCTAATTTGTGGTGTTAGATGTGTTCTACACCACAATCTAGCAAAACAAAAACCCCGAAAAAAGCCCTATTCGGCCGATTTCGGGGTTCTTTATCCTTTCAAACCTCTTTTAACTCTTTGATTATCAGAATCTTAATTTATTCAAAGACGCCCACAATACATGTGGGTGAAAAAAAATGGATTAGGAATAAAATCTTCATTATTCATAATAGACTGCTACTTCTTCCAATGGTTTACGCTCTATATCAGGCACGTATACCTCATCTTTTGGATAACCGATTGGCAATAAGAGATATGGTCGTTCATTATTAGGTCTGTTTAGAATTTTAGTTAAAAAATTCATCGGACTTGGTGTATGAGTTATTGTGACAAGTCCCGCTTTATGTAATACAGCCAGAAAAAAGCCACAGGCTATACCCACTGATTCGTTTACGTAGTAATTGTTATGCTTAATTCCATCTTCTATTTCATATACTCTCCTAAAAACAATTACCAACCAGGGAGCTTTCTCTAAAAATGGTTTATTCCAATCCGTTCCCAGAGGTTCAAGGTCCCTTTTCCATCTTTCACTCATTCTCCCACTATAACTTTCATATTCTTCCTTCTCGGCTGCTATTCTAATTTCACTTTTTATTTGAGGATTTGAAATGAGGCAAAAAGTCCATGGCTGTTTGTGTGCACCAGAGGGCGCAGTTGAAGCCGCCAGCACCAGGTTTTCCAATAATTCCTTAGGAACCGGACGATCAGATATATCCCGAACAGTCCTTCTTTTGTCCAACCATTGATAAAAATCCTTTGTCCGCAAGGTAGCTTCTTCCGGCGAATAGGTATCTATGGTATATTCTACATGGGTGTATCCCTTTACGTCTTTTGTCCTTAATGTCATATGAATTTTGGAGTTTCTGCAATATACTTTAGTCCTGTAAATTAAAGAGATCACTCCATCAAATTAACCCGCATTATTCATAGGCCACCAATTTTGGGATTAATAATGGGTTGCTAACTATTTTTGATTGGAGTGTATGTATTAATTTGAAGATCAGCCAGGTTTCTGGATTTCAAAGGACATTAGAGCGTTTTTTTGTTAGAATTTTTCAATTTTCAGTCAAAGCTCTATTGTGTTCTTATGGAAGAACATTTTTTTGATTAAATCAAACTGTTTAACTGATCGGTCAGTTCACCGTAAGCAAATCGCCCAGCAGGTATTGATATCTAAAGGCTCTTGAGAATTGTATTGTCAATGATCTTTTCCTTTCTTTCAGGCACGCCCCAACCTTCATCAGGTAAAGCCGGATATTGTCCACTTGCCATCGTTTAGCAAAGTGGTGTTTTGTTTTGGCAATTAATAATTTAATCTGCCGGAACATTTCATAACAGAGGGTAGCGATGATTAAACGCATGAAATTGGCCCAGTAGCGATGACAGGAAAGCCGGTCGGAATAAGTCATGTTTTTGAGTTCCTTTATTCGATTTTCACTGGCATCACCTCGCTTGACATAAAAATCAAAGTAAATCTGTTGAGCGGTCATCGCTTCAAAGTTGCTCACAAAGTAACGGACATTCATTCCTTTTCCGGTAGACTCCACTTTGGCGTACAGCTTTTCAGAACGATCCCAGCTTTTGGCCTGGTAAGTAAACGGGCCAACAAACTCTTGATGTTTGATGATTTTTGAAGCATATTCCTTTTTTACTTCAATGATAGTCTGTTTGGTAAAAGTCTTTAAAACTTCATTACTACTAATACCTAAACAAAATTGAAGGTCAAACTGCTTAGCTATCCGATAAAAAGATGCTCCTGAAAAGCCACTATCCGCTCGAATAAGGATCTTTACTGAGGGCAGTTTTTTTCTGATTTTAATGACAATCCTTTTCAATAAGGCCACAAACCATTTGTTGGAGTGACAATTGCCCGGACGTAGTACTGGTAAAATGACCTGACCGGTGTTCCCGTCCTTAAAGAACAACTCATGGTACATAGTCTGTCCATAATAGCCATTATACAAACTGAGTTGTTGGGATCCATGAGTAGGGTCATCGGTACCATCTACATCAATGATGATTTGACCAGTCTTCTCTTTCAACTCCTCTACATAACGGTCTACAAACCATTGACTCATCTGGTAGATCAGACTCCGATCGGCCTTGTTTTCAAATCGACTTAAAGTAGGCTGGGAACATAATCCGCTATCTAGTACTTTACGGATCACCGGATCCTCTCGGAGTTTTTGTTCGTCATTGCAATCCTGATAGCCCTGCATCATTAAAAACACCCGTTGGCGAAGCATTTCTTCATAAGTGTATTCGATAAAAAAGGGGTTTCGATAGTCAGGAATCAGTGCGGCGAAGCTTTTTAATAGACCAGTCTTTCTCTCTACTTTTTCACTTAACAATATCGCTCCGTCTGAGCTAATCGCTGATGCTGAAAAATCAAATTTAAAAGCTTGTTTTCCTCGATAAAATACGGTATCTTTTTCCTTATATTTAGGCATAAATTAATTGCTTATTTTGTTGTCTAACTATCTCAATATAAGCAATTTATGCCTGTTTTTTATTGTCTACTATGAATTTTTCGGGTTAAGACAGGATAAAATTTAGAAGATTGTTTGGGCTAATTATATAATTCCAAAACCTCCTTTACTATCTGGACAAGAAGAGCAGTTTCTAATTTACATTATTATTCAGTAGTGTCCGGTAAAAATAAGAAAGCCATTCAAATTGCTACGATTTGATAAATAGGGGCAATAAATAGGCATTATCACAAAAGCAGGCCCATGTTGATTTATTTAAGTTGGGAACAATGAAGGTTGGCGTTGTTGATTGTTTTTGATTAAGGTTTTATCTGGGTCATTAAGGAAGTCAAACAATGAGATATAGGCCATCAGATGGAACCTGACAAGGGCTACCATATTTGAATAGGCCCATTTTCTTTTCAATTGCCTTTTGACTACCTCTAACAATAGCATGGCAATCATAGAAGTCCATAATTGAATTTCAATGGCGTTGACATTATCGCCTAAGAAATATTTGACTGGAAAGTTCTGTTTTAGTTTTTTAAACAGGAGTTCAATTTGCCAGCGATATTTATAAATCAATGCAATAGAGCCTGCATCAATTTGCATATCGTTAGTAACAAAAATAAATAATCGTTGGTATTTATCATCCCAATAGGCAATCCTTCGCTGTAAATGATCATATTTTTTGCCTTCTACTGAATACTGGGCAGTTATTTTTTCATCCTTGATGACTCCCTGGTCAACATGGTCGGGGATATCAAACTCCTCGATGGGTTGGTATAAAGCATTATCTCTCATCCGGGTGATGTAGTGGACACCAGTTTTGCTCCATAGTTGGTATTGGTAATAGTCAACATACCCTTTGTCCATCACTATGTAAGAGCCTTCTGGTAAGTTTAGATATTGTAAGAAAGTGTGATCGTGTGTTGTGGCCGCAGTAAACCTGACCAAACAGGGCATCAACTCAATGGCATGCACCAGGGTGTGGGCTTTGATCCCTCCCTTGCTACGGCCATCCCTTCGGGGCCTACCGGCCACCTTCAAAATGTCTTTGAACAAAGAGAAAACAGTTGAATCCACTATGTAAAGCTGCTTGAACAGTTCTAGCCCGAAAAATTCATAGTAGACAATAAAAAACAGGCATAAATTGCTTATATTGAGATAGTTAGACAACAAAATAAGCAATTAATTTATGCCTGAATATAAGGAAAAAGATACCGTATTTTATCGAGGGAAACAAGCTTTTAAATTTGATTTTTCAGCATCAGCGATTAGCTCAGACGGAGCGATATTGTTAAGTGAAAAAGTAGAGAGAAAGACTGGTCTATTAAAAAGCTTCGCCGCACTGATTCCTGACTATCGAAACCCCTTTTTTATCGAATACACTTATGAAGAAATGCTTCGCCAACGGGTGTTTTTAATGATGCAGGGCTATCAGGATTGCAATGACGAACAAAAACTCCGAGAGGATCCGGTGATCCGTAAAGTACTAGATAGCGGATTATGTTCCCAGCCTACTTTAAGTCGATTTGAAAACAAGGCCGATCGGAGTCTGATCTACCAGATGAGTCAATGGTTTGTAGACCGTTATGTAGAGGAGTTGAAAGAGAAGACTGGTCAAATCATCATTGATGTAGATGGTACCGATGACCCTACTCATGGATCCCAACAACTCAGTTTGTATAATGGCTATTATGGACAGACTATGTACCATGAGTTGTTCTTTAAGGACGGGAACACCGGTCAGGTCATTTTACCAGTACTACGTCCGGGCAATTGTCACTCCAACAAATGGTTTGTGGCCTTATTGAAAAGGATTGTCATTAAAATCAGAAAAAACTGCCCTCAGTAAAGATCCTTATTCGAGCGGATAGTGGCTTTTCAGGAGCATCTTTTTATCGGATAGCTAAGCAGTTTGACCTTCAATTTTGTTTAGGTATTAGTAGTAATGAAGTTTTAAAGACTTTTACCAAACAGACTATCATTGAAGTAAAAAAGGAATATGCTTCAAAAATCATCAAACATCAAGAGTTTGTTGGCCCGTTTACTTACCAGGCCAAAAGCTGGGATCGTTCTGAAAAGCTGTACGCCAAAGTGGAGTCTACCGGAAAAGGAATGAATGTCCGTTACTTTGTGAGCAACTTTGAAGCGATGACCGCTCAACAGATTTACTTTGATTTTTATGTCAAGCGAGGTGATGCCAGTAAAAATCGAATAAAGGAACTCAAAAACATGACTTATTCCGACCGGCTTTCCTGTCATCGCTACTGGGCCAATTTCATGCGTTTAATCATCGCTACCCTCTGTTATGAAATGTTCCGGCAGATTAAATTATTAATTGCCAAAACAAAACACCACTTTGCTAAACGATGGCAAGTGGACAATATCCGGCTTTACCTGATGAAGGTTGGGGCGTGCCTGAAAGAAAGGAAAAGATCATTGACAATACAATTCTCAAGAGCCTTTAGATATCAATACCTGCTGGGCGATTTGCTTACGGTGAACTGACCGATCAGTTAAACAGTTTGATTTAATCAAAAAAATGTTCTTCCATAAGAACACAATAGAGCTTTGACTGAAAATTGAAAAATTCTAACAAAAAAATGCTCTAATGTCCTTTGAAATCCAGAAACCTGGTTGATCTTCAAATTAATACATACACTCCAATCAAAAATAGTTAGCAACCCATTATTAATCCCAAAATTGGTGGCCTATGAATAATGCGGGTTAATTCTATTCGGCTGTCCGATAAAACATGGTGCCACTTTCGATAAAGGTCCATATAAATCTCCCTGAACACTTCACTGCTTCTTCTTTTGTTACTATCAGAAAGGGTTGATCGACGACAACTCCGTATTAAACCCAGGTGCCGAAGTTTCCCCTCACTGGCCAAAAAGACCTGTTGTAAGCTCTCGAAGTGCTGTGGCCCCACATAATGTGCTGTACAGCATGGTCACCAAATGATCCCATGTCTTAAAATATTTGCTATATCGATCTGATTGGCGCTTTTTAGCTATACGAGAAACTGAGCTTTTATCAATCAGTGAAAGAAGTTGTGCCAGGATCGGCTGTCCGGTAAAGTTTGTACTTTTATTCATGCGTTGTTTTTCTTGGTCGGACTTGAAAAACTAAGGCATTGGCAGGTAAGTTTCCCTACCTGCCCCTTTTTTTAAACTCTTTACCGGACACTACTGATTATTATTTTACTATTATTTATTATGCTGAGATCAACTAATAAGTGCAATTGAAGGATGAAAAAGCTTTTAAGGGCTTTTTCATCCTTCAAAAGCCTGAGCAGTGCAATCTTTGGATTGCAAAATGTCAAAAAACTACACACATCTCAGTATTGATCAAAGGTATCAAATTGAAGCATTATTGAAAACAGGAGCTACTCAAAAGGAGATTGCCTGTATCGTTCATTTTCACCCGTCTACGATCTCACGTGAGCTTAAGCGAAATGTGGGTTCAAGAGGTAGGGGAGCTGGTGTCTATCGAACAGCAAATGCACAAAGGAGGACCAATCTTCGTCATCAAGAAAAGCCAAAAAGAGTGATTTTCACCAAACCCATGAAAGACTGGATAGTTAACCGGCTCCAAGAAGATAGATGGAGTCCTGAATTGATCAGCCATCAGGGAAAGAAAACGAGAGAATGTCCACTTAGCCATGAATGGATTTACCAATGGATATGGGAATGTAAGCACACCAACCACCAGGAGAACCAAGAATACAAACAACTATACACATATCTAAAACATGGCAAACGAAGGCGCAAACGAGGAAACAGAAAAGATCGTAGAGGTATTATCCCGAATAGGGTATCAATTGAACAGCGACCCCAGATCATTAACAAAAGGGAACGATTGGGAGATATAGAAGTCGATTTAATGATGGGTAAAAACCACAAAGGCTCTTTGTTGGTGATGACAGACCGAGCAAGTCTTTTTACCAGAATCAGAAAGATGCACAGTAAAAATGCCGATCAAATGGCCGAAGCTATTGTGGAGGAACTCTCTCAGGATAAACACAAACTGGAAACACTCACTTTTGATAATGATATGGCATTTTCTAAACATGAGTTGATTGCTCAATCCCTTGATGTGGATGCCTATTTCACTCGTCCCTATACTAGTCAGGATAAAGGGACAGTTGAAAATAGGATTGGGGTAATCAGAAGGTTTTATCCTAAGAAAACAGATATTAGATTTGTTACAGAGGAGCAAATCAAAGTTGTTGAAAACAAAATCAATGAACGCCCTGTTAGAAAATTTAATTACCTAAACGCAAAGCAAGTGCTACAAAGGAAAATTGCACTTATTACTTGAACTTACATATACTTTATATAACAAATCTAAAAATAGGAAAATCTAACACATCCCCACTACCCCTTCAAAGGGGGAGTTGTTCTCGATGTTGTTGGCATTATCGACAATATTATCGGGATCAACTCTCCCCTTGAGGGGAGATTCAGAAGGGTGTTGATTAACGAATGAAACGCAACCCCTACATACCCGCTTCCTCAGCTGGTTCTACAGGGGAGAACTTTTGAAAAGATACAGTGTGATTTGCATGAATATTCCCAAATGGAAAAGGAATACGCTGCTGGCGTGGGAGGCGTGTGGGTTTGGGTATCAGTGTGAATGTGAGTGTGAAATTTATGAGTTGATAATTAAAGGTTAAATAATAAACATGACGTCACTTCGAAGGAGAAAAACGACTGAGAAGTCGCCAAAATAGAACTCGATTAAGGGGATTTCTCACTTCGTTCGAAATGACGGATAATTATTATACGGAAACCACCACGATTAACCAAACTCAAACTCATCAAACTATCAACTTATTTCAGTAAGTAGTAACACCTATTAGGCATAACCAATACAGGTCATATTTGGTCGTTGAGGTGATACAATTAGGAGTATTCTCCTATAAATCATGTAACTTAATATCAGTACCAACTCATATCACGTGAGGTACTTACTACTTATCGCACATCTCATTCCTTTTATAGGGTTTGCCCAAATCCCGGAACGACCCAATAAATATGATTCTTTAGGAAACCGCATTGGAGAATGGGTAGTGATGTATAACAGCGCCGACGAGAATATAGTTGTAGATATTGCGAAAGCCCACTTCTACTGCCTTATCAATATGATTGACGGTAAGCCAAAGGGAAAATCAGAATGCTACTTTATTAGTGGTATTAAACAGTGGGATGGTGGATTGCTTTCACTCGAACCACAAATCAAGCATGGAAAATCCACTTACTATCATCCTCTCGGCAATGTGAAAGTAAGCACCCAATTCAATAACGATCATCAATTTGGCCCTTATGAAGAGTATTATGAAAATGGACAACTGGCTTACAAGGGGGAAATGAAAAACGATAGTCTGGAAGGACAATGGGTTTTATATCACCCGAACGGAAACCTCTCAGGGAAAGGTAGGTTCTCAAAAGGTCTTAAGAACGGATACTGGGAATTTTACTATGACAATGGCAATCTCAATTCCAAAGGCGAAATGATTGATGACAAGAACGATGGTTATTGGGAATTCTATAACGAGAATGGGAGTCTTCGATCAAAAGGAACAATTACCAATGGTCTCTACCAGGGTAAATGGACATTTTACTACAGTAATGGAAATATTGAATGGGAAACCACCTACATCAATGATCTTACTGAAGGAAGCTATCTGGGATACCCTGAAAACGGGCCGCTTGCCCAAAAGGGAAACTACGCTAATGGAAAACAAAATGGTTTTTTCCAATTTTTCTATGAAAACGGCCAATTAGCATCTGAGGGTGAACTCAGCAATGGTTTGTACCAAGGTCCATGGATTTTCTACCAAGTGAATGGAATCAAAGATTCCGAAGGTGCCTTCGTAAATGATTTGGCCAATGGATATTGGATATATTATTATCAAAATGGCCTAAAAAAATCCGAGGGGATCAGAAAAGATGGCGAATGGAATGGGGCGATCACCTTCTATGACACATTGGAGAACATTCACTCAAAGGGACCAATCGAAAACGGACTTTATGAAGGTATATGGACGTTTTATCATCCAAATGGCAAAATCCAAAGTGAAACTCCATATAAAGGGGACACCATTAACGGGTACCGAGAATTCTACAATGAGGAAGGTCAATTGAAAGAAAAAGGGATAATGACCGGACATGACTTTAAAGAGGGATATTGGGAATTTTATTACGCCAATGGTCAATTAAAAACCAAGGGAACCTACCTTGGAAATCAAGCCCACGGATATTTTGAATATTACTTCGAAAATGGAATTCTGCGAAAAAAGGGAGAATTGCTTAATGATAAAGAGAATGGGTATTGGGAAGTATATTTTGAGAATGGGAATTCTAGAAATAAGGGTGAATACGCCTTGGGTAAGCGCATCGGTTTCTGGCAATACTTTCATGAAAATGGAGCGCTGTCTGCAGAAGGTGTTTACGTCGATGGCAATTCCACCGGTAGTTGGAAATATCACTACGATAATGGCAACCTTAAAAGTGAAGGTGAAGAATTCGGGGATGATCGCTTGGGTATTTGGAAATACTACCATGAAAATGGACAGCTGTATTATACAGGTGAAACCAGGGATGATAAGGGAGAAGGGCTTTGGGTTTACTATGATTCCCTGGGTCGTAAAACCAAAGAAGGTTATTGGGAGAATGATCTTGAAAACGGGCTTTGGTCTTACTATGATACTTTGGGGAATATCAGGGAAAGAGGATCTTATGTAAAGGGCAAGGTCCATGGAAAATGGGTTCAATACGAAAATGGCAAAAAGGATGGCGTAGAGAATTGGGATAGGGGAAAGAAATTAAATTTTTGGACCTACGAAGATAGCGCACTGAGTGTGGCAAGAAGGAGAGATATGAAATTGCTTAAAGAGATCCTTAAAGGGGCCAGGAAAAGCTGGAGAAAGGAATATGGAAAAGGCGAAGAGGGATATTATCAGTATGCTTTATTGCAGGGAGAGATACAGAAAGAGTTAGGCGAGTCAGTGGCATCAATACCCCATTATTTAAAGGCGCTTGAACTTCTGAGGAAAATTGAAACTGATACGTCATGGTATTATGCATATGCACAAAACGAGATTGGAAACGCCTATTATAATACGGACCAATATCAACAAGCGGTGGAAGCATTTAAAAGGGGACGGGAAATTACCTTACTACAAAAAGGTAAGATCGATGCCAACTATACTACATTAAACAGGCAGTTGGCCAATTCTTATTTTTATAATGGTCAGAAAAAGGAAGCTTTTGAAGTACTGGAAGACGATCTAAAATATAAAACAACCCACATTCCGGATTCGGTTGAAATATTGGCCAACATACAATACACCATTGCTGAATTAACTTATCGTGATAAGAAATACGACAGTTCATTAGGAAAATTCAAGCCATTAGTAGCTTATTTAGAAACTTACGATCATGCAAATTCACAGATCTATAGTGATGCCTTAAAGTTCATTGCTTATAATCATGATGAAAAAGAAGAGTATGATAGTGCTTCAACATATTATCTTAAGGCCATTCACAGTCATGAGGCCAGGCGAGATACATCCAGTACTAATTACCTGTCAAATTTCTATTCACTGGGAGATGTTTTTTACTACCATAGCCAATACGATAGTGCATCCAAGTATTATTCTATCCTGGCCAGAAAATGTGTTGAGCTTAAATACTTCAATCATGAATTATATCCGAAATCAATAATTTCGGAAGCGAAGATATTATCCGAAAATTCTCACTACCAGGAGTCTTATGAGAAATACAAAAAAGGATTGTCTGTTCTTCTCAATGATTTCAAGACTAGCAAATATGATATCGCTTGGAGTTATAACGGTCTGGCCATTTGCGAGCAGGAACTTTTCCTGGAAGATCTGTCCATTGCGGAAAGTAGTTATAAAAAGAGTTTATCCTATGCCTATGATCCGAACGAGTTTGGGAATACCTATGTCAATACCGGGCTGAATTTATCATCCCTGTATAAAAGTTTTAAGGAATATGACAGGGCTACCAACCAACTCAAATCAGTGATGGCTTACCTAGAGCAATACGGAAAAACTGATACTGAATATTATGGGAGATCGTACAAATTGTGGGGACAGATTGAATCTAGTCGATATAACTACCCAAGTGCTGAAAATTATTTTAATCAAGCTTTGAAAGTTTATGAAAGACACCTGGAGATAAATGCCTCGGAATATGCCTGGATACTTTCAAACATTGCAGATATCTATGAAGACAATGAGGATTACGAAGAGGGCGAAAAATACCTGCTTGAAGCTCTAAGTATCATAAAGGACCATCTGGGAGAAAATCATGGTGACTATGCCTCATTTCTATCACAACTTGGTTACAATCATAGAATAAGAGGCAACTATGGAAATGCACAGGTTTTCTATAAGCAATCCCTGGACTTGAAAGAAAAATTGTTCGGTAAAAACACCAGCAGTTATACCGGAACACTTCTTTCGTTGGGAATCATGCACAAGTTGAAATATGATTATCAATTAGCCATCAGGACCCTCAAGGAAGCAATCTCTCTGATTCTTAGTTACAGTGATAAACTCAATGAAGATTATTTGGACTGCCTGCAGCATTTGGGTGATTCTTATAATAATCTCAACAGGATCAAGGAATCAGAGATGGTTTTTAAGGAGATGGTTGGGATCTCAGAGAATATGTACGGCAGTAATAACGAAGAACATGCCTTTTACCTCAGGGAGATAGGTAAGTTTTATTTGTCGAATGGCAAGGTTGAAAAGGCCTATCAATATTTGATCCCTGCACTGAAAATCATCCAAAACATCCATGGTAATCGGAATAAGAAATATGCCTATTATGCGGAGGACCTCGCTGACCTGTATTATAGCATGGAGAATTACAGGGAGGCCGAGGAGCTTCATCAAAACATGGTTGAAATATACCGAGAGGTTAGTGGGGAAGATACGTGGGATTATATTGAAGCCTACCAGGATTTGGGCTATCTATATCAAAGTTTGGGTAGATATGTTGAAGCCGAGGAGATTTTAAACGATGTATTGAAACTATGTGAGCGTAAATATGGCTTGTACAGTTATACCTACGTTACCGTCCTCGCAGATCTGGGAGGACTGTACAGAGGGTGGGGAAAGTCCGAAAATGCAATCGAAAAGCTTGAAGAGGGTATTCACATTTTAGATAGCATTCCTGATTCACAGCTAGCTGACTATTTTGGTACTTATAACATACTGGGGTTAGCATTGAGTGACTTAGGCAAGGTTGATGAAGCAGAGAAATATCTAACCACCATAAGGGACGAAGCACTGAAGCTGTGGGGAGCAGAGAATTCATCTTATTACGCTTTTTCCAATAATCTCACTTTCGTTTATGTGTTGAAAGAAGATTATGAAATAGCTGAAAAGTTGTATCTCGAAGGAGCTAAGCGATTTGACAATTACGAAGTAATAGTTGATTTAGATCTAGTATTAAGTTTCTTAATTAACATATCAATGATTACGCGATAGTTAAATCTTCCATTTTCCACTTCCATTTAAAGATTGTTGGCATTTCATTGATTTCATTAATGTATTTCAATATCCGGTCTTTGAGCTCTTTCTTTGATTTTACACGGATCCCCCTTAAAAAGCTCCTGGTCATTTTGCTAAAGAAGACTTCAATAAGATTTAGCCAGGAAGCATGTACAGGTGTAAATACAAATTCAAACCTATTAGGCACTGTTTTCAGGAATGCTTTTGTCTCTTTTGAAATATGGGCCGAATGATTATCTAAGATTATCTTGATCTTAAAGCTGACTGGG
The DNA here is from genome assembly GCA_963664285.2 of Cyclobacteriaceae bacterium. Taxonomy (GTDB): domain Bacteria; phylum Bacteroidota; class Bacteroidia; order Cytophagales; family Cyclobacteriaceae; genus JAJCYL01. The sequence goes on from CAXXNX010000007.1 coordinate 95,532, forward strand.
TAGAGTTCATCAAGCCCTTTCAAATATTCCACAAATTCCCTACTTCTATGTCTATCCTCGACCCGTGCATATATCTTGCCGGTAATCAAGTCGATTGATGCCAACAACGAAACTGTACCGTGTCTTTTATATTCATGGTCCCTGCCCCAATTTGGGTGCTTGCCTGCTATGGGGCTTAGGTCAGTGGCGGTATTTTCTATCGCCTGCATTCCAGGTTTTTCATCGTAGGACAAGATGGCAATTATTGATCCTTCCGGTTTGTTAGCTTTGTAAAGTGCCACTTCTTTATAAACATGCAATACCTGGGACATCTTTCGGTCAAAGTTAGGGTCTTTCTTTTCTAGGTAATAAGATAGTTTGTGGGGCTTTACATCACTTTTCGACAGTATCTTTGAAACGGTCCCTTTCTGTATTTCGCCTAATGAAAGATGGTCCGCCTGTTTGCAATTGCCCCTTACATACTTGGCCAATGCATTATAGGTCCAAAATTCTGAGGCCATGCCCAAGTCTTTTGGTTTTGTGCAAGCTATCGATAAAAACCATGCCCTGGCCTCATTGGTGATCTTTGGGGTTGCCCCTTTTCTGGGAAGGTCGTTCAGAGAGGTCAGTATACCGTATCCTATTGCCCTATCAACAGTCCTTTCAACCTTTGGCCGATTCGTGCCAAGTTGTTTTGCTATCGAATTGATGCTTTGCCCTTTCCAATAACCAAGAAGCATTTTCGCCCTTTCAACCCGTGATTTGGCCTCAACCCGTGATTTACTTATAACCTCCAATGTTTGCTGTTCCTTTGTCGTAAATGATATTTTCGCTCTTTTACTCTCAAATGGCATAGGGTTCACTATTTTTGGTCCAACTGCTAAGATAGAACTTTTATTATTGATATACTATATAGGAAACTATATACTAGTTAACTATCAGGATAATCTAGCTGCTCTTTACCTGGCCTGGGGTAAAATGGACCTGGCAGAAAAATACTGGACCTCAGTCACCTCAACTCTTTTGAAGAAGGTCAATTCCGACTTCGCCTTTATGAGTGAAAGTGAAAAGGCCAGCTTTTGGGATGCTTATAAAGATGATTTCGAATTCTTCAACAGCTATGCCCTGGCAGCGGTCCCGGAAAAACCAAAGGCCATCAGCCAGATGTATGATAATCAACTCCAAACTAAGTCCATTTTACTCAGTGCCAGCACCAAAGAAAGACGAAAGATCATTAACAGTGGTGACTCCTTGCTGATCGCCCAGTTTTTTGAGTATGTTGATCTAAAGGAGAGTCTCGCCAAGTACTACGGTTATACTGATGAACAGCTCCTATCAGAAGCGATCAACCTGGATTCCCTGGAAAATCTGGCGAATGACTACGAAAAACTCCTCAGCATTAACGCGGATCATCTTGAGAAAGAAGAGCGAGCAAAAAAGATCAAGTGGCGTGACATTCAAAGGAATCTCAAGTCAAATGAGGCGGCGGTTGAAATGATCCGGTTTCGCTATTTCGATAAGAATGTAACAGACTCGGTCATCTATGTTGCCTTGATATTAACTAGTGAAACCAGGAGGAATCCTGAATTGGTTGTTCTTCCAAATGGTAACGAATTAGAAAATAAGTTTTTCAAGGGCTATCGTACATCTATTCAATTCCAGGTTCAGGATAACTTTTCTTACCAAAATTTCTGGGAAGCCATTGATGTGAAACTGAAGGGCAAATCAGTTGTTTACTTGTCTCCGGATGCTGTTTTTAACCAGATCAATATCAATACTTTACAAAGACCGGATGGAACCTACATTTTAGATCATTACAACACCCAGGTTCTAACTATAACTAGTACTCGGGACGTAGTGCTAATAAAAAAAGACACTAAAAAATCACTGGACAGAAATGTTGCAGCCCTTTTCGGCTTTCCCAAGTACGACCTGGCACACGCCACTATTGAAAATATCGTGATTGAGAGAGCAATCGAACGGAGTCGGACTTTAGAGCGTGCCATCGACCTAACCCGATTCGGATTTACCGAACTACCAGGTACCAAAACTGAGACCGAATCTATCGAACAGATATTAACCGAAAATCAATGGGACGCTGAACTATGCCTGGGTGCTAATGCCCTGGAAGAAATTCTCAAGGAGGTAAACAGTCCGAGGGTACTGCACATCGCCACTCATGGTTTTTTCTTAGATGATGTCAGTGATCAAAATCAATTACAGCTAGGAGTTAGGACCGGTAAAAGTCGGAAAGATCCACTGTTGAGATCCGGATTACTGTTTGCCGGAGCGGCTCAAACTGTTAAAGGTGATTTCGAAAACAGAACAGAAAACGGAATTTTCACCGCCTATGAGGCCATGAACTTGAACCTCAATGATACTGATTTGGTCGTGCTCTCCGCTTGCGAGACCGGTCGTGGGGAAGTGGAAAAGCGGTGAAGGAGTATATGGATTGCAACGTGCGTTTCAAGTGGCCGGTGCTGAATCTCTAATCATGAGCCTATGGAAAGTTAACGACGAGGCTACCCAAAGTCTGATGACCAACTTTTATCAAAACTGGTTGGCAGGAATGACTAAAAACAGAGCTTTTGAAGAAGCACAGTTGGCAGTGAGGGAGCAATTTGAGCACCCCTACTATTGGGGAGCCTTTGTGATGGTAGGCAATTAATACTCTCTAATGTTCTAAACCCTTTCAACAGATTTTCGTATTTATAATACAAAAGTTAATTAAATACATGTCTAACTTAGGATCACTCGAAGAAACTGTCCTTCTCCTCGTCATGGTATTAGAATCAGAAGCCTATGGGGTCTCCATTGCTTCAGAACATTTTAAAAGGCATGATAGGGAAATATCTATCCCTGCCATTCACACCGTCCTGAAAAGGTTGGAGAAAAAAGGTTATTTCACCTCAAAGTATGGGGGCGTATCAAAAGAAAGGGGTGGAAGACGCAAAAGATACTATACCATCACCCAGGCCGGATACAAGGTACTCAGTCAAGTGCAGGAGGATCGTCAAAATCTCTGGTCCCTGATCACCAGGCCAAGTTTCTCATGAAGCGGGAAAACAATATACCGGTACGTCCTTTAAGATTCTTGCGTTGGTTTTGTAAAGAAGACAATCTCGAGGAAGTTGAGGGTGACCTGATAGAAGCTTATGAGATAAGGCGTGCTAATAAGAGCGTCAATAGGGCAACCAGACGGCTTTGGTGGGATGTCATAAAGTCTTCTCAATAGCACCAATGTTGACTTAACCCGAAAAATTCATAGTAGACAATAAAAAACAGGCATAAATTGCTTATATTGAGATAGTTAGACAACAAAATAAGCAATTAATTTATGCCTAAATATAAGGAAAAAGATACCGTATTTTATCGAGGAAAACAAGCTTTTAAATTTGATTTTTCAGCATCAGCGATTAGCTCAGACGGAGCGATATTGTTAAGTGAAAAAGTAGAGAGAAAGACTGGTCTATTAAAAAGCTTCGCCGCACTGATTCCTGACTATCGAAACCCCTTTTTTATCGAATACACTTATGAAGAAATGCTTCGCCAACGGGTGTTTTTAATGATGCAGGGCTATCAGGATTGCAATGACGAACAAAAACTCCGAGAGGATCCGGTGATCCGTAAAGTACTAGATAGCGGATTATGTTCCCAGCCTACTTTAAGTCGATTTGAAAACAAGGCCGATCGGAGTCTGATCTACCAGATGAGTCAATGGTTTGTAGACCGTTATGTAGAGGAGTTGAAAGAGAAGACTGGTCAAATCATCATTGATGTAGATGGTACCGATGACCCTACTCATGGATCCCAACAACTCAGTTTGTATAATGGCTATTATGGACAGACTATGTACCATGAGTTGTTCTTTAAGGACGGGAACACCGGTCAGGTCATTTTACCAGTACTACGTCCGGGCAATTGTCACTCCAACAAATGGTTTGTGGCCTTATTGAAAAGGATTGTCATTAAAATCAGAAAAAAACTGCCCTCAGTAAAGATCCTTATTCGAGCGGATAGTAGCTTTTCAGGAGCATCTTTTTATCGGATAGCTAAGCAGTTTGACCTTCAATTTTGTTTAGGTATTAGTAGTAATGAAGTTTTAAAGACTTTTACCAAACAGACTATCATTGAAGTAAAAAAGGAATATGCTTCAAAAATCATCAAACATCAAGAGTTTGTTGGCCCGTTTACTTACCAGGCCAAAAGCTGGGATCGTTCTGAAAAGCTGTACGCCAAAGTGGAGTCTACCGGAAAAGGAATGAATGTCCGTTACTTTGTGAGCAACTTTGAAGCGATGACCGCTCAACAGATTTACTTTGATTTTTATGTCAAGCGAGGTGATGCCAGTGAAAATCGAATAAAGGAACTCAAAAACATGACTTATTCCGACCGGCTTTCCTGTCATCGCTACTGGGCCAATTTCATGCGTTTAATCATCGCTACCCTCTGTTATGAAATGTTCCGGCAGATTAAATTATTAATTGCCAAAACAAAACACCACTTTGCTAAACGATGGCAAGTGGACAATATCCGGCTTTACCTGATGAAGGTTGGGGCGTGCCTGAAAGAAAGGAAAAGATCATTGACAATACAATTCTCAAGAGCCTTTAGATATCAATACCTGCTGGGCGATTTGCTTACGGTGAACTGACCGATCAGTTAAACAGTTTGGTTTAATCAAAAAAATGTTCTTCCATAAGAACACAATAGAGCTTTGACTGAAAATTGAAAAATTCTAACAAAAAAACGCTCTAATGTCCTTTGAAATCCAGAAACCTGGTTGATCTTCAAATTAATACATACACTCCAATCAAAAATAGTTAGCAACCCATTATTAATCCCAAAATTGGTGGCCTATGAATAATGCGGGTTAATGAGCAGGATATTTCGCGCACTGAGATTACCACATGCCACCATGTTTATTAACTACTTCAAAATATTGCTGCGTACGCTGAAGAAATCAAGAGTCTATGCCAGTATTTCAATTCTAAGTCTATTTCTGGGTCTTACCTGTGCTACTCTCATCTTTGTTTACGTTCAAAAGGAATTGAATTTTGATCGTTTTTATCCTGATGCTGGCCGCATTTATCGCATAGCTTATGATCGCATTGGTAATGGTACGATAAGACACATCGGATTTGCCCCGATGCCTTTGACTCCTTATTTGCGGGACAATTATGAAGCGGTCGAAGAGGTTACCCGGGTATTTAACTATCGCAGGGCAGTACCTGTAACAATTCCTGAAACCCAGGCTTCATTTAATGAACCGCTCTTCGGATGGGTTGACAGCACTTACTTCCAGGTTTTTGATATCGATTTCATTGCCGGAAATCCCGAAACAGCCCTCGATCGACCGTATTCTATCGTTTTAAGCGAATCTACTGCGAAAAAATATTTCGGAGACGAAGATCCGGTAGGCAAAATCGTTCAGTTCAATTGGGACGCAACCAGCGATCTGGAAGTGACAGGGATCTACGAAGATTTTCCTACCAATTCACACTTCAGATTTGATTTATTATCTAATCTGGAAACCGCTTCCAAAGCAATGTGGGTAGGTCTATGGTTTCAAAGCTGGGCCAATCTCTTTGTTTCACATTATCTCAAAGTGAAACCGGGTGCTGACGTGGAATATTTACAAACAGAATCTGATAGAATAGTTGACGATAAATGGCCATTTGAAACCATTGAGCTTGATCCGGTCTTTCAGCCTTTAACATCCATTCACCTGTATTCTCATCTCGATCTGGGTGAATTCAATGCTAACGGCAATATCTCTAACCTATACTTATTTGGTGTCATTGGACTGATCATTCTCTTCCTGGGGTGCTTTAACTTCATGAATATGGTGACAAGCGCAATCAGGGTGTCGCTCCAAGGAAATCGGTCTTCGGAAGATACTCGGAAGTCCGAAATGGCAATTAATACAACAACATTACTTTGAAACATTTGTCTATGTTTTATTATCCTTCCTGTTGGCATTAATCGCCTCATATCTCCTACTCTCTGGCCTGTCCAACCTTACCGGTCAAAATTATACGTTAGATGATTTCCTTGATCCGGTCTATTTACTGCTCTTACTATTGGTAATTGCTGGAGTAAGTATAGTTGCTGGTACCTATCCGGCCCTTTTTATTTCCAGTTTCAGCCCTATAAAGATTTTGAGAGGACAGACAGTCAATTTTAAATCAGAAAAAGGAGTCCGAAATGTATTTGTTATTACCCAGTTTGTCATTTCAATAGCCCTTATTATCGGTACACTGATTGTCTATCTCCAACTTGACTATATGAAAAATAAGGAGCTGGGTTTCGACAATGATATGGTAATCACCATACCCATTCAGAATGATAGTCTGATTATACCACGGGTGGAACTCTTCAAAGAAGAGTTGACCTCCCATCATTCAATGTTAACCGCAAAAGCGCAATCACATTTGCTATTTACGGACTTCACCTACGTCAATACCTTTGCAGTTGAAGGAGTAGATAAGACCCTGAGATGTGAACGTTATACGGTAGATCATGATTTTCTAAACACCTATGACATTGAAATAGTGGCCGGAAGAAACTTCTCCAGGTCATACAGTACCGATAGCTCTGCCCTCATCCTCAATGAAACCGCAGTGAAAGAACTGGGTTTCACTAACGAAGAAATTCTGGCCGCAAGAAAGACAAATCTATCAGACAACCGATCCGGACAAATTGTTGGTGTCACGAAGGACTTTCATTTCAGGTCATTACACGATAAGATACAGCCGTTCATTTTACAGGTCAATCTCAATCGTCTTGATTATTTTTCAGTGAAATTGAACCGAAACGACCTGAAAAGCGCTATCGACCATGTGCAATCAACCTGGCAACGCATCTTCCAAGGGGCACCATTTTTCTACGAATTCCATGACCAGGAATTTGCAGAGATTTACAAGAATGAAGAAAATCAAACCACGCTTTTTACCTGGTTTACTGCGGTGGCCATTTTTCTCGGTTGCCTCGGATTGTTTGGTTTTGCCTTATTTACCACAGAACGCAGAGTAAAAGAAATTGGTATCCGGAAAGTTCTTGGTGCCAAATCTTTTCAAATCACAGGCATGCTCGCCAAAGACTTCCTGATTCTAGTTGTTATTGCCTACATTATTTCTATACCCATCTCATTGTATCTCATGGATCAATGGTTAAACGAATTTGCTTACCGAATTTCTATGCCGATTTGGGTATTCCTTTTGGCAGGGCTATTAGCTGGATTAATTTCCTTATTCACTATAAGTTTCCAGTCTCTTAAAGCCGCATGGTCCAATCCCACTGAGAATTTGAAATACGAATAAATAGCTGTCACCCTGAACCCGTCGAAGGGGACAGCGTCAATATCAAAGTCATTCCCACGAAAGTGGAATTCTCCCAATCATGGTATTTCCATTGAAATTCCTACAGGCAAAGCAGACCCAGGCTGGAATGACTACTCATCTATTTTTGCTGTTATCTTCTTAAATTCAGTAACTTAATAGACTTAAAAAGATTTGAATTTTCAATTTAAACACACTCGTTATGGCAAAATTTCTAGTTCAGGGATCCTACACCATAGAAGGAACCAAAGGATTAATCCAGGAAGGTGGAACAAGCCGAAAGACCATGGTTGAAGGGCTGGCCAGTAACCTGGGAGGAAGTATCGACTGTTTTTATTATTGCCTGGGGCAAAATGACTTTGTCGTCATCTGTACTCTTCCTGACAGAAAAAGCGCTTTGGCATTGAGCATGTCTGTAACAGCCGCAGGTGGTGCAAATATTTCTCTAACTGAGTTGATTGATACCTCGGAAATTGATGAAGCCACTAAGATCAGGGTGGGTTATCGAGCTCCAGGTAAATAATTTTGGAGCTAGTTTTTTCGCGTTGTTGAACGTGCACGACTTGGCTAGTCATTAGTTGCAACAATAAATCCATAGTTTCTAAGAACTCTCATTGCCTGACTATCTGTCACATAGTCAATAAAATCATTAATTGACTGAGACTGCTCGGTGTTTTTGATAAGCACATAGAAATATGGCACCAACGCGATTTCTGCCCCTTCGATCTTCGACCAATAACCTTTAACTTTTAACTGTTGAGAGTATGCAGCTGAATTAGAAGAAAAAGCCAAATCTACGACATTGGTGTAGATGTAATGATTGACCTGACTAATAGCATTCCCATAGACCATTTTCGACTCGATTTGAGGCCAAATATTGGTTCGCACTAACCAATCTTTAACGGTAGTTCCATAGGGGGCCAGTTCCGGGTTAGCAATGGCAATTCTTCGGAAATCACCATCTCGTAAAAAGGTATCTATTTCATTTGTGATATCACTACGACTCCACAGATAGACCTGGCCGCTGAAAAGTACTTTGGGTTCGTCTAAAGTCAGTTCGTTGGTATGAAGTTTATCAGGAAAGGCCTTATCCGCAGCAATAAAGAGATCATACGGAGCTCCATTTAGTATCTGTGTGGTTAGAGATCCGGATGACCCTGAGATCAATTCAATATCTATGCTATTCTGAGTCTCAAACTGTTCCTCTAATTCCTGGAATGGAAGTAAAAGACTAGAAGCAATAGCTACTCTTAATTTCTGCCCTTCCGAATAAAAGGACACCAAAAATATTCCACCTATTAACAGTATTCTCATAAAAACAGCACGCTAAATCATTGACCTATCAATACAAAACTCATCACCTTGTCAACTTCAAACCCATCAACTACTAAATGCTCAAACGACAATATTTACGATCTTTTTGTGAATAATGATCACTTTCTTGGGCGTTTTTCCTTCTGTCCACTTTTGAATAATCTCGGAGGCCAGCACCTGCTTTTCGATATCCTCTGTTGGCATATCCAGGACAAAGGTCATTTTGACCCTCATCTTACCATTCACCGAAACCGGATACTCATAGGAATCTTCCCGGATGTATTTCTCATCATATACGGGAAAACTATTATAACTAATACTCTCAGTGTGACCAAGTTTACTCCACAGCTCTTCGCAGATATGTGGCGCATAGGGACTTACTATCAATGTCAGCGGCTCAAGGATTTTGTGCTTGTTACAATTCAGTGCTATCAACTCATTTACACAGATCATAAAAGCGCTAACCGATGTATTAAATGAGAGGTTATCTACATCATACTCAGCTTTTTTTATGGTTTTGTGCAATACTTTCAACTCTTCATCTGATGCATCAGCATTGGAAACATTGAAAGTTCCGTCGTCGTTATGAAAGAGATTCCAGTAACGTCGAAGAAACTTAAAAACTCCATCAATACCCTGGGTATTCCATGGCTTGAACTGCTCTAGGGGGCCGAGGAACATTTCATACATTCTCAAGGTGTCTGCACCATATTTCTCAACGATCTCATCCGGATTGACCACATTATATTTCGACTTGGACATCTTCTCTACCTCCCAGCCACAGATGTACTTTCCCTCTTCCAGAATAAATTCCGCATCTTTGGCGTCACCCCTACTTTTCCTGAATGCCTTAATGTCAAGAATGTCATTGTTAACAATGCTGATATCTACATTATGAACTGTAACGTCGAAGTCTCTTTTTAATCCATATGAGACGTACTTGTTATCACCTTTGATGCGATAAACAAAATTTGATCTTCCTTGGATCATACCCTGGTTCACCAACTTTTGGAAAGGCTCCTTAGTGCTCACATAACCCAAATCATAAAGTACTTTATGCCAGAAACGAGCGTAAAGTAGATGCAATACCGCATGCTCTGCTCCACCAATGTAGAGATCTACATTCATCCAGTACTTTTCTTTTTCCTTGTCAACCAGTTGTTTATCGTTTTTGGGATCAATGTATCGCAGGTAGTACCAGCAGCTGCCTGCCCATTGGGGCATGGTATTAGTTTCTCTTTTGGCTGCCTTCCCACACTTCGGGCAGCTTGTATTCACCCACTCTTCAACTTTTGCCAGGGGAGAATCCCCTTCTTCCGTAGGAGTGTAAGACTCTACCTCGGGAAGCGTAACCGGAAGCTGGTCTTCCGGAACAGGAACTATTCCACAATCATTACAATGAATGATGGGAATGGGTTCTCCCCAGTAACGCTGACGGGTAAAGATCCAGTCTCGTAGTTTGTAGTTGATCGCTCCTTTACCTACTCCTTCATCTTCAAAACGCTTAATGATCACTTTAGTGAACTCCTTGCTATCCATACCATCATACCTTCCCGAGTTAAGCATTAGACCATGTCCCGGGTAGGCTTCCTGCTGATCCGGAATTTCTTTTCCATCGGGAGTTACCACCTGGATAATGGGCAGGTCAAACTTTTTGGCGAATTCAAAATCTCTTTGGTCACCTCCTGGCACCGCCATTATGGCACCCGTTCCATAGGATATTAGCACATAATCTGAGATCCAGATAGGGATCTCTGCCTCGTTTACCGGGTTTATAGCATAAGCGCCGGTAAAGACTCCAGATTTGATCTTATCCAATTCGGTCCTTTCCAGGTCACTTTTCATGCTAGCCTGTTGGACGTATTCTTCTACTGTCGATTTTTGGTCGGAGGTAGTAATTTTTTCGACTAAATGGTGTTCTGGCGCCAAAACCATATAGGTTGCTCCATAGATCGTATCAGGCCTGGTGGTATAGATTTCGATTTCCTTTTCTGTTATCTTCTCTCTGAAGGTGACTTCTGCACCGTGTGACTTGCCAATCCAGTTAATCTGAGAAAGCTTAATCGACTCCGGCCAATCTAATCCTTCCAGATCTTCCAGCAACCGATCTGCATATTCGGTAATTTTCAGGATCCATTGACGCATCTTCCTTCTTATCACCGGATTCCCACAACGATCACACATTCCGTTCTTAACCTCCTCATTGGCAAGGACCGTTTTGTCGTAGGGACACCAGTTGATCATGGCATCATCTTCATAGGCCAGATCCTGCTCAAAAAGCTTGAGGAAGATCCATTGGGACCACTTATAGTATTCCGGATCACTGGTGTGTACTTCCTTTTCCCAATCATAGGAAAATCCCAACACCTCAAGTTGCTCCTTGAACCTTTTAATATTGTTTTCAGTGGTCTCAGCTGGATGCTGCCCGGTTTTAATGGCATAGAGCTCTGCCGGCAGGCCAAAAGAGTCGAACCCCATAGGATGGAGCACATTAAACCCTTTCAGCCGCTTATACCTGCTTACAATATCTGTTGCAATGTATCCTAACGGATGTCCTACGTGAAGTCCCGTTCCAGAAGGATAGGGAAACATATCCAATGCGTAGTATTTCGACTTACCCTGATCTTCAGAGGTTTTAAATGTCTGGTTGTCATTCCAGTATTGCTGCCACTTCTTCTCTATTTCCTGGAAAGGATATTCTGCCATTTCTTCAAATTTTTAGACCCGCAAAAATAGAGGTTTGAGAGAAGACTGACCATTAAGATCATGCAATCCTTAACTTCTATTTAAGGTATTGTAGTATCTTAACTACAAAAGAGTGCAATTTTCCTTTGTAGCACTTGCTTTGCGTTTAGGTAATTAAATAAGTTAATTTAACTTATCATCAAATTGAAAAATCAAATGTTTAAACAAAACAATCATCAAATGAAGATCAAACATTTTATTATTCTGACCGGATTACTCGTAATTGGCACTGCAACTTTTTTCTCTTTCAAACCAAGAGCTAAAGTTTTTGAATTTCAGCAAGTCACCACTGTGGAATCAGTAATTCCCGGGGGTCTTGGCAGGTCAAGAATGATCTCATCAAATCCTGAGGGTAAACTGGAAGAAAAAAAGATGAAGAATTTCTTCAGCATAACCGGCATTAACTTCAAGAACATTAAGGAAAATGACCGCAAGATCTCAAAGAAGATCTCCCAGATGTATGACGATGGCTGGGAAATGATCAATGTGGCTTCTGGTGTGTACAGTTCCGGACTTACGGATGATCTAGGCACCGGCGGTACTGGCATTTTTATTACCAGGTATTTATTTAAGAAGCCGTTATAATGCGGTGTACTATAAATTTGGTGATTAAACTTCTTTGAGTTTTCGTGCTTGGAAGTCCGAAGCTGGAAGTCGTGAAGTTTAACATACTTCCAGCTTACGACTTCAAACTATTGTTTTACCTCAAAAACAACAACTCCCGATACTTAACCAAAGGCCAGTCCTCATCATCAACGAAAAGCTCCAGCTTGTCCACAGAGTACCTGATCTTTCCAAAGTACTTCTCCTTCACCTTGTCGCAATAGGCAATAGCTTTATCACGTGAATCCTCAATTTTGTTCACTTTCTTGCGCTCTTCAATCATTTCCAGTGTGGAAACCTTCACGTTTGTGATATGCCCTGAAATCTTATTGATTGTCTTAAGGATTTCCTTATTATCAAGACCGAGTTCTTTCAGGCCTTTGGCATTAACAATTAATTTGTTCTGATAGGCAATTGCAGTTGGAACAATGTGATTCAAAGCCAAATCAGCTATGATCCGTGACTCAATTTGAACTTTCATGATGTAATTCTCCAACATGGTCTCATGCCTCGCATCAATCTCTTTTTCATTCAAGACATTATGATTCCCAAATAACTTCTTGGATTTGGAAGTCAAATAGGTATCTAATGCCCGGGGAGCATCTTTCACATTAGACAACCCTCTCTTTGTGGCTTCTTTCTTCCAGTCTTCAGAATATCCATCCCCTTCAAAACGGATTTTTTTAGAAGCCTTAATGTACTTTCTTAAAACGTCTACAATGGCCAACCTCTTATCTTCTCTCTTATCGGCAATTTTGGTGACCTCCTTATAAAACTGTTTTAACTGTCCAGCCATCATAGTATTCAAAGCCACCATAGGCTGAGCTACGTTTTGATCTGATCCAACCGCTCTGAATTCAAATTTATTACCGGTAAAAGCGAAAGGTGAAGTTCGGTTGCGATCAGTATTGTCCAGGATAATTTCCGGTATTTTATCAATACCCAACTTCATATATAGATTGTCTCCCTTTTCAATTTTAAGATTTCCATTAGCTTCGAGCTCATCCAAAACGTCACTTAATTGTTGGCCGATAAAAACCGAAATAATCGCCGGTGGGGCCTCATTAGCGCCAAGCCTGAAGTCATTCCCCGCGGAAGCAATACTAGCCCGAAGCAAGTCTGCATGGTCGTGAACCGCTTTAATAGTATTGACAAAAAAGGTGAGAAACTGCAGGTTATCCCTGGCGCTACTACTTGGTTGGAACAGATTAACTCCCGTGTTAGTGATGAGAGACCAGTTGTTGTGTTTACCGTTTCCATTAAGGCCGGCAAATGGTTTTTCATGAAACAGAACCTTTAAGTTATGTCGTAAAGCGACCTTTTCCATTACATCTTTTAGTAATGAATTATGGTCGGTGGCCACGTTCAACTCCTCGAATAACGGAGCAACTTCAAATTGACTAGGAGCAACTTCGTTATGACGGGTACATACTGGGATTCCCAGTTTCCAAGCTTCAATTTCGAAATCCCTCATAAAGTTGTAAATCCGGGGAGGGATCGAACCAAAATAGTGGTCATCTAACTGCTGACCCCTGGCCGGATTGTGACCAAATACAGTTCTACCTGACATTACCAGGTCCGGCCTCGCATTGTATAAAGCTCGGTCAACGACGAAGTATTCCAGTTCACAACCCAGGAATGGAACTACTTTGTTTACATTGCGATCAAACAATTGACAGACTTTGGTAGCGGCCCCGTCCACTGCTTCCATTGCCTTCAGTAACGGTGCTTTGTAATCAAGTGCCTCACCGGTAAAGGAGACGAAGATTGTGGGAATGCAAAGTGTCTTTTCTAAAATAAAAATGGGAGAGCTTGGGTCCCAGGCGGTATAACCACGGGCTTCAAAAGTACTTCGAATCCCACCACTAGGAAATGAACTGGCGTCCGGTTCCTGCTGCACCAAAGCACTTCCTTTGAACTTCTCCATGCCATCCCCGGCATCAAAGAATGTATCATGCTTTTCTGCGGTAGCGCCGGTCAATGGCTGAAACCAGTGTGTGTAGTTAGTGCAACCTTTAGAGATTGCCCAAATTTTTACCGCTGCTGCAATGGCATTGGCAGTACCAGGATCTATTTTCTTTCCTTTTTTAATTGCATAATCAACATTCTTGAAAACATCGGGAGATAGGTTTTCCTTCATTTTATCCGAACCAAATGCCTTTTCTCCAAAATAATCTGAGATTTTGTCTGATGGGGCCTTAACATCAATGATAGGATGATTGGGAATTTGACCAAGTGCCTGGAAACGCAGTAAAGCCATAATTACTAAAATTTGCTAGTGAGGATAGGTTGTGAGTTCAATTTTGAACCAAAGATAGATTGAATTCACAGATTTTAATTTGATCCGGCAGAGAAGTTATCCACATTTAATAGATAATCCGTGTATTTGATTGATCGTCCTTAAAAAGAGAGTTGACATCAATCTCTACTTTGATCCAAAAGTGGTCGGGTACTTCCACTAAAAAGGTCCTGGTAGCTTGTAGTCATTTCAATTTCACCTTTTCGGATTAATTTGCTTTATGCAATTGTTCTTTCACTCATCGATAGCGGACAAGGTGACTTTAGATGAAATCGAATCTCATCATTGTATCAGAGTACTGCGACATAAAGCCGGAGATCAGATCCATATCATTGACGGCAAAGGCAAGCTATATAAAGGTATAGTCTCAAAGGAAAATCAAAAGAAATGTGAGATCAACGAAATTATTTTAGAAAAAGATGAGCCAAGGTCTTCCAATCTACATATCGCTATTGCACCAACTAAGAATGCTGATCGCATGGAATGGTTTTTTGAAAAAGCTACGGAGATAGGTTTGAAAGAGGTAACTCCCATACTCTGCACAAATTCAGAACGACCCCGCATAAACATCGATCGAATGAATAAGAAAGCAGTAGGAGCGATCAAGCAAAACCAAAGCCTCTGGCTACCGGGAATTAACCCGTTGGTGTCATTTGAAGAGTTCATTACCCACAAAAGGAGCGCCAATAAATTTATAGCTTTTGTTGAGGACAATGATCAGGCACAAAAACTTTCAGACATTCATACAGAACCCGAACAGGAAATAGTTGTATTGATTGGTCCGGAGGGTGATTTTACACACGAAGAAGTTCAAGTAGCCATCCGTGCAGGGTATCAGATGGTTAACCTGGGTAAAAACGTATTAAGAACAGAGACAGCCGGAGTCGTGGTTTGTGCGCTGCTGGCTACTTAGTTCTCGTTTGTTCAATACCTTCTGTTCTATCATCCAATTGAGCAAATCTTTTAAGACAGAAATATTGCAAATTATGTTCTCTTCCTGTTGATGCGGTAAATCCCCAAATAACCTCGGTTTGTCCCCCGAAAATATCATTGATCAAATCACGTCTTCCTGAGTAGACTTCCTGACCATCAAGAAAAACTTTGATCTCCAATGTTTCGGGGTTCCATCTGAAGAAGAAACTGTGCAGGTAACCATCCTCAAGGTTATAATCCTCATTATTATCATTCCAATAAACTTTATGCATACTTGCGCCGTTTTCGAGATAGGCAATGTGATCTGAAATTGGGTCATTTTGACGGTAATTCTGGTAGGTGTCAAATTCGATGGCAATAGAAGGGTCGATTAAATTTCCCGGGATATAGGGATTAAATCGTCCATAGCCCATGCATTCACCCCAATTGCCGTATGCCTGGTATTCCCTAATATCGTTGTGGATCACAAAAGCTATTCCGTCAGCTCCATTATCCTTATCGCCGAAATAACTATCGAATTCAATCTGGAAATATTGCGAAAGGTCCAGGCGATCCTGGTAGTAGGCTAATCCTTCACTATAAGGAAAATCAGGAGTTAACATGATACACCCATCCGGCATTTTCTCAGAATCGCCAATCATGTAGAATTGCCCGAAAGACAATGTGGGGAAAAGCGTTATAATGAAAATCAGCTTCCGCATTATCAACTCTTCGTATATTTAAAACCCGAATATGTCATTCGGGAGATTATTAGATCAAAGATCAAAGATAATAGACTTGATAATCAGCAATGCTGAGATCAACTAATAAGTGCAATTGAAGGATGAAAAAGCTTTTAAGGGCTTTTTCACCTTCAAAAGCCTGAGCAGTGCAATCTTTGGATTGCAAAATGTCAAAAAACTACACACATCTCAGTATTGATCAAAGGTATCAAATTGAAGCATTATTGAAAACAGGAGCTACTCAAAAGGAGATTGCCTGTATCGTTCATTTTCACCCATCTACGATCTCACGTGAGCTTAAGCGAAATGTGGGTTCAAGAGGTAGGGGAGCTGGTGTCTATCGAACAGCAAATGCACAAAGGAGGACCAATCTTCGTCATCAAGAAAAGCCAAAAAGAGTGATTTTCACCAAACCCATGAAAGACTGGATAGTTAACCGGCTCCAAGAAGATAGATGGAGTCCTGAATTGATCAGCCATCAGGGAAAGAAAACGAGAGAATGTCCACTTAGCCATGAATGGATTTACCAATGGATATGGGAATGTAAGCACACCAACCACCAGGAGAACCAAGAATACAAACAACTATACACATATCTAAAACATGGCAAACGAAGGCGCAAACGAGGAAACAGAAAAGATCGTAGAGGTATTATCCCGAATAGGGTATCAATTGAACAGCGACCCCAGATCATTAACAAAAGGGAACGATTGGGAGATATAGAAGTCGATTTAATGATGGGTAAAAACCACAAAGGCTCTTTGTTGGTGATGACAGACCGAGCAAGTCTTTTTACCAGAATCAGAAAGATGCACAGTAAAAATGCCGATCAAATGGCCGAAGCTATTGTGGAGGAACTCTCTCAGGATAAACACAAACTGGAAACACTCACTTTTGATAATGATATGGCATTTTCTAAACATGAGTTGATTGCTCAATCCCTTGATGTGGATGCCTATTTCACTCGTCCCTATACTAGTCAGGATAAAGGGACAGTTGAAAATAGGATTGGGGTAATCAGAAGGTTTTATCCTAAGAAAACAGATATTAGATTTGTTACAGAGGAGCAAATCAAAGTTGTTGAAAACAAAATCAATGAACGCCCTGTTAGAAAATTTAATTACCTAAACGCAAAGCAAGTGCTACAAAGGAAAATTGCACTTATTACTTGAACTTACAAATCTAAGTTTCCATCAAATCAATAAGTGTAAGAAAAGCATATTGCTGTTTGATCGATGTTAATAAATCTGAAATCTGAGTCTATCAATCTAATATATTGAGTCTTGGATCTCACAAACGGAGACATAATTTAGTCAAAATGAAAAAGAAAAGCACAAAAGGTCAGGTTGAAAATATACTAGCTGAACTTGGTAAAAAAATAGACCAGTTAATAAAAGATGCTAAAGGAGCCAAGGATACCATCAGGAATGACCTTGAAGTAAAAATTGAGGAGTTGAAGCAGAAAAAGGCAAAAATCGAAGAAGACTTCAAATCATACCAGGAAAAACATGAGGGAAAATGGGATGACGTGAAGGAACATCTTGAAAAAGCATTAAATGAATTGAAAATGGCGGCATCCTCGGCATTCAAGAAGAAGGAGGATAAGTAATTTATCTCTAATTTTGAGAATAATCGAATAGAGAATTTATTTGACTTAACCCGAAAAATTCATAGTAGACAATAAAAAACAGGCATAAATTGCTTATATTGAGATAGTTAGACAACAAAATAAGCAATTAATTTATGCCTGAATATAAGGAAAAAGATACCGTATTTTATCGAGGAAAACAAGCTTTTAAATTTGATTTTTCAGCATCAGCGATTAGCTCAGACGGAGCGATATTGTTAAGTGAAAAAGTAGAGAGAAAGACTGGTCTATTAAAAAGCTTCGCCGCACTGATTCCTGACTATCGAAACCCCTTTTTTATCGAATACACTTATGAAGAAATGCTTCGCCAACGGGTGTTTTTAATGATGCAGGGCTATCAGGATTGCAATGACGAACAAAAACTCCGAGAGGATCCGGTGATCCGTAAAGTACTAGATAGCGGATTATGTTCCCAGCCTACTTTAAGTCGATTTGAAAACAAGGCCGATCGGAGTCTGATCTACCAGATGAGTCAATGGTTTGTAGACCGTTATGTAGAGGAGTTGAAAGAGAAGACTGGTCAAATCATCATTGATGTAGATGGTACCGATGACCCTACTCATGGATCCCAACAACTCAGTTTGTATAATGGCTATTATGGACAGACTATGTACCATGAGTTGTTCTTTAAGGACGGGAACACCGGTCAGGTCATTTTACCAGTACTACGTCCGGGCAATTGTCACTCCAGCAAATGGTTTGTGGCCTTATTGAAAAGGATTGTCATTAAAATCAGAAAAAAACTGCCCTCAGTAAAGATCCTTATTCGAGCGGATAGTGGCTTTTCAGGAGCATCTTTTTATCGGATAGCTAAGCAGTTTGACCTTCAATTTTGTTTAGGTATTAGTAGTAATGAAGTTTTAAAGACTTTTACCAAACAGACTATCATTGAAGTAAAAAAGGAATATGCTTCAAAAATCATCAAACATCAAGAGTTTGTTGGCCCGTTTACTTACCAGGCCAAAAGCTGGGATCGTTCTGAAAAGCTGTACGCCAAAGTGGAGTCTACCGGAAAAGGAATGAATGTCCGTTACTTTGTGAGCAACTTTGAAGCGATGACCGCTCAACAGATTTACTTTGATTTTTATGTCAAGCGAGGTGATGCCAGTGAAAATCGAATAAAGGAACTCAAAAACATGACTTATTCCGACCGGCTTTCCTGTCATCGCTACTGGGCCAATTTTATGCGTTTAATCATCGCTACCCTCTGTTATGAAATGTTCCGGCAGATTAAATTATTAATTGCCAAAACAAAACACCACTTTGCTAAACGATGGCAAGTGGACAATATCCGGCTTTACCTGATGAAGGTTGGGGCGTGCCTGAAAGAAAGGAAAAGATCATTGACAATACAATTCTCAAGAGCCTTTAGATATCAATACCTGCTGGGCGATTTGCTTACGGTGAACTGACCGATCAGTTAAACAGTTTGATTTAATCAAAAAAATGTTCTTCCATAAGAACACAATAGAGCTTTGACTGAAAATTGAAAAATTCTAACAAAAAAACGCTCTAATGTCCTTTGAAATCCAGAAACCTGGTTGATCTTCAAATTAATACATACACTCCAATCAAAAATAGTTAGCAACCCATTATTAATCCCAAAATTGGTGGCCTATGAATAATGCGGGTTAAGTTAGAAGTTTCTAAGAATGAATTGACCCGAAATACTGCCGCCCTGAGAAATGCTATTCAATTCAGAATGCAGGACAATATCAATAAAGCATTAGGCCTTCTCAATCAGCAACTAATTGAGCCAGTGGGGGAAGCGATCAATGGATTTGACAACTTAGGGATCATCCCCCACAGTTCCTTGCACTTTCTACCTTTCCAGGCATTAATGGACAAGGACGGCAATTATCTGATCGCCAATAAGAACATATTCTATTCACCTTCGGCAGCAATTTACTATTACACGCATTTGAAATCTGAACCTGAAGCAAATACGGTACTGAGCCTTGCTTTGGGAAATCACACCATTGGTGAGCACAATGCGCTTCCAGGAACAGAATTCGAAGTCAATCAGATCGCCCAATTTTACGATCAATATACTCCCCGATTTGGAGAAAATAATTCTGAATCATATTTCAAATCCAATGCTGATGATTTTAGTGTGATCCATATCGCTACTCACGGTATTCTGTCTGATCAGCAACCATTGTATTCTTATTTATTAATGTCTCCATCCGAAAATGAGGATGGACGGTTAACTGTAAAGGAAATCATGGATCTTAACCTGAACGCCAAGCTGATAACCTTGAGCGCTTGTGAAACTGCCTTGGGAGATCTGGACAGCGGGGACGAATTGGTTGGATTAAGCCGTGCATTTCTTTACGCCGGGACCTCCGCTGTAATTGTTAGCCTCTGGACAGTGGATGATGTATCAACTTCTATACTGATGACTAAGTTCCCATCAGTTCCTCAATGAGGGAAACAGACCAACTATTGCATTATCTATGGCCCAACGTGAAATGCTCAAAACTGAATTTCAACTTTCGGATGGCCGAGGCAGAGCACTGGAATGGGATTCTTCAATAATAGAAGTTGTGTCCTCTGAAAACAAGTTCAACAAAAGTCCTTACTACTGGGCTCCCTTTATCCTCATTGGTGATATTTTTTAGCCTTGCCTAAATATATTATTTTGCTGATTGAATAATCTTATTCAACTTTGCTAAAATAATTCGATTGCTTTGCGAATTTCTTGGCATTACGTAGGTTTATCATTCATTATATCGGGTGTCTTATTTTCATGTGAGAGTCTTCTTCCTGAAGAACCGGCCGAAAATGAACTACTCGACGGTCCGATTGAAGGGCTAACCCCCGAGCAACAACGAATCTTTCTTGAAGGTGACATTGCTTTTGGCGATCAAGTATTTACGCCGGCCTCTGGGCTCGGACCTATATTTGTTGCTTCATCATGTGCAAGCTGTCACGTGGGAGACGGAAAGGGACATCCATCAAACGCCCTTACCAGATTTAGTCAAACGCAAAATGGGGTACTTATCGACAGACTACTGGACAAAGGCGGACCCCAGTTACAACATCGGGCTATTCCTGGTTTTACATCCGAAGTTGTTCCCCCTGAAGCCAACGGCGTTTCAAAAGTAGTGGCACCGGCAGTAACCGGTCTTGGTTTTTTAGCAGCAGTTACAGATCAAACATTACTTGATTTAGTAGATCAACAGCGCCAGGAAGGAATAGTTTCCGGAGAGGTTCAATTCGTAGATGCGCCTGACTTCTTCCAACCTCAACCCTGGCAAATCACTAATGGATCAGGACAATACATTGGTCGTTTCGGAAAGAAAGCCGTTGCCATCAATATTTTACAGCAGGTAGTGGGTGCTTACAAGCAGGATATGGGCATCACTTCTGACTTTGATATGGAAGACCCCATAAATTTCGGAGTCTCAAGTGATCAAATTGACCCTTCAATGGACCCGGAATTATCAGCCGCCACTGTTAATAGTGTCGCATTTTACATTAGAACACTAAAGGCGCCTATTCCACGGGATCAGGACAATCCGGAAGTTTTAGCCGGAAAAACGATATTTAGCCAAATCAATTGCAGTGCCTGTCATTTGCCTTCATTAACTACGGGTATCTCTGATATTCTACTTTTCAGCGAAAAAGAATTTGCACCATACACTGATCTGTTACTTCACGATATGGGTTCGGCGTTGGATGACGGTCATGTGGATGGCAATGAAATGAGTTTTGAATGGCGAACTCCTCCACTTTGGGGACTAGGTTTGTCACCTGATTCACAGGGTGGCGAGTTTTTCCTGATGCATGATGGTAGAGCAGAAAGTATTGAGGAATCTATCTCAATGCACGGTGGTGAGGCCGAACCCATGACGGAAGCCTTTGCCGCACTAGGTGCAACCGAAAAAGAACAG
Organism: Cyclobacteriaceae bacterium; assembly: GCA_963664285.2. Taxonomy (GTDB): domain Bacteria; phylum Bacteroidota; class Bacteroidia; order Cytophagales; family Cyclobacteriaceae; genus JAJCYL01. The sequence goes on from CAXXNX010000007.1 coordinate 117,011, forward strand.
TTAATTAAATTCCTGGAAAGCCTCTGACCATGATCGTTAATCGTCGCACTTTTCTAAAGCAATCCACCGCGGGTACCTGCGCTTGCATCGGTGCGTCGGTAGGGCTTACCTCCTGTGTGAGTTATGTTTTTGTACCGTATGAAGTCCTCGACGGAAGATTAGTTATCAATAGGGTTGATTTTGGTGAAAGCAACTATGTACTGGTAAAAGTAGATCAATTGGCGGAGGCCGTATTTGTATCAAAAGACAGTGAGGGAAATTATGCCGCCGTTTTGGACTAAGTGCACGCATAAAGGTTGTGAAGTAAGACCAGCCGCTAATATTCTGCGTTGCCCCTGTCATGGCAGTGAATACGACCGGTCAGGCACAGTCCTTGAAGGGACCGGCAGAACAGAATCTAGTCACGTTTAATGTCGAAACTGATGAGGAAAAGATCTATATCAGCTAGTAAGAAATTGGCAGATTTGAAAGGCTGGTTATCTAACCTTCGCTCAACCATAGGTTCCCTAAAGGGAAGCCCTTTTCTTTCGTTTTTTGAGGGATGGGGTGCCTCTTTAGGGGTTAAAGGGGTTGTGTCGGGGGCATTACCCAATATGTTGTGCTCACTGTTGCCTCATTGATCTTTCTATTTTATCCATATTCCTCTGAATTAAAAGCACAAAGCCCTACAGATACAATCGCCAATAAGGACGCCATTTTTGCCAGGCCTTTTATTCCTCCAGGGAACTATCGGTAAGAAAACCACCACAGCCATTGGCGGATACCTGGAAGCAAATACCAACTATTTCGTTGAAGATGGCGTGGGCGACGGCTTCTCTATGGAAATGCGAAGGTTTAACATCTTCCTTTATTCTACCATTTCTAACAATATACGGTTCCTCTCCGAATTAGAATTTGAGCATGGAACCGAGGAAATTGCCCTGGAAACTGCTATCATCGACTTTGAGCTACATCCTTCTTTTATCTTTAGAGCTGGAATCTTGCTTCCCCCCATTGGTTACTTTAACCAGAATCATGACGGTCCGAAATGGGAGTTCATTGATCGCCCTTTGGTTTCTACCACATTGATCCCTTCCACTTTATCGGAAGTCGGTTTTGGTTTCCATGGTAATCTGTCTTTGCAAAATAGTATACTTACTTACGAGGTCTACCTTACCAATGGTCTGAATGATAATGTGATTGCCAATGAAGAAAACAGGACTTCTCTATCATCCGGTAAAGGAGGTTCACTATTTGAAGAAGACAATAACGGAAGCCCAAGCTTTTCGTCCAGGATTGCATTAAAAAATTTTAAAATCGGTGAAATCGGCTTGTCCTACTATGGAGGAGCTTACAATACCTTTGAAGAGGATGGCATCACCTTAGATCGAAAAAGACGCCTGAATGTTTTTGCCCTGGATGCTAATCTAAAGGTGGATAAACTTAAAATTATCGGTGAAACTGCCTGGATCAATGTCGATGTACCGGATCAATTCGGTCAACAGTTTGGCTCAAAGCAATGGGGCTTTCATCTTGACTTCATTTATCCTGTTTTCAAAACAGACCTGCTAAACCTTCAGGGGGTTACAATCAATGCCAATTTCCGGGTTGAGCGAATAGATTATAATGTTGATGACTTTGAAGAAACGGGGGGCAATATCAATGACGATATCACTACAATTGTGCCCGGGTTAAGTCTCAGGTTCTCCAAAAACACCTTGGTCAGCGCTAACTACCGCTATCACTGGGAGCGTGACCTTTTCGGCAATCCAGCGGCTAAAGTCGCCGGGTTTCAATTTGGGTTTGCTAGTTATTTTTAAACCAATGTAATATCAGTTGAACGTGAGATGGCATGGGGAGGGAAAAATAGTACTGACAGTGGTTAAATTTTAGGAGGAGTGAATGAAATACATAGGGAAGCTCCACTTATTAATTTACTAGCGTGCGTCCCTATATATTTAAGCTCTCGCATTTCTGAATTGGGTTATGGTGAAATACAAAGACGACCCCATCAATATCCCAATTAATACTAACAAGTTCATAAATACGAAAGTTTGCTCAAAAGTTTTGGCTTCAGTGAGATATTCAAAGCCGAAATTCACTGCCAGTAAACCTGCGGAGGCAATTACCAGGGTGATGAATAGATTAATGAATTTTTCCATGACTATAATTTTTTTTAGTTTCATCTACCCAAACGGAATTGAGGTGATAGTTGGCTATTAAAAATCGTCAAAAAAGGTCTCACCTTTTGAGGTTGGACCGAATAGTCAAAAATAGCCTCTATGCAGTGTTAATGAAACTTACTATTAGCTGTTAGCTGACCATTCTTCTTAGTATATGAACTTAGGGTGATAAATTCACACCGGTAAGCCTTGAATCTATGACTGTCATTTTAGCCATCGGTGCTTTTCAGGCATTCTTCTTTGCTATTATTCTGCTAAACCGAAAACCAGCTTTTCGAGCCAACAGAATCCTGGCAATTTGGCTGGCCATTGTTTGTCTCCATTTGGTGATCAACTATGCAGAAGCGATCGGCTATTATAGGCAAGCGCCTCAATTAATAGGAGCAAGCTCTTCATTCCTTCTGCTTTATGGGCCGCTGCTCTTCTTATATGTGAAAGATTTTGCCAGTAAAAACAGGAAATACGACATTTTGCATTTCGTGCCTTTCCTGATTTACAATCTCTCTTTAGTCAATTTTTATTTGATTAACGATTATGACCAAAAGATTGAATTAATTAATAATTACCATGTTTTGGTGGTGGTATTATCAGTTTTGAAGTTTAGTACTTTTATAAGTTATACAATTTTGAGCTTAGTGCTTATACAGCGCTCCCAAAGTGACATTAAAAATTATTACTCGGATACTCTGGAAGTGGACCTCGGGTGGTTAAGGTTTTTGATTCTTAGTATTATTTTATTACTAATCTTTGTGTCAATAACTCGTTTATTTGAGTACTGGGACTTCTATGCAACAGGAATAAACTTTGAAACCTTTGCCTTTGTTGGATTGTCAATTTGGATCTTCTCACTGGGTTATTATGGCTTGAAAAAAGCGCCGGTGTTCAGTGTTTTTCCTTCTACTGCTCCCCAGGCTAAATATGCTAAAACGAGGATTGAGGATCACCAGGCTAAAGAATATGTGATCAAACTCTCCAAACTGATGGAAGAGGAAAGACCATACCTTGACAAACGCCTAACCCTGGACAAATTGGCAGACATGCTCGATCTACCGGTACATCATCTTTCTCAGGTTATTAACGACCGATTCCGAAAAAATTTTTATGAATTCATTAATACTTATCGGGTAGTGGAAATGGAAAAGTTAATGAGAGATTCCTCAAGCAGCAATCTAACTTTACTTGGAATAGCCCTGGATTCAGGTTTCAGTTCCAAGGCATCATTTAATCGTACTTTTAAGCATCTAAACCGGATCCACCCCTTCCAAATATTTTAAGGACACCTCTATAAACCCTATACGAATCTCAGAGGGGAATTGAAGAAAAAGGAGTGAAGATTATTCTTCAAATCTGCTCCCAAAGGCATCACAGAGAAACTCCTACTCTGCGTTGGACAACCTTCACCGTGGCTAGACTACGCTGAGAACATCTGCCCTTGAGTTTTGCAAACTGACCAAAAATGGTTTCTTTAATTATATTGTATATACAACAAATAATATTTACTTCCGTATAGAATAAACAAGATGAAGAAAACACCAGAATTTAAGAATTGTCTAGGGATGCGATTCAGACGCCTGAGTAGGGTAGTGTCCAATATGTATAATGAACACTTAAAGCATTATGGAATGGATATTAGCCTGGTTAATATTCTTTTTGCTGTTGACAGCAGACTTGGTGTCCACCAAGTGGAGATTGGTAAATCGTTGATATTGGAGCGTTCCACTTTAAGCAGGGATTTACAAAAACTTAAGAAATTGAAACTAATAGATACAGTTAAAGTGGATGGCTACAGAAGCCTATCACTCCATTTGACTAGAAAAGGAAAGGCGCTGGTAGCTAGAATGAAGAAAGACTGGGCGCAACTTCAATTAAGCATTGAAGATAAAATTGGAGATGATCTGGTCAATAGTATTACTAAACTGGAGAAAGCAATAATAGAGAATAAATAATTTTTTTAATAATAATATTGTATATACATCTTAATTATGAATCAGATAACATCTAAACCCGGTCGGTTCTTTCAGAAAGTAACCACCTATTACAAACCTACACTAGTATTAAGTGTGCTATTCATTATTGGATCAGCCATGTTTTTGCCCAAGCTCACCTTTGACACCAGTATAGAGGCTTTTATCGATGATAAGAACCCGGTACTGGTATACCGTGATAAGGTTAAAGCCACATTCGGGCTCAAAGATCCCATGGTCATTGCAATACACAATGATGACGGCGTTTTCAATGTCGAAAGCCTCAAACTCATTGCCCAACTCAGCGATTCGCTAATTCATATTCAGGGCATTGATCCCGAAAAGATCATGAGTATTGCTACCGAGAAGAATGTCATTGGAACATATGACGGTCTGGAAGTCGATTATTTTTATGACCCTTATGATCTCGACAAGACTAAAGCTAATGAAGCCTGGAATGCTGTCCAGAACTTTGACCTCTACTTAGGAAGCATCGTTTCCGAAGATGGCAAAACGGCTCTGATTGTAGCGGAATATTTTGAAGAAGAGGGTGTAAATGCACAGGGCAACAGAATCTATAATGACATTCTGAAACTTGTATCCCGTATAGAGAAAGGTGACAATGAGGTGCATGTGGCCGGTATCGGAGCGGTAAGTGATTACCTGGCTACCTACATTGATAAGGATGCCAAGAAGCTTAATCCCTTTGCGGCATTAGTTATTACATTGATCCTAATTCTTGCCTACAGAACCGTAAGGGGCGCGATCATACCCAATATCATGGTATTAGCCACTGTTGCCGGAGCCATTGGGATCATGACGCTGCTCGGTGTGCCCTTTTTCGTAATCACCAATGCATTACCCCTGTAGTGTTGACCGCCATTGCGGTGGCTGACGCGATCCACATCTTAGGACAGTATTACGGAGGAGGTACGAGAAAACCTTGAGGCCAAACAGCAGGATATTATTGTAAAAACCATGGCCACTATGTTCAGGCCCATTACGGTAACTTCTGTTACTACGATAGCCGGTTTCATGGCTATTTCCCTATCATCTGATATGCCTCCGTTCAGGGCATTTGGAGTTTTTGCTGCAGTTGGTGTGGGAGTTGCCTATCTGTTCGCCATCTTTTTTGCACCCGCTGCGCTTATGTTGTTAAAACCCAAACAAAGCCGGGCTATGGGAAGTAAAGACAGGGTTGATAGGTTCAGTCGTATCATGGCGAAAGTGGGAAAGGTTGTTATTCAAAAACCGGCGCTAATATTGGTCAGTTCAATCGTTTTGGTGGTAGTAGCTTTTGTGGCTGCCCTGCAACTAAAAGTTGATTATGCGGCTATCGATAATTTTCAGAAAAGCGAGCCCATTGTAAAAGCCGACGCCTTGATCAATTGGCAAACGGATGGTACTACTTACCTGGATATCGTGATCGAAACTCCTGATAGCGAAGATCTCTTCGATCCTGATAACCTGAGAAAAATTGAAGCGCTTCGGGAATATGTCGAAACATTGCCTCACGTTCAGGGATCAACTTCCATTGTGGATTTTATTAAGAAGATGAACCAATCTCTTAATGAAAATCAGGCGGAATATTATGGTATCCCTGAAGATAAAGATCTTATTGCACAAGAGTTTCTGCTTTACACCACCAGTGGCGACCCCACTGACTTCGATAATTATGTAGACTATGACTATCGGCTGGCGAATGTACGTGTTTCACTGAACAACTCATGGTTTAGCAACAGCGAGGTAGTGGTGCAACAGGTTGAAGACTATGTAGAAAAACAATTCAATGATCAAAACATTCAAGCTACCCTGAGTGGTGTTGCCACACTTGACGTGGAATGGATCGGCAACTTAGGCAAATCACATTTCATGGGAATGGACTATGCATTGCGATAGCTATCGTAATGTTGATCGCAGCATTGAGCTTCAGATTTTTTTGGGCAGGTGTGTTTACGGTCATACCAGTAATGATCTCTCTATTGATGATTTATGCGGTGATGGGAGGGTGGTCAATCAACCTGGATATTGGTACCACCATGTTTGCAGCTATTGCTATCGGAGTAGGAGTCGACTTCGCAGTTCATACAGTTGATCGCCTGATCTATTTCATCAGAGACTTGAAAATGCCAATCCGGGAAGCCTATGATGCCTTTTATACATCTACAGGAAGAGCGCTGTTATTCAACCTCCTGTCTTTGGCGCTTGGATTTGGTGTATTGATCACCAGTAGTGTCCCACCACTTCAGACTTTTGGCGCCCTGGTTGCATTAGCCGTATCGATGAGCTTTATCGGCAGTATGACCATTCTTCCCGCCATCATTTGGCTGGTGAAACCGGTTTTCTTATTCAAGGAACGGAAAGAACCCCAAGCATTGACTGTGGAAATGTCTCAAAGCAACAAAAGACAATCGGCCTAAGCAGGATTCTACAGTAATTATAGAGATAAAACAATTTCACATAACAAAAACAATAAAATCATGAAAAAGATAAAAACTAACCTGACAGCATTTTTTGGAATGCTTTTGTTTGCAATGTCGGCATGGGCACAGCCTTCCGGTATGGAAGTAGCTCTCATGACGGATGAACGAGATGATGGTGCCTTTGTGACCCAGACTTTGAAAATGCAGTTGATCGATAGGCGGGGTAAACAGAGAGAGAGGATCACCCAATCGTTAAGAAAATATTATAGTAAGGAAAGACGACAGGCCATATTCTACCTGGAACCCTCGAACATCAGAGGAACGGCTTTCCTGGTATTTGACTATCCCGAAAACGGCAAGGACAACGATCAATGGCTCTACTTGCCAGCCTTAAGGAAGACGAGAAGGATCTCTGCAGCCAACCGTGGAGATTATTTTCTCGGTACGGACATGACCTATGAAGACATCAATCTTGGTAATAAGTTGAGTGTTGAAGATTATGACTATAGATACCTGAAGACGGAAATGGTTGATGGGCAAGAGAGTTACATGATAGAGGGGATTCCCATTGATGCCAAAACGGCCAAAGAACTGGGATATAGCAAAGCACAGGTATGGGTGGACATAAAAAACGCCATGATCCGCAAAGCGGAGTATTGGGATATTGCTGGAAATCATTTAAAGACACTTCAGGTCTCAGACATCAGAAAAGTTGATGGCATCTGGACTGGACATAAGCTGGAAATACAGAACCATAAGACTGGTCACAAGACCATCTTTACCTTCAGTGACGTGAACTATAGCTCAGCGGTGCCGGATGATGTTTTCACCGAGGAAGCTTTGGTCATAGGTATTTAAAGATTGATAAAATGAAATCGCTATTTAACTATATATGGTTGGGGTTGAGTCTTCTAAGTGCGGAAAATCTCTTCGCTCAACTCGGTGACTCCAAAAATAAGGTTCGGGTTAATACAGTTTTGGAATTAGAAACCGCGTACGGTTTTGAGGAAAGCAATCTTCAAAAGACGGAATTGATTATTAAACCGGAGGTGAAGTATTCTGTTAGCAGGAAAATCCGCTTTACTGCACTGGGGCGGATTTACTCCGAATTAAATGATAACCTGGAACCCGGAAAGCCTGACCAATCCACGGTTTCGGCTTTTTCAGGCAGGCTATTCCTTGGAGACAGAATTGAATTTGAATTGAGGGAAATTTATATGGACTGGTTGATGGGCAATGGGTTTGCTCTCAGGCTGGGTAAACAGCAGGTAGTCTGGGGAGAAACCGATGGCTTGAAATTATTGGATGTAATCAATCCTCAAAGTTTTCGCCATTTCATTTTGGATGAGTTTGAAGATTCGAGATTGCCACTTTGGTCGTTGAAGTTTAGAGCGCCTGCCGGAGATATGGTGGATCTCGAATTTATATGGATCCCGGATTTAAGTTATAACCTTATACCAGATCCGAGTGCTCCTTACTTTCCCCGGGCATTGATTCCACTTCCTCCGGAGGGGGTGCCTGTTCGGCGGCAACCAATAAATAAGCCTGACAATGTCATTACTGATAGCGATGTTGGTTTAAAGGCTTCGGCTTTTATCGGTGGATGGGATTTGACATTGAACTATTTATATGCCTATGAGGATACCCCATTTTTCAACAGGTCCATTAGCTCAGATAATGCCATTTTCCTGCGACCTTCATTCGAAAGAATGCATGTTGTTGGCGGTACATTCAACAACGCTTTCGGACCGATTACCCTTAGAGGCGAAATAGCTACAAACATTGGAAAAACGTTTTATACTGAAAATAACGAGGATATTGACGGTCTAATCACTGCCACCCAGTTTAACTCAGCTATTGGTTTGGACTGGTCATTTAATGAAACACTGCTTAGCTTTCAATATTTTCAGGATTGGGTGCCGGGTAAGAAAGATCTTTTTAAGAGGAAGTCTTATGAGCCGAGCATTACCGGACTGATCAGACAGGAGCTCTTTAATGACAGCTTTACTGCTGAACTGCTAAGCATTGTAAACCTGAATGATGGTGATTGGTTATTGCGACCGAAGGTCAAATACCTTTTGACCAGCAGTCTTAAACTGAAAGCGGGAGCAGATATTTTTGGTGGCAGTAACGAAGGTTTATTTGGACAGTTTGACAATAGAGATAGAG
>CAXXNX010000008.1:0-63795 GCA_963664285.2 Cyclobacteriaceae bacterium
TTTTTACTTATCATGTTCTTTTGGATCAGCGCATCAATTGATGCTGACAAAAAGGAAGAAAAGGCAAAAAAAACGCCGTATTGCCCGCAATATTGCTAAAAAGCCAAAGCCAGCCCCTTTTCCGCATATTCCTACCGGATTCCGGTAGAAACACAAGGCCGTGAGAGCGATGCTGTTTTGAAGTGACACTGCTTACCGAAAATGGCGCAAAACGAGCTCAGCAGCCATTCTGCGGGGTCATTTTTCCAAAAAACCAGTTAATACGGGCTTTAATCTGTAGTTTTAGAGTATTTCCGTTATTTAATTAGCTGGAATAAAAAACTCTTCACATTAACCAATGTCTTTACTATTAAGGCGTATTATTATTAAAACATCCGTTCTTAGGGGCGTTACGTCACATGTATCAAATAGACAAAGCCAAGAACCGAATTTCAGAATTGAAGACCTGTAAATTCACAGAGCTCGGCTTCTCCGAACGCCACAACCTACAGGAATGGCTTGCCAACTGTCCCGAAGCCCTTGGTGAAGAACTGCTCATCATACAAAAGGAATTTGATGGTTTTGATGACACAAAGGAACGTCTTGACCTGCTGGCGCTGGATAAGGAAGGCAATATCATTGTAATTGAGAACAAGCTGGATGATTCAGGACGCGATGTTGTTTGGCAAGTTCTGAAATATGCGTCTTACTGCTCCAGCCTGACCAAGCCGCACATCCTTGAGATTTTTCAAAGTCACTTGAACCTGACAGACAAAGGAAAAGACGCGAGAGAAGAACTATGTGACTTTCTTGACACCCCAGACCTGGATGAAGTGGTTCTGAACAGCGGTACAAATCAGCGCTTGATGATGGTTGCTGCAAATTTCAGGAAGGAAGTCACCAGCACCGCATTATGGCTTTTAGGCCATGGTGTGAATGTTCAATGTTTAAAGGTCACACCGTATAGCCTTGGAGATCAGCTTTTCCTGAATGTTGAGCAGATCATACCGACACCGGAAGCGAAAGAACTTATGATCGGCATGTCTGCAAAAGAAGCTGATGAAAAAACTACCGCAGCGGAACAAAAACAGCGCCACATAATTAGAGTTAATTTCTGGGATCAGACGCTTGAAGCAATGCGGGAAAGCCCGTGTAATCTCTATAACAACATAAACCCTACAAAGGATCATTGGTCCAACGCGGGTTCAGGAGTTAGTAGCGTACCGTTTACACTCATATTTTGTAAGAAAGAAGCGCGTGTTGAGCTAAATATTGCACGCACGGAAACGAGCGAAAATAAGTTTATCTTTGACAAGCTTCATGAAAGAAAAGATGAAATTGAAGAAGCTTTCGGCAATTCATTGGATTGGAAAAGGCTGGACAATAAAAAAGCCTCGCGCGTCGTATATAGAAAGCCATTTGATTGCTACAACTCTGAAAACTGGACTGAAATAACCGAGTGGCTCATTAAGCACATGATCAGATTTGAGGATGCTATCAAACGGCCATTACTGGAAGCGGGTGAAGAGTTAAAGTCAAAACCGCAGAGTGAAGCCAACGTTACCCAGCTTCGGTAGAAACGAGCAGTCATTTTTTCAAAATAAGCACGAAAAACTCTCATTTCAGGCAAAACAGCCAAAAACGGGCCGCCCTGTAAGGGCGACCCGTTGAGCCGGGAATTTACTCGGCCTGTTGATCGTCGTCAGATTCCTTTGGTGGAAAGAGGACGATTTCACCGTTGACCGGAAGGGCATCGAGGCGTAAGCCGTAGCCACCTACTTTGTTGGTCCAGGCTGCACCGATTTTGGTGTAGAAGGGCTTGTCCTTCGAACCTGTTACGACGTATGCGTTAAGGTCTGGTTTTCTCTTTGTGTCACTCATTGTTTTGCTCCTTTGCTAGTTGTTGAAACGAATAACGCAATCTGGCAGGCCGTAGCCGCCAAGATGTGATCAAGTCTGTGTTAGCGAATGGATCGGGCAGCGAAGCAACACGGGAGCGAAAAAACACACAGCGCGAAAGGACTTGAACACATCAAGGCAACGGCCAGGATGTAGCGTTTCTATGAGTTCGACCGGCAACGGAGCTAATGAGGGATTACAAGAAAACCGGCCTGTCGTACGGATGGATAAGAAATGGGGAAGAACCGCCTAAACGTGGCTAACGAAACCAACAAAAATTGAAAGGCCTAAAAGGCCGACCGTACCAGTCTGTCAGTTTGAATAGTATTTCGCATCTCGATTATCGAATGCTGGACGGGTAACGCCATTTAGGGCAAGAACACCGCGTCTCGCTCATAACTCTCGTTGTGCCAGGTATTCTTTACGGAATTTCTTAAGATTTCCCAAGGCCTCTCTTAGCGACTGCCTGGTTGGCACTGTATCGCTGTCATGAGCGGGTGGGTTCAGGTCGTTTCGCATTGCCTGAAGTTTTCCGGGATCGGAAGGATGGGCAGTCAAGTAGGGAGTGACTTTCTGAACCAATCCAGATGATCCGCCTAGTACGCCACGATTATAGTCACTGATTGCCGCCGCAGCGTCTCCACTTTCCTGACGCTTTTTGACCAGTAACATCTTGCAGAATCGCTCCGCAGCATCACGGAGCATTTTACCCAAGGTCCGTCGGATCAGTATGTCCTCACTATTGGTAAATGCCTCGGCTCTTGCGAGCATGGCGCTAAATTCGTCGCTTGTTTTGTTAACTACCGAGCCTTTGGACGGGTCGGGAATGCCAATCTCGAATTGATCAACACCATGGTGATCATTGACAATTGCGATCTCTCGTCGCGTTTCCTGATGTTGTGTAAGTACGATTGTCTGAATGCCAAGCTCTTGAAGATGGCCTATCACCCGTGTTCGAAAGTGAGTCTTATAATCTTCATCGCTGGTTAGTACAGGATCATCGAGCACTATGAAGGTCGATCCGTAATGCTCCGCTCTTGCAAGGAAAATCGCCAATCCGAGGCAATGAAGTTGAGAATCACTAAATACAGCGATGACATCCCTGATCTTCGGATTACTTTGATCTTCGTGTGGTGAAAGGCCGCCTTTGAAATCAATAGTGATTTTTCCCCGGCGTTTCACGGCGGAGAAGAATGTAGACTCCCCGCCTCGCAAAAGCGTCCACCATTTGTTGATTGCACCAGTCAAAAGTGCAAATTTCTTGTCAAAAACCGCTTCAATAGCCTTGTCTGTCTGCTTCAAGGCGGTCTCAATCTCGGACTTGGCTTTAGCCCGTACTGTCTGTTCAACAACGGATTCACGAAGCGCAGGAAGGTCGCGGGCAAGCTCGATAAATTCTTCCCATCCTGCTGTGTCACCCTGACTGTCAATTACTGACTTCAAGGAGTCGTGTAACGGTTGGCCGGCGTTTTTATATTCAGTCTCGGCGGCAGATAGAACACTTTCACTATCTTGCAGAGCAGTGATTTCACTCTTAAATAACTCCAAGTCCTCAAGTTTGCTGGGAGACGCAACAAGCGCATCCACTGATTTCTTGACAGAAACGCATTGCGCCACGAGATTTCGATGTGCCTTTAGCAGAGGCCTCAGATTAGCAACCCATGACGGTACAAGAACCGGTGCATCATCACCCAATAGCGTATTAATACGGTCAATCGTGAAACCGGCTGCCCGCCTTTGCCCTGAATTGCCCCTTAAGAATTTCGGCAGGACTGAATTGAGATTGTCTTGAAGATTCACCAGATTTGACTGAATTTGCCGCAGAACAGTTAAGGCATCGGCTTCAGCCTGCACGAATGTGTCGCTCGCGGCTACGCTATCCCGTATCGTCTGAATGCGCTCTAGTGTTTAGCGCGTCCTCTGTCTCACATACCGGGCAGTCTTGCGGCTGGTCTGCGTCAGAAACGGCATGTATCTTGAGAAGAGTCTTGAATAATACGGTCAGATTTCGTGTCTCCTCATCGACCTTATCTCGTTCTGTGATGTAGTCATCGAGCTTTTTCCAGTTATTATCACTCGGCACAGTAAAGACCCGAAATTGACTTCTGCCAAACAATTCAAGCGGAAAAGTCTTTTGAGCGTTTCACATCCAACTGCTCTTCCAGAGCGTCAATTTTCTCACCTAGGGTTTCGGGGACCGGCACACTTCTAATTTGAGCAGCTCGGCTGCGGCGACTCCGAATACTTTTTGTAGTGTCGCAAGGTCTGTCAGGTCTTCGAGAAGAAAGAGAGGCGTGGCAACCGGTATGGCTTGTGCTTTTTCAAGTTTTTCAAGCAACGGATCATCTGGAGCAGTCAGATAATCGTCAAGCGCAGCAACCTCCTCTCGGAAGGTGTCCAGATCGGTTGCTTCCAGAAGTGCTTTGAAATATGAGGACCTGTCAGCAGGACGTGCCGTGAAAAGATAATTGAGTGTGTGTTGTGCAAGAACCGGAGCACGAAGCGGAGGCTGTGCTAGGACTATTCCATGGGCAAATAGATCATCTTCGGTTGCCGCAGTGCCGTCAATAGTAAGCGTCGATTGACAGTCATGCTGCTTGGTGTAGTCACTATCGAGCTTTCTTTTGAACGTGCGAATATTGCCGTCAGGGCATTCGATAGCAGCGGAGACGTAAGCTTCAACATCCGCGCCAATATGGGCATTTCGCAATGCGCCCGCAAATTCATCCTGGCGGCTTGAAAGAACTTCACGTTTTACGGTCTGACCGGTCAGCAGGAATTCCACGGCCTCGGCAAAGCTAGTCTTACCTTTGCTATTTGGGCACCAAATTGCCGCAATCGGGGCGTCGATCTCTGCCACCTGCGGTTCGGCACCAAAAGACCGAAATCCCTGAATTTCAATCGTCTTGAGGCACGGGCGCAGCATATTCCTCCCTCAATTTGTCAAGACGTTGATCGGCCAATTCAGTTAGCGCAGCGGACGAATCGTCACTATCGCGATATGCGCTAACTAGTTTTGCGGCGAGACTATCTTCGGCCAGTTCCTGTTCTAAGAGCATGAGATTATCGGTGATCTCTACTTGCTCGGCTGATTGCTGCTCATCCTCTTGCTGGTTCTCTGTTTCCATCAACCTGTCTTCTCCGTCAACTGCGTGCGGACATCCTTACCCTGATCGTCACAGATATCAAAACTCGCACCGTTGATTCTTAACCACTCCCGGCGATTACGATAATCTGGGAGAACCTTGTCCACCTCATTCCAAAAAGCATCATTATGGTTGGAGTGATGCAGGTGGCAGAGCTCATGCACAATAATGTAGTCAATAATGGAAAGCGGAGCCATCATGCACTTCCAATGGAAATTGAGATTTCCATCTGGAGAACACGAGGCCCAACGGTGTCCTAGCTCCATAACCTTTATATCTCCTGGCTGGACACCTGCTTTGCCTTGGTAATAGGCGGCGCGCTCGCTTATTTTCGCTTTACCTTTTTCCCGGTAAAAGGTTTTGAATACATTTGCACATGCATGCAACATATTATCTTTGATAAGAAAGTGGCCGTCTTTTAGAACCAAATCGACCTTTACATCGCTGGCTACTTTCAATTTATAGCCACGCCCAAGATATAAGAAAGTCTCGCCGGAGACGAACTCGCGATTTACTCGCGATGCATTCAAATCCTGCCATCTGCCAAGCTACGATAAATCCAGGCCTTCCTTCTGTTTGATAATTCCCTCGACATCATCGAGGCTCAATTCCTCTGGAACAATCATGGATACCGAACCATCGCGTTCGACAAACAGACTAGCGGTCCGCCGTTTGCTTTTTGAAAAGCTGAAATGAATATCCTCTACCTGATGAATCATGCGCTTTCCTTCTGACCAAGAATTTGCTCGTGGCGCACTTTCGCGAGAGACATGATCTCGGCGACGATTTTTTCACGGGCATCGATAGCCGCATCAACGTCAGATAACAGAATGTGCCGGGTCAATGCACTGCGAAGTTTCTTTATTTCATGGTCATTCTGCCAAAAAATTCACGATATCAATTGTGCTGTGAAATTCTTCAAACATGTTTCTAACGCATGATTTAAGATTCTCAAGCTCCGCCGCCTCTGGCTCTAACCCGTTAAAGGCTATGGTTCGTGCAAGATCGAAGAAGGGCGTTTCTTCAACATCTAACCCTTCAACCGGCTCCGTCCTGCCCTCGCTCGCCTTTTCACGTATATCCATAAGATCAAGGCATAGCTGATCCCAATTGTCTTTATGCTTCTGTATCGCTTTATCGAGTTTTTCGCTTAGCGTTTTGTAGAATGCCGGGTCCTCTTCAAAATGAATTTTGCAATGTTTGCGGATTGCGTGCTCCATTTCAGAAGCCTTCGACTTAGCGGACTTATTTTTATCCAGCTCAACAATGAAGGTGTCGGAAAGCAATTCCGTTGGCGGTATCTTCGGATTGATACCAAGGCCAATCAGATGCTCATCAATCAGTTTGCGAACCTTTGCGCCCGCGCCTGCGATTGAAATGCTATCGTCCTTGAATCGCTGCTTGGCTTTTGCGTGAATATAACCAAACCGTTTAGCAGGAATCGTAAACGGCCTACCCAACGTGTTCGGCATCACAACATCTAGGCTCCCCAGGAACTTCTTCAAGTAAACACTAAATGTCTCTCGACGCTTAATGTCTTCAAGCGTATCGAGAATCTTTTCGAGAAGTTGATATTCTTCTTTCACATCTGGAATTTTCTGTTCAGCAAAATCCTGAATATTTTTTATGCCCGCTTCTTCAAAAAGCTGAAGCAAGCGACGATAGCGCGCTTCGAGAATCGGGATTTCAGATTCAACACCCTTGAAGGTATCCAGAATTCTCTTGCTGGTCATCGGCAGAATAAATCGAAAGGGAATCACGGAGATGATTGGAAAGTCCCACATAATCCACGATATATCCGCACGGCTTGTCTGGATAGACGCGGTTGACCCGCGCGATCGCCTGCAAAAGATTGTGCTCTGAAATCTTTTTGTCGAGATACATGACCTGCTCAATCGGAGCATCAAATCCCGTCAGGAGCATGTCGCAAACGATTAGAAGTCCGATACCGGTCTCGGACTTCTCAGGATCGAATTTCTTCTTGAAATTTTCGACAGCGTTCATTTCCTTAGCGCGTTTCCGAGCCTCGGTAATAACGGCTTTCTCATTGGTGCCGTCACTGGAAATCACAACAGCGGTCTTTAGAAATTCAAGCTGCTCAATGAGCTCTTCGCTTCCACCTTCAGCTTTGAGTTTATCAATATAGGCCGGGACGGATTTACCCAAACACTTCTGATAGGTGATGGCAGCATTCTTTGAATGACACACTACCTGCGCCTTAAAACCATTGGGTAGAATCTTGGTGGCGTAGTGTTCGATCAAGTCATCGCAGATTTCCTGTATGCGCTGCTCCGCATCGAATACGTCACCTATAGCACCGTAGCGCTTCTTGATTGCGGCCATTTCCTCCGGTGTACGATCCTTGAACAGGTCTTCAAACTTCCGGTCAAATTCGTGTTTGGCCGCAATAGCGGTGTCGGCTGTTTTCCCTTCATAGAAGATTTTGACGGTCGTGCCATCAGCTTCTGCGTCTTTGATCTTATAGGTATCCAGATAACGCCCGCCAAAGCGCTCAATGGTCTTTTCCTTGTGCCGCTCGGTTATTAGTGGCGTGCCGGTGGAAAGCGATACGGCTGGCGTTCGGGAATGCTTCAAAGAGGTTATTGCCTAGATCACTTGACTGCGTGCGGTGTGCCTCGTCAATGAGTATCAGAATGCGATCCGAGTTATTAACCAAACCAAAATGCTCAAATTTCGGAACTGCCTGACCGGCGAGTGCCTTCTCCAGATAATCAGGAACGCCCGTTTCCCGTTCCATGAATTTATGGATCATTACCATATGAAGCGTTGACTGGTCGCCTTTCAGGTCCTCCTTCAGGTCTTTGCTGCTGTCAACGTAATAGACCTTTTCGCCTGTGAGAGCGGCCGTTCCACCTAGTTGCTCTTCGAGATCGTTTCGGTCATTAACCATCAGGACTTTCATATCCTTCAAGTCATCCATCCGCCGCCGCTTGCGCACAAGAAACACCATGGTCAGTGATTTACCGGAGCCTTGGGTATGCCAGATCACGCCAGATCGCTCGTCCGATGTTTCTCCGGTCTGGAGGCGTTTGACGATCTTGCCTGCGGCGCGATATTGCTGATAGCGCGGCGCGACTTTAACGGTACTACCGCCAATCTGCATGAACAGAATGAAGTTGCGAATGATATCGAGAAGTGTGGGCTTGGCCAGCATGCCCTGGATTAAAGTTTCCTGCTGACGTTCATTGCCAAGCGGCGGTTCGTAATCGGCAAACTCTTCCGGATAGATGCTTTTCCATGCAAAGAAATATCTCTCGTCAAGCGCAGTAATCGTTCCGAACTCGGCCTGTTCTCCGGTAGTGGCAACGACAAATTGATTAAAATGGAAAAGCCCTTCTTCCCCTTCTTTCAGTCCTGCCTCTTTTGTCTCTTCGCGCTGATTGCTATAGCGCCAAAGCTGCGTTCGCGCCTCCGCCATCGGATTGGCCGTAAAGGCATTGCCATCCTTGGCTTCAACGACGATCAAAGGCAAACCATTCACGAACAATACAATGTCCGGAATGATCATCGACTTTACGCGCCCTGGCGTGTCGATACGGAACTGATTAATTGCAACAAAGCGATTCAGCTCTGAATTCTTGAAATCGATAATTTTTACATCAGGGTTTCTTTCGCCCGTTACTTCATTTTCATCGACGGTGTATTTGTAAAGCAGTTCTTGCACCGCCTGATTGGCCTCAATCAAACTACCAGACTGGCGAGTCAGATCATCATAGGTTTCTTCTTTCTGCTTGTCGGTCAGCCACGGATCACCGTCATCTGTCTGGTTGATAGCATCAAGCGCTGCAAACAGCTCATCCTTTAACACCCATTGACGAAAGCTAGTACGCAGACTGACAGTTGGATCACCGGGAATGCCAGCACCCTGATCAATCACCCTCCAGCCAAGAGCGTCGAGCTGATCCAGAAACGGCTTTTCAACGAAATTGTATTCGCTCATGCAACCGCCTCCGCTCGTTCTTCACGATCAAGCGCAACCCGAACCTTCCCAGTTAGAAGGTCTTGCATGAGGCCCTGCTTGATCTGCTCATATTTGGCAATCAGCGCTTTTGTTCTCTCGATCGCCTCATCTGCCATCTTTAGAATGTCAGCTACGTTTTTCTGTTCATCAACAGATTCCGGAGATTTGAACGTGAACTTAGCAACCTGCTTGTCGGTTACGGCGGGATAGTTTGAACCAACTGCTTCACGTAGAGATTGGCCATAAACCTCGTCGCTTAATACTTGGTAGAATAGAAAATCTGGATCGATCTGATCGGTCGCAAAACTACAAAACCGGTTGAACAAACCTGTGGCGCTAGAAATTCGTGGTTGATCTGTGCGTGAGATTTAGGTTAGGTCTTACTGTACCGAATAAGACATCACCTAACTGAACAAGGCGGCGTGCCCGACTTGGGCTACCAGAATAACTAATTACCTCGGTTAGTCTGTAGTCAATTTTTCCTTCATGCGCCGAAGCTAAATCGACATATCGAAACTCAAAATCAGGTCCAGTACCAGACGGCAAGGACTGCGGATTCAATTCAGCAACATCAGAAACTTTAACTTCACGCCACATAACCTAGCTCCTGAATGAAATCATTGAGCTGATTTGTGGCTGTATCGCGGTCGCGCACAATCTGTTCAGCCGTAACGGCGTATTTGTCATGGAGATTTTCGACAGCCTTGATGAGCTCGGTCACATAGGCTTTCAAACGAATGTTGTATTCAGCCAGTAGTGTCTTCAGGAACCGCTCCAGAATGAGCACTTTCGCCTCACTTGGTGAGATCTTCGCGCGTGCCGCATCAACCATTTCATCTTTCTTAACCTCGGTGGCCTTTATCCCGGATTTGAGTTCCTTTAGTTCATCCTGGCGTGCTTTGTGTCGTGCAAGGCGATCCTGATGCTGTTCAAGTTTGACCACAAGCTCCGGCCCACGGAGCAGGGCCTTCTTCAGAAATTCAATTTGCTCCTCATGACCAGCGAGTTCGGTTGCCAGATCAATGGTTTGCTGCAAAACAGGGAAATTCCAGTCTTTTTGCGTGAGTCCTCTGGAGAAGTCTCCCTTCTTCACGCCCTTCGGTAGATCGATGAGTCTTAGAAGATCGGTCACGACTGTTTTGGCCGTCTTGAGAAGCTCTTTGGCCTCCGCCTTATCTTCCTTCTCCTTCGCCTTGATGTCCTTTACAAGTTCGCTTGGCAGAACATCACTCTCATCACCTTCTTCAAATTCCTCGGCCTCATCAGCAGCAGCGGAACAGAGCTTCCAACTCAGAAATACGGGCTTTGTCGGCCCCAATTTGTTCGAGAACTTCGGGAAATTGGGATTTGATGATGTCCTCTTCCGGTATCAGCTCCGGATTCCATCCGCTTGCGGCGACAGATTTGAAATCTGCTTCCAGTTCATTGTGGAAAGTGGCGAAGGCACCTCGAACCTTGTGTAGGCTGAGCATGTTGAAAGGTTCTAATGCCTGCCAGATACTATCGAGGAATTGACGGCGTACTTCGAAGACATTTTTTCCTTTCGGGCAATACCTCAATCGCTTCCAGATTGTCTACCCACCAATCTTCCACGGCGTTAAGAACCTTGGTGTTTTGTGCTTGAACCGCTTCCGCACTCTCGATCAGCGGCTTGATTTTGTCCTTGGAATCAATTGCTTCAGCAAAGTCCATATATTTGGGTTCGGCACCGCGTGGTGTGAACAGGCTATCTTTGATACCGGGGTAAAGCTCGTAATACCCGCCAAGTGCTTCAATCTCTGAGGACGGCACACCGCCTTTTAAGTGCGCGCGAACGTCATGCGGCTCGGCGGGTGGAGAGTTATCGACATAGCGGCGAATATTCAGGTTGTAATCTTCGGCTTCGAACTCCGTCTTGCTGACGAAGCGTGAATATTTGTCAACTTCCTGCTTGTTACGATAGACATAGGTGATTTTCTCGATGTCTTCCTGACGCAGATAGTTTTGCGCTTTGCCTTCTCTATATTCGCGGTCTGCGTTGATGATGAACACGCCATCACGCTCGCGTGCACCCTCGCGATCGAGCACCATGATGCAAGCCGTAATGCCTGTCCCGTAAAATAGTGATGGTGGCAGGCCGATGATCGCTTCAAGCACACCATCTTCAATAAATCGTTTCCGACAAGCGCGCTCATCGCCGCCACGGAACAGTACGCCATGCGGCATTACGACCGCGCATTTACCATTGGCTTTGAGAGATGCCAGCATGTGCTGGACGAACATTAGGTCTGCCTTCTTGCCTGTCTCCGGCATAAAGGTGTGGAACCGATCCTTATGCTGCATATCGGTTTTAGAATAGTTTTGGCTGAAGGGCGGATTGGCGAGCACCCGATCAAATTTCTTAATCTCACCACGTTCCAAATGAAGAGGGTTCTTGAGGGTGTCTTCCTGCAAAATATGGCCTGAGTTCACTCCATGCAGAATCATGTTCATTTTGCAGATTGCCCAAGTCGTGCCGTTATCCTCTTGTCCTGCGAGATAAAGGTCGCGACTGTCTCCGCCAGTTTCCTGAACGTAGCGATTCGCCTGGATTAACATGCCGCCAGACCCAACAGCTGGATCATAAATTTCCATGTGTTCGCTAGGATCGGTGATTTGAACGAGCAGACGCACGACGGTCGCTGGCGTGTAGAATTCTCCGCCTTTTTTTCCGGCGCTATCGGCAAAATATTTGATCAGATATTCGTAGGCCGCACCAAGAAGGTCCGGGAACTCGAAGTCCTCGTTCCTCAGACGAATGCGGTCGAAATGCTGGATCAAATTGACCAGCGTTTGATCTGGAAGAGGTTTCTTTCCGATTTTGCGATTAAAGTTGATGTTGGTGAGAACATCTTCCAGCGCCGCGTTGTTGCTGGGCTCTTCTTCGATCGCCGCCAGTGCCTTATTGAGCGTGGAGCCAGCGCTTTCCTTGACGTGTTTTATGTTGGTCCAACGCGCTGGTTTAGGCACAAAGAAATCATATTCATCGGGACTTTCTAACTGTGCTTCGATCAAATCAGCTCGCATACCCTGGGCGATGTAATCCTTTTTCTTCTGCTCACGCTGCTCATAAAACTGGTCATTCATGCGCTTCAGGAAAAGCATCCCGAAGATGAATTCCTTGAATTCGGAAGCGTCCATCTTCCCCCGCACTTCGTCTGCGGTTTTGAGAAGGTGACTTTCCAGTTTTTGCAGTGTCAGCTTTGACATTCTTACTTTTTCCTCATTCAAAGAATTCCTCGTCTACCTTATTAAAAGGGAATTATATACCTGTTTATACAGTGAATACCGGTAATTGGGAGGAGTTATGATGTATGCAAAGTTCTATAGAATGTTGCAAATTGTAACAAACTTGATTATTGTTGTTTTATAGTAAGTAAAATTTGTTTTAAAATTTTATTTGAGTAGTAAGAGGATACAAGAAATGGACTCTGCGGAAAGGGCGCGAGAACCTAAATCTATTGAAAAGAATGAGTACAGGAAGATGCCTGAACTTATCAATGCTGAACCTGAAGAGGTTGCAAAGGCTATTATGCAAGGACCGCCAAAGAAGAAATGGCGGTTTCAAACCAGGCAACAGGTCGTCAAGACATAGCCTACCTTGATGATTGTTATACTGTGGAATAGTTGGTACCGGAGGCGGGCCTCGAACCCGCAAGGCATGCAGCTGGTGACTACACGATCCGAGGGAATCCTAATCCCTTGTGTTTACCAATTTCACCACTCCGGCTAAGTAGCCCGGGCCCTAAAAAGTCCGGGCTTTTTATGCTGTAATAATTTTCGGTCGCAAGGTTTTATTTAACTTTTACCTCACGCGTCAGATTTTGAACACATTGCGCCGACTGCCCAAGGAAGATCGAACTATATCAGAGTAGCGAAAGCAGGCAACAGAAGTGTTGTATAGTAGCTTTAGGGTCCGGGCTTTTTTATGAAATCAATTCTTGATACTCAAGACGTTTTTGATTCATCCCTTGAGCGATTGAATTCATCTGCTGGATGGTATCATTCTCCCGACTGTTGAATCTACCGGCAAACTCATTGACATATCGGTTCAAATGTTTTGGACTCATATGGTGGTAGATGCCGTGGTATCCTCGTTTGAGCAACGCCCAAAACGATTCGATACCGTTTGTGTGGACCTGCCCATTAACATACTGACTGACACTATGCTTAACTGATTCATGTTTGAACGGAAGAGTAATGTAGGCTGTTGCTTCGTCTGTATAGACCATTGCATCAGAATCAACGTGTTCGATCACAAAGCCTTGCAGGGTTTTGGCGTCGGTACTTTCAACTACTTTGGCAGAAACATGATTGCTGGCTCTGTCTTTGATCCCGACTACAGCAGTTTTACCTACTACTCCCCGACCGCTCATGGTTTTGCGAACAGCGTTTCTCATGTTGCGTCGCTTGCCACCGATGTAGGTTTCATCTACCTCTACCGGACCGTCAAAAGGTGTACAGTTATCTTCAAAGGTCTCTCTGATCCTATGTGCAAGAAACCATGCTGATTTCTGAGTTATCCCCAAATCTCTATGGAGTTTCATGCTGGATACTCCCTTGATGCTGGTAGTCATTAAATAGATGGCTATAGCCCAAGTTTGGAACCCCAAAGGTGAACCCTGCATAAGGGTTTTGGTTTTAACAGAGAAGTACTTGCGGCAATCTGTACAGTGATAGGGTTGTGGCCTACGTGATTTTCTTTCTTTAACATCTAAAGAACCACAATGAGGGCAGCAAACTCCAACAGGCCAACGGTTTTTGATGAACCATTGTTCTGCTGTTGCATCGTCAGGAAAGAGTTTGACTATCTCTAAGAGAGACATTCCTTTTCTGTAATGCTTTCCAGGTGCCTGTTGTGTCATGTTCTACATCCTATTAACTACAATATGGAAGTAGATTACACAATTAATTCAGAGTTGTCAAGTGTTTTTGTGTAAACAGGTATATAATTCCCCTGATTTATTGGTCTCAAAAAGGTATTTTACTGGCTGGCGTAAGTCCGGGGATTGGCGCAGATCCCTCAAAAGGCTGATGCGCAGCGTGGGCAGGACCACCGGCTCAGGAGGAAAAAACAAAGAGGAGCGGGTAGAGCAGGCTGCCACTTCCTATCTGACTAAAGCCCGTGCTTTGAGCAAGAAAGTGGGCCAAATGTTGGAAAAACATCAGGGAAACTCTATCGAGGAGTTCGCAGCCCTGATGGCATTGACCTATTATCTTGAGATGTTGGAAAAGCACATCGAGTTGCTCGACAGGCGGTTGATCAGAGCAGAGACCATTCCCCATGCCGAAAAGTCTTTTCCATCTTTCAACCTTATGCCGAAATGATCAAAAAAGGCAAACTGCACCCCAATGTGGAGATCGGTAAGAATCTGGCCATCACTTCGGATCAATACCATTTACTCATAGACTGGCAAATAGCTGAAAAACAAACCGACAACCAACTTACCCTATCAATTGCCCGGCGTATCGCTGAGAAATACCCCATCCAAAGCCTGAGCACCGACAAGGGGTTTTCCGATAAAGAGGATAAAGCAACTCTGCAAACCTTCATCCCAGAAGTGATCATGCCTAAAAAGGGTAGGTTAAACAAAGAAGAAAAAGCCATCGAATCAGCGCCAGCCTTCAAAAGGTTGAAAAACAAGCATTCTGCTATCGAATCCAACATTAATGAGCTGGAACACCGGGGATTGGACCGATGCCCGAACCGTACCCGCAAAACTTTCAATAGCTACATCGGGTTGGCCATTACTGCCTACAACCTTCACAAGATCGGGCGTAAACTCCAGGCTGACCGTCTGGCCGCCCAGCAGCAAGCCAATTGCCAGAAACAAGCAGCTTAATCACCTTTTAGCTGTTTAATAAGGATTAGGCACTGGCAGAAGTGCGTCCTGGCCAGGCTAAAACCCGGCTATTTTTATCAAAACCATCAAAAACAATGAATAAAAGCAAAGTCACCCTTTATTAGTCAGCAAGGTGAGTGATTTTTTCATTGTTCCATTTTAAGCAATATTTTAATACGACCTAAAACTCGCTGTTTTCTTAGAGACACTAAGTAGTATGGCTCCAACTACTTCTGATCTATTAAATAAAGGATTTACTGGTAAAAGCTTAGATTTTGCCACCTTGGAGAGAATTGGAAGCTATAAAGAACTGGCGGCCAATTCATTTGTACCAAACAAGAACGAAAACAAACCATACTTCCTTTCACCATTTGACATACAATGCCTAAAAGCATGCGGTGTAACTTTCATGGTTAGCATGCTGGAGCGGGTGATCGAAGAGCGTGCAGGTGGTGATGCATCTAGAGCTGAAGCGGTAAGAGAAAAAATTCATGCCAAAATCGGTGGTGGCATAAATAGCATCGTACCGGGTTCTAAAGAATCTGAGGAATTGAAAGCGGTGTTAACCGCTGAAGGCATGTGGTCACAATACATGGAAGTAGGAATTGGCCCTTATGCTGAAATTTTCACAAAATCACAGCCTACCTCATCGGTAGGTCTCGGCGATTATATTGGTATCCTTCCAATTTCGGAATGGAATAACCCGGAACCGGAAATTGTATTGGCGGCCAATGGAAAAGGTGAAGCAATAGGTGCAACTTTAGGCAATGATGTGAACTTAAGAGATATCGAGGGCAGAAGCGCTTTATTACTTGGAAAAGCTAAAGACAACAATGCCTCATGCTCTGTTGGGCCATTTATACGTCTGTTTGATGAAACTTTTTCAATTGATGATGTGAGAAACGCCGAAGTACAAGTAGTGGTGGAAGGCGCGGAAGATAATTTTATTTTGGATGATCATAGCGATATGACCAAAATTAGCCGGGATGTTCTTGAACTAGTTTCTCAAACTTATGGTGACAATCATCAGTATCCTAATGGGTTTGCAATATTCACCGGAACATTGTTCGCTCCTTCAAAAGATCGTAGTGGTGATGGGAATGGATTCACCCATAAGAAAGGTGATATTGTGAGTATAGCATCGAAGAAATTGGGTAAACTTCAAAATACAGTCACTTATACAAATGAGGCACCGAAATGGACATTTGGAATCTTAGCCCTGATGAAAAATTTGGCTCAACGAAACTTGATTTGAGCAAGGAAAACAGCGTTTCTATGATCGTTTTGAATAATCAATTGTCATGTTTTGACCAAGCTCAGAAAGGTGGCTTTCATCAGTATACCAGCAATCATTTTTCCCCTTATCCGCTCCAGACCAACTTTGATACCACTCACTAAGAGATCGTTGAAAATATGGGAGGATGGGTTCCTTTTTTTATAGTAGGGTCAATTTATGTCTTGATTTGCGACCAACATCACTTAATACTTGACACTTTTGACGTACACAACCTTCTTGTTGCGAAAAATGGACTGCTAGCAATCGTGTTGAATGTATTACCTAGTATTAAGTTTCTTAATTAACATATCAATGATTACGCGATAGTTAAATCTTCCATTTTCCACTTCCATTTAAAGATTGTTGGCATTTCATTGATTTCATTAATGTATTTCAATATCCGGTCTTTGAGCTCTTTCTTTGATTTTACACGGATCCCCCTTAAAAAGCTCCTGGTCATTTTGCTAAAGAAGACTTCAATAAGATTTAGCCAGGAAGCATGTACAGGTGTAAATACAAATTCAAACCTATTAGGCACTGTTTTCAGGAATGCTTTTGTCTCTTTTGAAATATGGGCCGAATGATTATCTAAGATTATCTTGATCTTAAAGCTGACTGGGTAGAGTTCATCAAGCCCTTTCAAATATTCCACAAATTCCCTACTTCTATGCCTATCCTCGACCCGTGCATATATCTTGCCGGTAATCAAGTCGATTGATGCCAACAACGAAACTGTACCGTGTCTTTTATATTCATGGTCCCTGCCCCAATTTGGGTGCTTGCCTGCTATGGGGCTTAGGTCAGTGGCGGTATTTTCTATCGCCTGCATTCCAGGTTTTTCATCGTAGGACAAGATGGCAATCATTGATCCTTCCGGTTTGTTAGCTTTGTAAAGTGCCACTTCTTTATAAACATGCAATACCTGGGACATCTTTCGGTCAAAGTCAGGGTCTTTCTTTTCTAGGTAATAAGATAGTTTGTGGGGCTTTACATCACTTTTCGACAGTATCTTTGAAACGGTCCCTTTCTGTATTTCGCCTAATGAAAGATGGCCCGCCTGTTTGCAATTGCCCCTTACATACTTGGCCAATGCATTATAGGTCCAAAATTCTGAGGCCATGCCCAAGTCTTTTGGTTTTGTGCAAGCTATCGATAAAAACCATGCCCTGGCCTCATTGGTGATCTTTGGGGTTGCCCCTTTTCTGGGAAGGTCGTTCAGAGAGGTCAGTATACCGTATCCTATTGCCCTATCAACAGTCCTTTCAACCTTTGGCCGATTCGTGCCAAGTTGTTTTGCTATCGAATTGATGCTTTGCCCTTTCCAATAACCAAGAAGCATTTTCGCCCTTTCAACCCGTGATTTGGCCTCAACCCGTGATTTACTTATAACCTCCAATGTTTGCTGTTCCTTTGTCGTAAATGATATTTTCGCTCTTTTACTCTCAAATGGCATAGGGTTCACTATTTTTGGTCCAACTGCTAAGATAGAACTTTTATTATTGATATACTATATAGGAAACTATATACTAGGCAATCACCAAATGCCGTACACCATGGACATGCTTTCCTAAACACCGTTATAATACTTAGGACCAAACTCATCCAATTCCTCACGTAGTTCTTTTAATTGATCTGATTTCTCCTCCTCATCACCATTCTTATCAATCAGCTTAATCAACTCATCCTTCGCTTCATTCAATTTGGCTGAAAACTTTACTAAACGCTCTTTCTTCATCACCACATTTTTAGTTACAAAATAGATGAAGAAATTAGAAGCAATAACCGCAACCACCAATGCCCTGTAATTTGCCCAGATTTCAAAGTACATCAAAATAGGTATCAGGATCATAAATAGTGCAACCGGTATGAATACAGAATACAGGATCAGTTTTCCGATCTGAAGGTCCTTCTTGAATTGCAACTGAACAACAATGCCCGTATTGCAAATCCAGGTAAAAAGTAAAAGTGTGAGATATATAATGAGCTTATCCTCAAAATCAATGCCTAGAACAGAATCCTGGTAATCTCCAATTTGCTCATACCAGGTTCTAGGGCGGGTGACAGTATCAGCAGGCAGTTGTTGAATTTGAGTCAGCGCCTCCTTAAATTCAAGCGGTTCTCTCATGAAAATAGTTTAGTAAATGCTAAGTTAGATGAATTTTTAACCACATTTCAAATTGGAAAAAGTCTTTACCGGACTCGATAAAATAGCAGAGTCCAAAATTGCCAACTCTATTAATGGAAATATAGGTTATCTGTGCCACGGCCCTTCAGTCGACAAAAACCTGAACCACGGAATTGATATTCTGAAAAAGACCTTCGGAAGTCGGTTCAAAAAAATCTTTTCTGCTCAACATGGACTCTTTGGCGACCTCCAGGATAACATGATTGAGTCCGATCATTTCTTCCACCCACATTATAGGTTACCTGTTTACAGTCTTTATTCTGAAACACGTCAGCCAACTGATCAAATGCTAGAAGGACTGGATCATATTGTCATTGACCTACAAGATGTAGGTACACGGGTTTATACTTACATCTGGACCATGATTCTCACTATGGAAGCCGCAGGTCGAAATGGTGTAGAAGTAATAGTCCTCGACCGGCCCAATCCAATCAGTGGATCAGAAATTGAGGGTAATATTCTGGATCCCAATTTTTCTTCGTTCGTTGGACTTTATCCAATTCCCATGAGGCACGGATTGACCATGGCTGAGATTGCCCAAATGGCCCAAAGCTGGGGCATTCGTTGTAATGTTCGAATAATTGAAATGAGTAATTGGTCACGAAAGATGTATTTCGATCAAACGGGATTACCGTGGGTGATTCCGTCCCCCAACCTGCCGACATTGGACACAGCAATAGTTTATCCGGGAACGGTCATTTTTGAGGGCACTAATCTTTCAGAAGGACGCGGAACGACAAAGAGCCTGGAATTTATTGGTCATCCGGAAATTGAACCATTTTCTATGGCTGAAAGTCTGAAAGATGCCTTCGAACAAAGCCAACTAAAAGGCTTTGTTCTCAGACCCATAATCTTTAAACCAACATTCCACAAACATAGGGATCAATCCTGTAGTGGCCTGCAAATTCACGTAACTGATAGAAAAGCTTTCCAACCATGGAAAGTAAGTCTTCACTTGTGTCGGGAATTATATCGTCATTTAGGTAATCATTTTGTCTGGAAAAGCCCCCCTTATGAGTACGAATTCACCAAGATACCTTTCGATATATTAAATGGCACCGATAGACTAAGATTGTGGGTTGAAAACAATGGTTCGCATCAGGAACTTGTAGCGATGGAGGGCATTAAGGAATTCGGGGAAATGAGGGAAAATTTTTTAATATACAGGCATTAATATTGAAGGTTCTACTGTTATTTTAATGGAAGCTCATACAAAATCTCCAAATTCCAAATTTCGCAATTTTGGGATTGTCTTTTTAAGAACCTCCACTAAATTCGTGATAGAGCTATATTAAAGATTGCATCTGATTGATTCGTCCCACCCTTTGGCAACCGCTAAATCAAATTGCTCACAGGCCTGAATTATCTTTCCCTGGGCCTGAAGCACGTTGCCCTTTAGCAAATAATTCTCAGGGTAATCTGGCCACATAACTATATTCCATTTGATCGCATTAAGTGCCCTCTCATAGTTCTCCAGGTAATAAAATGTCTGAGCCATACCATCAAAAATATCGAAATGTGACGGAGAAATAATTCTAGGGTTAAGCAATAAAGGATAAGCTTCACCGTACATCGCCTTATAGCCTTTAATGGCCATTTTAGCGACGATTTGATAGTAATTCATCGCCTGCTCATAATCTTTCTTCCCCTCCCTGTAAATCCAGGCAACTTTCAGATTGTTTTCAATTGTATTATTTCCATTAATTATAATACTATTGAAACGACCAATTGCTTCGTCATAATTTCCCGCCATCATGTGGGCTTCAGCAAAAAGCATTTCAAAACTCAGCCTTTTATTGGTTGCGAAATCGTCAAAAATTTCAAAATCCTGAATAGCTTCTTTAAACCTGTTGCGATAAAACTTGCGGATACCATCCTGTAAAATATCGTCCAGAACATCTTCCTGGAATGTCTGTATATCCTCTTCTTCTTCGAGATAAAATCCTAAAGATTCCAGTAATGTAAGTGAAGCGATAATCTGTCCATCAGCCTGATAATCCCTCGCTTGTTCAAATATTTGTCTGCGCTGCTCAAGCATAATGTTGCGCTGATATTCATTGTACATATTAAACAGCTCCATACTGGTCATTACAACAATGGCAATACCAAGTGAAATGCCAAATGCCCAAAAAGTGGCAATATCATTGGTTCTGTGATCTATCTTACCACTTCTATATCTCGGTCTGCCGTATGGAGGTCTATAGGATGGAGGTGGTGGGCGGTCTACCGTAACTTCACCAAACTTTAACTTTAGATCATAGCGGGCTCGTTCATATGGATTAGACAATGTTTGGTAAGCTGCATTGATCAACTTAAACATTTCTTCACTGTCCGGATCTCCGGCATTCTTGTCGGGATGATAGACAATAGCCTTCTGCTTAAATGCGGCTTTTATCTCGGCTTCTGAAGCACTTTCCCCAATTCCCAATGTCGTGTAGTAATTGGTCATTGCAATTTGAATAGTCGGATAAAACTAATGTATTCAACGGGAAAATGTGTGTTATTGGTATCCGGAAGAGCTGCTATTCTACTATAGGGTGAGCAGCATGGCTCCATAACTGTAGCCTCCACCAAAAACTGTTACTACTATAACATCCCCTTTTTTATATTCATTCCAATGTTCAGCCAGCGCTATACCAGAACCAGCACATCCGGTATTTCCCAAGTATTGAACATTGGATAAAGCCCGCTCTTCCGGCAAACCTAAGTTTTGTGCCACATTCTTGGTTATCCTCAGATTTGCCTGATGAGGGACAAGGTAGTTCAATTCTTCAAGTGAAAAATCATTCTTTTCCAAAATGTCTTTAGTAACACTAGACATATACTGAATGGCGTTAATAAAGACATCTTTCCCATTCGGCATGTTGATGCCCCCATTGGCCGGTTTTAGCATCACACCTTCAATCCCTTTCCCAACATGAGCTGCACCCCTGGTAATGATGTCTATTATCTCCACGTCATTAGACGATAATCGTTCTTTAGTGACCAGGAAGGCTGTTGATCCATCACCCCACAAATGACCGGATTTAATGTCGTGATCATTACTGTATGCAGTATTGTGCTCTGATAAAACCACGATGGCTTTGGTGGCTTTATTGCAAGCAAAATATCCTTCAACAATTTCCATTGAATTAAGAAAGGTTGAACAGGCAGATGAAACAGAAACTGCTTGTACATC
The DNA here is from genome assembly GCA_963664285.2 of Cyclobacteriaceae bacterium. GTDB lineage: Bacteria > Bacteroidota > Bacteroidia > Cytophagales > Cyclobacteriaceae > JAJCYL01. The sequence goes on from CAXXNX010000008.1 coordinate 21,507, forward strand.
AACTAATCCCAGGTGGTGTTGAACAATATGTGCCAAAGTCACAACTGTGTCGTATGGTGAGTATGTTCCTCCCACAATAAGATCAACGTCATTAAAGTCGCTTCCTGCATTCTGCTGAAGTATTTTGACAGCCTCCACGGCCATCGTGTTTGTATTTTCAGATTCTCCTGCTTTACGACGTTCTCTTATTCCCGTGCGTTCAACAATCCAGTCGTCGGAAAGCCCATTTAGAGTTGCAAAATATTCGTTGAGTACTTTGGCAGTAGGAATATAATAACTGGCCTGATTGATATACATCTGGGGGAGTTCGCTGAACCTACCGCAAAGAAAAGAAATACCTGAAACAATTACTGCGTTCTTCCCTTCTTTTCACAGCCTATATATTTTTCCAAAAAATCCGAAATCTAATTTTCAGGAGGTAATTCACAATCTTCAAACTGCCGGGTATCAGTCAATTGGAAGATTCTCCAACCATTATCATCTTTGAATAACTGAAATGCATCAACACCACAATGACTGAAGTCCTCTCCGAGATAAAACGCATACTTTGTCCAGACATGGGCCAGATTCCCGTCAATTCTTACTTCAGAATCCCAGATAGATTCATTCCATACTTTTTCATGAGGGGTTCCAACCCCCTTAACGAATCCGTCAATGGACCCTGTTCTCAGAACCGGCTGACTCTCCTTTTCAAAAGCGGTCATGAGTCTCGCATCCTTGATAAAACACTTCTTACTAAAGTGCTGTCACCTTTTCGCATTCCTTCAAACAATGTGTTGACGACGGCCATTACATCATCCTCCGGACCAACAGTTTTGCTATTTGTAGAACCTATTAATATTATCAGGTAAACTAAGTATCTCATGTGTATATAATTGATTCCCAAATGTCACATGCCTGCATACCGTAGTGACAGACATTCCGGCACGCAGGCATGGAATCTTGACGAGCTATGTCGGGATTTTGTGACACCTCTGCCCATCTCGATTTTATTATTGTCTAAATCTCTGCACGCAATACTTCAAGCGGAGTTCTTTCCACAATCGATCGGCTGTTCAACATTCCAATTAAAACAGTTATACCCGCAATAGCTACGAAAAGTGTTACAACCGGAATAAAATCGGGAATAAATGCACTTTCAAAACTGAAAACGGCGAGTGCCCAACTACCCACTAATGCTAACAGAATACCTGCAAGTGCTGCAATACTTCCAAGAAATAAGTACTCCAAAGCTGTGATGCTTAAAATTTGTTTTCTGCTGGCTCCTAAGGTTCTTAGCAAAACGCTTTCCTGTATACGTTGAAACTTGCTGATAATCACAGAGCCAATGAGTACTAACACTCCGGTAACAATGCTAAACATAGCCATGAATTGAATGACAAAAGAAATCTTTGCCAGAACTTCATCTAATGTGTTAAGTATAAGTGTCAGGTCTATGATAGAGACATTAGGAAACTGCCTTACAATGGCCTGCTGATACCTTGCAGAAAGTACATCCGATCCAACTTTGGTGACCAATACATGGAATTGAGGAGCCTCTTCTAAAACACCTTCTGGGAAAACCACGAGAAAATTGGTTTGCACCCTATTCCAATCCACTTCTCTTAAGCTACCTACGACCGTTTTAATGACAGCACCCTGAACATTAAATGTCATTTCATCGCCAACCTTGACGTCCATATTTTCAGCAAACCCTTCTGATATGGAAATATGAATTTCGTCATCCTTCACTTTGCCCGACCATTCACCCTGGGCAACACGTTCCGAATCAATTAGTGAATCTCGATAAGTGACACGGTATTCCCGGTTATAAGCCCAATCCGGGTAAGTTATTGTCGAGTCTGCATAAATATCAGCTTTCGTTAAGCCATTGATATTTACTAATCTCATGGTGACGATTGGTACCTCCTGAATCACCGGTAAATCATAATCTCTGGTGATTTCAGATATCTCATCTTTTTGTTTGGACTGAATGTCAAACAGCACCATGTTAGGACGATCTCCGCCCCCTGAAATGGCAACCTTATCAACCAGTAAACTTTGAATAAAAAAAAGGGTCGATATCAGTGCCGTCCCCAGGCCAATTGAAACAATAAGTGTGATCGTTTGATTATTTGGACGGTAAAGGTTTGCCAGGCTTTGACGCCAGACATAACTCCAGGATGAAGGGAAGAATTTCCTTACCAGCCACATTATGAGTTTTCCTACTGCCGCTAAAATCCCAAAAGCGAGGAAAATACCTCCACTGAAATAAATTGATTCTTCAATTTCTCTAATTTGGAGTACAGAGAATCCGAGTATAAACAGGAAAATCAATCCGTAAACAAGAAATTTTAACTTGTCCGGTTTTTCGTTTTCGCTCTCAAACGAAGCTCTCAATGTTTTTAAGGGCGAAATATTCCTTATCTCTAGCAATGGTATCAAAGCAAAAAGGACTGATATAAGAACACCAATTACTATCCCCTGGGTTATCGCACTCCAGGATAGCGCCATATTCACCTTAATTGGCAGAAAATCGGAAAAAACTTTAGGAAGAAATGTTTGAATAAAACTCCCGAGAACTGTCCCTACAATTGCTCCTAATAGTCCCATGACCCCAATCTGATAGAGATAGATCAAAAACGCCTGTCTGCCTTTAAGCCCCAAACAACGTAATACCGCTACTGTCGCGATTTTTTCTTTTATATAAATGTGAACAGAACTAGCTACTCCAACACAACCCAATAGTAGCGCTATGAACGCCACTAAGTTCAGGAACCTTCCCAGGTTGTTAAAAGAATCACCGGTACTTTCTTTTCTATCCTCGACTGTTTCATAACCGACACCCAACTCATCAAGCTCTTCTTTTTTCGCGTCTAATACTTCATTTACCAGTGTATTGGATTCAGCCTTATAAAAATACTGATAACGGATGCGGCTCCCTTTTTTAACAAGACCAGTTTCCTCCAGGTATTGGTGTGGAATATAAACTACAGGTGCAACGGTTGCAGATAAACCACTTTGGCCTGGGACTTTTTTCAGCTTACCAGCTATTTTGAAACTCAGGTCGCCAACCTTAACGCTGTCTCCAACTTCCACTTCATACTGCAGCATTAATGTAGCATCCACTAGTGCCTGACGATCAGTCCTGAAATTACCGGCCGCCTCAATGGGTTCGGTTTCAATAGCTCCGTAGAATGGATAATTGCCCTCAAGAGCTCTTACTTGTACTAATCTTGTCCCATCTGTTCTGGGAAAATAGATCATCGAAGCGAAGTATGTTTCGCGTGACTTATCAATGGATAGTGAATCAAAGGGTGAAAGTATTTCCTCCCTGACTGGAATAGTGCTTGAAATCCTCAAGTCTGCCCCAAGTAATTCTTTCGCTTGTTCATTGATATCGTTCAACAAATTGTCCCGAAAAGAATTAATTGAGACGAGGGCAGCAATACCTAGAATGATTGATGATGTAAAAAGTACTAATCTGGATCTAGATCTTCGACTATCCCTCCAGGCCATTTTCCAGAGCCAACCCTTACTATAACTACTTCCATCGATTTTGATCCGTGTATCCAAAATCAAGAAGTTTTAGGTTGCAGATACCTTCTGATATTCAATAGATAAGTTTGACTCATCAGAAATGACTCTACCCCCTTTGATCCTTACAATACGATGAGTTCTTTTGGCCAAGTCTAGGTCATGCGTAACTAAAATCAGCGTTGTTCCCTCCTCTTTATTTATCTCGAACAGTAGCTCCTCCACCTTAGAGCCGGTTTCTTCATCAAGATTTCCGGTTGGCTCATCAGCAAATAGGATCTTAGGATTATTTGAAAAAGCCCGGGCAATAGAAACTCTTTGTTGCTCACCTCCGGAAAGCTGGGTTGGATAGTGATCACCACGACTGGCTAATCCAACCCTATCAAGTAGTTCTTTGGACTTCCTTTGAGCACTTTTATCTCCTCTTAACTCCAATGGAACCATTATATTCTCTAGGGCGGTAAGGGTCTGAATCAATTGAAAGTTCTGAAAAATGAAACCCACAGACTGATTCCTGATTTGGGCACGCTCATCCTCATTAAGCGAATCCAATTTGGTATTGTTTAGGATTACTGAGCCGGACGTAGCTTTATCAAGACCTGCACATAGCCCCAAAAGCGTTGTTTTACCGCTGCCTGATGGACCTACAATTGAAAAAGTATCTCCATGGGAAATCTCAAAACTTACATTCTCTAGCACAGTCAACTCCCTGCTACCACTATGATAAGTCTTGGTTAGTTCTGATACTTTTAGAATAGACATTGATACTAAGTCAGTTGAGGCACTTTAAATATTCCTAATACAACGAGAAGCAACCAAAGATGTTTAATCGAATTAATTAATGGCCAATATACATTTTTTAGATTTTGATCGACGTTAAAAGTGGCTGTATCTTTGCAGTTTTCAAGTTGTAAAAAGGATGAGAATAAGTTGTATCCCACTATTACTTACTTTGATTTGGTCATGCTCCAATCAAAGGCAAGAACAGCAAAGTGTATCTCAATCTACGCTGTCCGAAAAGGCAGTCAAAAAGAACGGTTCAAAACAAAATGTAGTGTTTTTTGGGAATAGTTTAACTGCGGGTTATGGTCTTGATATTTCTGAAGCTTTTCCCGCTAGGATCCAGGAGTTTATGGATTCTTTGGGATATAATTATCAAGTAATAAATGCAGGCTTAAGCGGGGAAACTACTGCAAGCGGCAATTCAAGGTTTGACTGGGTACTCAAAAATAAAATTGATGTACTTGTCCTGGAATTGGGTGCCAATGATGGGCTTCGCGGAATTCCAACAAAGGAAACAAGGAAAAACCTGCAGGAAATAATTGACAAAGTCACTAACAAGTATCCAAATGCAAGTATTGTGCTTGCCGGAATGCAAGTGCCACCCAATATGGGAGAAGAATATTCTTCCGAATTTCGCTCCATATTTCCTGAATTAGCTGAAAATAATCAGACCGAACTTGTTCCTTTTCTTCTTCAAAACGTTGCAGGAGAACCCGAATTAAACCTGGATGATGGGATCCATCCAACTGCCTACGGCCATCAAATAGTGGCAAGGAATGTCTGGAGAGTGTTGAGAAGAGTGTTGTAGACAGAAGAGATGTTGAAAAAAATTCTAATCGGATCATTCTTTCTACTCGCCGTGCTTTCGATTTGGCAGTATAGACTTATCTCTTACGGTTTGATGCAAGCTAAAGGTCAAATCAAGGTGGTATTGGCAGCTAAATCTATAGAGGAATACTTGGCTGATCCATCTTCCCCTGATTCCATGAAATATAAGTTAAAATTCGTCCAGGAAATTCGACAATACAGTATAGACTACCTTGGCATTGAAGATTGTGATAGCTACAAAACACTTTATAATCAGAATGGACAAGTAACACTTTGGAATCTCACGGCATGTAAACTTTTCGAACTTGAAGCAAAAACATGGTCATTCCCTTTGCTTGGGTCTTTCCCCTATAAGGGATTTTTTGATTTGGAAAAAGCCAAAGAAGAAAGAGACGAACTGAGAGAGGAGGGTTTTGATACCAGGATACGCCCTGTTGGAGGCTGGTCAACACTTGGTTGGTTTGACGATCCAATTTTATCAAATATGCTTAACCGTTCAGAAGGGGCGTTAGCAGAATTAATAATTCATGAATTGACACATGGCACATTGTATATTAAAGACAGTACGGATTATAATGAGAACCTGGCAACTTTTATTGGTGAACAAGGAGCCCAACAATTTCTAACCACCAAGTATGGGCTTCATTCAAATCAATTGAGGGTATACCTTGAAAGTGAACGTGACTATAATAAATACATCGACCATTTTATCAGGGGTTCAAAAAAGCTTGATAGTCTTTATGGCACGATGAATGCTAGTCAGTCTGTGGGAATTAAAACAATGCTAAAACAAGAAATGATAGAGCGGATTGTTGATAATATTGATACCATTCGATTTTTTAATAGAAAAAAGTATAACAGACGTTTTGAAAAGACGCTACCAAATAATGCTTATTTCATGTCTTTCTTACGATATCATTCCAGACAGGACGATTTTGAAAAGGACTTCCGGGAAAATTATGATAGTAATGTTAAAACTTACCTTACCTATCTAAAACAAAAATATTCATCTTTGTAGGCTGAAATGTGGGGAGCTAAAATAAATAGGGGGCTAAAAGCGGCGACGGCAGGCAGTGTTCTCATACTATTCTTATCGGCATTTTCTTCCGATTCAAGCAGGTATATTATTCGCACGAACAATAGTTTTTCAACGGGAGAAAGACTGAAATTCAGAGTCCATATTGGATTTTTAAGTGCCGGCGAAGCTATTATGTCAATAAATGAAGAGATTCATGAAATCAATCATCGACCTTGTTTTCAGATAAACGTCTTCGGGCGAACTTCAGGGATCTTCGATCTTTTTTACACGGTGAGAGATAACTGGGGTACTTACCTTGATACCGCTTCGCTGGTGCCCCACAAGTTTTATGAAGACAAGCGGGAAAACAAATACCGTAAACATGAAGTAGTTGAATTCGATCATTGCAACGATTCTGCAATTGTCTCTCGCATTGATAAAGAAAAACCTGTGGAGTACTTCAAAACTCCTCGACAGCCACAGGATCTTATTAGTGGCTATTATTATATTAGGACATTAGACTACACCAAGATCCATGCAGGTCAAATTATAACTCTGGGTGCCTTTTACGACAAGAAGGTTTATGATTTTAAAGTGAAGTTTCTGGGACGTGAAACAGTCAAAACGAAATTGGGAAAGATCAAAGCCTTAGCCTTCGCTCCGATAATGCCAAAAAACGACCTGTTCGAAGAAGGAAATGAGAATATTAAAATCTGGTTATCGGATGATACCAATAAAATTCCTATCAAAATTTGGGCTAAAATGTTCGTTGGTGGGGTTGAAATTGATCTAACTGAAGTACAAAACCTCAAGGCACCATTGACCTTTGTGGAGAAGTGACCTCTAGGTTATTCAATCGTTACCATCATCATTGCAATTAATTTTCTGAATTATTTTGGTCATCAAATTAAGCCATCGAGGCCTGTTTTAAAATAAACACAAAAATTATGGCCAAATCAAATAAAAGAATTCTGGTTCTGACTGAAGAAGGTTATGAGATCAATACAGAGTGTAACCAGTACAGTCAGGAAAGGATCAATATTCAGCTATAAACTCGAAAAGACTAAAAACGTTAAAGCTGAGATCAACTAATAAGTGCAATTGAAGGATGAAAAAGCTTTTAAGGGCTTTTTCATCCTTCAAAAGCCTGAGCAGTGCAATCTTTGGATTGCAAAATGTCAAAAAACTACACACATCTCAGTATTGATCAAAGGTATCAAATTGAAGCATTATTGAAAACAGGAGCTACTCAAAAGGAGATTGCCTGTATCGTTCATTTTCACCCGTCTACGATCTCACGTGAGCTTAAGCGAAATGTGGGTTCAAGAGGTAGGGGAGCTGGTGTCTATCGAACAGCAAATGCACAAAGGAGGACCAATCTTCGTCATCAAGAAAAGCCAAAAAGAGTGATTTTCACCAAACCCATGAAAGACTGGATAGTTAACCGGCTCCAAGAAGATAGATGGAGTCCTGAATTGATCAGCCATCAGGGAAAGAAAACGAGAGAATGTCCACTTAGCCATGAATGGATTTACCAATGGATATGGGAATGTAAGCACACCAACCGCCAGGAGAACCAAGAATACAAACAACTATACACATATCTAAAACATGGCAAACGAAGGCGCAAACGAGGAAACAGAAAAGATCGTAGAGGTATTATCCCGAATAGGGTATCAATTGAACAGCGACCCCAGATCATTAACAAAAGGGAACGATTGGGAGATATAGAAGTCGATTTAATGATGGGTAAAAACCACAAAGGCTCTTTGTTGGTGATGACAGACCGAGCAAGTCTTTTTACCAGAATCAGAAAGATGCACAGTAAAAATGCCGATCAAATGGCCGAAGCTATTGTGGAGGAACTCTCTCAGGATAAACACAAACTGGAAACACTCACTTTTGATAATGATATGGCATTTTCTAAACATGAGTTGATTGCTCAATCCCTTGATGTGGATGCCTATTTCACTCGTCCCTATACTAGTCAGGATAAAGGGACAGTTGAAAATAGGATTGGGGTAATCAGAAGGTTTTATCCTAAGAAAACAGATATTAGATTTGTTACAGAGGAGCAAATCAAAGTTGTTGAAAACAAAATCAATGAACGCCCTGTTAGAAAATTTAATTACCTAAACGCAAAGCAAGTGCTACAAAGGAAAATTGCACTTATTACTTGAACTTACAAAAGAATAAAGGATACCACTTGTATTTATTTAGAAATTGGAATTCATTAGCGTAAGATATGGTCAATTGAGTCCTTACGGAAAAATAATCTTCTTCCTGTGTGTTTTTCTGGTCCTCATCAATCTGGTCCTCATTTTTCTTTTCCCACCACCATTCAAACAAATATTCGGACTTTCCGGCATGACAGGATTGATCACCCTGGTATTGATTCTCATCTCCAAAAGAAAAATATAGGGAACACTTCCAATTTGTGTGAACTTTCCAAGTAAATGAAGCACCCGGCATTCAAAGATTTGATTATTGATGAAAATGATGATTATGTCTTCATTAATAAACCACCCTTTATATCCACGCTGGAAGATAGAAACGATCGTGTCAATATTTTAAAGTTGGCTCGACAATACCTATCGACCCTCAAAGCCTGTCATAGGCTAGATAAAGAAACGTCTGGCATATTGGCCATGGCCAAAAACACCAATGCATATGGCCACATGACCAAACTTCTTGAGAAACGAAAAGTTCATAAAACCTATCACGCAGTGGTCATCGGTATTCACAACTTTAAAAACCAAATAGTAAATGCGCCCATAACCACAATGAATAATGGTATTGTGAAAATTGATAAACTAGCGGGCAAGAATTCTCTCACAGTCTTTAATACAATCAAAGCGTTTAAGAGAAACAGTCTTGTCAATTGCAATCCGGAAAGTGGTAGAATGCATCAGATAAGAATACATCTGGCTCTTTTAAAGGCTCCAATTGTTGGTGACTTACAATACGGGGGTAAAGATTTCTACCTATCCGCAATCAAGCCAAAATTTAATCTTAAAAAAGACACCGAAGAACAGCCACTAATGAAGAGAGTGGCTCTTCACGCAGTTTCTCTGCAATTCAACGACCTCGTCGGAAATAACATTATGGTTGAAGCAGATTACCCTAAGGACTTCGCCGTTTTAGTAAAACAACTGGAACGCTACAATTAGTCAATTCTCATGGGATCGGCTCTTAAATGTTTTCTGGAGCCACCTATTCTTCTCTTCCAATAAGTTCTTTATAAAGGAATCTGATGATTCATTTTCGTTTGATGTCAAGTCTGGTTGCCCTGCATCTACCCAACAGGTAAACCAAAAATCTGCAACCATCTTGATAGCAACTCTCATTCTTCGCTCGACCATTCCATCGAGCTTACGATGGTACTGCTTCGAAAATTCTTTAGAATAAACTTTTACAAAGGAGGCTCCTCGCTCTTCATAACTATACTTTTTATCTGAAGAAAACTTTTTAGCTAATTCTGACTCGAAATGAAGGACTGAATCCAATGCCGAATGTGCATTAGTAACCGCTGACCATGCCACTTCCTGAAGAGCAGAGACGTATTCCGCCTGTCCGATCAGCAAATCATAATTCCGACTGAACAACTCCGGAAGTCTTGATTCCCAAAATCCGTGAATCCCATGCTGGCCGGTAAGCTGGCCATTATAATTCTCAGTAGTATGCAGTGGCACATTAGCATCTGCAATATAATGTCCAATTTCGGCTGATAATCTCAAAATCTTCTCCAGGTCATTTTCCCTGAACGCACGGGTTAAATTATACTTCATAAGGTTGATATGCCATGGCACTATGCCATAAGCATTTAGTGTATCTTCAGTGTACTTCTCAACAGCTTCCAACCAATATTTCGGCATGGTATATAATGCACTATCACCGTAGTGATCAATATCTATGTAGTGCCTGGCTGCTTCGTATTCCACTGCATATCTTCTACGATCCGGATTTACTGCATTCTCGGTGATCAAATCGATGTGTTTTTTGTAAAAGCTTATCATTTCCGGTGGAAGTGAGAACACTGCATGTCGTGTAAGAAAACAGGAATTATTAGTGAGATATTTTCATTTTCTTTCTATGAGTTAATACTGCATGTCGACCTAGGTGTGTTTTCTTTAATTAATCGATGTGCAAAAAAGCCCCATCTATAAAGAGATGAGCTGGTCATTAACAGTAGGATTAAGATGAATATAGCTTGTTTCACAGATTAAATCTAAAAGATTTTCAGTTATAGAAGAATCAAAATATTTTCTAGCCTGTTTTGATAAAATCAATAATGAAATTACATTTGCAGTCCTAAATATTTAGGGTACATGGCAAATCATAAATCAGCCTTAAAAAGAATCAGAAGCAGTGAGACCAAAAGGTTGAGAAACAGGTACCAGCTGAAGACAGCCCGAACTTTTGTCAAAAGGTTAAGAGCGACTACGAATAAATCAGAAGCGAAAGAGTTGCTTCCCAAGGTTTGCAGTATGATTGATAAACTTGCTAAGAAGAATATTATTCACCTAAACAATGCCGGAAATCAAAAGTCTAAATTAACCAGGTTCGTAGCCAGCCTTTAAGGAATTAAAAGATAATATGTAACCCCGGTCTCTCAAGCGGGTTTTTTGTTTTTCCTAATTAAACCTACTTTATTGCTATTTGGAATTGAGAAAATATGCCTATAACGCATTATTCTACAAATCTTGGCATTAAAAATTGGGCCAAAGAAGACCGTCCCCGTGAGAAATTAGTCCTAAAAGGCAGAAATAGCCTTTCTGACGGTGAACTAATTGGTATTCTCATCGCATCAGGCACCAAAGAATTAAGCGCGGTAGATTTATCTAAGAATATTCTCGCTTCCGTTGGAAATGATTTGAACGAATTAGCCAAACTGTCAATTAAAGATTTGTTGAAATTTAAAGGCATTGGTGAGGCCAAAGCGATTAGCATTGTTGCAGCACTCGAACTAGGTCGCCGACGAAAAGAGACACTTTCCTCCAATAAACCAAAAATCAATTCTCCTGCCGACGTTTATGAGCTAATGACCCCTGATCTATTAGATATAGAAAAAGAAGAATTTTGGATTATCCTTTTAAATCGAGCTCACCATGTGATCAAGAAAATCCTTATAAGTTCAGGAGGTATTTCAGGGACAACAGTTGATCCGAGAATGATATTCAAAGAGGCCATTGAGAATTTGGCAAGTGGCATTATACTTATCCACAACCATCCGTCCGGAAACCTAACACCAAGTCAATCTGATTTTCAGATAACCAGGAAATTAACTGAGGGAGGAAAATTCATGGATTTACCAGTTTTGGATCATCTCATCTTTAGCAATAGCGGTTTCTATAGTTTCAAAGACGAAGGACACTTATGAGCAAAATAAATCCTTCAACCCGACTCTTAAAAGTAATTGTCATTTCGGGAGGTGTGGTATTGGCTTCGATGCTTTATTTCAATAACCAGAGCAAGGTTGAAAGAGAACAGTACATAAAGATTATTGATAACAAACGATCCGAAACGGATAGATTTATGCGGACCTCTGAGTCTTCACCTTTTACTGATCCTTTGAGGAAGTCGTATCATAAATTGAATTACTTCCCTCCGGATCCACGATATCGTGTTCAGGCACTTATTTTCCCAATAATAGTAAAAGATCAATTAATCATTCCGACCAGTGACGGTCAAAAACAGAGATATCAGAAATTTGCCTATGCAGAATTCAAACTGGGAGGTGACCGCTATCGAATATTATTATTGAAACCCGTAGGGCAAGGTCAACCGGATATAATATTCACTGCATTTGCAGATGCCACGAGTGGAGACACCACGTACGGTGGAGGTCGCTACTTAGATCTAAGTTTTAAAAACGCGAAACAAATTACCCTTGATTTTAACCTTGCCTATAATCCATATTGTGCTTACAATCCAACTTTTAGTTGTCCATTACCACCAAAAGAAAATATTTTACCTATACCGATTCTCGCCGGAGAAAAGATATATGATGAATAATTAACCATTGATAATAGGCCAACTCCTTTGACTTTTTTAAATTGTAAAAAAGTAATTTATGCCGACTCTTTGGAAATTCACTCAGCTCCAGGAAGTAGAACTTCTATCGCTCAGTCGCCAACAGCTTCATCAAGCGTCGCAGATTGTAGCGGCAGTTGGAAGAACTTATAAGCCCAAAGTGAAGGATGATCATTTCGCTAATTTCAGATGGAATAGCGATCGAGAAATGCTACAAGGTCACACAATTGAAGCTAGGGAGAATTTTAGCGTTGCCCTGGAAATCAAAACACTGAGTATCCATTTGCTTACGGCTTCAAACAATCCCCTGGCAACTTTCGAATTGAACGGCAAAACTCAGAAGCAGTCTTTGGTTTGGTTGGAAGAGCAAATGGTTAAGCTTGGACTTGATGGAAATTTGTTGACTATCAAACTACCTTATGAAATACCCACCTATCCTACCGCAAAAAGAAAAGATTATAAGGTAGAAAATCCTGATTATTTCGAAGAGATATCCAATTATTTTTCCAATACAAATTTAGTGTTAAACAGGATCATTGAAGGTGACACTAATGCTTCCGAAATAAGTTGTTGGCCTCATCACTTCGATATTGCTACTTTGATTACATTAAACGATACCGGAGATTCGGCTACTTCCACGAGTATCGGAGTAGGAATGTCGCCAGGTGATGGTGGTTATAATGAACCCTACTTTTACTTAACACCATGGCCTTATCCAAAAGTAGCTGACTTACCGGAAATTCAAGGTCCTGGAAAATGGCATACCGATGGATGGTTGGTAGTGTTTTAACAGCATCCGACCTGATCGCTAAATCACAAATAAATAAACAAGAGGAATTAGTACGCGGTTTCCTAGAAAGGGGAATTGAATATTTGAGGACGCAACTTGACGACTCAGCGGTCTAGTGTGTTGATGACTAAATTTGTTCACTAAATTAGTAGTCAACACACTAGACACTTCCAATTATTTCAAGTGTAATGAAACCCTGCCGTCTGCACTATCGTTCGTTACCTTGTAAAGCACAGTACTAATTAATACATTTGTGCTAACCCTCTACCTAAGATGGAAAGAGTGAACATTGACAAACACCGCAGAATTATTGCATACATTTTTATCGTTCTGGGATTTCTCTCCCTGGCATTTGGTGTTATAACCTTTAACACCTATTACATTGTAGAAGAGTGGTTCAGACCAGAATTACCTAATTCTATCGACCTAGAAATACTTACCATTCACAATCCGTTTCAGTGGCTGGTTGTACTTCCCATACTCAACATATTTGTTGCTGTTTTCAAAATTATAACAGGATTTGGTATTCTTCAGAACAAAAAATGGGCTTACAAATTAGCGTTGGTCATTGCCTTTTTCTGGTTTTTTCAATTTCCTATCGGCACTGCATTTTCATTTTACATTCTCTATTCATTCTTAGATGATGAAGTATTGAGAGCATTCAAAACAGAAGAGATAAATTCCGATGCGGAGGAATAAAAAACGCCTTCATAATTGTTCCCAATACAATGCAATAACGAATATAATTGGTAAGAAAATTAAGGTCTTCGTGTTATTTTGCACTCTTTTCATAGGGGTCAATTCATTAAATGAAAGTATCACCAAGCTTACCTTTTCAGCTTGTATATTCTCTCTACAACCACGAGTATCTTGGTTATCTATTTGAGTCATATGTGATTCAACTAGATGAACAAGAGCGCCTGACCTACTCTCATCAAAACATTTCGTCAAAAAATGCCAAAGAGTTTGCCAATGGTTTGCAGGAATCTGACTATGAACTCATTCGACTGATGGACTCTACACAACAAGAAATAGTCATCAATCACTTTAGTAAGAAAAAAATCAAGCCAGCAGAGTTTTTCCCAAAAATCTATGACAAAGAGACAGGCAATAAAGATTTGCAGAACGAAATTAACGGATACCTGGATCGAAGAAGAAGCAAGATACTTTCGCAGATGAGCGGTAAAATGCTTTTCGAAATGGCACGAGATGGAGAACCCGCCTGGAAACAGCTTCAATTACAAGAAACCCCAGCTTCCATATTATTCCACTTCAGGAAAAACGCAGACAATACACACTATTTTCCAACAATTAAACATGGGGGAGAAAAGGTGGATTTTCAATATAAAGGATCCTACATCGTTTGTTCGAAACCGGGATGGTTGGTAGTTGAAGATAAGCTATACCATTTTAAGAAGTCAGTGGATGGTAACAAGCTCAAACCATTTCTGAATAAAAAATTTATAGTCATTCCTGCAGCCATGGAGGATGCTTATTATGAGAAATTCATAGCTCCCCTGATCGAATCATTTGATGTTTATGCCAAGGGATTTGATATAGTTACCGATACTTTTGATCCACGGCCGGTTTTGACAATTACTGATGTTGCTTCGGATAATAATTTGACACTTTTTGAAGGGTCATCCAGACCAGTCGCTGAAGTGGCCGATTTACTTCTGGAGCTCACATTTGAGTATGGTCAATATAATTTTAAGGCTGACCAGTCAAACCCGGTGAGTGTTCAGCTTGAAAAAAAAGATGATAAGTACATTTTTCACCGCGTTAAAAAGAAACTAGATTCTGAAAAATTCACTGTAAATCAACTTAGATCGAATGGGCTACCAATAAAAACCAGTCGAATTACAATGAACAAGGTCTCCGCCTTTCAATGGATAAAAGACCAGACAGAATGTATCCAACAACTGAATCTTGAAATCAGGCAGAGTAAAACCAATAACAAACGATACTTCATTGGAAAATCAGATTTATCACTTGAAGTACATGAAAGTATCGATTGGTTTGATATTCATGCACTCGTGAAATTCGGAGACTTCGAAATTCCGTTTAAAACAATTCGAAAATACATCCTGGACAAAAAGTCGGAAATTGAATTGCCGAATGGGGAAGTTGCAGTGATACCTGAGACTTGGTTTACAGAGTTTTCAGAACTCTTTGCTTTCATGGAAAACAACGACAAAGGAGAGATTGGGTTGAAAAAGCATCATCTCTCACTTGTTCAGGATCTTGAAGACAATAACCTAGCAAAGGTGACCCTTGATCGGAAATTAGAAAAGTTCAGGGAGTTTGAGGAAATTGATGAATCCCCCATCCCTCGTGGTTTCAAGGGGCAATTAAGACCCTATCAAAAGTCAGGATTTGATTGGCTGCTCTTCCTAAACAAGTACAATTTTGGTGGCTGCCTGGCGGATGATATGGGTTTAGGTAAAACTGTTCAAACCCTTGTACTCTTACAAGCTCAAAGAGAACTGTCAGCTGATAAAACCAACCTCCTGGTCATGCCTACATCACTCATCTATAATTGGGAACTTGAGGCAATGAAATTTACACCTCAATTGAAAGTTCATGTCTACGCTGGCACTCAACGTAACAAAGATATAAGCATATTCAAAGACTATGATCTGATTCTGACTAGCTATGGCATTGTCAGGTTGGATATTGAAGAACTTAAGAAGTTTTATTTCAACTATGTTATTCTCGATGAATCTCAGGCCATTAAAAATCCCGAGTCAATTATTTCAAAATCAGTAAGGAAACTAAATTCAAAATACAGATTAATACTGACTGGAACTCCTATTGAAAACAGTACTCTGGATCTTTGGTCTCAAATGTCATTCATCAATCCGGGTCTTTTGGGCAACAAAAACTTTTTCCGAGACCAGTTCCTCTTCCCTATTGAGAAAAAACAGGATGAGCACAAATCCAACCGCCTTTACTCAATTATTAAACCTTTTATCCTGAGACGAAAAAAAGGGCAGGTGGCGAAAGAGCTTCCTGAAAAAGTTGAAAATGTGAAATACGTCACTATGACTACCATGCAGGAAGAGAAATATGAAGAGGCCAAGTCCTTCTACCGCAATAAGATCATGGCGGAAATTGGACAACATGGTGTAAATAAGTCTCAAATGGTCCTGATCCAGGGGCTAACCAAGTTACGCCAGATCGCCAACCACCCACTGCTGGTAGATGAAGATTATGTCGGCGACTCAGGCAAGCTGGACGACATCACACACATGATGCAGACGGCCATTGGAAAGGGCCATAAGATCCTGATTTTTAGCCAGTTTGTTAAGCATCTAAAAATCATATCTGACTACTTGTTTAAGAATAAACTCGACTTTGCCTATTTAGATGGTTCGACCCGTGACAGGCAAGAACAAGTAGAACGCTTCCAGCAGGAAAGCAGCCTACAATTATTCCTCATTTCATTGAAAGCGGGTGGGTTGGGATTAAACCTTACTAAGGCGGACTATGTATTCCTGTTAGATCCCTGGTGGAATCCCGCAGTGGAAGCTCAGGCAATCGATCGGGCTCACAGAATTGGACAAGAAAACAAAGTTTTTACTTATAAGTTCATTACCAAAAATACGGTTGAAGAAAAAATCCTACAGCTTCAACAAAAAAAATTAAGACTCGTTTCTGATCTGATAAATGTTGAAAAAGGTGTCGTTAAAGATCTGACTAAGGAAGACATTAATAGCTTACTTGAATAGATAGTTTATTTTGATCGAATAATTTTATAGACACCAATAGTAAGTACGGGTACCACATAGATTGCGATAAATCCCCAGGTAATCAAACCATAACCATCAGCAATTAGACCAATCAAACCTAAGGCATTGGCCAGAAAAACAGCCATAATGAGTACCACAGCGGCAACAATTACTCTCATATAGGATGGCATTACAGATCCTTTTGATAGGTATACTCCAGCAATTCTTTCGTTAAAACCATGAATATACCCAATACCGGTTTCAATAAAAGTCCCAAAAAGAATAATTTGAAAAATCGCATTGAATAGTGGCACATCCAATTGGGTCATAAGATAATTAGCGGGAATAGCTTCCGAGACAATTTCTGGATATTGACTAAGCATAGCCGTGTAAATGAGGACCGCCGGAACCATGCCAATTAACCCGCCCAACAGTCCTGCAGAAAAAGCCTCATTTCGTGTTTCGAGATGCTTGGCGGAATACAACAAGGCAGGTAAGATGGCAATATTATAACCTGCGTAGCGAATGCCCCCTACCAACCAGGGAGGAGTCCACAAGGGCACTGCTCGCAACAGCACTGATCTCATTGCTATAAACTGTCCAGGTAATAATAATGAGAGCAATATAGACGATGTACAGTGCTATCGACCATACTGAAAATACTTTTTCTATTAATGACGTCCCATAAAACACAATAAATCCAACCAGAATCATCATTATTATTGAGCCAATCAATGGGTCAATGCCCAGGGCCTCAGCTGACAATTCACCAGCAGCTGAAGCCATGACGGATACAACCAGGATTGCAATGAGGATCAATAACAGTTCATAGATTATCCAACCCTTACCCAGTAAGTGCGAGAGAAAACTTTTGTAATCATAGCTCTTTGTCAACCTTGCCAACTCGTAAGTGGCCGCCATCACCAGCCCCCAAATGATCATGGAAACGATCATGCCGAAGTAACCAGCGGCAGGCCCGGTGGTCATAAAAAATTCCACAAGTTCACGACCGGTACCGTAACCGCCCCCAATCAATACCGATTGAAATACAAAGCCAGGAAGTAAATACTTTTTGAACCAGGTTTTCATCAGTAAATTGATGGTTTAATCTGGCCTTTCATCCCAATCTTCTTCATCAGAAATGAGCTCATCAGTTAATCAACAAATATTCCAGATAATTATCCATATTAATTACCTGCATTGTCGGACCATAAATGAGACTAAAGCAAATTGACAGGAATACTATCAGGATTATTCCTTTCATTTTCTGTGCTGTTTCTTGTCGCCCAAAATTTGAAAAAACATCACATTTCCCCGATAGTTTACATCTTTGGTCGATGTCATTTGCGTTAGTCGGGTAAATGAGGCTGTCTACACTTACACATTGTTTGTCTGTCGGAAATGGAATTGATTCACTATCCCCATACGTACAATAAGTATTGTTCTAAATTAATTTCATAATGAAAGCACTCTATCTACTTTTCTTACTACCAATACATTTTTGCAATTGTCAATCGCAGCCCGCTAATATTAAGGGCAATAATTCCAATATTGATTTTGAGCTTATAGTCAATGGATTGCAAAATCCCTGGGGAATGGCATTCTTACCCAATGGTGATATTCTTGTCACCGAAAAAAGCGGTGAGATCAGGATCATCCGTGAGGAAAAACTACTCAAAGAACGCATTGAAGGTGTTCCGGAAGTCTATGTGAGAGGTCAGGGCGGACTAATGGATATTGAATTACATCCCAATTATCAAGAAAACAAATGGATTTACTTATCTTATTCTAGCGCAGATGGACCTGGAAGGGGCGGCAATACTGCAATTGCCAGATATAAACTGGTTGAAAATAAGTTGACAGAAAAAAAGGTCATTTATAAGGGAGAACCCAATACTACAAAGGGCGCTCATTTCGGCAGCCGCATTGAATTTGATAATGATGGTTATCTGTACTTCTCAATTGGCGATCGTCACAATAGGGACGTAAATCCGCAGGATATAACCAGAGATGGTGGTAAGATTTATCGCATTCATGATGACGGAAGAATACCGGAAAGCAATCCGTTCGTTGGAAATGCTAAAGCGAAAACCGCCATTTATTCCTTTGGTCACAGGAACCCACAAGGAGTAGCTAAAAATCCCAAAACCGGCGACATATGGGTCCATGAACACGGTCCACGTGGTGGTGGTGAAGTCAACAGGATTCAACCCGGGAAAAATTACGGCTGGCCGGTTATCAGTTATGGGATCAACTACAGCGGGACTGAGTTTGCCGAGGCGACTTCGAAACCAGGCATGGAACAACCTGTCACCTATTGGGTTCCATCTATTGCACCCTGTGGGATGACTTTCGTAACCGGCGATAAATATCCCGATTGGGATGGTGATCTTATTGTGGGTTCATTGAAATTCGGATACCTGGTTCATTGTAAAGTGGACGGCAATGCTATAGTCGAACAAGAAATAATCGCTGAAGGTATTGGCCGGGTGAGAAATGTAGAGCAGGGACCGGATGGCTTTTTGTACGTTGGCGTCGAAGGAAAGGGGATTTACAGATTGCTCCCCAATTGACAGAAGTATTAAAAGTATTCAATTAAGGAAATTCACTCAATAAGTGCGGTACCACGAAGGGCTATTGCAAAAAGTCGAATACCCATCGACCTAAAGCGATAAGGAAAAGAACGGCACCCTCCCAGCGCTCCAATTTCCAACCGGACCGAAGAAAGAATATTACGAGAACCACCATACCGGAAAGCATAGCCAGCGAACCCAAAGCTTCAGAGTTTACGGTCAGTGGATTGATCATACTAGCGACGCCTAATACACCTAAAATATTAAAAAGATCACTTCCGATAAGGTTACCGGCACTCATCCCATATTTGCCTTTACTCACCGCGGCGAGAGAGGTAGCCATCTCCGGCGCAGATGTTCCAGCAGCTATTATGGTTACAGCAATAACCCACTCTGAAATACCGGCAGCTCGTGCTAAAAAACTTGCGGAATCAACAAGTAAATGTCCTCCTAAAACCACTACTCCTATGGTTATTGGAAGAATAATTGCATCTTTCCAATTGGCCATATCGGGGTTAATATCATCCTCATCGTCTAACGGTTCTTTCTTGATGAATAAAAAGGACAGATAGATAATCAATAAACTAAAAAGTGTGATCCCTTCCCATTTATCAAGACTGAGGTCCCAAAAAAAGATTAGAAGTAGGAAAGTTACCAGGATCATAAACACACCATCCCGGTAAACCAACCTTTTGCTAGCGTGAATAGACCTGAACATAGCCACAGAGCCCATTATAAAGCCCAAATTGAAGATGTTGGAACCAACTATATTCCCTACAGATATATCAGGTTGTCCATTAGCGGATGCGTTAAGAGTTACCGCAAATTCAGGCGCTGATGTACCAAATGCAACTACTGTAAGGCCGATCACCAGATCAGAAACTCCAAAAGTTGCAGCAATGCGGCTGGCTGATTCAACCAATTCGTCTGCACCTTTCCAAAGAAAACCAATAGCCACTAATAGAATAACAATGTTAAGCAGAATATTAAGGATGGCCGAATCAAATAGAACCATGTGCCAAGCTTCAGTATTCTTTCGGATATAGCTGAAGCGATAGTTAGTTAGGTCGAAAATAACGGTAAGTATAATAAAAAAAGATTTATAGTATCTCCGTCGGTACAAATCAAGCTCAAAATCAGAGAATATCAAAAAAAATGCCGCTCGATGCATTATATTATTTAAAGAAATACTTTAACTCAATGCATTTGAGTATTCTTTCAAGACTCTATTGAGTAGTCCGTAATGATAGTTCTGATTAAGTAACCTTCTTTAGACATTCGACCCAGAGCCTCAAGGTCATCTTGTGTATTGTAAACGTTTGGAGACACCCGAACAGCTGAACCTCTTACCGATACGCTCACTTTGTTGTCACTTAGAATTTTGGCAATTTTTTTAGGATCATATCTTTCACTCAACCGAACTCCAAATAAGTGACTTCCCCGATTTTTGGCAGACTCTGCAGAAAAACCAAGTTCATTGAGTTGACCAATGTATTTCTCAACTATCGATTTACAATAATTCTGAATATTATTAATTCCCCAGCCATTAATCTGTTTTATTGAAGCCAATTGCATAGCGACGTTTATAAAATTGCTCCTTTCACCAACATCATATCGTTGTGCCGCTGCTTGATAGCTGTCTTGGTAATTTACCAACCCGGCAAAATCCTCACTGTTAAGACGCGTAATCCAATTGTATTCTATGGGGTTTCCACCGTAGAACCTCTCGTTGTAATAACCGAGTCCAATTCCATAAGGACTTAAAAGCCATTTATAACCAGCACAAATAAGTACATCGGGTTTTATATCTTTAACATCAAAAGGAAAAGCTCCAACAGATTGGCTGCCATCCACGATCAAATAACCATTTTTAGCATGGATTTTATCAGAGATTGACTTTAGGTCAAACAGTGATCCATCGGTCCAATGAACTTGCCCCATGGCGACCGCCTAGTTTTGTCATTGATTGCTTCAATAATACGCTCATTCCAGGATGCAACACGGTCACTAATATTATCGGGAGAATGTATAGTTACAATTTTTGCCCCTGTCTTCTTTGCCCTTTCGGTCCATGCGTAGACATTACTGGGAAATTGCTCCCCTAATATTACTACCTCATCACCTGAAGAAAGGTGGATGTTATTGGCAGCATTAGCTATTCCGTAGGAAACAGACGGAATAATAGCTATAGAATCAGAATTTTCAACTCCTATCAGATGCGCAAACTCTTGCCTCAGTTCAGAGCAAGTTGAAAAAAAGTCCTCAGATTTGATTCTTGAAGGGTCTCTCTTTAATGCCATAGCTTCCATACCTGCTTGTTCGGCGGACTTGAGCATAGGAGACATATAAGCGCAATTGAGATAGTGGGCCTCGGCAGGTAACGAGAATTTATCTTTTTGACAAGAAAGCATGGATATTCATTTGTTAATCCGCAAATATGCGATTTCAAAAACCATTGAAATAAGTTATACATAGTCCAATGGTAAAATACTTCTGTGCCCATTTGTATGGGCATACATTTGAGCACTCAAATTAATAAGATGAAAAAGCTCCTGAAATTCATACTCTTCACTATTGTCTTAAGATATTTCCTATGGTCAAAATGACTATTTTTATCCAGCCAGTCAAAACTTTGATCATTTTTTTTGAGCCTACTTAAAAATGATCAGTACTGTTGGCCAGTATACCAGTTCTCCCTTGTTGAGTGGTTTTTTATCCTCAGAAAACCTCAAATTAATAAAAGAATTCAGCTGCAATTTGATGAGTAAGAATGGAAGTTGGTAGAACTATCTTATTTACAGTTAATCCTAATTTCAGAGGGCACATGGCTGGGAACCTAACCTCATTACTGAAGCCATAAACTCAATCACCATCCATACGTAGCCGGGCGTTAATGAATTCGTCCAATTGTTCGACTGCAATGCGCTTGCCAATTATTTTCTTGTCCTTGTCCAGGATATAAATGGTAGGTGTACTAATAATATTGTATTCTTTCCTAAAATTACTCTGGTAATAAGGGTCAGCTATGTTCAGCCAGTCCAGGGACTTTTCACTGACAAATTTCTTCCACTTCTCCAGGTCAGTTGCAACACATACACCAATCGTCTCTACACCTTCATTTCTAAATTGATGATAAAAGTCAAGCGCTAAGGGAGCTTGTTTTTTACAGTGACCACAATCGGGGTCGTAGAAAAATAATACAGTGTACTTCGCATCTATATCGCTTAATGATATGGGTGATAAGGTAGTGTCCAATAAGTTGAGTGAAGGTGCAATCTCACCGATCAAATTGGGTTTTAAATCATTTACCGCATTTCTGAATTCTTCGAGTATCTTCTCATCAGCCCATGTTGCCTTACCAGACAAATAGTAATTCTCAGCCAAGTGTACAAAAACAGCATCGTGACCCATCAACTTTGGTTTTGAAAACTTGTTAGTCAATGTCACAATAATATATCTGAAGGCATCAGGGTTAGATTCAGCTTTACCTGCCAGGAAATCAACCGCATTAATTAATGAGTCCGGTTCCGGTGATGTCAGCTTGTCGATGAATTCTATGAGACGATCATAAAATAATGGGGTTCTTAAAATTCCCTCGTAGGTAAAATCTATTCCGTCAAAAAAATGATCTTTATAATTTTGAAACTTATACTGCTTGATTTCCTGGTCGCTTAAACCGTCAGGGGCTTCCACATCTGCCGGTTTTCTGATAAGATTCAGAAAATTAGCTACATAGCTATTTGGATTATCGGCGGCTAACTGATCCTGAAATTCCCGGTTAGCTAAATCTATATCCCTGATCTGATCATAAATCGCAGTACTATCCTCTCGTGATTGGGCGTCTTTCAGTTTTTCTTGCAAATCTCTCGAAGATGTTTGTGTCTCAGCAAGTTTCAATTGAAATTGATGAAAAACAGCATTTTCTTTTGATCCCTTCACCTTTTTATTCCTCAAGGGATCTTCAGTGTCAGAAGCTATGGAAAACTTTTGCTCATCGGTTACCACAAATTCGAGAAAGTAATTGGGAGTGTATAGAAAATAAATTCCATGAGCCAACGACTCATCCCCTCTGAAAATAGCGTTGCCTTGATTCATAGTTGTGGTATCCTGGATATACTTGTTTGTTCCAAGATGATACCCCAAATAGGCTTCAGAATCTGATAACCCATCGATTGATACAGTAATCTCAAACTGGGCCAAAGCTGAACCAATGGTTAGCCAACTAAAGCAAAATATAAAAATGTGCTTCCTCATTCCCCTGTATTAAGAGATCAACTTACTTAACGTAACTGGGTAGCAATAATGTTCAAAAGTAATGCGATTTAACGGCTTTTAAAGGTTATAACTTATGATTAACATTTCTCAATTGAGCCCGCAAAAATTCGGCCACAACATTGAACGCCTGATCATAATGATCATAATTGGGTACAACAATGTCCGCAGTCTTTCTATAAGGCAGTATATATTTTTCATAAGCGGGTTTCACATGATTTTCGAATCTATGCATGATCTCATTAAAATCATACCCACGCTCCTCCTGATCCCTTGTCAGACGCCGTTTTAACATCAAATCGCTATCTGCTTCGACATAGAGTTTTAAGTCCAGATAATTAGCAATTTCAGGGTAATGAAGAACAAAAATGCCCTCCACGATAACGATGGGAGCCGGATTTAGTTTTATCAACTGAGCAGTTGACGCTGCGTTATTGAATACATATTCCTTACAATTAACCGTTTGATTCTTTTTTAATCGCCCAATGTGTTCAGCGAACGTTTTGACATCGATAGTTTCTGGTAAATCAAAATTGATGTAACTCGATTTATCAACTTTCTGCTGCTCACGGGGCCAATAGTAATTATCCTGGGAAATAAGACATACCTCAAGTTTATTAAATCTGTCAAGAATCCTTTTCACAAACTCGGTTTTACCCGACGCACTTCCGCCTGTGATGCCAACGATGAAATTTTCTTTCACTAAACTTCGCTATTTATTACTTGTAAATAGTTTACCAATTTCTTAACCGCCAAGCCCCGGTGACTAATCCTGTTTTTTTCTTCAGCACTCATCTCGGCGAAAGTTTGATCGTAGCCGTTTGGAATAAATAAAGGATCATATCCAAACCCATTGGTTCCTCTTGGCTCCTTTACAAGCTGCCCTTCTACAATGCCTTCGAACTGATGTTCTTCTTTACCGATGATAAGCGAGATAACAGATTTGAACCTGGCACTCCGGTGGGGCTCGCTTTCCATCTCCCTCAATAGTTTGGTGTTATTATCCAAACTGTTGCGTTGAGGACCAGCGTACCTGGCTGAATAAACACCAGGAGCTCCATTTAGCGCTTTGACCTCAAGACCTGAATCATCAGTAAAACAATCAATCCCATATCTTTCTTTGATAAAACAGGCCTTCTGCATGGAGTTCTCTTCCATGGTTTCATGATCCTCCGGTATATCCTCACCATGGCCCACATCTTCAAGACTGAGCAGTTCAAATCGCTTTCCGATCAATTGACTTATTTCTGAGAGTTTACGTCGGTTGTTGGTAGCAAAGCATAGTCTCACGACGCAATGTTAGGGAGAAAC
Source organism: Cyclobacteriaceae bacterium (assembly GCA_963664285.2). GTDB lineage: Bacteria > Bacteroidota > Bacteroidia > Cytophagales > Cyclobacteriaceae > JAJCYL01. The sequence continues at coordinate 46,362 of CAXXNX010000008.1, forward strand.
CAACCCCCAACCACGAAACGTGAGTTTACACTTATCCCCCTTTTCAAACCCACTCTTTTACACTTACACTTTCACACACCCAAACTCACACCCAATCATTCGTACCGCAATGACTCAACCGGGTTTCGTCTCGCTGCGCCCAATATTCTTGTGCTGGAAGTGAGCATTGAAATGAACAGGATGACCCCAAGGGGGGTAAGAAACGTTGCAAGATCAACTTGCTTATAATAATCAAATATTGAACTCATTAATAAATCCACAATAAAGTACCCCATAATTAGACCTATCGACCCACCAAGAGCTATCATTGATGCAAATGGTTTGTTCATCAACCCAATTATACTGCTAATCTGAGCGCCCAGTACTTTACGAATTCCTATCTCTTTAATCCTTCTAATAATATTTAATGAAACGAGTGTAAATAATCCTATTCCTGATAAAATGACGGATAAAACCGCGAGGAAGGCGAAAATCACTATGATATTTCCATTTACCATTTTCGCTTGCTTGATCACTCCCAGTTCATCCTGGTAAAAACCCGTAAATGGCTTGTTGGGTATGACCTGGCCCACTTTTCTTCAAGATAGTTAAAAGCGGCAGTCAATTTTGATGAGGAGACTTTTACGATCACAAAATTAAATTCTTCTTCCTCTGACAAGCGCATAGCGTAAGGATCAACCTCTCTCCAAAATCCGTTATGATGGAAGTTTTTGACTACCCCAATTACAGTAAGCATTGTGGAATCGTCCATGGCTACTCTTTTACCTATTGGATTTTGCCACCCAAACACTTTTACCAGTTTTTCATTTACAATTAAAGAATTCTGATGGTCAGACTCTTTTAACTCTTCTTTGAATGGTCTCCCCCGTAATATCTCAAGATCCATTACCTCAATATAGCGAGGCCCAAAATCAAGCATAAAAGTCTCAATTTCACTACCTTCATTTTTCAGTGTCCGGGAGTAGTCCCATCTGCCAATATGGTTGCCCGATCCTACAACATCAATAAACTGCGGATTAGATGCTAAAGCGGCCTTTAATTTAAGGTAGTCTGTATGATTATCAACCTGAGCACCAATTATTGTGTCCCTGTTGAACCCCATATCCAATGTTTCCTGGTATTTTGCATTCTGGATGAATGCAATTCCGGCAAACAAAGCCATCACAGTAAAGAGATATTGCGCTGATAAAAGTATCCGGGAAAAACGGCTTGACCCCCCAAGTCTCAAAGTACCTCTGAGTATCTTAACAGGTTCGAAAGAACTGATATAAATTGATGGATAAGCGCCGGCTAGAATCGCTGTAAAGAACAACAAACCAAAGAGGAAAAAGTACATCTGATAATTTTGAGTAAAATCCATACTCAAATCAACAGTGGCCACATGGCACTATATGCAGGCACCAGGTAATTAGCAATAGCCAGCGATAATATTATAGCGATTAAACAGACCATAAGGTTCTCGCTCATGAATTGGATTATCAATTGCCGTTTCCCTCCTCCCATTACTTTTCTAATCGCAATTTCTTTTATTCTATTACTTGAGATTGCTATTGAAGTATTGGTGAAATTGAAACATGCGATTAGCAACAAAAGCAAGGCCATGATTGGAGGGGCCATAAAAGCGGCAGGGTGCATACCCGAATTCAACCAGTTCGCTATTAAGTCCTGGGAATTGGGACCAAATTCAAGTAGGGGCAGCATATAATATTCTGCGACTTTCCAGTCATCCCTGGCTTCATTCTGGACATCGACGTAGTTCGCCAGTAATTTTTCAACAGTCTTAGCTTGTTCAGGAGTCTCGATGTAGAAATAAGTAGCACCAATGAATCTCCCCCAGTCGCTTCTGTCTACATTATTTATGTCAAAATAATTATCGAACAGCACTATAGCGTCAAAGTAAATACTTGTATTGAGTGGGATTTTTCAAAAACACCCCCGACAATGAAGGGAAATTCTTCGTCATCGCTATTTCTAATGGTAAGAATTTCACCAATGGGGTTTTTGTCACCAAAGTACACTTCTGCCATCTCGGCACTTAAAAGAATGTTCTTTTTATCCTTTAAAGCACCTGGATCGCCGAGTTTCATTGGATAAGTAAATACGTCAAGAAAGTTGGCATCAACGAAACCTATTTCCTTATCCAATACGACATCCCCTTTTTGTACGATATAATCCGGATTGATATATCTAACTTGCATTTCAATGTCACTGATGTCATTCAGGGCCATTGGTCCGAGCGGCAATGGATTGATGCCGAACTCCGTCAGGTCATTATCCGCAGCTTTCTTAACCTGGACTTTATAGATTTTATCTGAATTGACATGCTGGCCATCGAAGTTTAATGCGAATTCCGAGTTCAAGTAGGCAACAATACAAGTTGCAAGTGCCAATCCAAGTCCGACAACATTGATAAATAAATAAAATTTGTTCTTAGTAAGATTTCTAAAAGATACGGTTAGGTAATTCTTAATCATGATTATTCTTTTCTAAGTCGATCATCATACAAGGTCTGTGCCAACATTGTAAAACATTATTAATCAATAAGTTACTAATTTAATCACCATATTTTATGCTCGATATTGGACATCTCGTACAACATTAAAAGATGGACTCTATTACTAATAGTTGCAGTGAAAACTAATTAATGTTGTACGCAGATCTTGAAAGGATACTCCTTCCCAGTGTAATCTCGTCTGCGTATTCCAACTCACCACCAACGGGGACCCCTCTGGCAATAGTAGTTACCTTTTTACCAGAGGATTTGAGCTTTTTAGTAATATAAAAAGCAGTTGTATCACCCTCCATGGTGGCACTCAAAGCCAGAATTACTTCCTCCACTTCATTAAAATCCTTAATCCGCTTGATGAGGGAATCGATATTAAGATCTTCAGGCCCGATTCCATTGATCGGAGAAATGATGCCTCCTAAAATATGGTATAAACCATAATACTGACCGGTGTTTTCTATGGCCAGCACGTCCTGGGTATTTTCTACTACGCATATTAGTGAACTGTCCCTTCGGTGACTTGAACAGATTGAACAAGTATCACTGTCGGACATGTTATGACAAGTTTTACAATATTTAATGTGAGTCCTCAGATTCACTAGCGACTCTGCCAATGATTCAGTAGTGTAAGGCTCTTCCTTTAATAAGTGTAGCACCAATCGCAGGGCTGTCTTCTTACCAATCCCCGGCAGTTTAGATACCTCATTTACCGCTTCTTCAACTAATTTTGAGGGGTATTGCATCAGGCTATTTAATGGCCGCTTTTATTCCAGCACTAGAAATTCCCTCTCTCATTGGTCTGAGCTTATTATAACTCCCGTTTCTAACAACACACTTACCCTTATAGTGAATAATATAAGTACATTGTTCCGCCTGATTTGGGTCGTGTTTGCAAACCTTAATCAAGGTATTGATTACATGGTCGAAAGTATTGAACTCGTCATTGAAAACAATCAGATTCTTTGGATCCTCATTATCCTCAATGACTTCTTCTATTACATCTTCTTTTGTAATAGTAGACATTCAGCTGTAATTATTAAGTATGCAAAGTTATAAAATCGAGGACTAATCGATAATGATTGCTCTGGCCTTATCGGAGTTTACTATTTTGCGTGCAAATCGAAATCAGAGATGAGTCCTTTTTTGATTTTTACAGTCCTAGCTACTTATTTCGTAGCCCTATATTTAATATCCTATTTTACTTCCAGAAACGCCGACTCAACTACCTTTTTTACTGGTAATAGAGAATCACCGTGGTTCCTTGTGGCTTTTGGTATGATTGGAGCTTCGCTGAGTGGAGTTACTTTCATCTCAGTTCCTGGAGAAGTTGGAAATACCGGTTTCGCTTATTACCAGGTGGTTTTAGGTTACCTGCTAGGCTACTTCGTAATCGCAGCCTTTCTGATGCCACTTTATTATCGATTAAACCTGGTGTCTATCTATACATACCTTGAGCAACGATTTGGATTCTGGTCTTACAAAAGCGGCGCCCTATTTTTCCTACTCTCGAGGATTGTGGGTTCTTCCTTCAGGTTATTTCTTGTAGCAAGTGTGCTCCAGCTTGTATTTTTTGACCCCCTTGGCATTCCTTTTTGGGTCTCTGTGATGGTCACTATTTTGTTAATATGGCTTTACACGTATAAGGGAGGCATCAAAACCGTGGTCTGGACCGATCCACTTCAGACTTTCTTTATGATAGCTGCAGTCTCAGTGACAATCTACTTGATTGCTTCTGAACTAGACCTCAATTTTGAAGAACTAATAGGCGTAATCCGGGATAGCCCATATTCGAATATGTTTGTTTGGGACTGGAAGCCGGGCACTAACTTTTTCAAACAATTTCTTTCCGGAGCTTTTATAGCCATTGTGATGACCGGTCTTGATCAGGATATGATGCAAAAAAATCTGACCTGTCGAAACATTGGTGAAGCACAAAAGAACATGTTTTGGTTTTGCGTTATCCTGGTAATAGTTAATCTCATGTTTCTCTCACTAGGAGCTTTGCTGTATCATTATGCAGGAATCCAACAGATTACTTTACCAGAACGAACCGATAATTTATACCCTTTACTAGCGGTGAATCATTTCAACATTCTCGCCGGCGTCACTTTTCTACTGGGCATTGTGGCAGCTGCGTACTCCAGCGCCGACTCAGCGCTTACCGCCTTAACCACCTCCTTTTGCGTTGATTTCCTTGGGTTTAAAAAAGGAGAATCTTTTGATTCTTCGACCCGGATCAAGGTCCACTTAGGCTTTTCCATTATTCTATTTTTCGTTATTCTCATTTTCAATACAATAAATGATCAGAGTGTGATCACTGCAGTTTTTGTGGCAGCAGGATATACTTATGGTCCACTCCTTGGGTTATTTTCATTTGGCATGCTTACGAGTTGGAATATAAAGGATCGCTGGGCGCTATCAGTGTGCATTGCGTCCCCAGTAATTTCCTATGTGATCAATATCAATTCTGAAACCCTATTGTGGGGTTACAAATTTGGCTTTGAAATACTTATCCTAAATGGACTGATTACCTTTATGGGCTTAATTTTAATTCGGAGGAGGTAAGATCAACCGCGTGGTTTCCAAGCAATCTCTTTAGCCTTCAACTCCTGGCTCATCATCCTTGAGAGGGTAAACAAGTAGTCCGACAGTCGATTGAGGTATTGAATGACCAAAGGTTCAACTTGATCTCCTTCTGACAAATTAACGACAAGCCTTTCGCTCTTTCTGCATATGCATCGCGTAACGTGACATATTGATACCGAGGGATGTCCACCAGGTAAGATGAAATTTTTCAAGGAAGGCAGGTCTGAATCCATCCGATCGATTTCATTTTCAATGTTCTCAATATCACTCTTCCTGAGGTCCGGCTTTACTATATTTTCCTTTATTGGATCAGCAGCTAAAGAAGAACCAAGGGTAAAGAGCCTCTCCTGTATTTGAATCAAAAAGCCCTCCCTTTTTCGATTGACTTCCTGATCACGTAACAATCCGACATAAGAGTTTAATTCGTCAACAGTACCATAAGCTTCTATCCTCAGATGCGATTTAGGAACCCTGGTTCCGCCTAATAAAGCGGTTTCTCCTTTGTCCCCGGTTTTGGTATATATTTTCATAGAAATTCGACCTCGTATTCACTAAATAAGCTTATTTATTCGTGAATTAGTTGCTGACTTTCACTTTCCTTACCTCACCATTTGCCTCATCTGACTCCACCAAACCATCCATTAATTTAACAACACGATGGGCATATTTGGCAATATCCGCTTCGTGAGTGACCATGATTACAGTATTACCCTTATCATGAATTTCCTGGAAAAGATCCATGATGCTATGGGAAGTCTTCGAATCCAGGTTCCCGGTAGGTTCATCAGCCAGAATTATACTCGGTTTATTCACCAAAGCCCTGGCAATTGCCACTCGCTGTCGTTGACCACCGGAAAGTTCACTTGGCTTATGTTTTGCCCGGTCTGCCAACCTCACATCCGCAAGCACCTGCAATGCAATCTCCTCACGTTCGTAGCGAGAATATCCGGCGTAAACCAACGGTAGCGCTACATTTTCCAATGCCGATGCTCTCGGCAACAAGTTGAATATTTGAAATACGAACCCAATTTCTTTATTCCTGATCTCAGCAAGCTCGTTTTCCGTGAGATGACTCACATCGTTACTATTCAGCATGTATTGTCCTGATGTCGGTGAATCCAGGCATCCTATTATATTCATCAAGGTAGATTTCCCTGAACCGGAAGGCCCCATAAAAGCAACATATTCTCCCCGATCTATCTTTATGGAAATTGATTTTAAGGCATTAATGGTTTCACTACCCATTACATACCTCTTGGATATCTGATCAGTGTCAATTACTACCGACATATGAACTCAAAGAAAAGCATTTTTTAACTAGTGCAGTGATTCCTAAATTCGTTCACTATTTTCACAACACTTTTTCCCTTTCTACTGTCTTAAAATTTTCAAACGTAACAATGCTTTGCTTTCAAATTTTACCTTACATAAAGAAAAAATTGCGGCAAAAATTTAGTGAACCAATTTAAAAATCACCACAATGGTTGATTGCAAGACGATAAAACGAATAGTTTTAAGTACATTTTATTCAATTCACTACACATTTGATCTTCAAAAGCTATCTACTTCCTCATAGGCTTTGATTACCGCTAATTCACCTTCTTTTCCATCTTTGGAATTTCCATGCTCCATACCGATAATACCAGTGAAGCCTTTGTAATGGATATGTCTGAAGACGTTTTTATAATTGATTTCTCCGGAAGTTGGTTCCTTTCTGCCGGGGTTGTCACCTACCTGGAAATATGCAATTTCATCCCATGCCAGGTCGATATTAGGGATCAGGTTGCCTTCTGTGATCTGCTGGTGGTATAAGTCGTCTAAAATCTTACAAGAAGGGCTATCAACTGCCTTGCAAATTTCGTACGCCTGTGAAATCCTGGTTAGAAATAACCCCGGGTGATCCCGGAAATTTAGCGGTTCCAAAACCATAACCAATCCATGCGACTCTAATATATTGCAGGCCCTCTTTAAGGTTTCTACCAGATTGGCTGTCTGATAACCAAGATCTTTTTTCAAAGCTAAATAACCCGGTACTACGGTCATCCATTTGGCATTGACCCTCTTGGCCACCTCGACAGAATCATTTATTTCCTTGAGAAATAGATCTCTCTTCTCACCGGGTCCAAGTGTCAGACTAGGTTCACGCCAATAAATAGTGTGAGCCACAAATACACCCATCTCCATTCCATGCATGGCCATTCGACTAGCGATCTGCTCCTGAATTTTGACATCACGTTTTCGCATGTTATTATCTTCGAGTGCACAAAAACCTCTTTCTGCCATAAAATCCAGCTGGCTCATCAGGTCATCACCGGCACTGTTACTGAACATGCCAAAATGAGGCGCATACTTGAGTTTAAAGCTACTTGTCTGCCTGGTGCTTGAATAAGCAGGTGCCGACAAACCCACTCCAGTAATAGATACTGTTGCAGCCAATAAATTATTCTTCAAAAAATGACGTCTTTGCATGCTCACTCGATTAATAATTAAATAAAGCAAAGAAAAATTGTTTGCTTCTCCAAAATTAAAAGCTCAACTTATTTTGAAAAATATGAAAATTGCACCGACCGCTGTTAGTAGCAGTATTAATATACGATAGCTCACTTCATGTATCCGTCTCACCAGCCTTACACCAACAAAGAGTCCAACAAAAATTGCAGGAACGAGGTAAAGGTTGATCACGAGGGTTTGAGAATCAATTGTCTCCCAAACAAATAGGCGAAAACCACAATGGGCTACGTCAATCCCTTTGACCCCCAGCCTTTGCAATTCCTAAAATAAAAAGCACCCAATAAAGCGAGTGCCCAATCATACCACTGTAATGTTCCTGTCAAGTTTGAACCTCTTCCTGAAAATTGGGCAATTTAATCACGAACTAAGCAATAGAAATTTTCTCACTACTAATTTGAAAATAAAATCGAGTCTTCAAACAATGTTTAAAAGCTCAATCAGCACCAATTTCAATAACCCAGTGATGAACCAACAGGAGTCCCAAGCTGATAATTACAAGTACGCCATGATACCATAAGAATAATTTTTAATTTAGGTGTGTTTTCTTAGAGACACTAATTACAAGTACGCCATGATACCATTTTTTTTTGATAAACGCACTGGCAAGCGCAAGGATACTACCGAATAATCTAAAGCCATTTTCATTTGATAAGAGAACACCCTCACCACCTATCAGTGGGAGTAATATGCTTAAAGCAAAGTAAATGGACATAATAGTAAAGAAAAGAAGCATGTTGGAGTTGAAATGCTCATAAAGAACAATAATCTCCCTATCAATTAGGTTGGGAAACAGAATGACGGTTAACATATGAAAAAAAGGGGTATTGCCAGAAACAACAAAAATGCAGACAAATGGGAACTTATAAATTCTAGTTGTGTCCTTCCACTCCACCAAATATCTATGAGGAGGGCCAATAGAAAAATCGACCAAAGAAAGTGTATCCATGAAAATTGGATTTTTTTTGAATTCCTTATCATACTTCCCCATCCCATAAAAAATTCTGCAGCTACAAATCCATATAGCAAGGATATGAAAACGGTTAAATGCTCAACTTTTGAATATTGATTGTTTAACGTGTCGCTACCTTCCGGAACCATATATCCTAAATCCAAGGCTACCACATAAATGATAACCGCCAAGACGCTCACTGCTAATAAAAACTTATGAAAGTTTGTATTGTCTATAAATGCTCCACACAACGATATAACAATGCCAATAACTCGAAAACCTCCATCAAAATCATCACCATATGCCATGGCATTGAAACTATCAAAAACAAAGAATAGAGCCACAGCCAGGAAAAATTTCTTTTTTTGTCTGAAAAAGAAATTTGAAAGATCTATTAAACCATAGGAAGAAAAATCAGGAAATAAGAAAACAGAAATGAGATAGTAAATTACAGGATAGCCCAATAGCAAATGAAAATGTATAATGCTCTTCTCAATATATTGGGATTGCAGCCAGAAATTCCACCAAACAACGACCAGGACAAAAAAAGCGATTACAGTATAGGCAAAATAGATCCATGAAAATTTGACTCTCTTCCTATTTCTCCATAACTGTCCCCAGCCATTAAAATACTCTGCTGCAACAAACCCGAAAATGATGGCGCCAAAAGTTATGAGGTATTCAACTTTGGAATATCCTTTTATTATGTCAGGAAAATCCTCCATATCGTTCAAATACTTCAATCAAGGGCAATCTATTGATCAAGTGCTATTGAACCCAATGATTGATAATTGCTCGTAATTACATAAAACGGACCTTTTGTTTAAATTAACCATAAATATCCTTTTTAAGAAAATAGTTCATTACGCAGATTCCATGATGGCGAAAATTAATTACAAGGTTTTTATAGCGATAATGATTTCATTGTTCTACGCCAGTACGTGTTTTGCTGATTACGAAATAGGGCTTGGTAAAGCTGAAATGGATCTCTTTCTCAAAGGAGCTGGCCTCAATGGCTACGGCGAATTTTGTAATCGAGTGTTTGATCAGAGAAGCAAGCTTTATTCGAGGTCACTCTTGATAAAAAGCATTGACTCTGATTCAATGGTATTATTTATTAATTGTGAGCTCGGCAATATTTCTCATTCAATAAAAAGCACACTGTTTGATACTCTATCGATAATGGGGTATAATGAACTTTCTGAGCGGAATACAATGATTACTGCAACGCATACCCATAGCGCTCCAGGTGGGTATCACCATTATGCTTTTTATAATTTCAGCCATCCGGGATTTCAGGAAGACATTCTCCGGGAAATAGTTAAGGGTATAGTGAAATCGATTCAGACTGCCTTTTCAAATTTGCGGCCTGCTGAAATATACTTTAATGAAGGTCATTTTAAGGTTGAGAACAGCGTTGCTTATAATCGTTCTATAAAGGCTTTTAATCGCAATTTTCCGAAATCAGAAAGAGTGAATCGAAAAAAAACGGCTTTGGCTCTTGATAGTACTATGTATGTATTGAAGTTCATTGATAAGGAAGGAAGGAGCTTTGGGCTTTTGAACTGGTTCGGAGTTCATGCCACGGGAATAGGCAATGGGGAATCAATCAATTTCATCAGACAACAAAGGGTATGCGGCGAACTATTTTGAAAAAGCATCCGATCAGGAAGTTGTAGCTATTTTTGCCCAATCGTCCTCCGGTGATATCTCGCCTCATTTTCACGGGCCCAGACAGAAAAAACTAAGTAAGGATCGCCGCAAGAAACTCAAGAAAACCCCCACACAAAAGCAAAAAGAGAGAATACGCAGGATTATAGATGAGCAATTTAATCAAACCAAAAAAAATGGTTACAAGCAGTTCGAAAAGGCATTGGAAGTATTTAACGATATACAAAATGAAAAACTAATAACTGGTAATATCGACTATGATCTTTTTTATTTTGATCTTTCCAATCTCCAAATATTACCTCAGTTTGTCGGTGGGCGGCAAGACATTTATACCTGTACCGGCAACTATGGTATTGCTTTCGCCCGAGGAACACCGGTGGACGGTGTTGGAGCAAGTTTTTTTGAAAAAATCGTAGCTACCATTCTGGCATCAATCAATAAGATGGATAAGTATTTTACTTTTTTAAAAGGTAAGGAAAGAAAGCAAGAAGTTAGAAGGTATTATAAGAGTCAGGGTAAAAAATTATCTTTTATTGACGCTAGTAATAACACAATCCTACTAACGGTTGGTTTATCAGGATTAATCATTATATTGCATATAACCGATATAAATACAAACCATGAGGAAATCCTTCCAGCCCCAACTTACCCTGGGATGCACACCCATCGAGCAAGTAGAGGCTCCGGTGAAAAACTAAAAGCCACTTAGCTGCCCTGGCAGCCGCCCTTCAATATATCTATGTCCAACCTGAATGGAACCAGCGTATTTTTGAATTACTTTCTTCCAAACTCATTGAGGGAAAGAAAAAGACGGGCCGTGAGGGTATGAGTCTGTGGGAGGTCTTCGTATTGGCCCAGGTGCGCCTGTGCATGAACATCTCTTACGATGAGTTACACCATATCTCCAATTACGACACGTTGGTACGGGGCATTATGGGGGTGCTACCTACCGACTACTCTGTGGGCAAACAGTATAAGTACCAGAACATTTATGACAATGTGACCTTGCTGGACGATGAACTGCTCATCGGCATCAATGATGTAATCGTAGCAGCAGGTCACCAGGTGTTTAAAAAAAAGGAAAAAACCGGAGGGGAGGAAGTTGCCTTGCGTTGCAAGACCGATAGTTTCGTGGTAGAAACCGACACCCACTTTCCTACCGACTACAACCTGCTATGGGACAGTGCCAGAAAGTGTATAGATGTAGCTGATTTATTGGTCTCAAAAAGGTATTTTACTGGCTGGCGTAAGTCCGGGGATTGGCGCAGATCCCTCAAAAGGCTGATGCGCAGCGTGGGCAGGACCACCGGCTCAGGAGGAAAAAACAAAGAGGAGCGGGTAGAGCAGGCTGCCACTTCCTATCTGACTAAAGCCCGTGCTTTGAGCAAGAAAGTGGGCCAAATGTTGGAAAAACATCAGGGAAACTCTATCGAGGAGTTCGCAGCCCTGATGGCATTGACCTATTATCTTGAGATGTTGGAAAAGTACATCGAGTTGCTCGACAGGCGGTTGATCAGAGCAGAGACCATTCCCCATGCCGAAAAAGTCTTTTCCATCTTTCAACCTTATGCCGAAATGATCAAAAAAGGCAAACTGCACCCCAATGTGGAGATCGGTAAGAATCTGGCCATCACTTCGGATCAATACCATTTACTCATAGACTGGCAAATAGCTGAAAAACAAACCGACAACCAACTTACCCTATCAATTGCCCGGCGTATCGCTGAGAAATACCCCATCCAAAGCCTGAGCACCGACAAGGGGTTTTCCGATAAAGAGGATAAAGCAACTCTGCAAACCTTCATCCCAGAAGTGATCATGCCTAAAAAGGGTAGGTTAAACAAAGAAGAAAAAGCCATCGAATCAGCGCCAGCCTTCAAAAGGTTGAAAAACAAGCATTCTGCTATCGAATCCAACATTAATGAGCTGGAACACCGGGGATTGGACCGATGCCCGAACCGTACCCGCAAAACTTTCAATAGCTACATCGGGTTGGCCATTACTGCCTACAACCTTCACAAGATCGGGCGTAAACTCCAGGCTGACCGTCTGGCCGCCCAGCAGCAAGCCAATTGCCAGAAACAAGCAGCTTAATCACCTTTTAGCTGTTTAATAAGGATTAGGCACTGGCAGAAGTGCGTCCTGGCCAGGCTAAAACCCGGCTATTTTTATCAAAAACCATCAAAAACAATGAATAAAAGCAAAGTCACCCTTTATTAGTCAGCAAGGTGAGTGATTTTTTCATTGTTCCATTTTAAGCAATATTTTAATACGACCTAAAACTCGCTGTTTTCTTAGAGACACTAAGTAAGCTCCCCGCATTTGGTGACCGGATGACTGCATGCATCCGCCAACACGCAAAGAAATGGGGCTTTCAGAGAACATACCCTGGCGCCATACATAGTCCCAATTCAGATATTCATTATTGGAGATCTGGCCATCATTGGACAACCGGGTGAGATCACCACAGTCGCTGCTTCGAGGTTAAAGGATCAAATCGCTTCGATACTTTAGAAAAGGGGAGTCAATCAAGTACTTATTTCCAACTATGCGAACGAATATATGGGATATGTCACCACAAGAGAGGAATATAGTGTACAGTCTTATGAAGGAGGTCACACCCTATTTGGTCAATGGGAATTCTCAGCTTTCATGATGAAATTTAGTGAATTAGCTGCCGAAATGCTCAAAACACCTGATCAAAGAAATCTAGACCGTATCACAAGACCTCCAATTATTCGCAAAGAAAATCTGGATCGTCGCAGGTTTGATCCGTTAGTGGATTATTTTGAGAATTAACCGGGCCAAGAACAATAAGGCATAAACCGATCTTACCCTTATTGCTATATCTGAAATTGTCCTAATAACTCGCTATTAATTTAACCCGAAAAATTCATAGTAGACAATAAAAAACAGGCATAAATTGCTTATATTGAGATAGTTAGACAACAAAATAAGCAATTAATTTATGCCTGAATATAAGGAAAAAGATACCGTATTTTATCGAGGAAAACAAGCTTTTAAATTTGATTTTTCAGCATCAGCGATTAGCTCAGACGGAGCGATATTGTTAAGTGAAAAAGTAGAGAGAAAGACTGGTCTATTAAAAAGCTTCGCCGCACTGATTCCTGACTATCGAAACCCCTTTTTTATCGAATACACTTATGAAGAAATGCTTCGCCAACGGGTGTTTTTAATGATGCAGGGCTATCAGGATTGCAATGACGAACAAAAACTCCGAGAGGATCCGGTGATCCGTAAAGTACTAGATAGCGGATTATGTTCCCAGCCTACTTTAAGTCGATTTGAAAACAAGGCCGATCGGAGTCTGATCTACCAGATGAGTCAATGGTTTGTAGACCGTTATGTAGAGGAGTTGAAAGAGAAGACTGGTCAAATCATCATTGATGTAGATGGTACCGATGACCCTACTCATGGATCCCAACAACTCAGTTTGTATAATGGCTATTATGGACAGACTATGTACCATGAGTTGTTCTTTAAGGACGGGAACACCGGTCAGGTCATTTTACCAGTACTACGTCCGGGCAATTGTCACTCCAACAAATGGTTTGTGGCCTTATTGAAAAGGATTGTCATTAAAATCAGAAAAAAACTGCCCTCAGTAAAGATCCTTATTCGAGCGGATAGTGGCTTTTCAGGAGCATCTTTTTATCGGATAGCTAAGCAGTTTGACCTTCAATTTTGTTTAGGTATTAGTAGTAATGAAGTTTTAAAGACTTTTACCAAACAGACTATCATTGAAGTAAAAAAGGAATATGCTTCAAAAATCATCAAACATCAAGAGTTTGTTGGCCCGTTTACTTACCAGGCCAAAAGCTGGGATCGTTCTGAAAAGCTGTACGCCAAAGTGGAGTCTACCGGAAAAGGAATGAATGTCCGTTACTTTGTGAGCAACTTTGAAGCGATGACCGCTCAACAGATTTACTTTGATTTTTATGTCAAGCGAGGTGATGCCAGTGAAAATCGAATAAAGGAACTCAAAAACATGACTTATTCCGACCGGCTTTCCTGTCATCGCTACTGGGCCAATTTCATGCGTTTAATCATCGCTACCCTCTGTTATGAAATGTTCCGGCAGATTAAATTATTAATTGCCAAAACAAAACACCACTTTGCTAAACGATGGCAAGTGGACAATATCCGGCTTTACCTGATGAAGGTTGGGCGTGCCTGAAAGAAAGGAAAAGATCATTGACAATACAATTCTCAAGAGCCTTTAGATATCAATACCTGCTGGGCGATTTGCTTACGGTGAACTGACCGATCAGTTAAACAGTTTGGTTTAATCAAAAAAATGTTCTTCCATAAGAACACAATAGAGCTTTGACTAAAAATTGAAAAATTCTAACAAAAAAACGCTCTAATGTCCTTTGAAATCCAGAAACCTGGTTGATCTTCAAATTAATATATACACTCCAATCAAAAATAGTTAGCAACCCATTATTAATCCCAAAATTGGTGGCCTATGAATAATGCGGGTTAAGATGAATAACGTTCTGAGACGCATCGACAGAATCCGACATTTCCATCAATTCAAAGTAACTTGCACAAACAGTGCTTTGTTGAGAATGGCTCATTGCGTTATCCGCATCTTCACTGGTTTCCCAATAAACAAGATCAACCCATTGTCTCTCTCCTTTTTTCAGCAGTTCTCTTTTAACAAATCCCTTTTGAATCGCCAAAAACTCTTTTTGTAATTGATCGGAAATTGATCTGAGCTCATTTTCATTCACTCCATCTTTAAGTTCAAAGGGAGCCCACTCGACTACAGACTCAGCATCATCAGATGTCTGAATCTTAAAAAATGGATTATAAATAATCCCCAATGCATTGTTCCACGGATCAAACACATGAGCCACCATTAAACCCTCTCCAACATCTGTAGGCGCCCCACCTTTAGAAGCGCCATTTTCCAAAAGATATTTATAGGTCTTCTCGATGTCGTTGACACCCCAATAGGTCAAAACATTTTCACACTTGTTTTTCTCCTCATCCTTCCCAGGCAAAAGGCCCAGTTCATAGCCGTTTATTGAAAACCCCACATAAAAATCTTCGTCAAAATAGGGTTCCGTTTCAAAAGCCATACTATACCATTCTTTAGCCGCTTTAACGTCAGAAACAGCATAAACTGTAGTTCTCAATCCTAAAGATTTTCCAGTATTCTTCATTTCTATTTTTCCGTTTTGGTTAAAAATTATGGCAATTACACCGACAATCATACCTAGTAGGATCTTCCCGGTATCCATTAATGTATTAGCGGACAGCATAGCGAATAATAGTTTTTAGTTTATCCTCAGAGGTCCTTCTGGGGTCATTGATATAAATCTCATTGGTGGTATCCGGCGATTTTCAGGCCTTGATCAGCAATGAACTGATGCAATTTTTCAATAGTTTGCTTCTCGGCATTGTATGAACCGATATGAAGGATCTGTGCGCATTTCCCTTCATTTATTTCATCAAATTCAATTTGTTCAATGTTCGCCGGAGATTTCTTGAATCTTACAATTTCCACTGCCCTTGAGAAATGATCTTGCCGAATGAAATCGGGCATTCTGATAGTGATTTTCCAAAACCATTCCTTCTGTGGTGTATTTTCAAATTCAGCCTGGGAATCCACTCCACCATCTATCCACCAAAAGCCTTCCATCTAGGTACCACAAAATCATCGTCCTCTGCTTTAGCCAGGAACCTGACCGAATATGCCACCTGATAAAGTGTCTCAATTGCGGTAAGAAATTTAGGACTATCCGGGGCGCTCTGGCCAGATACAGTCAGGTAATTGTAAGGTAATAACTCCCTGATTTCAGGTGTCTTATTTGCCTTATAGAGCTAAGTTCTAATTATAACAGCATTTTGTTTAAATAGCTCATACAGATGATAGGCTTGATCCGTTAATAGCATAGTCAGAAACCATTGTTTCAAAGTTGTTTTACTCTCTTATTCGGTCAGCATAAGCATACCAATTCAGGTAGTTTTGCAAATATTTGGAACTGACACCATTGAATGGGCGTAAGAATGTCCTAAGTTGAGTGTGAACATTGTTTACTTTTTGCAGATGGATTGTTTTATCATCTCTATCCACATGATCTTTGGCCAATAGCGCTTTGTGCTTTATGGAGGGGTTGTCTTTGGCAAAAGCCTTATAAGAAGGGTGCTTATCTGTAATCAAGGTTGCACCGTAGGCCAACTTCCCATCCAATGCCTTTGAAATTTCTTCTTTGCTCAGCCGTTTTGATGCAACAGCTTTAAGGTACTTCTCCCCCTTGCGTTCAACCGCTGTTACTACCTGGACAACTGTGACCTCTTCCTTTCCCATATTCCGTATGAAATCGTTTCCCCTCTTTCTTGCTGCCCTATCTAAATTTCGACTGCCCTTGTTGTTAAGTGCCAGTTCCAATTCATCACATTCTACTTCCGAGGATAACTGTTCGGGAACAAACTCATTTAGTGAACTCAATATCTTATGCCGCCAGTCGAAGCTTGTCTGGATGCTTATTCCGATTTGTTTTGCTATCTTTTTTATCGGCATGCCCTGCTCCATGCAGCGCAGATAAGATTGCCATTTTGATTTAAGCTTGATGTCATACAAAGGTGTCCCTGTTGTTTCACTGTACCATCTTTTACATTCATTGCACTGATACATCTGCACACCTTTTTGTCTGCCCCTCTTATATACCTTCTCGCTTGTGCAATTTGGACAGGGTTTCTTCTTTCTTTTCTCTGCTATTTGTTGTTGAGCGGCAATCAATACTTTGCCTTGTAATTCCTGCTCCTGGAGCAACTCATCCAACAATTCGGTTTGGGAACTTATCGGCAATTGTGCAAATAAATTTTTGATCTCTTGACTTGATATCATATAGCGAAGATAATAATAATTGCTGTGTTATTTAGAACTTAGCCCCTTATAGTAAGCAAGGTCATTTTTACTCAGATCCAATTTTTCTGCTACTATGTCATTCGAATTTTTGACTATTAAAGCAAAGAAACTGGTGTGAGTGACAACCCTATGTCACTGAGGTTTTAGTTTTTTTAAACTTTTGAAAAAAATTGCTCTGAGGCTATCTAATAACTGGGTTCGAGATAAAAAACCAAACAAAAAATCTTTTAATCGTCACTCAGAAGGGCTTTTGGGAGGGCAGTGTACCTGAAAGCCCTGTGAGAGTCCCCTGCTATGAGATTCTCACGGC
>CAXXNX010000009.1:0-10542 GCA_963664285.2 Cyclobacteriaceae bacterium
ATGGGAATGTAAGCACACCAACCGCCAGGAGAACCAAGAATACAAACAACTATACACATATCTAAAACATGGCAAACGAAGGCGCAAACGAGGAAACAGAAAAGATCGTAGAGGTATTATCCCGAATAGGGTATCAATTGAACAGCGACCCCAGATCATTAACAAAAGGGAACGATTGGGAGATATAGAAGTCGATTTAATGATGGGTAAAAACCACAAAGGCTCTTTGTTGGTGATGACAGACCGAGCAAGTCTTTTTACCAGAATCAGAAAGATGCACAGTAAAAATGCCGATCAAATGGCCGAAGCTATTGTGGAGGAACTCTCTCAGGATAAACACAAACTGGAAACACTCACTTTTGATAATGATATGGCATTTTCTAAACATGAGTTGATTGCTCAATCCCTTGATGTGGATGCCTATTTCACTCGTCCCTATACTAGTCAGGATAAAGGGACAGTTGAAAATAGGATTGGGGTAATCAGAAGGTTTTATCCTAAGAAAAACAGATATTAGATTTGTTACAGAGGAGCAAATCAAAGTTGTTGAAAACAAAATCAATGAACGCCCTGTTAGAAAATTTAATAAATTACCTAAACGCAAAGCAAGTGCTACAAAGGAAAATTGCACTTATTACTTGAACTTACAATGTTCTAAACAAAAATTAGTCAGCATATTTAGTAATCAACACACTAGGGCATTCGAATTTTTCTTACCGCAGTAGGGATGAGAATTCTGGGAGAACCTAAAGAGTCGGATGCTTCATTTACATAGAGGTATTTTCCATCGGGACTGAATCCGAGATCATTTGGCAGTGAAAAAGAAGCTTCGAGTCTAGACCCATTTTTTCTACCCCTCTCCCCATTTCCTGCAAATAACTCAACATCACCAGTCAATGATACCTTATAAACCTGGTGAGCACTTCTTGCCACAACATAGAGATAGCCCTCCCTGTAAATTAAGTGTCCGTTGTTGTTACCAGGGATGGTTGCAAAGACTGAAGGGCTCCCATCTGGTTTGATTTTGATAACATCACCGTTGTAGAAATTAGCAGTGTAGAAATTGCCATTTTCATCCTTAGTAATGCCATTGGGACATTGAAAAACTTCTCCTTTGCTAAAAAGTGTATTTTCCCCGGATGCCGTCACTCTTCTGAGCGTATTATTACCGCAATTGCAAACAATGAGGTCACCGTTCGTGTCAAATTCCAGACCAACAGGAGATACAACACTGTCACTAACATATTCGCTGATCTCCCCAGTGGGGCTAACTTTCGAAATGTAACCTCCCCTGATGTTAGATTGATAAAAATTACCATCCTCATCAAACTCACTCCCGGAAGCTCCTTGCAAACTATCCAGGAAAACACTTACTATTCCGTCCGGAGTTATTTTGAATACTTTACTAACGACTTTAAAATCAGGGTTGATTTTCCCTAAAAAGGGACCAAAATCTGATGAGTATATATTTCCTTCAGCGTCAATTGATATACCACCAGTCCCTCCATATAAATCGTCGACCAGTGTTTCAACTTCTTTCTCGTAACGATCAGAACTCTTATTACCTTGGTGTGAACTACATGCGGCGAAAAGTGCAATTAATGCAATATGATGAACAAATGGGTAGGAGATACGATTCATATTCTCTATTTTTTTTGACTGTTCCGAAAAACTATGACACCAAAATCAACTGCAATAGACCGGATATCGAAATTAAAGTGTACCAAGTATTCTTATGATGCTCATTAAGCGGCTGTACTCCATTTATTGCCTGGCGGTTTTCGGTGGCCTTTTCCTGCTGCTTCTCCCCGCTTTTCTTTTCCTTGCGCAAAAGCGTGCGTGGCGAAGAAGCGCTGTATGGTTGAACCATTATTGGGCATGGGGGTTTTTCCGTTTGTGCTTTATTTCCGTGGATCTGGAATTCAAGGAAAAGCTTAGCCCTAAACAGCAATACATATTTTGTCCCAACCACTTCTCTTTTCTTGATATCGCTACCATGGGCCTGACCCCGGTACCATTTGCTTTTGTAGGAAAGAATTCCATGGCAAAAATTCCAGTTTTCGGATACATGTATCGGAAACTTCATATCCTGGTAGATAGGGACAACATGAGGAGCAAATATGAAATGCTCCACCGTTCAATCGAAGCGCTTAACCAGGGGATCAGCCTAACAATTTTTCCTGAGGGAGGAATCGGTACACAAACCCCACCAGAGATGTCTCCCTTTAAACCAGGTGCATTTTAAAGCGGCCCTTGAAAATAATACACCTATTATACCTGTCACTATAGCCCATAATTGGTTATTCCTGCCAGATGATAATAAAAACTTACTAAATCATCGGCGCCTCAAGATCATATATCACGAATCAATAGACCCCAGCACTTATTCAATTGAAACGATAAATGAACTTAGCAACAGGGTTTTTAATATTATTGTGGAGGAATTAAAGCGATGGAACGCAGATGAAGGTAACCAGAAAGACCTTACTGAAGATAGCGCACTTAGCCAGATTGGAAGTCAAGGCGGAAGATGAGGAACCGATTATTAAATGATCTTAGTGAGATACTCACATGGGTAGAAAAACTAAAAGAAGTAGATACAGAAGGCGTTGAGCCACTGTCGCATATGTCCAGGGAGGATCAATCTATTTCGAGAAGATTTGGCCAGCAACAACCTCAATCGCAAGGATGCACTGAAAGTATCGCCACAACACAACGGGGAGTTTTTTATTGTACCAAAGGTGATTAAGAATAAGGGTAAATGAGGGATTTGCTTTTTTGGAAGGAATGGTCTTCGTCAGAACGTACCATTTATTCAATATTATTAACACTTTTCCTGGCTACTATAATTTATTATTGTTATGCAGTCATACACGGAAATTACAATGCACTTGATTGGAATATTACGAGTACTGCAGAAACTATAGAAGTCCCGGTAAAAAAAATTCAGGTTGGACTTTTCGAATTTGAACTCACTGCTGACAATTACCTGATAAACCAATATTACAGTGGCAGCGCTCATCAAATAACTCCTGCAAGCGGGTATGTTTTTTTGATCATTTTCTGTAGTTGTATATAGTAGTCTTGTTCGCAATCGCGACCTGCCTCAAGCGTTTTTGGTATTTAATATCAACGGCCACTGGAAGTTTCATATTTGTAAATTTTCGTTTCGAGCAACTTGAAATTTTCGGCTGGATTGATAATACTTTTCTAATTATAGCCCTGTCCTTAATTCTTCCTTTAAGCTATTATATCCATGCTTATAAAACCGAAATGGAATTTGTCCCACGATTAATTTCATTCGGAGGAATTTTTATCTTATTAGCGATTCTCATCGCATTTTTTTCCAGAAACCAGAACCCTTTTTATTTTTTAGTCCACTATAACTACACCGCTCCTGTTGTTATTAGTATTCTCTTTATTTTTCTGGTCTCTCACGAGATTATTTACCTGATACTCTTCCTCATTTCTGGATCCAAGAGTCAAGGTGGAAAAAATAATCTTGTCCATTTTATCGCTTTAAGCTTAATCTACCTTCTCAATATTGGGCTACTTTATTTGAAAAATGCTTCCCATATAGATTGGGATTTAATCTATATCAACGGCTTCCTACTACTTGTCATGTCAACAATCATCGGGCTTTGGGGGTTCAAGCAGAGAGAAATCAGGTATGAGAATATTATGCCATTCAGGCCTTTAGGAGGTTACCTTTTCTTATCACTTGGCATGATTTGTTTTGCAACGATATCCTATCATACAATTACTTTAAACGACCCGGTTCTGGAAACTTTTGAGGATGCCATCGTTTACTCGCATATAGGTTTCGGAATCATGTTTTTGCTTTATCTATTGTCAAATTTCATTGACCTAATTAGTGAAAAACTAGCAGTTTACAAGATTGCCTACAGAGAGGTTAACATGCCTTATTATTCATCCAATATTGCTGGCCTTGTAGTTATAGCCGCCTTTTACTATCTATCCAATCAGGCGGCTTTGCATCAAGCGATTGCCGGCTATTATAATGGGTTAGGAAGTGTTTATTATCACGACGGAAATAACTTTTTAGCCGAAGAATATTACAAACGGGCAGCAATCTATGGCTTTAACAATCACCGATCAAATTATAGTATTGGAGAACTGGGCAATCAACAAAATGATCTGGACAAAGCCATTGCAAGATTCAAAAATGCTACAAAGAAAAATCCCACGGAATTCGCATATATTAATCTCGCCAACGCCCAGAAAGCTGACTTACTGTTTTTTGATGGTTTGTTCACCCTCAGAGAAGGGGTTCGGAAGTTTCCTGAAAGTGCACAAATCAAAAACAACCTTGGACTGTTCTTTAAAAATACCAGCCTGTTAGATTCCGCTATTTACTATATGGAATATGGCGCCCACGGCAGTTGGGGTAACAAAACCAATACTACAAATATTGTTGATTTACTGACACGAAACCGTGTCGAGTTACCTGTTGATTCTTTAAAAGAACTATATGATGGATCAGATCATTTGCCTCTTAAAAGCAACTTACTGGCTTATAGTAACAATACCACAAAATGGCTTGATGTTAAAATTGATGGCAACCAGATCGATTCAACACTTGATCTGCATCAGTTCGCTTACCTGTACAACCATGGCTTCTCGAAATTATCGAATCCAACTGCGAGTGACATTTACCGGGTCCAGGGATATGGTGAGGAACAAAATAATGTTTTATACAGTCGCCAATTAAGCTACCTGACTGCTTTGCTGAAGTATAAGAGCAATGACCTGAGTGCTTGTTTCAGAAGTCTTGACCAATTACTAAATGATCCCCTAAAAATGGGTTATTACAATCACGTACTGGGAGTAATTTCACTGGAACAGAACGCCCCGAGGTTAGCGATAGATTTTTTTAGAAGAGCTTCGGCAGAAAACTATGAAAGTGCCAATGTCAACCTTGCAATAGCCCTTACAGAGGCTGGCGAAAAAGGGGAAGCACTAGAAATGTGGAACCAATTACTGATGGAAGATTCAATCGAAATAGCAAATGATGTTATCTTAGCTTTGACGGCGCCCGTTAGTGTAATTGCCACCAGTAATTCCGATGCGATTAAATATCAGGCCATCAGATACCGGTCGGATGACTTTGACAGATCAATTCGCGAAATCCTTCTTTCTTCAATCGATGATGTTACTTTCTTGATTGGGGCCTATATCTCGAATGTTGAAAGCCAGATAGAAAAAGGAAATTTTATAGAGGCAGCTGATCACCTGAAGGAAATACAATCAATTGATGAATCATCATCTTACCGAGACCTCGTTTCCAACTTGCGAAACAAATTGATGATATGTCAAGTGGCAGATGGTCAGCTACAAATGGAAAAATCAGATAACGAGGACCTGAAAGCATTCTGGTCAAATGTAAGTGATCCCATATCAAGAGAATTTTTTAGTGAAATGGGTATGAAAAATCCTTTCGGGGAAGCGGAAGTACTAATTGCAAGCAGGTTCTTCAATGGACAATTAAAAGGATCAGGACTTGGCTTATAATATTTTGTTGAATGCAATAGAGATCAACCCCTACTCAATAAGGCTACGTAAAGCGTATGTTTTGCAAGCAGTTGGGATAGGCCAATCCAATTATGCTCAAACTGAGCTGTTAAAACTGAAAGAATTGATTTCTGATAATGAATATGCTGACTTTGAAAAACAAGTGAATGGAGCGATCCGGGATTTCGATAATTTCACTTTCTCTTCCCCCTGCTAATTAGAGCGTGTTTATAAAGTCAAAACGAGTATTGAAAAAGCACCAAAGAGCAAAAAATAAATTACAGACAAATTCAAATTATCAATGATCAGTGTCCTAAACAGCTTAGTATATTGAGAATTCGAACATAGAAATGTGTTTGCTTTTCGGGTACTTTTTATTTGTTATTTCATGAATTCTAATTTATAGACAGACGCTAATTAGTGTCTGTATGAAAACAGGCTAATATGCTGATTATCCATCATATTCGTATTTTTTCCATCAAATCAGCGCTGAATTATTCTCGAATCTGATTCAGTAGAATTATCAAATTCACAAATATTATCAAGAACAGTTTGCGTTGTAGCCTGCTAATTGGCCATTTGAAGGTTTTCCATTCAAAAACCCCAAAGAATTCACTTTGAGATTCGCAGGCTTTTTGGTCTGTCGGGGAGTAAAATCCCTGTCCTTTTTTTGTTCATTCAGTGTAGAAAAGAAACGATTTTTTTCGGTTGGTTTATCAGGATTAATCATTATATTGCATATAACCGATATAAATACAAACCATGAGGAAATCCTTCCAGCCCCAACTTACCCTGGGATGCACACCCATCGAGCAAGTAGAGGCTCCGGTGAAAACTAAAAGCCACTTAGCTGCCCTGGCAGCCGCCCTTCAATATATCTATGTCCAACCTGAATGGAACCAGCGTATTTTTGAATTACTTTCTTCCAAGCTCATTGAGGGAAAGAAAAAGACGGGCCGTGAGGGTATGAGTCTGTGGGAGGTCTTCGTATTGGCCCAGGTGCGCCTGTGCATGAACATCTCTTACGATGAGTTACACCATATCTCCAATTACGACACGTTGGTACGGGGCATTATGGGGGTGCTACCTACCGACTACTCTGTGGGCAAACAGTATAAGTACCAGAACATTTATGACAATGTGACCTTGCTGGACGATGAACTGCTCATCGGCATCAATGATGTAATCGTAGCAGCAGGTCACCAGGTGTTTAAAAAAAAAGGAAAAACCGGGAGGGGAGGAAGTTGCCTTGCGTTGCAAGACCGATAGTTTCGTGGTAGAAACCGACACCCACTTTCCTACCGACTACAACCTGCTATGGGACAGTGCCAGAAAGTGTATAGATGTAGCTGATTTATTGGTCTCAAAAAGGTATTTTACTGGCTGGCGTAAGTCCGGGGATTGGCGCAGATCCCTCAAAAGGCTGATGCGCAGCGTGGGCAGGACCACCGGCTCAGGAGGAAAAAACAAAGAGGAGCGGGTAGAGCAGGCTGCCACTTCCTATCTGACTAAAGCCCGTGCTTTGAGCAAGAAAGTGGGCCAAATGTTGGAAAAACATCAGGGAAACTCTATCGAGGAGTTCGCAGCCCTGATGGCATTGACCTATTATCTTGAGATGTTGGAAAGGCACATCGAGTTGCTCGACAGGCGGTTGATCAGAGCAGAGACCATTCCCCATGCCGAAAAAGTCTTTTCCATCTTTCAACCTTATGCCGAAATGATCAAAAAAGGCAAACTGCACCCCAATGTGGAGATCGGTAAGAATCTGGCCATCACTTCGGATCAATACCATTTACTCATAGACTGGCAAATAGCTGAAAAACAAACCGACAACCAACTTACCCTATCAATTGCCCGGCGTATCGCTGAGAAATACCCCATCCAAAAGCCTGAGCACCGACAAGGGGTTTTCCGATAAAGAGGATAAAGCAACTCTGCAAACCTTCATCCCAGAAGTGATCATGCCTAAAAAGGGTAGGTTAACCCGAAAAATTCATAGTAGACAATAAAAAACAGGCATAAATTGCTTATATTGAGATAGTTAGACAACAAAATAAGCAATTAATTTATGCCTGAATATAAGGAAAAAGATACCGTATTTTATCGAGGAAAACAAGCTTTTAAATTTGATTTTTCAGCATCAGCGATTAGCTCAGACGGAGCGATATTGTTAAGTGAAAAAGTAGAGAGAAAGACTGGTCTATTAAAAAGCTTCGCCGCACTGATTCCTGACTATCGAAACCCCTTTTTTATCGAATACACTTATGAAGAAATGCTTCGCCAACGGGTGTTTTTAATGATGCAGGGCTATCAGGATTGCAATGACGAACAAAAACTCCGAGAGGATCCGGTGATCCGTAAAGTACTAGATAGCGGATTATGTTCCCAGCCTACTTTAAGTCGATTTGAAAACAAGGCCGATCGGAGTCTGATCTACCAGATGAGTCAATGGTTTGTAGACCGTTATGTAGAGGAGTTGAAAGAGAAGACTGGTCAAATCATCATTGATGTAGATGGTACCGATGACCCTACTCATGGATCCCAACAACTCAGTTTGTATAATGGCTATTATGGACAGACTATGTACCATGAGTTGTTCTTTAAGGACGGGAACACCGGTCAGGTCATTTTACCAGTACTACGTCCGGGCAATTGTCACTCCAACAAATGGTTTGTGGCCTTATTGAAAAGGATTGTCATTAAAATCAGAAAAAAACTGCCCTCAGTAAAGATCCTTATTCGAGCGGATAGTGGCTTTTCAGGAGCATCTTTTTATCGGATAGCTAAGCAGTTTGACCTTCAATTTTGTTTAGGTATTAGTAGTAATGAAGTTTTAAAGACTTTTACCAAACAGACTATCATTGAAGTAAAAAAGGAATATGCTTCAAAAATCATCAAACATCAAGAGTTTGTTGGCCCGTTTACTTACCAGGCCAAAAGCTGGGATCGTTCTGAAAAGCTGTACGCCAAAGTGGAGTCTACCGGAAAAGGAATGAATGTCCGTTACTTTGTGAGCAACTTTGAAGCGATGACCGCTCAACAGATTTACTTTGATTTTTATGTCAAGCGAGGTGATGCCAGTGAAAATCGAATAAAGGAACTCAAAAACATGACTTATTCCGACCGGCTTTCCTGTCATCGCTACTGGGCCAATTTCATGCGTTTAATCATCGCTACCCTCTGTTATGAAATGTTCCGGCAGATTAAATTATTAATTGCCAAAACAAAACACCACTTTGCTAAACGATGGCAAGTGGACAATATCCGGCTTTACCTGATGAAGGTTGGGGCGTGCCTGAAAGAAAGGAAAAGATCATTGACAATACAATTCTCAAGAGCCTTTAGATATCAATACCTGCTGGGCGATTTGCTTACGGTGAACTGACCGATCAGTTAAACAGTTTGGTTTAATCAAAAAAATGTTCTTCCATAAGAACACAATAGAGCTTTGACTGAAAATTGAAAAATTCTAACAAAAAAACGCTCTAATGTCCTTTGAAATCCAGAAACCTGGTTGATCTTCAAATTAATACATACACTCCAATCAAAAATAGTTAGCAACCCATTATTAATCCCAAAATTGGTGGCCTATGAATAATGCGGGTTAAACAAAGAAGAAAAAGCCATCGAATCAGCGCCAGCCTTCAAAAGGTTGAAAAACAAGCATTCTGCTATCGAATCCAACATTAATGAGCTGGAACACCGGGGATTGGACCGATGCCCGAACCGTACCCGCAAAACTTTCAATAGCTACATCGGGTTGGCCATTACTGCCTACAACCTTCACAAGATCGGGCGTAAACTCCAGGCTGACCGTCTGG
The DNA here is from genome assembly GCA_963664285.2 of Cyclobacteriaceae bacterium. Lineage (GTDB taxonomy): Bacteria > Bacteroidota > Bacteroidia > Cytophagales > Cyclobacteriaceae > JAJCYL01. The sequence goes on from CAXXNX010000009.1 coordinate 9,354, forward strand.
CCGCCCAGCAGCAAGCCAATTGCCAGAAACAAGCAGCTTAATCACCTTTTAGCTGTTTAATAAGGATTAGGCACTGGCAGAAGTGCGTCCTGGCCAGGCTAAAACCCGGCTATTTTTATCAAAAACCATCAAAAACAATGAATAAAAGCAAAGTCACCCTTTATTAGTCAGCAAGGTGAGTGATTTTTTCATTGTTCCATTTTAAGCAATATTTTAATACGACCTAAAACTCGCTGTTTTCTTAGAGACACTAATTAATCTATATCACTCTTTCGAGAACCGTTCTGAAAGCCACATGCTTGTGTTTGTATTTATCAAGATGTTCTTTGACAAGCTCGGGAGCATATTTGTCAAAGTATAGATTCAGATCTTCGAGTGACCTGGCAAAATATTGAAAAGAATAGGTTGAGCCCTCTTCTTCATTAAGTAATCGGAATATCTTCTGGTCAAAAAACAAACCAGTCGCCATCACATTAGGAATATGCTCCTTCTTCATCCATTCCAACTCAACATCCTGGTCAATATTTACGGTGACATTGTAAAGAATTGTAAGTTCAAGTAATAAGTGCAATTTTCCTTTGTAGCACTTGCTTTGCGTTTAGGTAATTAAATTTTCTAACAGGGCGTTCATTGATTTTGTTTTCAACAACTTTGATTTGCTCCTCTGTAACAAATCTAATATCTGTTTTCTTAGGATAAAACCTTCTGATTACCCCAATCCTATTTTCAACTGTCCCTTTATCCTGACTAGTATAGGGACGAGTGAAATAGGCATCCACATCAAGGGATTGAGCAATCAACTCATGTTTAGAAAATGCCATATCATTATCAAAAGTGAGTGTTTCCAGTTTGTGTTTATCCTGAGAGAGTTCCTCCACAATAGCTTCGGCCATTTGATCGGCATTTTTACTGTGCATCTTTCTGATTCTGGTAAAAAGACTTGCTCGGTCTGTCATCACCAACAAAGAGCCTTTGTGGTTTTTACCCATCATTAAATCGACTTCTATATCTCCCAATCGTTCCCTTTTGTTAATGATCTGGGGTCGCTGTTTAATTGATACCCTATTCGGGATAATACCTCTACGATCTTTTCTGTTTCCTCGTTTGCGCCTTCGTTTGCCATGTTTTAGATATGTGTATAGTTGTTTGTATTCTTGGTTCTCCTGGTGGTTGGTGTGCTTACATTCCC
>CAXXNX010000010.1:0-300752 GCA_963664285.2 Cyclobacteriaceae bacterium
GATGAAACCTTCTGTAATACTTTTTTCTCCAATTTTAACAGCAAGGCGATCGCGATAAAGAACCGTATGATCCTTACCAATTACTTCCACAAGAAGTAAATGAAAGGTATTGGTGCCCATATCAATTACTGCTATTTTCATTTATACTAATTCTAATTGAGGAAAATCCGCGCCAAGATAATCAATTCAAGTCGACAAAGAAGAAGCATTAAACATGATGAATTATTATTTTAACTCACCTTGTCTATCTTTGGCAGCCCGCAATTCATTATCCTTTAAAGCATGCAGAAAAAAGCGTCAACTACTGGTAACCCTACTGATAAAAAAGCGTCGAAAATTAATGAACTGATTCTTAAGAATGAGGAAGCCTTATTAGGCGGAGGCCAAAAAAGAATTGACGCTCAACATGCAAAAGGAAAACTAACTGCCCGTGAACGCGTTTCCATGCTTCTTGATGAAGGGAGTTTCCAAGAAATAGGAAAATTAGTCACACATCGTTCCAAGGATTTCGGATTGGAAAAAGAACATTACCTAGGGGATGGAGTAGTAACCGGTTATGGTAACATCAACGGTCGTCTTACTTATGTATTCAGCCAGGATTTTACGGTATTTGGTGGCTCATTGTCAGAATCACATGCTGAAAAAGTGGTTAAAATAATGGAGTTGGCTATGAAAAATGGGGCACCGCTAATAGGTCTCAACGACTCTGGAGGAGCCAGGATACAGGAAGGAGTGGTGTCCCTGGCGGGATATGCAGATATTTTCTACCGTAATACGCTGGCGTCAGGGGTAGTCCCCCAGATATCGGCCATCATGGGACCATGTGCAGGAGGAGCGGTGTACTCTCCTGCTATAACGGACTTCATCCTGATGGTAGAAAAAACATCTTATATGTTTGTAACCGGGCCAAACGTGGTAAAAACAGTAACCCATGAAGAAGTAACCAGTGAGGAATTAGGTGGTGCACAGACACATAGCTCAAAAAGTGGCGTAGCCCATTTTGCTTGTAGCAACGAAGTGCAATGTGTACAGATCATTCGTCGACTTATCAGTTACGTTCCCCAAAACTGTGAAGAAGATGCTCCCTTATATCCATACGAGCCAAAAGATGAAACCAGAGATGTCCTGGACGGCATTGTTCCGGACAATGCCAATCTGCCCTATGATATTAGGGATGTAATAGATGGTCTGGCCGATGAAGAAAGCTTCCTGGAAGTCCATCAAAATTTTGCCGATAATATTGTGGTGGGGTTTGCCAGGATCGCCGGCCGTTCTATTGGAATTGTTGCGAATCAGCCGGCAGTGTTGGCGGGAGTGCTTGATATCCATTCCAGTACTAAGGCAGCCAGATTTGTCAGGTTCTGCGATTCATTTAATGTTTCGTTGCTCGTACTAAGAAGATGTGCCAGGATTCTTACCTTGGCACAGATCAGGAATGGAATGCAATTATCACAAATGGGGCAAAACTTCTTTACGCTTTCAGTGAAGCAACCGTTCCACGGTAACCGTTATTACCCGTAAAGCCTATGGAGGCGCTTATGATGTAATGAACTCAAAACATATTGGGGCTGACATGAATTTTGCATGGCCTAATGCCGAAATCGCCGTAATGGGCGCTAAAGGCGCTGCTGAGATAATTTTCAAAAGGGAGATCACAAGTGCCAAGGATCCGCAAAAGAAATTGGATGAGAAAGTAGAGGACTACATAGCAAAATTCGCCAACCCTTACATTGCTGCCAGCCGTGGATATATTGATGAAGTCATTCTACCACACAATACCCGAAAGAAGTTGATCTCTGCGTTTAAGATGCTTGAAAATAAAGTGGAGACATTGCCAAAAAAGAAACACGGCAATATCCCTTTGTAATCAATTATTGAAAACAACGCATTGAATTCTATTGTTTCTATCCAAATGAACTTTAATTTTAAACCTGAGTTCGGGTTAAATCCCAACAAGAACCTACCAAACGTTACTCAAAAGGGCTTTTGGGAAGAGGAGTGCGCCGGAAAACCCGGTGAGGGTCCCTTAATCATGAGATTCTCACGGCTTTCAACACACGAATCCACCCTGAAGCCTCAGAATGACGGTTTTTGTTGTTTTGTTACTTCGACTCAGGTTTTAAGAATACATCAAAAATCAATCGTGATATTTAATGGACAAAAAAAGTAAACAATTCCTGGAGACGTATCTAAACAACGCCTCTCCAACCGGCTTTGAAGCTTCCGGACAAAAAATCTGGCTGGATTATATTAAACCCTACACTGACGATTATTTTACCGACACCTATGGAACGGCAGTTGCTGTTGTCAATCCAAAAGCAGATTACAAAGTAGTGATTGAAGCTCATGCAGATGAAATTTCCTGGTTTGTGAACTACATTAAGGACGACGGATATATCTATGTTCGCCGGAATGGTGGTTCCGATCATCAAATTGCTCCTTCAAAACGTGTAAATATTCATACCAAAAAAGGAATTGTTAAAGGTGTTTTCGGATGGCCGGCCATTCATGTCCGAAAACCAGGCGAGGAAAAAAACACCCACTCTTAAGAACATATTTTTAGATGTCGGGGCATCTTCGAAAAAAGATGTCCTGAAAATGGGAATACACGTGGGGAGTGTAGTGACCTTCGAAGACGAGCTGATAGAGTTGAATAAGAAGTACCTGGTTGGCAGAGCTCTTGATAACAGGATTGGCGGTTTTATGATTGCAGAGGTAACACGAAGATTGAGTGAAAACAAGCAGAAACTGCCTTTCGGGCTTTATGTCGTTAACGCAGTACAGGAAGAGGTGGGATTAAGAGGAGCTCAAATGATCGCTGAACGCATCAAGCCTAACCTCGCGGTATGTACGGATGTTTGTCATGATACCCAGTCTCCTATGTACGAAAAAATTACAGACGGTGATCAGCAGTCAGGTAAAGGCCCTGTATTAACCTACGGACCGGCTGTTCATAACAACTTACTGAATATGATCATCAAGGTTGCCGAAAATAAAAAGATACCGTTTCAACGGGCCGCAGTCTCACGCTTCACAGGAACTGATACTGATGCATTTGCTTATTCCAATGAAGGTGTAGCTTCCGCTCTCATCTCTCTGCCCTTGAAATACATGCATACCACAGTTGAAATGACACACAAGGACGATGTAGATAATGTTATCAAACTTATATATGAGTTTGTTTCCGAGGTAAAAAGCGGTCAAGATTTTAGATACATCAAATAAATACGGCTAATGAATGGCCATTTCGATAAGGGGTTTCTTCGGCTACCATGGCTTTGTGTTTTCAGAAACCACTTTCGACCTGTGAGACACAGGCCAAGGCATGGAAAGCTAAGATTCTATCTCAATGGCATTAATTTGTTGATTACCAAAACTTATTGAATTTGATTTTCATTCGCATGGTTATCTTATTAAATTAGGCTACTATGAGTAGGCCATTGCGAGAGAATATAAAGTTTCAGTACTTATTACTCTATCTCTCTCTTTACGTAGTTATTGAACTCTACGTTGGTACAATATTGGACTATTCGGAGCAAGCAACCCAAATAACCACATGGGTTGATTTTGGAATTTGCATGATCTTCCTCTATGACTTTTTCTCAGGTCTCTACTATGCGGAAAATAAATGGCATTTTGCAAAGACTCATTGGATTGATTTTGTTTCATCCATCCCCCTCGTAGGCTACCTCCGTGTAGGTAGAGTGGTTAAGATATTCAGAATATTAAGAGTACTTCGTTCGGCCAAATACCTCTTCCAATTCTTTAGCCGACAAAATGCTTTCGGCACCTTAAAAAGTCTTGGTATGGTTAGTGTCATGATCATATTTTTCTTCTCACTCAGTTTTTACCACCTGGAGTCTGCCTACAATCCTCGAATTTCCTCGTTTTCGGATGCGCTATGGTGGACAACTATCACGACAATCACCGTCGGATTCCTTCAGGATATCCCCCCCCCCCGTAACGGTGGAGGGCAAGTTTCTATCCGTAGTGTTGATCCTGTTGGGCATGATCATTTTTAGTACACTTATTGGCACCGTCACTGATTATTTCATTGAAGACGAGGACATCCAGGCGAATATTACTGATGTTGGCCAACGCGTTGATCAATTAGACACCAAAATGGATGAAATCAATCGAAAATTGGATGAGCTATTAAAGGAGAAGTCCAAAATTGGATAGCATCATCATTGATCAGATAGGCCGCAGGATTAAAGTGCCTAATAATCCCGAACGGATCATTTCGCTTGTGCCGTCACAGACCGAGCTTCTCTTTGATCTCGGGCTAGATGATAAGATAGTGGGAGTGACTAAGTTTTGTGTCCATCCTCTAAACAGCGTAAAAAAGAAAACTATTGTCGGAGGTACTAAAAATTTTCGACTTGATGTAATCAATCAGCTACGGCCTGATTTGATTATTGGAAATAAGGAAGAGAATTATTGGCAGGGAATTGATAAGTTATCAGAGAGCTATCCTGTCTGGATGAGTGACATTAACAACCTGGAGGATGCCTATGACATGATAATCACTATTGGAGCCTTCACAGATAGCTTAAAGAAAGCCACTTCAATCGTGGGAGATATACGTCGATCAATTGCCAAAAATGTTGATTTCCAACAACTATCTATAGCATATATAATATGGAAAAATCCGATTATTGTTGCCGGAACGAATACTTTTATAAACTCAATAGCGATAGAACTTAATCTTAAAAATCTTATCTCGGAAAGTCGTTATCCGGAAATAGAAACTGATCAACTACGTAATCTCAATCCAGATGTGATACTTCTGCCATCAGAACCTTATCCTTTCAAGGAGGAACACATTGCTGAGTTCAAAGAGATTTGTACCAATAGCAAAGTGGTGTTGATAGATGGCGAAATGTTTTCCTGGTATGGAAGTAGATTGCTTCTAGCAGGTGCTTATTTCAGAATATTGCAAAATGAAATATTAGAGCATTGTAAGTTCAAGTAATAAGTGCAATTTTCCTTTGTAGCACTTGCTTTGCGTTTAGGTAATTAAATTTTCTAACAGGGCGTTCATTGATTTTGTTTTCAACAACTTTGATTTGCTCCTCTGTAACAAATCTAATATCTGTTTTCTTAGGATAAAACCTTCTGATTACCCCAATCCTATTTTCAACTGTCCCTTTATCCTGACTAGTATAGGGACGAGTGAAATAGGCATCCACATCAAGGGATTGAGCAATCAACTCATGTTTAGAAAATGCCATATCATTATCAAAAGTGAGTGTTTCCAGTTTGTGTTTATCCTGAGAGAGTTCCTCCACAATAGCTTCGGCCATTTGATCGGCATTTTTACTGTGCATCTTTCTGATTCTGGTAAAAAGACTTGCTCGGTCTGTCATCACCAACAAAGAGCCTTTGTGGTTTTTACCCATCATTAAATCGACTTCTATATCTCCCAATCGTTCCCTTTTGTGGCTAAGTTCTAAATAACACAGCAATTATTATTATCTTCGCTATATGATATCAAGTCAAGAGATCAAAAATTTATTTGCACAATTGCCGATAAGTTCCCAAACCGAATTGTTGGATGAGTTGCTCCAGGAGCAGGAATTACAAGGCAAAGTATTGATTGCCGCTCAACAACAAATAGCAGAGAAAAGAAAGAAGAAACCCTGTCCAAATTGCACAAGCGAGAAGGTATATAAGAGGGGCAGACAAAAAGGTGTGCAGATGTATCAGTGCAATGAATGTAAAAGATGGTACAGTGAAACAACAGGGACACCTTTGTATGACATCAAGCTTAAATCAAAATGGCAATCTTATCTGCGCTGCATGGAGCAGGGCATGCCGATAAAAAAGATAGCAAAACAAATCGGAATAAGCATCCAGACAAGCTTCGACTGGCGGCATAAGATATTGAGTTCACTAAATGAGTTTGTTCCCGAACAGTTATCCTCGGAAGTAGAATGTGATGAATTGGAACTGGCACTTAACAACAAGGGCAGTCGAAATTTAGATAGGGCAGCAAGAAAGAGGGGAAACGATTTCATACGGAATATGAGAAAGGAAGAGGTCACAGTTGTCCAGGTAGTAACAGCGGTTGAACGCAAGGGGGAGAAGTACCTTAAAGCTGTTGCATCAAAACGGCTGAGCAAAGAAGAAATTTCAAAGGCATTGGATGGGAAGTTGGCCTACGGTGCAACCTTGATTACAGATAAGCACTCTTCTTATAAGGCTTTTGCCAAAGACAACCCCTCCATAAAGCACAAAGCGCTATTGGCCAAAGATCATGTGGATAGAGATGATAAAACAATCCATCTGCAAAAAGTAAACAATGTTCACACTCAACTTAGGACATTCTTACGCCCATTCAATGGTGTCAGTTCCAAATATTTGCAAAACTACCTGAATTGGTATGCTTATGCTGACCGAATAAGAGAGAGTAAAACAACTTTGAAACAATGGTTTCTGACTATGCTATTAACGGATCAAGCCTATCATCTGTATGAGCTATTTAAACAAAATGCTGTTATAATTAGAACTTAGCTCCTTTTGTTAATGATCTGGGGTCGCTGTTCAATTGATACCCTATTCGGGATAATACCTCTACGATCTTTTCTGTTTCCTCGTTTGCGCCTTCGTTTGCCATGTTTTAGATATGTGTATAGTTGTTTGTATTCTTGGTTCTCCTGGTGGTTGGTGTGCTTACATTCCCATATCCATTGGTAAATCCATTCATGGCTAAGTGGACATTCTCTCGTTTTCTTTCCCTGATGGCTGATCAATTCAGGACTCCATCTATCTTCTTGGAGCCGGTTAACTATCCAGTCTTTCATGGGTTTGGTGAAAATCACTCTTTTTGGCTTTTCTTGATGACGAAGATTGGTCCTCCTTTGTGCATTTGCTGTTCGATAGACACCAGCTCCCCTACCTCTTGAACCCACATTTCGCTTAAGCTCACGTGAGATCGTAGATGGGTGAAAATGAACGATACAGGCAATCTCCTTTTGAGTAGCTCCTGTTTTCAATAATGCTTCAATTTGATACCTTTGATCAATACTGAGATGTGTGTAGTTTTTTGACATTTTGCAATCCAAAGATTGCACTGCTCAGGCTTTTGAAGGATGAAAAAGCCCTTAAAAGCTTTTTCATCCTTCAATTGCACTTATTAGTTGATCTCAGCCATCTCTAGTGTGGTGATTGCTAAATATTAAATAGGCTGATTAATATTCGTTGCATTTTTTTTCTTTATATAAAGCAAAAATTTAAAAGCATAGCTGTTACGGTTGAAAATTTTAACACCATAGAAAGGATAAAGGGCAGTGAAAATAGTGTTAGCGGATTTAGTAATTACCAGCTAGGCTAAAACCAGAAATAAGCAACAGGCATGAAAAAAATACCATCGCCAAAATAGCGGTAGTGCAAACCATTCTGTGCGAGGTTGTCTCTTCTAAAAAATAGTGTTCCTAAAATTCCCATCATAAATAAAAATACCAGTTGAAGTTTCACAAAATCGGGGTATTGTTTGTATAAAACCAATCCCATCAATCCAAGAACGAAACAGCTTACAAGTAATAATTTTATCATTTTGCTGCTTTTCTGTTCGCCCCAAATAATAACAGTGGATTTCATGCCATCTCGCTTATCATCTTCAATTTCAAATAAACCAAAAACCAATAGATTAATCCACGCCATAAGGCCAAGCTCTACCAACGACAATGTTAACTCCGGGGGTATCATGCCACCGCTCAGGCTGTAAGGACCAATGAAAACACCTAATACATACAATACTGCTATCAGTACTTCTTTTTGGAATGCTAAATTGAAAAAACGGTTTGAAATGAAATAGACCGCTACCCCCAACACTACCGGGATACCATAAAAAACAGTCACTGGCGGTATCAAGGTTACCAGAAAAACTGTAGTTACCATTACTATAGTAAAACAGATCAGGATAGGTCTATAAAAATGTTGATGGAAGTGATGTCTAAATGAAGAAGCCTGTCCTGATATTGACTTCGCATCCATTAAATGATCGGCTGTATAAATGATCCATACGGTTAGTACCAAAATCAAGAGAACTAAAACCGGAACTCTAAAACCTAAATATCTCCCTATTACGAGGCTTAATATGCCAGCCCCTAGAGCTACATCAAGGCTTAACGCATTAATTATGTGATAAAATCGAAAAGACATCTCTCCTTATTGTAGCCAATATATCGAGAGGCATGTTCTTACACAATGCGGTGCTCAGGTTGATCCAGTTCTGTATTAAGCATCTGCGCTTAGCGCTTCAGCTCCACCGACAATTTCAAGGATTTCTTTAGTAATAGCAGCCTGCCGACTTCTGTTGTAGGTCAGTCTCAAATCCTTAAGAATTTCATCTGCGTTTTCAGTCGCCTGATCCATAGCAGTCATTCTTGCTCCTTGTTCGGCTGCATTAGATTCCAGAAGCGCTTTATAGAACTGTATTTTGAGAGACTTAGGTACAATTTCTTGCACTAAATATTTTTTAGATGGCTCAAAAATAAAATCTACTTCTGTATTTCCATCTTCTACCTCTTTTGGCGGAATAGGTAGGAACTGCTCAATTTGCAAAATCTGTTGAGCTACATTCTTGAATTCATTATACACAAGTTCAACCCTGTCAAATTCTCCCTTGTCGTACAACTCCATTACGTACCCGGCCGCTTTCTTTACATTATCAAAATCGAGTGTTGAAAATAGGTCATAAAACTTTGAATCTACCTGATAATCGCGTTTGACGAAAAATTCGTACGCTTTTCGACCAATGGGAAAAATTGTTAGGTTTCCACTGTTTTTGTACGATGCGTAGTTAGTATTGATCTGTCGCACTGTGGCCTTAAATATGTTGCTGTTAAAAGGGCCGCATAGACCTCGATCGGAAGTTACAACTACTATCATTAATCTATTGAGGCCGCGTTCAACACCATAACTTCCAATTAGTTCTGCCTCGACGCTTGAAGCTACGTTCTGTAGAATAGATGATAATCCTTTGGAGTATGGCCTCATTTGAATCATGCGATCCTGTGCTTTTCTCAACTTTGCCGCCGCCACCATTTTCATGGCTTTAGTGATCTGCTGTGTTGAAACTACGGACTTGATTCGGCCTCGTACCTCTTTTAGATTCGCCATTTAAGATTGTCCTTTAAGCCTCCGCTTTATACTGTTCTGCCAAGTTTTTAGCTACTTCATCCATTGTTCCGGTAATATTGTCATCCAGCTTTCCTGCAGCCAATTGCTCTAAAACATCTTTGTGCTGGTTTCTCATGGTTGAAAGATATTCTTTCTCAAAATCTCTGGTGTTAGTCATTGGAACTTTATCAATCAGACCTTTAGTAGAAGCATAAATGATTGCCACTTGCTCTCCCACTTTCATTGGAGAATATTGTTCCTGCTTAAGTATTTCAGTGTTTCGTCGCCCCCTCTCGATAGTCAACTTGGTAGCAGCGTCGAGATCTGAACCGAACTTGGCGAAAGCTTCCAATTCTCTGAACAGAGCTTGGTCGATCTTCAAAGTACCGGCTATCTTTTTCATTGATTTGATTTGCGCAGCACCGCCCACCCTTGAAACGGAAATCCCCACGTTAATCGCTGGTCTGATACCGGAGTTAAAGAGGTTCGTCTCAAGGAATATCTGACCATCAGTAATTGAAATTACGTTAGTAGGAATGTAGGCAGTTACGTCTCCAGCTTGTGTCTCAATGATAGGTAAAGCGGTCAATGAGCCTCCTCCCTTTACTTTACCCTTCAGCGAATCAGGAAGGTCATTCATCTGGCGGGCTATCTCATCATTTTCATTAATTTTTGCCGCCCGCTCTAATAATCTTGAGTGCAGGTAAAAAACATCCCCGGGATAAGCCTCTCGTCCGGGGGGTCTTCTTAATAGTAGAGACACTTCCCTGTACGAAATCGCCTGTTTTGACAAATCATCATAAATAACCAATGCAGGCCGACCAGTGTCCCTGAAATATTCCCCGATTGCTGCACCGGTAAAGGGTGCAAAGAACTGCATAGGTGCAGGGTCTGAAGCTGAAGCGGCCACAATGACTGTGTAATCCATAGCCCCGCCTTTTTCTAGTGCCCCTTGAACCTTGGCAACCGTTGATGCTTTCTGCCCAATAGCTACGTAAATACAGAACACAGGTTCCCCCTTCTCGTAAAACTCCTTCTGATTAATAATTGTATCCAGTACAATGGCTGTCTTACCTGTTTGACGGTCGCCAATAATTAATTCCCTCTGACCTCTACCAATCGAAATCATTGAGTCAATTGCTTTAATTCCGGTTTGCAAAGGTTCGTTAACAGGCCTACGATAGATTACTCCAGGGGCTTTGCGCTCTAATGGCATTTCGAACAATTCTCCTCCAATTGGACCTTTACCATCGATGGGATTGCCTAATGTATCAACAACACGCCCTAAAAGACCCTCACCTGCTTTTACTGAAGCTATCTGACCAGTACGCTTAACTGTATCACCTTCTTTGACATCCTTTGAATCTCCAAATAGAACAATTCCTACGTTGTCCTCCTCAAGATTGAGAACCAATGCTTTCAAACCATTCTCAAACTCCAGGAGCTCACCGGCCTGTGCCTGTGATAGACCATAGATCCTGGCCACACCGTCACCAACCTGGAGAACCGTACCAACTTCTTCAAGTTCTGCTTCTGATTTGAAATTTGAGAGCTGTTCTCTCAATATTGCTGAAACCTCATCTGGTCTTACTTGTGCCATGTTTTATCGGATTACTGTATTAAAATTTTAAAGCTTACCTACATATGGGTTTTCTCCGAATTTGTATTCCAATTCTTTTAATTTCGACCGTATACTCTCATCAATCTGCCGGTCTTCTATTTTAAGTACAAAACCCCCTATTATTTCGTTATCAACTTTTTCTTTCAACAATACCTTCTTGCCGATGATTTTTTTAACAACCTTCTCAAACTCACCCTTCATGGCACTATCTAATTTAAAAGTTGTTGTTACGCTTGCCTCGCCAATTCCCTTTTTAATATTGTAAAGGTGAACAAATTCAGTAGCTGTAGCTTCCAGTATATTCTCCCTGTTTTTGCGGGTAATGATGTCAATATAGGAGTTAGTTATGCTATGTACTTTGTCACCAAAGATGGTTTTTAGGATTTTTAACTTTCGGTCATGAGTAATGACCGGATTCCTTAACATGAGACGTAAATCACGATTTGCCTCACATACTGAAGTAAACAACCTCATGTCCTCGCAGATAGCATCTGTTACTTTCTGCTCCTCAGCTAGTTCAAGCAGTGCTTTAGCGTATCTATATGCAATTCTTTGGTCTGACATGCTAGTTGGTCTTCAAACCTTTAATAAATTCCTCGACTAGCTCATTTTGGGCTTTATCAGACTCTAAATTTTTTCGAATTACCTTCCCCGCGATTTCCAGAGAGAGTTTGGCTACCTCATTCTTTACCTCCACCAATGCCACTTTTTTTTCCGTCTCAATTGTCGCCTTGGCATCAGCAATCATTTTCTCATTAATCTTAGAGGTTTCAGCTTTGGCATCCTCCTTAATTTGATTAGCAACTTTTACTGCTTCTTTCAACATTCCGTCACGTTCTTCCCTAGCTTCTCTTAGCAATTCTGCATTATCCTCCTTCAAATCCAGCATTTCCTGCTTTGCCAGCTCCGCAGCTTCCAGTGAATCCCTGATAAACCCTTCTCTCTTTTTTAAAGCATCTGAAATGGGTTTCCAAACAAAACTCGCCAAAATTCCGAACAGGGTAAAAAAAATGACGGTTTGCCAGAAAATTAAGCCTATACCCGGAGTTAATAATTCCATAGTTCTCGCATTAAAAAAAGCGGCCACAGCCTAATGCTGTGGCCAAACTTTTTCGGTTAAACTTTTTGGGAGATAAGAAATGCAATAACCGTCCCAAATAAGGCTATTACTTCTACTAATGCCGCAATTACTAGCATTGCGGTTTGAATTTTCCCAGAAGCTTCCGGCTGTCTTGCCATAGCTTCCATGGCGGAGCCACCAATTCTACCGATACCAATTCCAGCGCCTATTGCAGCCAGACCAGCACCAATTGCCGCTCCCATGTGTGCTAAGCTTACATCAAGTAATAATGCAAATAACATGATCTATATAGTTTATGTAAAAAAAATTCTTTCTAAAAATGCTCCTCCATCGCCATGCCTATATACATTGATGAAAACAATGTGAAGACATATGCTTGAATGGTTGCCACCAGTAACTCTATTAAGCTTATGAAAAGTATAATAACCGTACTCAAGATCCCTACTGTAAAGCTTTGGAAAATAAAAGTGAGACTAATCAAACTTAGGATCACAATGTGCCCCGCAGTAATCGCCACAAATAATCGAATTAACAGAGAGAAAGGTTTTGTAAATATCCCAATAATTTCCACACCTGGTATTATCGGAAAAGGTAATTTAAGCCACCAGGGAACACCTGGCGTATTAAATATGTGCCGCCAATAATTCTTTATTACTATTGACTAATGTAAGAATTAGCGTAATTAAAGCAAGAAACAGATGTCACAGCAATATTTCCAGTCAAGTTTGCTGCACCGGGCAACAAACCCAGAAGGTTTCCAAACCATATAAAGAAAAATAAGGTCAACATGTAGGGCAAGAACTTCTCATATTTGGGACCAATATTGGGTTTCACAATCTCATCTCTTACATATATAATAACGGGTTCAAAAATAGATTGAATACCTCTCGGTGCCTTTACCCTCATTCCGTTTATAAACCACTGGCAACTGACAAAAATACGACTAACAAGAGTGTTGCATTAATAAAAAGAAAAGCCACGTTCTTGGTGATGGAAATGTCAAAGAAACTTCTGCCCCTTTTTGAAGATAAATGATTACGATGGTATTCGTAGTCGCCATAAGGTATCGGATTGTGGTCTTCATCGAAGAAATTAGACGAGGAAAAGACCTCCAGACCTTGGTCATCCGAGTAAATTATTACCGGCAAATAGATTGTCCCGTAGTGACCATCCCAAAAATGCCAGACGTAGTCGTCAAGTATATGATGGTTGATTAATTCAGCAGGATTAAATGGTTCGTCACCCTCATCTGAGGCCAATGCATTAAATGAAAATACTATACTTAGAATAGATGATAAAGCACTGAATTTCAGTGACTTGACAAAATCTCTTTTCGGTGCAATTCTCATCTATTTGGCCCCTTGTCTGAATTTGGCCGCAAGCTAGTTAATAAGGTATAAAGTTCAAACGCCAGGAACGCTAAATAGAGCACTAAAAAAAGGTTGATAGCTAAAGTTTCTATTTGATCAACCTCCAGAAACCATGCTAATCCCAGTATCATCATCGCAACCAATAATCTAAAGATGAATGAAACAATAACAAATATGGGAAAAAGTCCTTGGCGTGCCTGTGATTTTTGAATTACCAGGTAGGTTGTTGCAACGTTCTGACCGGCTAGAATGATTATTAAAATGTCATTCCAAGAATGGTCGTACGGCTTGATAAAAGAAAATTCGGAATAGTTGATGGCCAGGATTACAATGGTAAGCAAGGCTGTTCCTAAGTGTATTTTAAAATGTCGGCTCAAACTAAACTAATCCTTGAGTAGCCTCTTCCAAAGGTAAAAGATAACTGCTACCAGGGATAGTAACGAAAAAATTAGTGTGAGAAAGGGTATATCGTTTCCCAAAAATATATCCAAACCATACCCACCACCGATGCCAACAACAAGGATGCCCAATAATTCGAATGCTAAACCCGAGTACCTGGCGATGTTATTGGGTTTTTTCGAATTAAGATTGGGCGGTAGGGATGACAGGTTCTTTTTCTGGAATGCTTTCCACCTATTTTAATCTCCTTCATATTTACACCCATTTTACAACCACCATTAAAAAACGGCTCCAGTTTCGACAACCAATTTATTTGTCGAAATATCGCCATTGATCACTGCGCTGCCCTTTAAGGTTAATATTTCAGAAACTTTAATATTCCCGGTAATTAGACCTTCGACATCAGCATTCTGTGCAGTTACATTACCTTCAATTTCGGATGAGTGTCCTACAATTAATTTAGACTTGGTCTTAAGATTGCCAATCATCTTACCTTCCAAACGGATATTTCCGAAAGTTTCCAGGTCTCCCTTGAGTGTAGTTCCCTTACCAATAATATTCCTGGCACTGCTCCAATTCCTCTTCAGTCTTTTGATTGTGGTTGTTAAATTTCATGTCTGGATTTCTATTTGAGTGCGAAAAGTTATTATCAATATCAGAAAGTTACAAATTCTTCTGGGTCAACCGGGTTTCCATTGTACCATAGTTCAAAATGCAAATGTGGTCCTGAAGTCAATTCTCCGGTGTTTCCAATTATAGAAATGATCTCCCCAGCACTAACAAAATTACCCACTTCTTTCAATAAATCGGAATTGTGCTTATAAATCGAAATTAGATTGCTTTGGTGCTGAATAGCTACAACATAACCAGCATCCAGAGGTCCATGAGGCCATTAAAACGGTTCCATCTGCAACACTTTTGACAGGTTCATTCTGTTTTGCCACTACATCAATGCCAAAATGTTGTGTTCGGGCATTGAATTTATCGGAAATGATCCCCTCAATAGGTGAAAAAAGAAAAATCTCCTGCAAGTCACTTTCGCTGGAGCTAATGGTGAGCATTCCCAAACCGGACGACTCAAATTCTCTTCGAAACATAGAATCAATAGGTACAAGCTGCTCCTCACTGGGAGTAGTAATATTCGCATTTTGACCCGTATTGATCAGCCTATCACCAAAATCTTCTACTACACTATCATCACCTGCTACAATACGCTGAAAATTTGTAATAAACATTTCCTTCCTATCAACTTCGTTCATCAATGAATCCACGGTAATGGGAAAGATTGATGAGTTGTCGGTTCATTTCAAGTTGAGCGTGACGAGGATCAAACCACTGCTTCAGCACAGTAGTTGCCAATACAAACGAAATACCAAAGAGCACAACCACAAACAGTAAAGTCAGGTTCAACAGTCTTGCATAGTTGAAAGTAACGGTGGTTTTCTCCCGCAAAGTTTTCCTCATTGCGAATGATCACCAGGTATTTTGTAGTTAGCCAGGAAGAAAGTGTTTTTCTTACTTTCACTTGGTTGAATTTTAAGCTGACAAAAATATACATTTATCCCACGCTGCTAAAATCGGTTGTATGATTTGGCTAAATTTACCGTTAATACTACGCTAGATTACCTCAACTGTGCATAGTGTATTTGTCTATTCCTTAATCGCAATTTCATTGCTCTATTCATGTGCTCCCGAAAGCACGGGAGTAGTTAGTAACGTATACCACAATACAACAGCTCATTACAATGCCTACTTTTATGCACTTGAACGCATGAATGAGATCGAAGAAAGCATTAACCGTTCTGTAGATATCAACTACGACCGAACCCTTGACTTGTATCCACAATTTGATTCAACTGCTTCAAGTGCAGTAAAAAATCATCATAGATGATTGTGTAAAGAAAGCTTCAATAGCAATCCAGAGGCATCCGGGTAGTGACTGGGCGGATGACAGTTACATTTTGGTAGGTAAAGCCCGTTACTATGACCTCGATTATGTTAATGCCATTGAGACATTCAAATACGTCAATAAGAAAAGTGAGGACAAAAATGCCCGACAAGAAGCTTTGATTGAACTGCTCAAAACCTTTATTGACGCAAATGAATATCAAAACGCCGAAGCTGTTTCCGACTTTCTTAAGAAGGAGTCACTAAACCGAATAAATTCTAAAAACCTCTACATCACCAGGGCCTATTTATACCAGAAAAGAGAGAATTATAACCAAATGGTGCAGAATTTGTCCCAGGCAGTGCCACTATTAAAAACAAATGAAGAAAGAGCCCGATTATACTATATTATCGGGCAGGTTTACCAGACTCTTGGATTCGATGCACAGGCCTATTCCAGTTATAGAAGTTGCCTTAAGAGCAATCCGAATTTCGATCTGTCATTTTACGCCAAACTCAATATTGCTCAGGTTACAGAATTGTCTAATTCCAGTGATCTTAAACAGGTAAGAAAATATTTCAAAAAACTACTCAGAGACAGGAAAAATGAAGAATTCAAAGACAAAATATACTATGAAATTGCCAATTTTGAATTAAAGCAGGACAATGTAGAAGATGCAATTGAGAATTATAATAATTCCCTGAGGGTCAGTAATAGTCAAAGGCAAAGAGGCTATTCATACCTTAAACTTGGTGAAATTTATTATAGCAATCTTAAGAACTATGAATTGGCAAAGAGCTATTATGACAGTGTGGTGAATGTTCTGCCCAAGGATGAACCTTTGTATGAAGACATCGCTGAACGTCAAAGGATTTTATCTGATTTCGTAAAACAACTTAACGTTATAAGGGTACAGGACAGTTTGATTGCCTTATACAACCTTGATACTGTGGCGCTTGGTAGGTACGTTGATGAATACATAGCAATAAAACAAAAGGAGCAAGAAGAAGAGCAGGCGAAGAGGCGAAAAAGAGTAAAAGTGCAGCTAGCAGACGAAGTACCGCCTTCGATAACAATACCTCCCAAATTAATACCAATATTAGTAGGAGTATATGGTATTTCTACAATCTCTCGGCTGTAAGCCAGGGGTCGAACAGAGTTTACTCGAAAATGGGGCAATCGTCCGTTAGAAGATAATTGGCGAAGATCGAATAAGGAAAAAGCGATTTCAGATCCAAACGGCCCTCAAACGGATCCTCAACAGCAAATTGTATCTGAAAATCCATCCACCGCCGAAAGTAATACCATATCATTTGACCGCCAGGCGATGATGGCTGCAGTCCCTAAAAATGAAGAAGACATTCAACAAGCATTATACAAAGTTGAGGAAGCTTATTTCAGGCTGGGTAATATATACGACTTTGACTTGGAAGAGAAGGGGAATGCTATTAATACTTTTGAAACCATGCTCACACGCTTTCCACAAACGGCCTACAAACCCGAGGTAATGTATCAGCTTTATCTCCTCTACAAAGCACAAGACAACGATCGATCCAAATATTACAGGAATGCACTTATAAATGAATTCCCGAAATCAGATTTTGCCAAAATCATCATCAATCCAAATTTTCGCGTAGAAGATCAGGCAACAACCGCAAGACTTGAAAAAATATACAAGGAAGCCTATGAGCTTCAGGAGATTGGCGATTTTAGTGTAGCTCTCAGACTAATCAGAGATGCCCTCAAAGAACACCCCGAAAACGAATTCAGTGATAATTTAAAACTTCTCGAAATTATAATTGTGGGGCACACCGAAGACGTCTACAAGTATCAATATGAACTGAATAATTTCATCGCTACTTATACTGAAAGTGAGCTTTTACCATTTGCGCAAAATTTAGTCAAAACATCGGAAGAGTATCAGATTAACCTATTTAACAGCTCAAAAGCTAAGTTTATAAAGTATTTTGAACAGTCGCATTTCTTTGTTTTGGTTTATAAGGTAGACAAAAACCTAGCCGAAGAACTTCCTAATAAAGTACAAAGGTTTTATAAACGTGAATATCCGAAAAAACGGTTGACAACTGCAAACCTTATCTTAGATGCTAATAACTCAATTGTTATGGTAAATGAATTTGCGAGTAAAGAAGAAGCAATGGAATTCTATGTTGCTTTTGAGAATAGTGAAGTTAAAAATGAATTCCCTTCAGCCAATTTCTCTAGTTTTGTAATAACCGAGGATAATTTCAAGATTTTCTATGAGACCAAAGAACTTGATTCCTATATAAAATTCTTTACAGCTAACTATTAGTAACTGATATGAATACTAAAACCTTAAGGATATTATGGGTGTTATTTATACTGGTTTTAGTAGCAGTACCACTGTTCATCTATTCGATTAAAATCAATGCCTTTGGTCTTTTTGGAGGATTACCCAGTCTTAAGAAGCTGGAAAACCCGGACCCTGATCTATCCTCTATACTTTATTCAGCCGATGGAGAGATATTAGGAAGGTATTTCAGATACAATAGGACACCCGTCAGCTATCAGGAATTGTCCCCGGAATTAGTCAACACGCTTTTAGTGACCGAAGATATTAGATTCTTCAAACACTCCCGGAATAGATCTCAGGGGTATGGGTCGCGTCCTGGTATATTCGATACTCTTACAGCGAGATGCCGGTGGAGGTAGCACCATTTCACAGCAATTAGCTAAGATATTATTTAGGACAAGATCTGAACTGAATGATGGGCTTTTGAGCAATGTGCCAATACTCAATCTCATAATCATTAAGCTGAAAGAATGGATTGTAGCAGTACAACTAGAAGTATCATATACCAAAGAGGAGATACTGACCATGTATCTTAATATCGCGGAGTTTGGCAGCAATACCTATGGAATCCAATCTGCTGCCAGTACTTTCTTTAATAAGCTCCCATCCAAGTTGAGTTATGCAGAATCTGCACTACTTATTGGTATGGTAAATGCACCAACACGTTACAGTCCAATTTTGAATCCTGAAAATGCAATTGATAAGCGTACGGAAGTACTGCACAATCTTTTAAAATATGATAAATTAAACAGGGAGGCCTATGATTCATTAATGGCCAAACCACTGGATTTACAATATCGTGTTGAAAATCAAAATATGGGGTTGGCTACATACTTCAGAACAGTAGCCAGAAATACGTTAGTCGCCTGGGCCAAAGAAAACGGTTATGATTTGTTTGATGATGGCCTCAGAATTTATACGACCATCGACAGCCGTATGCAGGAGTATGCAGAAAATGCCGTGGCTGAACACATGTTTAAACTGCAAAAAACTTTCGATGAACAGTTGAAAGGTTCGAAACCATGGATCGACGAGGATGGGTACGAAATGGAAGGCTTCCTGGAAAATGTAATCAAAAGAACAAACTATTATAAATATCTGGTCAAAAAGTTTGGAGAAGAAGATGATTCCGTTGAAATCTTTCTTAATAAACCTAAACCAATGACCGTCTTTTCTTGGGAAGGCGAGAGGGATACCCTTTTTAGCTCTTATGATTCACTAGCATACTATAAAAGATTTCTTCGATCAGGATTTATGGCGATGAATCCCCATACAGGCGAAATCAAGGCCTGGGTAGGCGGTATTGATCATAAGTTCTTCAAATATGATCACGTGAAACAGGGACGACGACAACCGGGATCAACTTTTAAACCAATCGTCTATTCAACCGCAATCGCCGATGGGTTTTCTCCTTGCCATCCTGTGATTGATGTTGCCATCTCGTTTAAAAGACCAGGTGATGATGAAGCATGGTTCCCACAAAATTCAAGTGGAAAATATACAGGTGAACGCATGACCTTGCGGCAGGCTATGGCACGTTCAGTTAACTCTATTACCGCCTGGTTAATCAAGAAAATGTCTCCCCAACGCGTTGTCAATCAAGCACGATTACTAGGGTTTGAAAGCCCTCTTCAACCAGTTCCTGCGTTGTGCCTGGGAGCTGGAGGTGATGTATCGCTATATGAAATGGTTGGGGCATATTCTACTTTCGTCAATCGAGGCACATGGACTGAGCCCATCTACATTACTCGTATTGAAGATAAGAACGGATCAGTACTAGAAGAATTTGTTCCGCGAAAACAGGAAGCCCTCAATGAACAGACTGCATATTTAATGGTGCACATGTTGAGGGGAGGAACAGAAGAAGTAGGTGGCACAGCGAGAGGTTTGAGTTGGGAGTTGAAAAATGAAAACGAAATTGGTGGAAAAACCGGAACTACTCAGAACGCCTCGGATGGCTGGTTTCTGGGTATCACTAAAGATCTTGTGGCAGGTGTTTGGGTAGGAGGTGATGATCGCAGCATACACTTTAAGTCATGGACTATGGGCCAGGGCGCTATAACGGCCATGCCGATATGGAATAATTTCATGCTCAAAGTTTATGATGATCCTCAACTTTATTATGAAAAAAGGTCCATTCCCAAAACCACTCAACAGGTTGAATGTTGTAATTGATTGTGATTTATTTGGGAATCAACTATTGAACGATGGTGACTCGTTGTTAATTGATATCAATGATATTGACGAAGATGACATTTTTTGACCTGAGCTATGAGCACCAGATTAACTCCCCAGGAAATATCGAAGCTTCCTCATTCACCTGGTATATATAAATACTTTAATTCCTCGGATCTACTTATCTATGTTGGCAAAGCTAAGGATTTAAAAAAACGAGTTTCCAATTACTTTACTAAGTCTCACATTACCAATCGGAAGACACTGCGAATGGTGAAAGAAATTAGTGGTATCGAAATCACTATCGTCAACTCCGAATTTGATGCATTATTGCTGGAAAACAACCTGATAAAGGAGTATCAGCCACGATACAATATCAATCTGAAAGACGATAAATCTTTTCCCTTTATATGTGTAACCAATGAGAGATTCCCGAGGGTGATTTCCACTCGCAGATTTAAAAAAACTGATGGGGAATATTTCGGTCCCTATGCTAGTGTTAGGGCAATGAATAATGTTCTTGATCTCATAAGAAAATTGCATACGATCAGAACTTGTACCCTAAATCTGTCAGAGAAAAATATCAATGCAGGCAAATTTAAAGTCTGCCTTGAATATCATCTGAATAATTGTTTGGGACCATGTGAAGGTTTACAAACGGATGATGATTATAACGAGGAGATCCATAATACGAAAGAGATTCTAAAAGGTAATTTATCGGTAGTTAAAAACTACTTCAAAAGAAAAATGGAGTCTACTTCAATGAAGTTAAACTTTGAACTAGCTCAGAAATTCAAGGGCAAATACGAGTTATTAGAAAAATTCCAGTCCAAATCAATTATTGTCAATCAAAAATTGACAGATATTGATGTATTTACAATAGTCTCGGATGAGAAAAACGTAGCCGTGAATTTTTTACGAATTGTAAATGGAGCAATCAATTTGGCGGATACGGTATTAGTCAAGAAAAAGTTAGATGATGAAAATACGGACATACTTCCTCTGCTGATTGAAAACTTCACGCTGAAATATGGTAATCTAAGTAGCGAAATAATCTCAAATGTCAATGTTAGGATTTGGAACGGCCAGGAAGTAGTTGTCCCAATTAGAGGAGATAAAAAGAAATTAGTTGAACTGTCTACAAAAAATGCCCTTTATTACAAAAAAGAGAAAGCAATTTTATCGAAGCCCCAAGTTGACAAAAACCGTATTCTGCAGGTCCTGCAAAATGATTTACGTCTTAAGGATCTACCTCGGCAAATAGAATGTTTTGATAACAGCAATATTCAAGGCTCTAACCCGGTTGCATCAATGGTTTGTTTTATTAACGGTAAACCTTCGAAAAAGAACTACAGGCATTTCAACATCAAAACGGTAATTGGTCCGGATGATTTCAAAATCGATGAAAGAAATTGTCTCCCGTAGATACAAGCGATTAAAGGAAGAGGGGGATCCAATGCCCAACTTGATAGTTATTGATGGGGGTAAAGGTCAACTCAATGCAGCTAAAGAAGCTCTCCAAACACTTCAATTATATGGTCAGATACCACTAATTGGTATTGCTAAGAAATTGGAAGAATTATATTACCCGGACGACCCGCTACCGGTTCATCTGAGTAAGAAATCAGAATCTCTAAAACTGCTGCAAAGGATCAGGGACGAAGCTCACCGCTTTGCCATAACATTTCATCGTAACAAAAGAAGCGCTACTAGTTTCGTGTCTGCGCCTGGATGATATCCCCGGGATTGGTCCTGCAACGAGGGACAAATTACTACGCCATTTTCATTCATTATCAAGCATAAAAGTAGCCAGTATTACTGAGGTCGCAAGGGTTGTTGGACTCAGGAAAGCTCAAGTTTTGAAACAATATTTGGATTCAAACCAAAAAAGCACCTCGTAAAGGTGCTTTTTTATTAACCTGGGGAGGATTAGTACTCCCACAATTCATTTTCAAAATCGATCAATTCATATTCTAATTGCTGTGATGCAATTATGCCTGCCTTCCTTGATTTATCGTAAATCTCAACAATTCGTTGGTCTTGTGGATTCGCATATTTGATAAGGTTAGCGCTAAACAATCGCAACAGAAAAGCATCGGCAAAGTTCTTATGCTCCGCAAAATTCTGTGTATTATACCAAATTGCTTTCTCCGGCATTTTTTTAAACAACTCAATAAGATCTTTGTACTTGAACGTTGCCAATGGTTTCTCAAACAACGCCGGATTCTTATCAGCAGGAAGAATCAATGTAAAAGCCTGAATGTCGTGATACATTCTAGATCTTATCCTATCAAAATACATTTCCTCTTTAATTTCCATAAGAGAAAAATCCCTGACTGGAAATTCATCCGATACGGCAATCTCTTCGGCACCACCACCACCAGGAAATCCGCCAAATGGGTCGTCTTCTTGATCGGTTTGCTGACCAAAACCAGCCGCAATTTCTTCTGGCGTGAAAGCATCACCCCCCTCTTCAGGAATCTTCAAGTTCTCCAAAAAAACCTCTTTAGACATCCTTTTGTTGAGTGAATCATCGACATAAGGAATTAGCAAATCAGCCTTAACGGCCTCAATGATTAACTTCGAAATCTCCCCATCTCTGGAAAAGAAGGGTAAATTCTGCTTCTCAAGTAAGTCCATCCGCCACCACAGAATCTTTTTAAACATCTTCTTCGATTCGTGAACCGGTCTGATGGAATTTGGATTGTACCCTGATGTTACTTGTTCCTGTGCATTCACATTAGTGAAAACAGTCAACAGTAAAAACAGAGAAAAAACATAACATAACTTATTCATAACACCTACTATTTTAATTTATAGGAATATTAAGGATTCGCCCAGTGAAATTATTAACGTCCTCAATTTCATTACGAAAATTCGCTCTTTGCACCTTCCTGATTTCTACTACAATATTATCACCTGTTCTAGCCTGCCCGGCAATTTGAGAAATGTTAACATCAGGTCCAGATCCTCGAACAGCAGTCACAGCCCTACCGGCTCTTACCAAAGTTATTTCTGATTGTGAAACCTGGAATCTTGCATCTTTTGGTAAAAATTGCTGAAAACTTTCATCCGCCACTGGCCTTAACTGCAATATCCTTGGGGCTTTCTTAATGCCACGTTTCATATCAATTTCTCTACCTCGATCATAAGCTTTAACTTCCGGCTTTGGTATCCTTCTAACCTTAAACTTCTGGCTTCCTACAGGGTTCCCATTACTACTAACTCTTAAAGTAACCTCAGCAGCTTTTGGAACGATGGTCACCACTCCTTTCTGAGAACCAGCAATGGTCGTTGCCCCTTGAGCAGAGAAAGTAGGATTATACTGGGCTCCCAATGCAGGAACCTGAATGTTCAATTCATTACCACAATTCAGATACAAGGCCTGAACTGATGCAGATTGAATCTGCATAACCGGCTTTACCACATAGTATTCTACGGTCTCAGTGAAAGTTGTATCCTTACCACCAGGAAGTGTCAATGAGATATTTGCCTCATAAGATCTTTTTGACCTACCCTGGGCGTCATATTTTCCTGGAGTAGCCGGGAAGTCAATTATTCCTAAGCCATCAACCACTTTCAAATCGTTTCCATTGACGGTCATTGTAGGGGTAATTCCAGAAGCCGAGGCTGACAAAAACAACTCTGCCTTATACCTTGTTCCAGCCGCTACATCTCGAGAATCAGGCCTAACCATAGGTTTAATTTTGTCAAAACTTATATCTCCTGCTCCAATTTTTTTGGCAAGAATATCTAATGCCCTCGTTTCATACTGCATAATCCTTGATTGGAACTCACTTACAGTAGCCATTCCGGCTGGCGTAGGAGTGCTGAAAAATACTAACGTAGCGAAGTCTTTGCCTCTTTGATTAGGGTCACTTGCCCAGTATGGATCATCATTGGCATCAAGCGCTAACGGCTCAAATTCCTCCTCTCCACCAAATTGCTCGGTCATGAAAAGGGCATAGTCATTAAGTCTTTTCTTCAATGGCTCACCATAATTTTCTCCATCAACCATCATTACATGACCGACCTTGTCATAATCAGTTTTTCCTACTAACTCCCTCTTAGTTTCTGGGTCTTCATATCCACCAGTTAAATCCACAAAAAAGGCTTTAAGTGTATCTAATTCTTCGATTATTGTAGTCGCCTCAGCCCTGATTTCTTCGGCGGTTTCCAAAACCTTTACATCAGCTTCGCGATTACCTGTTTCACCTACCAGCTTCCTGATACTCTGAAGGGTCTGAGAGTTTCTTTTACTTGACTCCCTAACCGCATGCTCCAAGCTCGCGTTAAGGAAAACGAATTTATCAATGACTGTAGTACTTACGTTCAGGGCAAGAAGTGCTGTTAGTACGAGATACATCATCCCGATCATCTTTTGCCGCGGGCTTTCTTTTGCACCAGACATAATTTATACTTTAGGATTCATAAAAATTGGATTAAACTAATTTAGGCATTTCCACCGCCAATTGAACTACTAGGGCTTCCACCACCAGGACTTCCACCACCTCTCATTGCAGCTAACATGTTGCCATAAACTTTGTTCAATGTGGTAACATTACCTGTCAACTTCAAAAGTTGAGACTGGAATTCTTCTGTGTTTTTCCCGGCTTCACCTATTTTTCCCATGGCTGAAGTCAGATGAGTGTAGAACTTATTCATGGCTTTAACATGAGAGTTCGCATCCTGAAGTTCCATTTCATAAACTGCATTCAATGCACACAAGTTCTTTGTAACACTCTGAACCTGACCATGGTATTCCTTAGCATCCTTTGACGCGTTACTCATATCAGCCATCGCTGTCACAGTCGACGCATATGATTTGTTCATTTCCTGAAGTGCGGAAGAAGCGCTTTTGACATTCTGTGCGTACTCATTGGTTGCCACAGCAGCATTACTGAGGTTAGCCATCTTTCCGGCAGACTCCGCCATATTCCTCATTCCCTTACCTAAGCTTTCAATCAACTCCGGACCAATTTTTGCGCTTTCAAGCATAGTATCAAGTTTCTTAGATACGGACCCGCCATCACCACCCGAAATTTGCTTTCTGGCTGTCGCCGGAGGTCCATCATAGTCATCAGCTAATTCAGGGTAAACTTTAGACCAATTCACGTCTCGGTGTACGGGTTCGAAGGCACTTAGGAAGAATATGATTGCCTCAGTGGTCAAACCAATACTGAGAAATACTGCCGCACCAGGCCAATGAAGAATTTTGAACATAGCTCCTATAATTACAATGGCTGCACCAAGGCCATAAACTTTAGGCATTATTGTCGTATAGAGAAGCTCTGTGAATCCACCTTTATTATCGCTCATCTTGTTTAGGTTTTAGGTTATTAATTATCTCAGTAAAGTTTTTTTGTTCTATCATTAAAATCCTGTGTACCGGGTTCTTCCAATATGGGTCATGGCACACCTAAACCCAATAGAAGCCCTGGTTGAATCTTTGTATTCAAAAGTTCGTGTTCCTGTCTCCAGAAAATAGGCTATATCTTTCCACGAGCCACCGCGAACAACTTTCTTAGGCTCATTCTCATCAAAGTAAGTGGGGTTCAAATCCCATACCAAGGGGTAAGAAGAAACATTAAATGCATCCTCGCACCATTCCGATACATTTCCCGACATATCATATAATCCATAGTCGTTTGAGAAAAAGAAACCTACGGGAGAAGTATAGGCATGGCCATCATCGAAGTAATTACCTCTGCCCGGTTTAAAGTTAGCCAGCAAACAACCTTTTGTATTTCTTACATAAGGTCCACCCCAAGGATACTTATTCATATCCCTTCCACCGCGAGCAGCATATTCCCACTCAGCTTCCGAGGGCAACCTGAAGTTTGGCATGGGGAATAACCCCCTATCACCTCTCCAGTTATTTAAATGCTCGGTTCTCCAAACACAGAAGTACTTTGCCGCTTCCCAATCAACTCCCACAATTGGGTAGTTATCAAATGCCGGGTGAAACCAGTAGTATACCATCATAGGATCTCCCATATGATGAGTAAAATCCCTAACCCATACAGTAGTATCAGGCATCAAATCATCGATTGTATAACCAGATGGCAAATCTGTTTCCGAACCTTCAGTGAGATCAATTACAAACTGGCGATATTCATTATTAGTAATCTCGGTATCATCCATATAGAATCCGCCAATTGTAACCTGTTTGTTAAAGTTGATTTGTGTTGCAGCAACGTCCTCATCGGCTTGTCCCATGTGGAACGTTCCCGGAGGAATAGAAACCATCCCATAGGGAACGGTCATCTCCCATCCTTCTCTACCTGGTACACCAACTAATTCGCCCTGGTCATCAAAGCCACCGCCTCCGAAGAGGTTGCCAAAAACTCCACAACCTTGAAGGGCCACGGCGAAGCCGAGGAAAAGAAAGACAGAATTTTTTAAAACACTACCTTTATTCATAACACCTTGTTTAAAAAATACCTGTGCATTATTAACACCTTAATTAGCTAATATATTGTGATGAAAACGCAGATAATTTAAATACACCTTATTATTAAGTGTCGAAATATAACAAAATTTCAACAATTGAGAATCCACAATTCCACTTTAAGTTGACAAATTGATTATTTTATCTCATTTAGGCAAATAAATCTAGGCAAATAAATATTTCCGTCCACCCCAATTACTGGTGTTAGTGGCTAAAATCTGAATCTTGGGGTTCTTACTATTTTACGAGGTCCCGGGGGGGTGAACGACAAAGTCTTTCGTAAAGTAATCTCATGAGAAGTTGGTTCTTTCGCCTCTTGTGATTGCACTACAAGATCAAATGAATAAGCAAACCTTAAAGATTTATCTTTCAAGAAACTGTACCCCAGGATGAGCACAATAGCTTCTTCCAATCTGTAAGATAATCCGCCCCACATAATCTCTTTGTAGGTTGCAAGTGCTCCGAGATCAAATGATAATGTATTGAATTCAGACCTTATGAAAACTGAGGGGGTCAATAAGATATTCGCATTAAATTGATAATTATATCCCCCATAGAAGTTGATGCTTGGTTCAAGCTTATTATCAAGATCGTCAGCTCCAAAATCAAATCCTGGTTGAAGTATGTGGTTTATACCAACCCCACCGAAAAATTTCCTACCGCTGTAGTAGACACCAGCTGACAGGTCAGGTTTCATTTGTGTCTCCTTCCCAAAGCCACGTAATTGGGGATCTTCAGGATCAACCGGTCTGAACTTATTAAAATCAAGCGAGTGGGAAAATAAGGAAGGCCGCAATCCAAAACTTAAAGTCCCAAAAGAGAGTTGCTTTTGAAAAGCCATGGATAACTGAACCTCAAAATTAGTGATGGGTCCAAGCTGGTCTCTTACTAGGGTAATTCCGGCACCATCCAACCCCTTAGGTAGGGGAGTCACAAAACTAATAAGTTGAGTTGAGGGGGCGCCATTGTTACCATCAAAAGAAGATGAGTAACCTGCCCATTGTGTCCGATGCGCAGCAGCTACATACGTTGTTCCATCAAGTCCTGCCCAAGCAGGATTATAAAAAATTTGATTGAACATAAATTGGCTAAATAGCGCATCTTGTTGACCAAAAGCATTCGATGTGATCAACAATAAAACAAAAGAAATCCTACCGCACTTTGCGAGCATATATAAAGGGTCTTTCAACACATAAATATATACACTTTGTGAGGATTCTTCCCTAAATAAAAACTCTTCTAATGTGAACTAAATTAGTCCATTAACCTGACGTACATAAAGCTCCAATGCACCTGTCATTGATGGAGCATTAGGAAGTGGCGCTTCAATGTCCAAAATAAGATCGGCATCTCTGACTGCCTTGGCAGTTGTGGGACCAAAAGCGGCAATCCTGGTGTTATTCTGTTTGAACTCGGGAAAGTTTACAAATAAGGAGTTGATTCCTGATGGGCTGAAGAAAGCGATGACATCATATTTTATGTCAGAGAGATCACTCAAATCAGACGCTACAGTCCTATAAATAATAGCTTCCGAATAGGTATATTCATTTTTCTCCAAGAAATCAGGAATATCTTTTTTCCTGATGTTGGAACAAGGAAAAATGTATTTTTCGTCCTTATGTTTTTTGAGAACATCAAGCAATTGACCAGCTGTTCTTTCCCCCGTGAAGATCTTTCTTTTGCGAATAACAATATATTTCTGTAAGTAATTTGCAGTCTGCTCTGATATACAGAAGTACTTCATATCAGTGGGAATCTCGATCCTACTCTCCAAGGCTAATCGGAAGAAGTGATCCACTGCATTCCGACTGGTGAATATCACAGCTGTATGACTAAGGATATCTACCTTTTGTTGCCTGAACTCCTTCAAAAAGATTGGCTCAATTTGAATAAAAGGTTTGAAATCTATTTTTAGATTGTACTTTTCAGCTAGCTTCAAATATGGCGAGTTCTCGTCGCCAGGCTTTGGTTGGGATACTAATATACTCTTAACTTCTTTTAACCGGTCCTCATTAGACGCCACTTGCATACCAACAGATTTAATCGAAGCTACACTCATATTCTTTCTTTTTTAAACCTTTAATTATCCTTAATTTAATTATCCTTAATAAAAGATAATCTTCACCACTAAAGCGACCGGTAAAATTTCGGTGGCGCAAAAGTATGAAAATATGTGGAGATTTCTATGTGAAGATTCGTTTAACATTTTTAAATAAATGACAACGCTCTTTAGTGCGAACATTCCAATGGCAAGAACCCACAACTCTGAAATCAGCCACAAAAAAATACTTGAAGAAATTACATAAAAGAGAATTACAAGAATAAAAAGCGCTGTCAGATAAAAATGTATAATTCTCAAATTATCATAAAACTGTATATGTAGTATTCTGGAATTGCTAAAGAAAAGGTTGGTCACGAAAAGTACTATAAACTGTAGGTAGAGCACCACTGTAAAAATGAATGTCATTAAAATCCATTGTCCAACTAGACCCCAAAATGTTGAGGCTATATTAATAATGAAACCTTCTACTTGCGGGAAAAATGGTCCTACTGAAATAACAATGAAAGAGACTCCCAAGCTTTGGAGAATGATCATCAGAAATACTTCTCTCGAGTACGGTTTCAGCACATAAAGTTGACTCGATCTTACCTTCAGTTTAAATATTTTTACAACACTTGAGAATTCCTCGAAAAATCTATGATTGGATTCCCGGATCAGTAGAAGGGCAATTCCAATAATAATTAAAGCAAAAACAATAAAATTAGATTGCGCTTGGGCCAACCTTACCTTAATCGGATTTACCTTTGGTGCAAAGTCTAGGGCAGGGTATAGGATACTCGATTTTAAGTCCGCCCATTTATCAACTTTATAAATTGATAATTGAATTGAGTCTTTCCGATAGTTTTGATACAGACTGTCAATCTCCCAAACTAAGCATCCGTTTAGATTATCATTATCAATTATGTTTCCATCTATTAGTATTGATATCTCTCCATTGGAACATATTTCAAATTTCTTGCCGGCTTCAGCTATTAGGTCCAGAAAAAAATGGATAGTTCTGTGCTTATTAATTTCTCCAATAACCGGAACATAACTTTCATTTGGCTGGTCGTAAACAATCCAATGATCAGAGTAGTCCTTACGAAAGAAATCATCTCCTCTGGCCAGAAGACCGCTTACAAAGAGGTGGATGGTTAAAAGAAAAATTCTCACTCAACAAAATTTATTTCAAAACTAATTGAGAAGTCTGTTAACCCAGTAACTCAAAACCTATTTATTATACCAAAATGAATCTTAGACAGGTTAAAGTTAATTACTTGACTATTTGATTTACCCAATGCATAAGCAAATTTAAAATCACCACTTTTGGTATTCAATTGTAATCCCAAGCCAAAACCAAATGGTTCGTCACTAGAGGTTTCGTCACCAATATCTGTAACAATGTAAGATTGATCATAAAATAGAAATAAGAAGGAGTTACTTTCAAAGTGCATTCTTAACTCCGCGTTTGAAAGGACATAATTACTTGCAAAGAATTGATTCTCATTAAATCCTCTTAAGGTATTTAGGCCTCCAAGTCTAAACATATCATTTTTGAAAAGGTTTTTATTAATTAGTGTCTCTAAGAAAACACACCTAAATTAAAAATTATTCTTATGGTCGATCTTTCCATTTTTTCTAATCGATTGATACTCAGGTATTAACTCATAGAAAGAAAATGAAAATCTCATCCATAATAATTCATTTTATAAAAAAAGGGCTGTTTTCTTAGAGACACTAATTAGATGACCCGACCTTACCTGATGATGAAATGTAATCAGGCTGTTAACAACTTTCCTATAAGTTATATCTACCTCGAGTTGATAAAAGGCAGTCCCATAGCATTTAAGGCAAGTTCTTCATAGACGGAATCATCCAAATTAGAATTTCTTCGAATCTTTTTATTGCCAAGAGAAAATTCAGAAAGTAAGCGAACTCCCTCATCCCGAAGATCCTTGGCGCTTAAGGTGTAGTAGGAATATCCCCAACCATATCGTGTCAAACCAAAGTCAATATTCTCTGGTAGGTTTGCCTGAGATACCTGATTTGATGGAAAAAATCTATGATGGATAATCAGCATATTAGCCTGTTTTCATACAGACACTAATTAGATGACCCGACCTTACCTGATGATGAAATGTAATCAGGCTGTTAACAACTTTCCTATAAGTTATATCTACCTCGAGTTGATAAAAGGCAGAATTTAAGGCAAGTTCTTCATAGACGGAATCATCCAAATTAGAATTTCTTCGAATCTTTTTATTGCCAAGAGAAAATTCAGAAAGTAAGCGAACTCCCTCATCCCGAAGATCCTTGGCGCTTAAGGTGTAGTAGGAATATCCCCAACCATATCGTGTCAAACCAAAGTCAATATTCTCTGGTAGGTTTGCCTGAGATACCATCTGATCGGAAGATAATAAACCGGCAGATTTGATGTCTACGAAGAATCTAAAATCTGACCTGGAAGTAATGTCAACTTCCGCACCGAGCTTAGCATTGCGGTTAATGAAAGTGGTGTCCTCCTTAAGCTGCCTATATTCAACAAATACGTCCATTGGGGTTCCCATGAAATGTGGAAATTTAATCCCCAGATCAAGGTATTGAGACTCCTCCCTTAATCTTTGCCAATGTAGTTTGAGTTCTTTTCCAGACTCAAAAGGATTTAGGAGCTCAAGATTAAGTTCGCCTGTAATTAGTGTTTTACCATTACTTGATGAGTTAGGCAACAGGCCGATAATTCCATCAAAACTGTTAGCCTTCACTCGTTCAACTTCAAGCCCAAGTCTCGCATCTTCATTATGAAAAAGTAATTGAACCGGCCGCTGTAGGTTGTAATAAGGCAAATTCTCAAAATATTCAGGTATCTTATTTGCTTTTCGCTCATTATACAATGAGCCTGGGTGTATTTTTAAATAGGAAGAGAGATATTTCTTCCTTGATTCGGTACCATTAATGTCAAGAGTATCAAATCTGATCAGTGGTCCTGGCTTAAATTGTAGTGTGCCAAATACACTGTTTTCGACAACTAGCAATGAGTCTAGTTGAACTCTGGCAAACGGATAACCATTATTATTAGCGTGCTCCAGTAATTTAGCAAAAGGTCGAGAATAGTCGCTTCCGTTAATAGATTGGTTCCACTTTCTATTGAATGCGGACTTTCGCCAATCGGCGGGTACACCTGACATTTTCAATTGCCCCCATTTATAGCGCTTACCTACAAAAATGTGTGCACCATATGACTCATCGATATTTTTAATTGAATCGAGGCTGGCAGTTAAATAGCCATCTCTCTGCATGTTGGAAATAACATGGAGTACCTCCTTGAATGCACTGAGTGAATCAGTAACCTTAAATGTTCTGGCATATCTCTCTAAAGTTTGTTGGTGGTCATCAATCGACTCAAATATTAGAAGCTTTGAGACATCCTGACCGCAAAGATCAATTGAAAGGAACAAAGCAATTAGTATTACATTTAATTTCGGTCGATTCACTATTACTGATTCACCGCTCATTTAACGCTACTAAAATAGGTCAATTACCTTGGCTGGAATTTATATTCACATACCGTATTGCCAGAAAGCTTGCCATTATTGTGATTTTCACTTCTCGACCAATCTTGACAGCAAGTCTGAAATGGTAGATTGTATTGTAGCAGAACTCCTGTTACAACAAAATTACCTAACCGATGATCCCATAAATTCGATTTATGTAGGCGGAGGCACTCCCTCACTTCTTTCGCCAAAGGAATTAGCATCATTGTTAGAAACGATATACAAAAATTATGAGGTAGATAATGAAACAGAGGTAACCCTGGAAGCCAATCCGGAAAATATTACCAAAGAAAGCTTGAAAGCCTTTTTAAGTGCCGGGGTCAATAGACTCAGTCTGGGCATCCAAAGTTTTCACGAACCTTATCTGAAATATTTGAATCGAGTGCACTCTTCACCAGAGGCATTCAGAAGTATTGAAAGAATCGTCAATAGTGAGTTTAAGAATTTCAGTATCGATTTGATTTTTGGTATTAGGGAGAATGACTTGGCTATTTGGATAGAAGATTTGGAAACGGCGCTAAAATTTAAACCGAATCATATTTCGGTTTATAATTTGACAATTGAGAGTAAAACAGTTTTTGGTCGCTGGTTGGATAAGGGTAAAATCCAAATGGTCTCAGATGAACATTCTGCCAAGCAATTTGAATATGCACATTATTTATTGAATTTGAAAAATTACGAACATTATGAAATTTCAAACTACTGTAGGGACGGGCATTATTCCAGACACAATACTTCTTATTGGAAGAATGCAAAATATCTTGGAGTTGGACCGGGAGCTCATTCTTATGACCAAATGAACAGGCAGTTCAATGTCAAGAACAACTCTAAATATATTAAAGCTATCAGATC
The DNA here is from genome assembly GCA_963664285.2 of Cyclobacteriaceae bacterium. Taxonomy (GTDB): domain Bacteria; phylum Bacteroidota; class Bacteroidia; order Cytophagales; family Cyclobacteriaceae; genus JAJCYL01. The sequence goes on from CAXXNX010000010.1 coordinate 32,888, forward strand.
AAGTGAGGTCCCTTTTCACATGGAACATTTATCAAGAGAAAACATGATCAATGAGTATATTTTAACAGGGTTAAGAACAATATGGGGTTGTGATCTTAAAGTATTAAAATCGTCGTTAGATTTTGATTTAGTTAGAATGAATACAGAAATTATAGACAAACTGCATGCAAATAAACTTATTGAGATAAATGAAGATAAACTTTTACTTACCTTCAAAGGTCAGTTGATCGCCGATTCAATAAGTTCCGAATTAATGATTGAAACCTCATAGCTTCAATGCAGTCAAAAAAGTTAAAATGGACTAAATTGTCATTTGAAATGAACCCCGAAGAGAAAAAAGCCTTTATGCTACTGAAGGCCCTGATCTTTCACTATCATGGACTTGATGAGGATGAGGAGAAAATCCTGAGTCAAACCGCAGATGAATTGGATGCCGACAAGGAACTGACCTGGGCCAAAGCGTTTATTTCTCAGGACTACTTATCAGCTTTCGAGCGATCCAGGGAGTTCCTCAATAAAGTAATTGGAAGACTGGAGAAGCAACAGAGAGTTGACTACCTCATCGCCGTGTGGGAGGATAGCAATAAAAAAGGTTATTTAACGGAGATGGAAGCTACAGCTATGCTAACCCTTGCCCGTGATTGGAGCGTCGAAAAAAATCTCCTAAAAAAAGTAAAGACCTAATGGAAATCTCTAAAATTTATAGACTCATCATATCTTTGAACCTGGCAGCTTGCCTCCTGCTTACTTCTACTTTCTCTCCTCCCTTCAATTGAACCATCAAGCCACCATTGAACCATGGTTCGATTATCTCCACCCAACTTAAATTTATAATGTGTTTTCTGGAGGCCCTGAAAAAGGATCTATCATCCAATCTTCCATCCAAAGCATTGAGAGATTTATGAATCATTGGTTTGAAATTATCGAAATATACTTTTATGTAATTGCCATCTGATTCAAACAATCTAATATTGGACAATCGCACAAACCAACATTTATCACCATCCTTGACAAATACCTGATCATTTCCTGTCAATTTCGACTCATCAGATGCTCCGGCAGATTCATCTGCTTCCTCGGCGGCTGTTACTATCTTATTAATACTCTCAGCTAGTCTTTCAGGTTGAATCGGTTTGAGAAGGTAATCCAGGGCGTTGAAATCAAAAGCCTTTAGTGCGAATTCATCATAGGCAGTAGTGAAGATAACCCTGGGTACTTTTTCTAGGCTTTCCAGCAATTCGAAACCTGTTTTACCGGGCATTTGTATGTCAAGAAAGATCAAATCCGGGGTGAATGAGTTAATTTTTTCAAAGGCATCATCAGCATCGACCGCCTCCCCGATAATTTCTATTTCATCGAAGCTGTTTAGTAGGTTAGTTAATTCCTTTCTTGCTAATCGTTCATCATCAATAATTAATGTTCTCATCTATCAAATAGTTTCATTTTGTATTAATCCATCTACATTTCCATCTGTATCGGGTGAGTGCTGAGGGATTTTTATTTCAGTTAAGACAGTATTCTTATCTTCATTATCAATATTAAAAGAAGCTGCATCTCCATAAATCAACTTTAGCCTTTTCCTGGTATTGTCTAGACCATAACCCGAAGTATCAGTACTGCCATTCAAATACTTACCGCTATTTCGAATGCGAATCACAAACATTGAATCCACGACATCTGTAGTGATTTCAATCTTACCTCCTTTCTTAAGGTTAGACACCCCATGCTTGATGCCGTTTTCGACGAGCGTTTGAATCATCATTGGAGGCACCTTATACATTTCGGAGTCAGGGTGTATTCGTATGTCAGTTTTCAATCGCTCTTCAAAACGAATTGATTCCAGGGCAAGATAATCCCTAACTGTTCGAATTTCATCGGTAAAATCCACCAACTGCTTTTTGTCGATTGCCAATGAGTTGCGGAGTATGTTGGAAAGTTGAGTTATTGCATCTTTCGATTTACTGGGATTTTCATCCACTAATGCCCGAATGCTATTAAGCGCATTGAATATGAAATGAGGGTTCAGCTGTGATTTTAAGTTGTTCAATTCGATCTCATGCATTGCTGCTTCAAATTGAAGCGACTTCCTGTAACTTTCGAAATAGTGGAACATAAAGTAGATCAAAACCCACAGGAAATAAACAATCATTGAGACGATTATAAGCGCAACTAAATCAGTGGTTGGTCTTGACGAAATTCCTGTAACGAGGATATAATTAATTGTGCTATTGGTAAAACTTAGAATAAATGTAGCCACTACTAGTCTGGGAAGAAGCCTGTTCCATGCCAGGCTAAACCAATCTCGCCGCTTTATATGGAGTCTTAGAAGATGTGTCGAAAAAAAGTAAAATCCTACCTGAAAGATTTCACCAATTAAGAGATTCTGAGTGATTGCTCTTGTATAAGAAAAGCCAATGAGATTGGCTATCCCGTAAAGAGACCATCCTCCAATTTGACATATCCAGTATAATCTTTGCTTATTCAATCGGGACAAAATTACTGAGTACACACCTTAATCGGAAAAACCTTTTTATACGGATGGTATTTTGGGCAAAAAAGAACTAATCAATTTCTAAAATATTTTACTCGGCTCGGAACAATTAATACGGCCGGAGATTCACACCAAGCCCATAATTCCAACCAAATATTATTAGGGAATAATCATTTCACGCAGAAGTAGTTGAAGTTATACAGATAGAAAAGTTGATAAAACACCTAAGATTTACAAAATCCGAAATGCACCCACGAGGGAGCTTCTTATTACAACCTGTCTTTAGTTCAATAAACGCTTAATTCAATGAAAAATATCTTATTATCAATTGAACATAAAATATAGTTTTGCGTACAATGATTGTTAGCATTATAATAAAATTTTATACTACATAATAGGTAAGGACAAGAAATGAAAATGAGAGGAATTAAGTGTTTGACAATAGCATTAGCTATGTTTTTGGGTATTGGGATCGCAGAAGCAGATAATAAGGACAAATCAGAAAAAGGTCATAATGATCTTATTGAAGATATGAACGAATTTTCAGAAAATGCATTTATTGAGGCATACGGTTTAAATCGTCAGCACAAGATATTTGTATATGACTTGGATGGGAGATTGCTTCTTGCAGCTAAGGAAACAGACCTTAAAGCAGAACAATACAAAATCATCTTTCAAAGTGATTTAATCATGGAGTCTGCTGGGAATCAGTACTATATAGAAATGAACAACAAACCCCAATTCGATAGAGGTGCCCTAGAGCTAAAAAAAATTAATTAACCGGGGGAACTTATTGTAACCAAGATTGATTGTAAGAGGAGCAAATACAAATCATAGTTAGTAAATTTGGCTAAGTTCTAAATAACACAGCAATTATTATTATCTTCGCTATATGATATCAAGTCAAGAGATCAAAAATTTATTTGCACAATTGCCGATAAGTTCCCAAACCGAATTGTTGGATGAGTTGCTCCAGGAGCAGGAATTACAAGGCAAAGTATTGATTGCCGCTCAACAACAAATAGCAGAGAAAAGAAAGAAGAAACCCTGTCCAAATTGCACAAGCGAGAAGGTATATAAGAGGGGCAGACAAAAAGGTGTGCAGATGTATCAGTGCAATGAATGTAAAAGATGGTACAGTGAAACAACAGGGACACCTTTGTATGACATCAAGCTTAAATCAAAATGGCAATCTTATCTGCGCTGCATGGAGCAGGGCATGCCGATAAAAAAGATAGCAAAACAAATCGGAATAAGCATCCAGACAAGCTTCGACTGGCGGCATAAGATATTGAGTTCACTAAATGAGTTTGTTCCCGAACAGTTATCCTCGGAAGTAGAATGTGATGAATTGGAACTGGCACTTAACAACAAGGGCAGTCGAAATTTAGATAGGGCAGCAAGAAAGAGGGGAAACGATTTCATACGGAATATGGGAAAGGAAGAGGTCACAGTTGTCCAGGTAGTAACAGCGGTTGAACGCAAGGGGGAGAAGTACCTTAAAGCTGTTGCATCAAAACGGCTGAGCAAAGAAGAAATTTCAAAGGCATTGGATGGGAAGTTGGCCTACGGTGCAACCTTGATTACAGATAAGCACCCTTCTTATAAGGCTTTTGCCAAAGACAACCCCTCCATAAAGCACAAAGCGCTATTGGCCAAAGATCATGTGGATAGAGATGATAAAACAATCCATCTGCAAAAAGTAAACAATGTTCACACTCAACTTAGGACATTCTTACGCCCATTCAATGGTGTCAGTTCCAAATATTTGCAAAACTACCTGAATTGGTATGCTTATGCTGACCGAATAAGAGAGAGTAAAACAACTTTGAAACAATGGTTTCTGACTATGCTATTAACGGATCAAGCCTATCATCTGTATGAGCTATTTAAACAAAATGCTGTTATAATTAGAACTTAGCTGTAAATTTTAATGTTTTGGTTAAGGTTGGAATGCCATCATGAACATTCGTGATGGCATTTTTTATTCTGCTGACCTCAAGACAGCAAATTTTTTGGCAAAATAGCTTAGAATTACCTTAGCACCAGCTCTCTTTATACTTAGCAGACACTCCAACATCGCCGCCTCCTCATTAACCCATCCTTTTTGACCGGCGGCTATGATCATCGCATACTCACCGCTCACATTATATGCGGCAATTGGAATATTAAAATTATCAGAAAGTGATTTTATAATGTCTAAATAGGCAAGGGCTGGTTTCACCATTAGAAAATCAGCACCTTCTAGCTCATCCAACTCTGCCTCAAGGACAGCCTCTTTGGCATTAGCCGGATCCATCTGGTACGTTTTCTTGTCACCAGATTTGGGAGTCGAATCTAATGCATCTCTAAATGGACCATAGAATGCACTGGCGTACTTGGCAGTATAAGACATAATAGAAACATGACTATAACCGTTTTCATCCAATAATTCACGCAGATATCCGACCCGACCATCCATCATATCAGAAGGACCAATAATATCAATACCGGTGGCCACCTGGGCTAACGACATTTTACCAAGCACTTCCAAGGTTTCATCATTCAAAATCAACCCATCTTGAACAATACCGTCATGACCATCCGAACTATAAGGGTCCATGGCCACATCGGTCATTATACAAGCTTCGGGAAATTGTTTTTTTATCCTCTCCAAGGATTTCAGGTAAAAAAAATCAGGATCATAGCTTTTAGTTGTCATCTTATCCTTATGAACTTCGCTTACCACAGGAAAAATATCAAAAGTTTTGATGCCGAGTCTGAGACACTCTTCAATTTCTTTTAACATTAAATCACATGAAAGCCTGTATATTCCAGGCATGGAGGGAACCTCTACCTTCTGATTTTGTCCTTCTAGTAAAAAGAGCGGAAAAATTAAATCACTACAGGAGATTGTAAACTCCCTGATCATTTCACGTATGGCCTTTGTTCGTCGGTTCCTTCTAGGTCTTCTTTCCATCACTAATCATTAAACGCAATGAGACATTTCTAATATTATTGAAGACAATCAATCCAAATGTAAAAGAATTACCCCTTAATAATTATTGAAGTTACGCTTGAAACGATAATACCGAAATCAGCTAAAATGCATTGGTTAAGTTTGATCACAATAATTTTTCCTTTAATTTGAGCTTACTGAAGTAAAATTAGATCAAAATTACAGACCAATTATGGACATTAAGGCACATTTAGAAGTACTGTTGAGATTAGCCCTTGTCGACGAAGATTTGGATGACCAGGAAAGAGATATGATCAAGATGATTGCTAGTGCAAATGGGGTTCCCAAAGATGAAATTGAGGGAATGATTATGGTGGCGCTAAAAGATTAAGAGTCTTGGACCGATGCAATTGCCAGTATTGTCAGATGATGAAAAATTTGAATATTTGTATAATATAGTCCAACTAATGAAAATAGATAGCAAGATTTATCTAAGTGAGATAAACTTTTGTGAAGATATGGCTGTTAGATTAGGATTCAATAAGAAGGTAATTGGTAGGTTGTCACGTCAAATATTTAGTGACCCGTCCATCACAGCCGACAAAGAACGGCTTAAAATAGCTGTACTGAAATTCAAAAATTAGTCATTAACCTAATACCCTAATATATGAGTATCCAAACCCATTTGAGCATGTTGATCGATCTGGCAAAGGTTGACGAAGACTTTGATGAAAAAGAGAAACATATGATCTATATGATCGGCAAAGCGAATGGAATGACGGAAGCAGAGATCGATGAGCTTGTTGAGAACCCACATCCAGTAGAAAACGTTAATACATTTTCTTTTGATCAAAAATTTGAATATCTCTTCAATATTGTACAATTGATGAAAATCGACCACGAAGTTTTTCTTAGCGAGATTCATTATTGTGAAGATATGGCTGAGAAATTAGGGTTTGACAGAAAAGTAATTGGTGAGTTGTCGAAAGGCATTTACGCTGATCCCTCAATCACTTCTGATCGGGAACGACTCAAAAAGAAAGTACAAAAACATCTGAGAACTTAACCCTGAAGGAGATATCACTCTCGCTTCATTGATTGAGCTTAAGGCCTTCATTAATTCGATTGCAGATATCCTGCATTTGCTCATCACTTTGATAGCGCTTTCGAGGCCAAAAAAATCCCTTCAGGCCATCGCCCCGCGTTCTGGGGACTATGTGGATATGCAAATGAGGAACGCTTTGACTCACGGTGTTATTCATTGCTATAAAGGTTCCCTGCGATTGCATGACCTCCTTGACAACCCGTGCCATTAGCTGGACCTTTTGAAAAAGTGGACCAACAAGGTCAGGAGGAATATCCGGCAAAGCTTCGTAATGGCATTTAGGCACTAACAAACAGTGCTCGTAAAAAAGTGGACGATTATCCAAAAATGTTAGTATTAGCTCATCTTCATCAACGATGAATCCTGGTTTTTCCTTCTTGATAATTTCACAAAAAACGCAGGTACCTGGCATCTGAACTTAAATTATCTGACTATGATAAGTTCATATTCAATTCAAACAAAATTATTTCGCGAAACTATCAATTGATTACAATTGACAAGTCTTGAAAAAAGCACCTTTCATAAAATTCAAGAAACTTTTCGCTTCAATTTATCGATAAGTTAATGTGTTGCGTTATAAGTTTGATCCGGCAGCCGTCCAGTTCACACAAGGTCTGGTTCCTTTTTCCTGATTTATGAGGACACCTCAATTATTGTTCGAATATTCTCCGTGGTTCATTATCCTATGTGTAATTGTAGGAGGATTGTTTGCCCTCACACTGTATAGCGCTAGAGGTCCCTGGAATAAACACACCAACCTAATTCTTTCTTTGGTCAGGTTCCTATCTGTCTCATTGCTCTGTTTTCTTTTGTTGGGCCCTTTTTTGAAACAACTGTTTAATTCCATCGAAAACCCTACTTTCATTTTTGCTCTTGACAATTCCAGTTCAATTACCCAAGTTGCCGATACAAGTATTTACAGAAATCAACTCGAACAACTTCAAGTAGTCGCAAAACAGCTAAATGAAAATGGTTATGAGGTTGTTATTAATACTATAAATGGGTCGAACCTATCCAGTATCGAAGAATTAGAGAATACCAACAAATCGACAGATCTCAATCAAATCTTAAAATCGATCCAATCAGACTATGAGGGTAGAAATGTCGGTGGAGTCTTATTGGTAAGTGATGGTATTTACAATCAAGGTCTTTCTCCAACTTTTTCTCCATACAACTTTAAAATTCATACCCTGGGCCTGGGAGATAGCGTTCCCAAAGAGGATATTAAACTCCGAAATATCTACTATAATAAAATTACTTACCAGGGAAACAGATTTCCGTTAGTAGCTGAGGTGATCAATTCCGGTTTTACAGACAGGGAAGTTATTGTACGCATTGTTAAGGATGGTAGTGAAATTGACAGAAAAGGCGTCCGCTTTTCAAGTGATAATCAGCTCAAACGTCTGGATTTCACTATAAAGGCTAATAATAATGGTATTCAGCACTATCGTGTCGAAGTTATGCCGCTCCAGGGAGAATCTGTTTACTCGAACAACTACAAAGATGCCTACATCGATGTTATAGAGGGAAAAGAAAAGATTCTTCTGGTTGGGCTCGCACCACATCCGGACATTAAGGCGATCGCTAGTACAATAGAAAATAATGAGAACTATGAATTAAAAATTCATATCCCCGGTATTGAAGACTTTGTTGAAGACAAATACGACTTGGTAATCTTCCACCAGGCCTTTGATCGTTTTAACCGAAACAGTCAGTTGATCAAAAGATTCATTGATTCAGAGACTCCACTTTGGTTTATAGCTGGTAATCAAAGCAATATTAACTCATTCAATCAATTGAACGGATTATTAAAAATCACTGTATCCAGTAGTCAGAAAGACCTGGTACGACCGGCTCACAATAGAGGCTTCAGTCGGTTCAAAATTAACTCTGAAGATTACCAGTCTACACTAACAGATTATCCACCGGTGCTAGTACCGTTTGGAAAAACAGAACTTACTCAAGGCGGAGAAGTCTTGCTCTATCAGCAGGTTGGGAGTATTGTTACCAATAAGCCCCTCCTTGCGGTTCATGAGTCTGGTGGAAAGAAAATCGCTGTTATGGTGGGTGAAGGTTTCTGGCAATGGAGAACAATGGAATTTGCCCGAAAGTATGGACATGAAACTTTTGATGAAATAGTGTCAAAACTAATTCAGTTCCTCAGCGCCAAAGAGGATAAAAGAAAATTCAGGTTGTATCCTGTTGAAAACGAGTTTTATGACACCGAAGACATTGTATTTGAAACTGAAATATATAATGATATTTATGAACCAATCTATGGTAATGAAATCCAACTTACCATAACAGATGGGGAAGGTAATAAAAGTAACTTCAGTTATACCACTAGTAGTGCCAATAGTCAATATAGAATTAGTGGCCTGAGTCAGGGTGTGTATCAATTCTCAGCGTCGACGCTATTAAATGGTATTTCTGAAACATCATCAGGGGAATTCTCCATTAGTGAATTACAAATTGAATCGCTGAATCTCACTGCCAATCATAGTGTCTTGAGAAAACTCTCTCGGGACTCTGGTGGAAAATTTTTTCTACCAAATCAGATGGAATTGTTAAGGGAAACCCTTTTAAGTCAAGAACCACAGGGTGTAATTTACACATCAGAAACTTTCTTGCCACTGATAAACCTGAAATGGATATTCTTTGTTTTGTTGTTCCTTTTTTCAGTTGAGTGGTTTATCAGGAAGTATAGTGGTGCATACTAGCCCTCTTACAAGAGTTTTTTTGTGAATTCGTACACAGGACTTCTATGAATGAGTGCTATGACAACTTTTCTAAATCACGGATCAAAATCCTCCTTCGATCAAAGTTGATCAGATTTTTCTCCTTAAGTTCATTCAATATTGTAGTAACAGTTTGTCGTGAAGTGCCGGTTAAGCTGGCAATATCCTTGTGTGTAAAGTGGTTTTTTACCATGGTCTCAAACCCTACCTTCTGGCCCCGTTCCTCGGCCAAATCTTTCAAAAATTCAACTACCCTGGATCTGGCATCTTTAAAGACAAGAGATTCTAATCGTCGCTCGATTTTCTTTATCCGCATTCCCATTAACTTGAAGATTTTCAAATTCAGGGGTTGATTATCCTTCATCATGGCCTGCATATCGTCAATCTTCATCTGGCAAATGCGTGTATCTGCGTCCAAAGCCTGGGCGAAATCAGATCTAACCCCTTCCCTGGTAAGAGACAATTCTCCAAATATTTCACCATCTCCCAAGATTGCTTTTATTACTTCTTTTCCATTGTCAGAATATGTACCAATCTTTACCCTACCAGCTGCTATCATAAAAACATGATTAGAAGGTTCATCCGGAAAATATATGAACTCATCTTTTTTGAAAGAATTCGGAAGATGCTTGTCCTCTAAATTGGCTGACTTATTCGGACACATCAGATCAAACAAATCAACTTTCTCCAGAAACCACAAATTAGATTGTTCGTTCATTTTTACCTCTTCAATTTAAATGTCAAGATCTTGACATTTAAATTAAGCTGAGATCAACTAATAAGTGCAATTGAAGGATGAAAAAGCTTTTAAGGGCTTTTTCATCCTTCAATTGCCTGAACAGTGCAATCTTTGGATTGCAAAATGTCAAAAAACTACACACATCTCAGTATTGATCAAAGGTATCAAATTGAAGCATTATTGAAAACAGGAGCTACTCAAAAGGAGATTGCCTGTATCGTTCATTTTCACCCGTCTACGATCTCACGTGAGCTTAAGCGAAATGTGGGTTCAAGAGGTAGGGGAGCTGGTGTCTATCGAACAGCAAATGCACAAAGGAGGACCAATCTTCGTCATCAAGAAAAGCCAAAAAGAGTGATTTTCACCAAACCCATGAAAGACTGGATAGTTAACCGGCTCCAAGAAGATAGATGGAGTCCTGAATTGATCAGCCATCAGGGAAAGAAAACGAGAGAATGTCCACTTAGCCATGAATGGATTTACCAATGGATATGGGAATGTAAGCACACCAACCGCCAGGAGAACCAAGAATACAAACAACTATACACATATCTAAAACATGGCAAACGAAGGCGCAAACGAGGAAACAGAAAAGATCGTAGAGGTATTATCCCGAATAGGGTATCAATTGAACAGCGACCCCAGATCATTAACAAAAGGGAACGATTGGGAGATATAGAAGTCGATTTAATGATGGGTAAAAACCACAAAGGCTCTTTGTTGGTGATGACAGACCGAGCAAGTCTTTTTACCAGAATCAGAAAGATGCACAGTAAAAATGCCGATCAAATGGCCGAAGCTATTGTGGAGGAACTCTCTCAGGATAAACACAAACTGGAAACACTCACTTTTGATAATGATATGGCATTTTCTAAACATGAGTTGATTGCTCAATCCCTTGATGTGGATGCCTATTTCACTCGTCCCTATACTAGTCAGGATAAAGGGACAGTTGAAAATAGGATTGGGGTAATCAGAAGGTTTTATCCTAAGAAAACAGATATTAGATTTGTTACAGAGGAGCAAATCAAAGTTGTTGAAAACAAAATCAATGAACGCCCTGTTAGAAAATTTAATTACCTAAACGCAAAGCAAGTGCTACAAAGGAAAATTGCACTTATTACTTGAACTTACATAACCCTTTTCGTAGAATAAAAATTCACTGGTGTTCCTTATTCTTTTCAAATTTTAACCATTTATGTGCAGCATAAGTCAAGGCCCAGAGTACAATGGAAATAACGGTATAGAACAGAGCATCCGTCGTAGTACGCAGACTTATCCAAAAAACTACTACCGTTGATACCAATAACACCCAAAAAAGTCCCTTTATTAAGTTTTGGGGCATTTGTTCTTGAATTTAAGCGAAGTTAAAATATATAAATTTGAAGATGGCTTTTTCCTATCAAGTCCTCTATGAGGATAATCATCTATTAATAGTCAACAAGCCGGCAGGCATTCTTGTACAGGGGGATAAAACCGGAGATACACCTTTAGTTGAATACTATAAAACTTATATCAAAGAAAAATATCAAAAGCTCGGAGCCGTTTTTCTTGGTGTGGTTCATCGCCTGGATAGACCTGTTAGCGGTGCGGTTGTTTTCGCCCGGACCTCTAAAGCATTAGAGAGAATGACCAAACTCTTTCGGGATAATGAATTTCATAAAACCTATTGGGCAATAGTGAAGCAAAAACCTGTGGAAGTCGAGGATAATCTTGTTCATTGGCTAATCAAGGATAGCAAAAGCAATAAAACTTCTGCATATGTCAAAGAAAAAAGGGGCGCTCAAAGAGCGGAGCTCAATTATCAGGTCATAGGAAAGCTAAGTGGCCATTATCTTGTAAGAGTTGAACCCTTAACAGGCAGACCTCATCAGATCAGGGTCCAATTATATTCAATGGGCAGCCCCATCAGGGGTGATCTCAAATATGGATTTCCGAAAGCGAACATCGATGGAAACATAAATCTACACGCCTTTGCACAAAGCTTTGTTCATCCAGTAAAAAAAGAACATATGAAAATCATAGCCCCACTTCCTGATGATGATTTTTGGCAAATATTTAGTGACTTTCAGGAAAACGAAAATTAAAAAAGTGACATATAAATGAACTACCTGGAGAAACTTAAAAACAGATGGAACCTTAAGAGTGTCGCCCAAGTGATCATTGTATTGATTGTATTTGCATTAACAGGCTTCACCATCCTCTTTTTAAAAAAGCCGGCTGTTGCTTTTTTTACTATTGAAAATGAACAAAAGATTTGGTTTAGTATTGCATATTATATCCTTATTCTTCCTTTCTACAATGTAATCCTCCTCTTTTACGGATTCTTGTTCGGCCAATTCAATTTCTTTTGGGAGTTCGAAAAAAAGACGTTTAGAAGAATAACTAGACAAAAAACTCCAAGACCTTAGTTCGCTACCTACTCAGAATGAGTTTCCAAGAAGTAAGCTTCCCACTATAAAGTAAATTGAGAATATAAATTCCTTCAGGTACTAATTGACCCAGATTATTTCTACCGTTCCAAGTGATATGATTAGCACCAGCCAATTGAGTACCCCAAAGCGCTGTCTTTACCCAGGTTCCGCTGAGATCAAATATCCTCGCCAGTACTAAACCCTCTTCCGGTAAAGAGTACTCTACGGTAATGCTTTCGTTAAAAGGATTGGGATAAGCAGTTGTAATTCCAAAAGGTCCCGGTGTTTGTTTCGGAGGGTCTAATGCTTTGAATCCCAGGACATCGGATGAAAATACACCATTGCCGTGTGTTGCTGCAACAATTCTTCCATCGAGCGGTCTATATTTGATCATGGTAACAATAGAACGGCCAATTGTGGTTGGTCCTTCCCGAAGCCACGTCGTTTCCAAACCTCTACGATCGTCTGTTGAAAACAAACCCGAACTCGTTCCTACATAGTATCTCGTTGAACCATTTGCCATCGGAACAATAGTCCCCCACCGGAGGCTTGGACCATCACCGACACCATTTTCATTTTGTTCCAGGTTACCGCCAATAGGTTCGAAACCTGTTCCGCCATTGCTTGATCTGAAAATACTTTGTACGTTGTAATTGGAGAATATTACAATAAGTTCATCTGCATCCTCAGGATTGAGGCTAATGCACATAATATTACCTTCGGGAAAATCAGAACCTGTAATTTCTGAAACTTCTCCGTCTGCGATATGTGCATTGTCAATTCGAAACAAGAGACCGGTTGAAGTGCCATAATACAAACGGTTTGGAATATTTACTGAAGCAACAAGCGCTGATATTTGTCCTGTGTCAGTTAAGACAGTACTTTCAAGTTTTTCCCAGCCATCCAATACCTTATCCCGTGTACCCCCGGGTATTTGTGTGAGATTATGATTGCGCCACATAGCATCCCCCCCTGCAATGAACATCCGATCCGTATCGTTCGGGTCAAGGATAAATGGATTAATAAAGAGATACTCCTGGTCTTCTTTCTCACCAGCACCCACTGGATCAACTTGTGAAAAGGAAACAAGTTGTTGCTCATTGAAATCGAAAATAATACGAAATATCCTTCCTTTTTGAGCTGAAGCATATAGAAACCGGGCCTGTTCACTAATTGCAGAAAAAGCTCCATCACCTCCCAATGTTTTTAGCCAGGAACTTAATGAATTGCTCAAACCAAACCAGGACCCATTATCCTGTGCGCCACCAATAACCAAATCGCTTAACTCGTCCATTTGGATATCTATAGCATAAAATTGCGATGTCAGATAGCCATCATTTAAACTACTCCAGTTAGGATATGGAATCGTACTAACATCTGTAAATGAAATTCCTCCGTCATGGGTCGAATAAAGTCGGAATGGTGATTTCTTGAGAAAATATAAACTATGCTGGTCAGCATGATGCCGAGGCCACTGTGATGTGTCATTAATGGTATCATAGCCACCTACCCACTCCTGGTTTTCCAGAGTACTAAATCCATCCAAAGAGCGGTAAAGGTTCGTTCCCCCGAGGAAAACAATGTTCTCATCATTGGGGTGAACTTCGATGACCATATTATAGGAATTCTGTGTGTCCATGTCACCCACGTCGCCACCATATTTGGGAATGTTGGCTGATAGATCCTCCCAGGTACCTATTGGTTCCTGATGTGTATATCTCCACAATGACTGCTGTGCCTTATCGTCTTCCTCTCTTTCACCATGGTGAACAAACATGTAAACAATATTCTCATCTGACGGAGAGATAGCCATTACCGAACGATTGGCGCTGTCTGGTAAATTCTCTGGGGTAATCGTTAACCAGTTAGACCCGTCAGTCGATCGGAAAACACCCCTTTTGATTGGATCATAGCCACTTGAAGTAAACTCACTGAGGTAAGCATAAAATATTCCATTCTTACTCAATTTAATTTCAGTGAAAAAAGGACTGTTCGCATCATTTAAATCTTCTTCAGGCTCCAGGCTAAAAAGTTCATCCCCTAAAATCACAGACCAACTTTCTCCACCATTTTGTGAACGCAAGATGCCGCCATAAACGGCTGCATATACCTCATCGATATCCGCCTTTGTGTGATTAATAATAATTTCGTAGATGTAGTTGAACTGACTGTTGAAAAAACTGAGGACAGGAACTTGCGTAGAGGTCAACGGAAACCATGACCTGGCATCATCCGTTGATTTGAAAATACCGTCGCCACGATACGGCGCTCCCGGAGCTCGTTGTGAGTTCCCACGAATCTCCCCGGTACCGTAGTACCAAATATTTTCTTTACCCGGACGGGTATCTTGTGTTACCACGGTTGCACCCACCAGGTTGGAGAAATTTGAGGTAACCTCCCAGGTCTGTCCAGCATCTTCTGATCTCCACATGCTACCTGAAACACTACCAGCCACCAGTATATTATCGTCAGCCACATCTACCGCAAAAGCCCTGGTTCTACCTCCCACATTGTCGGGACCGATAGAGATCCACTGATCCTGCTGAATTCGTAAATTGGTATTACCATTTTGAATTCTTGATGGTATTTTACTGGTAAACTGTAATTCCCTTTGATAGATACCAAATGGTATTTCACCGGTCTTAGGATCTAGCTGTAGATTGATATGATAATTGAAACGGGCATTGGGATCATCTTCACTCCCAATTTCCGATTTTAACAATGGAACGTCTTGTTCTTTAACTTCAAAATTTAATGGCGCTTCAAGACGCTTAGAATTGAGATTGGGGTTGATCCATTTCAACGAAAATGCAAATAAGAAAATAAAACTTATTACAATCGATATGTATCTCGATCTATTTGTCCTCACGTTTTGTCTCCTCAAACTCCAAAATAAAATCTGGTCCAAATGCCATTGATGGCGTCTTAAAGCCAGCAAAAACGGACTGGGTTAGCAGCTTTTCAACCGATCCTATTGCAGTCATTGCTGTGAGTTTATATCCTTCTGTAGTTGTGAGCGAGGCTTCAAAGAAAGTATTATTATAAGAGACCCTTCCCCATAGAAGACTTTTGGCGGACTCCCTAACTTCTTCTGATGGGCCGGAAACACTTTTGGCAATTCGTTGCCGTAAATAATTTTTTACTACACCCAATTTCATTAACCAGCCAAGCCAGTTGGATAACTTCATAAACCTGATAACCTTGGGCTTAGTCGCAGTGAAAACTTTAATGTTTGGAATTCCAGTGCTGTAAAAAGCAGTTGACACATCTCCCCAGGGAATAGTGGTTGTCATGTATTCTTTTGATCCGAATGATATCTTACGAGACTCGAATGCGGCAGGAACTTTCTTTATTTTACCATTTTCACGAATTGCACCACCCTTATGGAAATTTTCCATCATAGTTATGGCCGTACCTTTGGAAATTCCTCCACCACCTTTAAATGCCAGTTCCAAATGATCTGCTTCAGGTAATTTTGAAGCTAAATAAGCAGCAAGGCAGTCGCTGGGAACTACATCAAAACCAACTCCGGGCATCAATACAATACCCGCCGACTTCGCCTCCTCATTCTTGGAAGCAGCATATTCAAAGATCTCTATTTCTCCTGTAATATCGAGATAATGAACTTGTGCCTTTAAACAAGCTCTGATCATCGGTCTGGCCGTGATAAAGAACGGACCAGCGCAATGTAAAACCAAAGCAAACGATTCAATGTGTTGAACAATCTGGTCTTCATTATCTATTTCAAAAATAATGGTCTGCAGGCCTAAATCCTGTCCCAACTGTTCTATTTCGGCAGCATTTCTTCCGGCGATAAAGGGTGTCATACCTTTAGTAGCCGCCAATTTAGCAATCAGCCGGCCTGTATAGCCATTGGCACCGTAGATTAGAAAATTGTCTTTCGACATTATCTGATGACTACATTTATTTTATTCATCCTTCCCGCGTCGAGCTTACTGGTCTTTACTCCCTTACCGTCATTTTTTTTAGCACCTTTTACAGCCATAATATAATAGGATTGAGCGGCTATTCTTTTGAAAGTTACCCGCCCCCTTTTATCTGTTTCCTCAGGTCCGGCAACAGGGTTAGTTTCAAATCGATAATCTTGTTCTGTAGCGAAGACAACAACCACTGCCCCTTTTTGGAGGTTTCCCAAATCGTCCAAAACCGTCACTCGAAGATTTGTTGACATCAGTTGGGATCTTTGTACTGGCTTTGTACTAAGCAGAATTAAGCTAAATCCTAATAGCAATGGTAAGGTAGATTTTTTCATTGTTCGGAAATTCATGTTAAACATATCTGCATATAACTATCAAGATACGTGCCGGGTTTAGCAAAATTAACGAATTAGTGTCACCGCACCATGCTCCTCAAACTCGCCACGGGATGGTTCAACGGTACTTCTATATCTAACTACGTAGGCATAAGTACCAATTGGAGCGAAGTCTCCCAGGAAAATACCATCCCATCTAAAATCAATATTGTCAGCCTGGAAAACAAGCTCTCCCCACCTGTTATGGATCCATATCTGAAAATCGGTCACGAAAGGATTATTGAAGACAAAGAAATTGTCGTTTAGCCCATCTCCATTGGGAGTAAACGCATTGGGTGCGAAAATTCTTGGTGTACAATCTTCATCAACATCTATAACATCCTTGGTGCAGGTAAAACCATTAAAGAGTGCTACTTCGTATCTTCCTGGAGTATTGACCGTCAATATTTGTGAAGTGCCAATGATGGTTTCATCAGGTAAGAGTCTCCATTCGTAGGTATTGAATACACCAGCATCCAAGGTTATAGTGGCTGTCGATGGATCCAGTGAACATATCACTGCTCTTGTGGGCAATATAAGATCTTCATCTTCGATAGGGTCCGCAATCAGACTAAATGAGGCCGAAGCATCACAACCACTGTTAATTCGTATTACTCTTGCCGAATAATTACCACCTTCACTTACTGAAATTATGGCCATAGTATCAGGTAAGATATTACCTGTAGGATCAATCCATTCGAAAGTAACATCAGCGGTAATATTAGATTCTGCCATCAGGAAGACATTGGGATTATTATCACAATCGGGTTCTGAAGTGATGAACAATTCTAAAATCGGTTCCACCAAAACGTCTACAGATGTATTAGCGAAACAGCCGGTATTTTGATTTCTCGATGTCACTGTGAACGTACCCGACTGGCTGACTACTATGGTCGAAGCAATCGCCCCGTTATTACTGTCTGAAGATCCCCATATAAAAGAAGTAGCTACCAGGGGATCATCAATTGAGGCCGTCAGGGTAAGCATGCCATCGCACTGGTCACCTAATACATCAATGGTGACGACAGGATCGTTACTGATGATTACTTCTACTGTTTCCGTTCTCGGACAAAGGTTAGCACCTGAAGAGGTCACTGTATGAGTACCACTTTGGGTGGTGGTAAGATTGTTCACCACAGCCATACTGCCATCAGGTAATGTCCATGTGAGGCTCCCCCCCCCTGGTGTTACAGTGGCTGGAATAGTGCCCTGACCACCACAGAAATTGTAAATGGGATCAACGGTTATGTCAGCTGGTGGTAACTCACTGAGGTTAACTTGGGCAGTTTGAACACAATTGGGAGCTGGTGCTGTTCTTGTTACTACAATATTGTAAACCCCGGAATCTAAATCATCCAAAGCCAAAGGAATGGCTGAACTTGTACCTGTTCGGACTGTCATACCGGTATTATCGATTAATTCGTAATTATAAGTGGTTGGAATACCTCCTCCGTTATTGGTTAGTACAAGCTCTAAATCACCTAAATCAGTGACATTACCTGTAGTTGAACAGCCTGAGGTAGGATTTAATGTAGCAAGGAATTGAGTATTACCGTCATCAATATTAATACTCATAGTATTACTACAATTCGTTAATTGATTGGTGACTGTAACTGAGTAATTGCCGGCGCCAAGACCTGGAATATTAATCGATCCCGGCCCAGTTAAAGTACCGGACATTATGCTCATACTAGTGGCACCACCGGAAATTACATCATAGGCAAAATCTCCGGACGAATTGATTGTCAAATTCAAGGAACCATCTGTTACTCCGCATGCGGTGGTAACAAAGGCGGACAATACAATTTGTGGCTCCTCATTAACAGTAATGGTCACCGTGCTTCGTCCTATGCAACCTGTAAATGGATCAGTAACCGCCACTTCGTAATCGAATATACCAGCGGTATTGGTATTGACAGTCTGAAAGCGCCCACTTCCTGATGCTGTACCATTAATTGTCCAGGCATAAGCTGCCCCGGGGTTGGTCGCATCTAACGGGCCAAAATTATCCCCCTGGCACAATGTCATCGGCGGACCCAAATCAACCTGCGGCCGGCCGTCACCAACTAGGACTGTAACAGCATCAGAAACGCATCCTGTTGCCGTATCCGTGACCGAAACTGTAAGGGTTGATGGAACACTAACTGTGATTACCTGGGTCGTATCACCATTTGACCAATTATAGAAAAAAGTTGGCAGAACCAGTCCGGGGTTACTGTCGTAGGCATCTATTGTCAAAGTATTGTCACATAAAGCGGTTACACCCGGGACGGTTGGCCTCGGAACATCCTGACTAATAGTAATGGTCTGTGATAAGAGCGTGTCAAGCCCACAAACATTAGTGATCCTCACCTGAACCGTATAGTCAGCCGGTAGATTGTAAACATGAGAGGTATCCGACGGCGCCATTGGGCCCGTACCCTGACCATCACCGAAAATCCATTCAAACAGATCAATGTTTGAGGTACCGGTTGCTGTCATCTGAATTGTCTGACCACGACAACCGGGGCCAACCGTAAGTGATGGACCCTGTGGAGGTTGGGAGGTATTTTGAACAAAATTAGGAAGGCCTAGTGTACTGGTTTGTCCACCCAGATCAAATCCAGCAAGTTGAAACCCCACCTGAGCATCTTCCCCATTAGGATTGTTAATAGTACCCAATGCTGCAGCACCATTCACTGCCATATATATTATGCCATTTGGGCCTGTCTGTATTTGACCGAATTCCTGGGGTTCATCCGCTACAACAAACTTAGATGCTTCAATAGTGGTCACATCGGTGGTATCAACATCAAACTGCAATAATTTAGAATTACCACCACCGCGGGTGGTCACATAGAGTTTTTCATTGTTTGATGAGAGTTCCACACCATAGATCTCTGCAGGCGCTGCTTCACCAATATTGATCTTCAGTGGATTCATGACCTCACCCGTACTATCCACAAAATCAAAAACCTCTACAAAGTTTTCCAATCCGGCAATAGTCACAACCAATTTGGAAACGTCCGCCGATAACTTCATGGAATTGCGGCTATTACCCTCAGTGGCTGAAGATAACCTGGTCCCTTCAGAAGAAAAGGTTGGAAATCCAATGCCAGTACTATCAATAGGATAAGCTCTGAAAGTATTGTTACCAAATTCATGACTGACCAGCCAAACTAAATTCCCACCAGCACTCGAGGCTGTCAAGCGTTCAGTTGACTTTCTATACAGGGGGCGATCTTTGAGAATCACAGCTCCCCTGGCTGTATCTCTCTTCATATCCACCACTGAATATTGCAAATCAAAAGACTGATCTCCCCATGCCGGATCTGTGGTGAAGATGTAGAAGATTGTTTCATCCTCGGGGACCTGTACAATAAGGGCGCCTTGTGCGGAAGTGCTATCACCGCCAATATTATCACCATTGGCCATCCGCATGTGCTCTTTATTATATACAGTGACCCCATTTGTATAGAATAGCAGATCACCATTTGTATCCGATATGGTCGCCGCCGCCTCCGGCGACTGGCTCACCCCATCGAGCAAAGGGACCGGAGGGTTTTCATTAAAATCTATCCCGGCCATATCTCCGAAGTACCATTGATTAGATATCTGGATGGTGTCACCATATACCGTCACATTAACTTCATCGTAAATGAAACAGCCACTGCCAAATCCTGTATTCGGATCAACCGCTTCCACAGCAACCCAGTAAAGTCCGGTGGAATCAACCGTAATATTCTCTGTAGTTTCCCCTGTGTTCCAAATAAAACTAAAGGCTGATGTAATCGGATCTGGCATTGATTCAAGTGTAACAGAATCGCCAGGACATATAGTGGTATCCTGTGTAATGGTTAACATCAACTGGGAATCAATGATCTGAACGGATCGAGGAAACGACTCAGTCACTCCATTGAGAAAAACTGACAAAGTCACCGTATAAATACCTCCAGCTCCATAGGTATGGATTGGACTGTGTGAAAAAGATGTAGCTCCATCACCAAAATCCCAGAAATAGAATATCGGTGGAATATCGACTGTCGGAGTAAATTTTGTTGATAAACTAAAACAGGAATCTGTATAAGTAAAACCTAACACCCCCAAAGTCATCATATTCGGATTTGCCTGTTCAGGAAACTGCATGCCATTAAAAGCCACATTGGGAAAAGGCTGAAGATCATAAGCTGTACTATCAAAAGTCTGCTCTGGTTGGGTAACTGCCCCTATCTCTATTGGAGCCGCAGATGTCGGTTGATACAAGTGATATAGGGTATCATTGGGGCCCATTTTTATACCAAAACTTCGAAAAACAGGGGATGGAAGAATTGAATTTACATTCTCAAGGGTGTCGTTCAAATCAAACTGAAAGAGGTTGGCTGTATTACCAGTACTACCCTGCCGGGATATATAAAGTTTTGTTCCGTCACGAGACCACTCTGTGTCATAAATTGCCGGCGACACATCGTCCGCATTACCGGAATTAAGAATTGATCTTTCAAAATTTAGACTGCCGCTTTTCGGGTTACCATTAGTAATGTTCAATATCCATATTTGAACATTACTATTGGGGTTTTGCGGTGATATGGCAATCCGTACAGAATCCTGATTGATTCGTGCAGCGGAGAAGTTCTCTGCAATCAATGTTGGAGCTGCTATATCCATAAAAGCTTGCGTAGGTAATGCTAACCCCGCCGAGATTTCTGTCACTCTAAATTCTCTGGTGACGCTATTTTGTGAAAGCAGCCAAAAATTACTGGGGTCAGAACTACTCCGGACCACAAGCATACCCGGAGATGGGTTAACCAGGCCAGTGGCTACATTTTTTTCAGCAATGACTACAGCACCGAGACTCGGTTGATTTGGTTGGGTGGCGTTACCTAACAGGCCCTGCCTGTCAACCCGGGTGTATTGGATTTCATTAACCCCAGCGCTTCCTGAGTTAGTAAAAAAGTACCAATCCGTATTGAGCGACCCCGGCCTTGGGACTGCTGCTACAGCTTGATTTAAAGATGAATCCCCTGTCAGACCTGTGCCATCCGGAACGATAAGATGAGTGGCGTCATAGATGTTTACGCCATCGCAGTAGAAAACTGTATTACCATCATGTTCGTTGGAGATAACCGCACCTCCGCCTCTTCCAAATGGGGTGGCCTGAATGTCCTCAATTACAGCCTCGTTGTCAGATTTCTTAAAAAGAATGGCTTGAGAAGAATTCCCGAAGTACCAGTTATTCCCGTTAATGACTTGTGCCTTTAGGGTTTTTTGACCAGATAAGGTTATAAGTACACATAATACCAACCACGCTTTCTTATTCACACCAAAATTCCTGTTAACTATTTTCACCGCCTGAATGTACCGTTAAAATATTTATTCAAAAATGAAGTTTTTACTATCAAATCGAAACACTTTAAATTAACGACCATAGTCGTTGTCTAATTATGTGAACATTGAGTATGAGCAAAACGATTTCCAAATTGACATTTTATTACCCATTTTGCAAAACTCTTGGGTGGTGTAAAAAATGCCACATAAACAGGTCAATGAATAAGGTATTATTAGCGTTTTTTATCCTGCTTTTAGCATGTACTAATAACAACGTTTGGGGTCAAGACCCTCAATTTTCACAATACTATGCAGTCCCTCTTTACCTCAATCCGGCGTTGGCAGGGATCAATCAGAATGGCAGAGCCGGGATCAATTATAGGAACCAGTGGCCCTCTATTGATGCAAATTTTGAGACTTTTTCTGCATGGGCTGACTACCACTTCGATAACAACAGCAATATGGGAATGATAATAACCCGGGATGTTGAAGGTCAGGCCGGGCTTTCATCCACCACAATTGGGTTGCAATATGCCTATGAATTGGAACTCAATTACAACTGGGTATTCCGTCCAGGTGCCCAATTCTCATACACTACAAGGGATCTTAATTTTGATAAACTTACATTCGGCGATCAATTCGACAATACGGGTTTGGTCAATCCCGTGACGAACGAGACATTTGATACAGGATTAAAAGTGAACTATGTGGACGTGGCTCTTGGCGGCATATTTTTCTCCAATAACCTCTGGATCGGTGGAACAGTGCACAACATCTTCGAACCCGATCAATCTCTGATCGATGGGGATGGGGCAAGCAGCCCATTACCTAAAAGATATTCTATTCATGGAGGGTACAGGATTCCGTTAAGGTCAGGACAAACTGTAGGCAGAACAACCGAAGGATGTGAACGCAGTGTTACACCAACATTCAATTACCGATCACAGGGTCAATTTGACCAGCTAGATTTGGGCGCTTTTTTCACTCTTGAACCTTTAGTTTTAGGTCTATGGTATCGTGGCATCCCAATCAAAACGGTTGAAGGATTTTCTAATAATGAATCCATCATCATCCATCTCGGACTGCGAAAAGGCCCTTTCAATTTTGGTTATAGCTACGACATTACCATCTCAGAATTGGGTATTAATACCGGTGGTGCTCACGAAGCCTCAGTGATTTACAACTTTAGAATTGGTCCGCCCAAGCCGCCCAAGGATGTGCAACGACTGAGATGCCCAGTGCCGTTTATTTTCTAAAAGTCAAATAATCTTAAAAATAGCTCTTTCAAAAATTAATTAATAAGTCCAATTCTTGATCATTTGGAGAGGACAGGATTTTGATATGGAAAAAAGCTTAAAGACATAATACTAAAATCAACAAATGATTTTTAGATTTAACTACAATGTCTAAACCCAACCTAACCTTCCTCTGCATATCAAGCTTCCTCAAAGGCGAGGATTTCATAAAATCATGCAAGGAAGCCGGGAATAATGTGTTTCTGTTAACGGCTAAATCACTGGAAAACGAATGGCATCGAGAATTTCTTGACGACATTTTTTTTTGTTAAAGAAGAGGGTCGGGGGGTCTGGAACCTGGAAGAAGTGAAAGCCGGCATGGCTCACATGATAAAATCTCAGAAAATTGATCGTCTGATCGCCCTTGATGATTTCGATGTGGAAAAATCTGCCTTTTTGAGGGAGCATTTTCGCATTCCCGGAATGGGTCAAACTACTTCAAGGTATTTCCGTGATAAATTAGCCATGCGGATGAAAGCCAAAGAGTCCGGCATCAATGTCCCGGCTTTTTCGGCAGTTTTTAACGATGAAGAAGTAAATGCTTATACTGATACAGTTTCTGCACCGTGGGTACTAAAACCTCGCTTCGAAGCTTCCGCAACGGGCATTAAAAAAGTGAGCTCGAAAGATGAACTCTGGAGGGCAATCCATGAGGTAGGAGATGAAAGGCATAATTGCCTGGTGGAGCAATTCCGTCCTGGAAATGTCTACCATGTCGACTCATTGACCATTAATGGCAATGTTGTATTCACACTGGTTTCCCAATATTTGAATCCACCATTAGATGTTGCTCATGGAGGCGGTATTTTTCAATCCGCAACCGTACAATATGACAGTGAGGACGATAAAACCCTGAAGAAATTCAATGAGAAGGTGCTCAAATCTTTTGGTATGCAATTCAGTGCATCGCACACAGAGTTTATCAAGTCGAAAGCAGATGGTGAGTTCAACTTCCTGGAAACCAGTTCTCGTGTTGGCAGCGCCCATTTAGCAGAAATGGTGGAAGCTGCTTCAGGGATAAATTTATGGAGTGAGTGGGCTAGAATAGAGACTGCTAAAGCTACAAAGAGTAAATATAAACTACCTGATATAAACAAAGACTATGCTGGCATAATTGTATCCTTGTCTAAATACAAGGATCCGGATGACTCCGTTTTCAATGACCCTGAAATTGTCTGGAGGTTAAAAAAAGGTTATCATATTGGTCTAGTCATTAAATCAGAAAAACGAGAAAGGATCCTGGAATTATTGAATAACTATATCAACCGTATTCAAAATGATTTTCATGCAAGCGCACCAGCTCCGAAGAAGTCATCAGACTAATTTTTTGGAGATCTTAACTCTAGGAATTAACATAGGCACCTTTTTTTTGTAATTCTCGTATTGCTGCCCAAACTCCCCCTTCAACTTCTTCTCCTCTAGCTGAATCCCTATCAGGATATAAGCAATTACACATATAAGTGTTACCAAATTCAGTATTTTAGGATTGAACAGAAAAAAACCGCCAACAACTAGTAAGATACCAGCGTAGATAGGATGTCTAATATAATTTAAAATTCCACTAGCAGTGAAAGTTTGGCCCGTTTGATGACCCGATTGCTGCAGCCCGAGAAATTCTCTAATTGAATATTGTTTGAATGACTGCCTTAGCAGAATCAACCCCCAAGCCGCTAAAACCAATCCCAAGAATTGCAGGTATTCATTCTTTGCGAACAGGTATCCTGAATGAGTAACAGCCAGGTAATACAATATATAAATCAAACCAATACTAAAAATTAAATTGTAGGTAATGCGGTAATAACTCACTATCTGGGGGTAATAACTTTCAACTATATCTTTCATCCAAATGTTCGTTAAGGGAGGTAGTTTACAAAGTTAAAGGCACATGCTTTACACTAGATTTAAGCTGAGCCTTGTTGATTGTTGTTTCTTCCTTAATTCTTTTTCATTGAAATATCCTAAAAATACATTCCTATAAAACACCTTCCAAATACCATTACCAAGCTCCACAGCAGCCACCTGTCTACCGATTAGCCCTCTTAGTCATGTAAACCCAGAAATAAGACTTCCACCTCACATTACCGTTTTGAGTTACATTCATCACCTTCATGTAAGAAGGATAGTCATATGGCTTTATCTTTTCCGGAAATGGTCTTGTAGAAAAGTCGTGTATTTTACCAGGTGTCTCCATTTCGAGCGCCTCATGTGGACGTTCGTAATTGTACTCTTTGACAAATTGATTGAGTTTGCGCTGTTGGGACTTCAGGTCAAATGCTGAAGGGACAGCACAAGCTGCCTTTAAATCGCGATGCATGCGTTCATGCCTGCCATTTTGTTCAGGGTGGGCAGGGTCAGAAAATACAGGTAAAATTCCCAAGTCAATGAACCAGTATGAAAGCCTGGAGTAACGTTGAATAGCTGTTACAAAACCAAAGGGAACACCATTGTCGGTGTGGACCTGTTGGGGTAGTCCGTATTTGCGAAAAACCCTTTTAAACTCATTTTTAGCTGATTTGTAGTCTTCTTTGTACATAGCCTTTGCAGTGAACAGGAAGCGACTTTTAGAGTCAGCTATGGTCAATGGATGGCAGTAGATTCTATTGCCCATTAGGAACTTTCCCTTGTAGTCAGCAGACCAGACTTCATTGCAATGATGGGGATCGAAAATAGGATATGTTGGCTTGACCCTTCGCAGTCGCTTTTGTGGACATACCAAACCATTCTTAGACAGAATATTGTGTACAGTAACCACCAATGGGATGTCCTCAACGTTACAATGGTTAAACAATAGTCGGTGTAATTTTTTGGCTCCCCAACGAGGGTATTTACCCTTCAATTTCAGTATCTTTTCTTCCACATATTCTTTGGTTCGATTGGGATGATTCCTGGGAGCTGATGATTGATCTCGAATCCCGTTAATGCCTCGGGTTTCATACCGATTAATGAGTCTGTAGGCGGTAGGACGGGATACTCCAAAGGCTTTACTTAATTCGGTGATGGTATACTTTCCGGTTAACCATTCGCAGATAAATTCTACTCTTTGTTCCATAGTCGTTACATTTTTCCAAGGCATATCAATTTGTGTTTTATCACAAATCACTCCTTAAAATGTGTAAACTATGTCCCTTTAAAAGTGTAAACTATGTGCCTTTAACGTACCAAATTGATGCCAACAGGCTATGTAGTGTCTCTAAGAAAACAGCCCTTTTTTTATAAAATGAATTATTATGGATGAGATTTTCATTTTCTTTCTATGAGTTAATACCTGAGTATCAATCGATTAGAAAAAATGGAAAGATCGACCATAAGAATAATTTTTAATTTAGGTGTGTTTTCTTAGAGACACTATGTAAGAAGAAATACACCAACCAATAACCACTTACAAATAATATTTCACTAATCTCCATGGCTTAAGATTAAAGTACTGATCTTAAAACTCCTAAATTTGCCGCCTTCCTATCCGTAAAAAGCATACAATGACGAAAATAGGTATTATTCATGAAGGCAAAATCCCACCGGATCATCGGGTTCCTCTAACTCCATCCCAGGCCAAATACATTAATGAATATTTCCCGGGTGCAGAGGTGGTTTGTCAGACTAGTAATATTCGCTGCTTCAGTGATTATCAATATGCCGATAAGGGTATTAGCGTGGTTGATAACCTCAATGATTGTGATATTATTCTTGGGTTAAAAGAGGTTGAAATACCAGACTTGCTTGATGATAAAACGTATGTTTTCTTTTCTCACACCATAAAGGAGCAATCCTATAACCAAAAATTGCTTCAGGAAATTAGCAAAAAGAAAATCAAGTTGATAGATTACGAAGTGCTTACCACTACAGAGGGGCAAAGAGTAATCGCTTTTGGGAGATGGGCTGGCATAGTTGGCGCCTACAATAGTTTATACACTTATGGTAAACGTTACAATAGTTATCAATTACGCAGGGCAACTGAGTGTTTCAATTATGATGATTTAAAGACCGAGTATCAAAAAATCAAATTGCCGCCGGTTAAAATTGCGATTACAGGGGGTGGAAGAGTTGCCAAAGGAGCCATGGAAGTTCTCAATGGTATTGGTATCAGAAAAGTAACTCCTTCAGATTATCTCCAACGTTATTTTCATGAGCCGGTATTTACTCAACTAAACAACCGGGACTACAACATTCACAAAGATGGACTCTCTTTTAACAGAGGTGAGTTCTTCAAACATCCGGAAAATTTTCAAAGTGATTTCAGGAAATTTGCCAATGAAACTGATATCCTGATAGCTACCGCTTATTGGAACCCCGCCGCACCACTACTCTTCACAACCGAAGAAGCGTGTCAAAATGACTTCAGGATTAAGGTAATTGCTGACATTACATGTGATATTGAAGGATCAATCCCTTCAACTAAGAGACCCGCTACTATCGAGGATCCTATTTATGATTTTGATCCAACTCAGGATAAAATAGCGCCCCCATTTTCCGATGAAGGAAACATCAGCGTTATGGCAGTTGATAACCTGCCCTGTGAACTACCGATAAATGCTTCTGAAGATTTTGGCGCTCAGTTGATTAAAAATGTTATACCTCATTTGATTGGTGACGATATAGAAGGAATAATCAGGAGAGCTACCATTACTAAGGGTGGTAAACTAACTGATGAATTTGATTATCTATCCAATTATTTGAATGGTAAGAATCACAAATGAAATAATTTGCAGTTAAAATTTGTGGCTAAGTTCTAAATAACACAGCAATTATTATTATCTTCGCTATATGATATCAAGTCAAGAGATCAAAAATTTATTTGCGCAATTGCCGATAAGTTCCCAAACCGAATTGTTGGATGAGTTGCTCCAGGAGCAGGAATTACAAGGCAAAGTATTGATTGCCGCTCAACAACAAATAGCAGAGAAAAGAAAGAAGAAACCCTGTCCAAATTGCACAAGCGAGAAGGTATATAAGAGGGGCAGACAAAAAGGTGTGCAGATGTATCAGTGCAATGAATGTAAAAGATGGTACAGTGAAACAACAGGGACACCTTTGTATGACATCAAGCTTAAATCAAAATGGCAATCTTATCTGCGCTGCATGGAGCAGGGCATGCCGATAAAAAAGATAGCAAAACAAATCGGAATAAGCATCCAGACAAGCTTCGACTGGCGGCATAAGATATTGAGTTCACTAAATGAGTTTGTTCCCGAACAGTTATCCTCGGAAGTAGAATGTGATGAATTGGAACTGGCACTTAACAACAAGGGCAGTCGAAATTTAGATAGGGCAGCAAGAAAGAGGGGAAACGATTTCATACGGAATATGGGAAAGGAAGAGGTCACAGTTGTCCAGGTAGTAACAGCGGTTGAACGCAAGGGGGAGAAGTACCTTAAAGCTGTTGCATCAAAACGGCTGAGCAAAGAAGAAATTTCAAAGGCATTGGATGGGAAGTTGGCCTACGGTGCAACCTTGATTACAGATAAGCACCCTTCTTATAAGGCTTTTGCCAAAGACAACCCCTCCATAAAGCACAAAGCGCTATTGGCCAAAGATCATGTGGATAGAGATGATAAAACAATCCATCTGCAAAAAGTAAACAATGTTCACACTCAACTTAGGACATTCTTACGCCCATTCAATGGTGTCAGTTCCAAATATTTGCAAAACTACCTGAATTGGTATGCTTATGCTGACCGAATAAGAGAGAGTAAAACAACTTTGAAACAATGGTTTCTGACTATGCTATTAACGGATCAAGCCTATCATCTGTATGAGCTATTTAAACAAAATGCTGTTATAATTAGAACTTAGCTAAATTTGTTAAAGTAAGTATCCATTCTCATCTCTGTTCGTTTTAAGGGTAAGTTGGTTAACTTTTAAGATTATAAGGACTATAAATTTAAGTTATGATGTCAAAGAAGCAGTTTTATTTCGGTTTAATATTTGCCTCGCTATTTGGTGGATTGATAGCATTAGGAGGTTTCCATATCCTTGTCGACCAGGAGAAGGACATTACGTCTTTTGACCAGGTCCAACCGATTAAATTCACCAGTAATTTTGATACCGCATCCATCAGGATACCAGAGGGGCTGAACTTTGTTTATGCGGCGGAAGTGACTATGCCATCAGTTGTTCACATCCGTTCAACTTACAAGGGTTCAGGATATGCTTTAAGAAACCCTTTGGATAATATGTTCAGGGATTATTTCGGTGATCGGTTCCGTGATCGGGGAGGTGAACAGAGAAGAGGAAGATCAAGTGGTTCTGGTGTGATTATCTCTGACGACGGATACATTGTTACCAACAATCACGTCATTGAACATGCAGATGAGATAGAAGTTCTTTTGAGTGATAACCGGTCATACCCCGCGAAAATTATTGGCACCGACCCCACTACCGATCTGGCTTTACTTAAGATTGGAGAAGGAGGTTTGCCCTATCTAATTTTTGGTAATTCTGACGATGTAAGAATCGGTGAGTGGGTTCTCGCTGTAGGAAACCCTTTTGAATTCAGATCTACAGTTACAGCAGGTATTGTTAGTCAGAAGGCCCGTAACATTAATATCCTTCGGGGTAATGCCCTGAGTATTGAGGCGTTCCTTCAGACTGATGCGGCCGTCAATCCTGGTAACAGTGGCGGGGCATTAGTAGATCTACGAGGCAACCTGGTTGGAATTAATACAGCTATTGCCACACATACAGGATCGTTTGAAGGCTATTCTTTTGCTGTTCCTGCCGCATTGGTAAAAAAAGTAATGGATGACTTGCTTGAATTTGGAGTAGTGCAAAGAGCCCTTCTTGGTGTCAGTATTGTTAACGTCAATGCACAATTAGCAGAAGACCAAGACCTTGATGTTTTGACCGGTGTTTATATAGCCAGGGTAAATGAAGGTAGCTCGGCAGAAGATGCTGGAATAAAAAAAGGTGATGTAATTATTGAAGTTGGAAATGTTGTAGTCAAAAATGTTGCAGAACTGCAAGAACAAATTGCCAGGAAACGACCAGGAGACAGGGTACTCGTCAAGTATGTACGTAACGGAAAGGAAAAGACAGTAACTACTACTTTGAAAAACACCATGGGCAATACTGAAATAGTAGAAGTCAGGAATTCCATGGTTATCGAAGGGGCAACTTTTGAAGATGTCTCAGATGAAGAGAAAAACGAGCTTGGTATTGATGGTGGTGTCAAACTTGCTGAAATTGGCAATGGTAAGTGGAAGGATTCCGGCATAGATGAGGGATTCATTGTCACGAGCATCGATAAAAAATCAGTTAATACAGTTCAAGATCTTAGAAATGCCTTGTTGAACAAGAATGGAGGAACGTTAATTGAGGGAATTTACCCCAATGGCGAGGAAGCTTTCTATGGAATTGGATGGTAATACATTCGCCTTAAACCTTTAGGAAAGTTTCAACTTTCCTAAAGGTTAGGGTCAATATTATTTCATCCCCTCTGCCTTTTCTATGGCACCTATCATTTTTTCCCTTACTGCCTTCACCTTTTCCATCTCACCCTCATAAAATTTCAAAACCTCCTCATGTACAGTTCCTTCTTCCGGCTGGGCAAAGGAACGCATCCAACCCATCATAGACTCATTGGCAGCCTCTAATTCTGCTACGGCACCAAGGAATTCCTGTGCTTCTGCTGATAAAGAATCTGCCGTAATTAAGGAATCCGCACTTGCCTGAAGCGCACCTTTCAATTTTCTTATCATGCCCATTTTAGGCATAACCTCGTCATGAACCGCCATTACTTCATCAAACCTGGCTTTTTGTATGGCCTTTTGATCAGGTCCGCAGAAGGTAAAAAGAATCGCGATTAAGCAGAAAGATAAAGTTGTTTTCATTAAGGTTTGGTTTTAATTAATCAATTATTTGGTTCATTAACGCAGTATACTATTGAGGTGTCTGATCAATTAACATTTTTAACACTTCAAATAAGTTTCAATCATCCAAAAATGGAAGTTGGCTTTTGGACCATGGATGGCAATGGGTTAATTCACCACAATTCCCGGTTATTACCGGTCTTCAAAACAAACAAATATATCTCCAATCAAAAACCCATGTGAACTTGGACTCATATGGCTATTTTTAACCCTCAATTTCAATCTCAATTTCACGTATGAAGTTTGCCCCACTTTCAGTTTTTACGATCTGTGTTGTATTTCAATTGTTAGCCCAGGAACTGCCTAGGGCCGTGGACCCCAGAATGTATGAGATTGTTCAAGCAGCTTCAGCTGAAAGGTTAGAGCAGGATGTTCAAAAGTTGGTCAATTTTGGAACACGTCATACCCTATCAGATACGGTTTCACAAACACGTGGAATAGGAGCTGCAAGACGTTGGATCAAATCAGAATTTGAGCAGATCTCGAAAGCATGTAATAACTGCCTCGATGTTTTCTACCTCGGTGACTTAATAGAGAAAGGCACTAACGCTAGAATTGTCCATGACGTTCAGGTAGTTAACGTCGTCGCGGTACAACGCGGAACAAGATACCCCAATCGCTATATCATAATGTCCGGAGATATAGATTCCAGGGTGACTAATCCCGCTAATTTTACTGATGATTCTCCCGGAGCCAATGATAATGCATCCGGTATGGCCGGTACTATCGAAACGGCTAGAATTCTGTCCAAATACAAGTTTCCCAGTTCAATTGTTTATGTTGGGCTAAGTGGTGAAGAACAAGGTCTTTTTGGTGGAAAAATTATGGCGGAAAAAATCAAAATTGATGGTTGGAACGTCGTTGGTATTGTAAACAATGATATGATTGGGAATATCAGGGGTGTAGATGGTGTAATTGACAATCGTGATTTCAGGATCTTTTCTGAACCAACACCG
The DNA here is from genome assembly GCA_963664285.2 of Cyclobacteriaceae bacterium. Classification (GTDB taxonomy): domain Bacteria; phylum Bacteroidota; class Bacteroidia; order Cytophagales; family Cyclobacteriaceae; genus JAJCYL01. The sequence continues at coordinate 65,045 of CAXXNX010000010.1, forward strand.
GTCACAGAATCTACGGAATCAAGGAATAGAAGAAGATTTACCGGTGGTGAAGTCGATGGCATATCACGTCAATTGGCCAGGTATATTCATCGAATGACCACCATTTACATGCCACATATGGACCCGATTATGATCTATCGATTGGATCGTTTTGGTCGCGGTGGTCATCACAGGCCTTTCAATGAAGCTGGTTTTGCTGGCATAAGGATCATGGAAGCCCACGAAAATTATACTATGCAACATCAGGACATTCGTACAGAAAATGGAATTAAATACGGAGATGTTATCGAGGGTGTTGACTTTGATTATAATGCTAAAATGACTGCTGTTAATGCCATTAGTCTGGCTGGAATTGCCTGGGCGCCACCACAACCCGATACGGTAAAAATCGGTGGAGCGGTACAACTGAGCGCGAAATTTGCCTGGACGCCAGTGGATGATCCGGATTTAGCCGGCTACAAAATCTATTGGCGCGAAACAACTGCACCACAATGGCAATACTCAAGGTTCGTCGGAAAAGATGTCATTGAGTATACTCTCGAAGGGATAGTAATTGACAATTATTTCTTTGGAGTAGCATCAATTGGAAAGGATGGTAATGAAAGTGTAGTGGTATTTCCCAATGCCAGATTACCAAGAAGATGAGAGAATAAACTATTAATTAGATCAATCCGATATATCATGAAAAATTGCGTCTTCCCACTTAGTATGCTGGTCAGTTTCATGGTATCGGCACAAACAGAAAAAGATCAACTGATTAAAGCCCTGGATGCCAAAACTACATACTACACCAATATTTCGTCTCAAATTTGGGAATTCGCAGAACTGGGGTTTCTTGAAGAAAAAAAGTGCTGGTTTGCTGCAAAAAGAGCTGACCAAGGCCGGATTCGAAGTAGAAAAAGGAGTGGCAGGCATGCCTACTGCCTTTATTGGCACTTATGGATCTGGTGAACCAATCATTGGAATTTTAGGTGAATTTGATGCACTCCCAGGCATGTCACAACAAGCCACACCAGAAAGGAAAGCTCGTGAAGGAGCAACGTCAGGCCATGGCTGTGGCCATAATTTATTTGGTACCGGTTCTATGGCCGCAGCAATCGCCGTCAAAGATTGGCTTGCCAATATCAAAAAATCAGGAACCATACGCTACTATGGAACTCCGGCTGAAGAGGGGGGTTCTGCCAAAGTATTCATGTTAAAAGCTGGTTTATTCAATGACGTAGATGCGGTAGTTAGCTGGCATGCAGGTGACCGCAACACATCAAACCCAACTACAATGCTGGCCACTAAGTCAGGTGTATTTAGATTTTATGGTGTCTCTGCCCATGCCGCCGGAGCTCCTGAAAGAGGACGATCGGCCCTTGATGGGGTAGAAGCTATGAATCATATGGTAAACATGATGCGTGAGCACACCACCGAAGCCACTCGTATTCACTATATTATCACCAAAGGTGGCGATGCTCCAAATGTTGTTCCCGCAATGGCTGAAGTAGAATACATTGTCAGGCATCGAGATCGGGAGGAAGTGAGGAGCCTTTGGGAAAGAGTTGCGAAATGTGCAAAAGGAGCTGCACTCGGGACTAAAACCCGTATGGAAGAGGTAGTATTGGGTGGCACATATGACCGGCTGCCAAATGACGTACTTTCAAAAGTGATGTATGACAACCTTGTAAAAGTTGGTGGCATAAACTATTCCGATGAGGAAAAAGCCTTTGCGGAGAAGGTAAGTAAGACATTGAGTAAACCGTCTCCCCTTAATTTCGCTAAAATTATTCAGCCGTATAAACAAAGCCATGTAAATGCCTCTGCAGATACCAGTGATGTTAGCTGGGCAGTACCACTTGGGGCTATGCGGGCGGCCCCACATGGGTTCCCGGAACTCCAGCACATAGTTGGCAGGCAGTTGCGTGTGGGGGAATGTCTATCGGACACAAAGGCATGATGGTAGCTGCAAAAACAATGGCACTTTCGGCAATCGATTTGTATAACGACAATAAGTTAATTGAATCAGCCAAAAAGGAGATGGAAGAAAAAAGAGGACCTGATTTTAAATATGAAGCTCTTTTAGGAGATGTTGATCCACCCCTTAACTTTAGAAAAGGATTTTAGATCTCGCAGAAGGAAATTTTAATGATAAAATATCTCAATATGAACCTAAGACTAACAGTATTAATGATGTTCATGGTAGCTCCAATGACCATTTGGGCTCAGAAGGACAAAGACAAAGTAATTAAATCAATTGATAACAAAGCTGACTAATACGGCAAAATAGCCCAACAAATTTGGGATTATGCCGAAGTCGGTTACCAGGAAGAAAAGAGCTCAGCCCTTCTTCAAAGTGAGCTTAAAAAAGCAGGATTCACTATTGAAAACGGAGTAGCTGGAATGCCAACCGCATTTATCGCAACTTATGGATCGGGTAAGCCAGTAATCGGTATTCTGGGTGAATTTGATGCTTTGCCTGGCATGTCACAAAAAGCCGGAGTTCCTGAACCAGATCCGAGGAAAGCTGGACAACCAGGCCATGGTTGTGGTCATAATCTTTTTGGCACAGCCAGTATGGCCTCGGCCATTGCCGTCAAAGAATGGCTCATCAGTGCTAAATCTTCAGGTACTATTAAATTTTATGGAACACCAGCCGAAGAGGGTGGGTCGGGTAAAGTTTACATGGTACGTGAAGGCTTATTTGATGGAGTAGATGCTGTAGTCAACTGGCATCCTGGCAGCAGAAACTCGGCCAATCCGGGAAGGTCATTAGCTAACAAAACCGGAAAGTTCAGATTTTACGGTGTTTCCGCTCACGCAGCCGGTGCCCCAGAAAGAGGTCGATCGGCACTTGATGGTGTTGAAGCCATGACACATATGGTAAACATGATGCGGGAGCATACGACTGAGAAAACACGCATTCACTACGTAATAACAAAAGGAGGAGATGTACCTAATGTAGTGCCTGCATTTGCCGAATTATACCTCTATGTACGTCATCTTGACCGAGAAGAAGTAAGATCAATGTGGAACAGGGTAGTAAAAATAGCAGAAGGTGCGGCTTTGGGAACGGAAACAAGAATGGAATATGAAATCACCGGGGGAGTTTATGATGTCTTACCTAATGAGACACTAGCCAAGGTTATGTATAAGAACCTTACAAAAGTCGGGGGGGGGGGGGGGGGGGGGGTTACGTATACTGATGAAGAAAAAGCTTATGCAGAACAAATCAGTCAAACGCTTGGAAATGCGACCAAACCAATTACCGATGCCGAAAAGGTTGAGCCTTATCAAATAAGAACGAGAACGGGTGGATCAACTGACGTTGGAGATGTAAGTTGGGCTGTTCCTACAGTGGGGAATGAGTGCAGCCACCTACGTTCCAGGCACAGCCGCTCATAGCTGGCAAGCTGTGTCATGCGGAGGGTATAGCATTGGTAAAAAAGGGATGGTAGTCGCCGCCAAAACTATGGCACTCACCGCAGTTGATATGTACAAAGACTCAAAAATTATTGAGGAAGCTACAAAAGATTTTCAATCCAATATTGGGCCAGATTTTAAATATGAATCACTAGTAGGCGACCGTTCACCGGCATTGGATTACAGAAAATAATAAACATTGATACCTAAGTTTTTGAAACTTCAGATATCTTCTTGCCATGGTTTACCAGGAGATTATCCCCGAGCCTCCCTTTGATCAGTTGATTAAGTGTTACTGGGCTCTTGAAATGCCAGGGAATAGCAATTCTTCCTACGAGAGGGTCTTGCCTGATGGCCAGATGGAAATGATCTTCCATTATGGTGATCAATTCTTTTGCAGATTTAAAAACAGTGAGGAAATCCAACCCCGATCATTTCTTTGCGGACAGCTGGATAACTTTATTGACCTCATGCCCTCCGGAAGAACAGGTATTTTTGGTGCACGTTTCAAAACCTGTGGTGCTACAGTTTTCTTTCCTTTCCCCTTACATGAGATCAAGGGATCATATGTCGGACTAGGGGAAATCGGCTCTGAATTCCTTGAGCTTGAGGAACAAATTCAATCAGCCAGCTGCACACTTGAAAGAGTAAGTTTGTGGGAAACAGCTTCATTAAAAAGATGAATTCCTTTAAACCGGATCCTGTACTCAATTATGCTGTTACCGATATTAAAAGCGGAAAGTGCGGTGGAAGCATTAACCCGAAAAATTCATAGTAGACAATAAAAAACAGGCATAAATTGCTTATATTGAGATAGTTAGACAACAAAATAAGCAATTAATTTATGCCTGAATATAAGGAAAAAGATACCGTATTTTATTAAGGAAAACAAGCTTTTAAATTTGATTTTTCAGCATCAGCGATTAGCTCAGACGGAGCGATATTGTTAAGTGAAAAAGTAGAGAGAAAGACTGGTCTATTAAAAAGCTTCGCCGCACTGATTCCTGACTATCGAAACCCCTTTTTTATCGAATACACTTATGAGGAAATGCTTCGCCAACGGGTGTTTTTAATGATGCAGGGCTATCAGGATTGCAATGACGAACAAAAACTCCGAGAGGATCCGGTGATCCGTAAAGTACTAGATAGCGGATTATGTTCCCAGCCTACTTTAAGTCGATTTGAAAACAAGGCCGATCGGAGTCTGATCTACCAGATGAGTCAATGGTTTGTAGACCGTTATGTAGAGGAGTTGAAAGAGAAGACTGGTCAAATCATCATTGATGTAGATGGTACCGATGACCCTACTCATGGATCCCAACAACTCAGTTTGTATAATGGCTATTATGGACAGACTATGTACCATGAGTTGTTCTTTAAGGACGGGAACACCGGTCAGGTCATTTTACCAGTACTACGTCCGGGCAATTGTCACTCCAACAAATGGTTTGTGGCCTTATTGAAAAGGATTGTCATTAAAATCAGAAAAAAACTGCCCTCAGTAAAGATCCTTATTCGAGCGGATAGTGGCTTTTCAGGAGCATCTTTTTATCGGATAGCTAAGCAGTTTGACCTTCAATTTTGTTTAGGTATTAGTAGTAATGAAGTTTTAAAGACTTTTACCAAACAGACTATCATTGAAGTAAAAAAGGAATATGCTTCAAAAATCATCAAACATCAAGAGTTTGTTGGCCCGTTTACTTACCAGGCCAAAAGCTGGGATCGTTCTGAAAAGCTGTACGCCAAAGTGGAGTCTACCGGAAAAGGAATGAATGTCCGTTACTTTGTGAGCAACTTTGAAGCGATGACCGCTCAACAGATTTACTTTGATTTTTATGTCAAGCGAGGTGATGCCAGTGAAAATCGAATAAAGGAACTCAAAAACATGACTTATTCCGACCGGCTTTCCTGTCATCGCTACTGGCCAATTTCATGCGTTTAATCATCGCTACCCTCTGTTATGAAATGTTCCGGCAGATTAAATTATTAATTGCCAAAACAAAACACCACTTTGCTAAACGATGGCAAGTGGACAATATCCGGCTTTACCTGATGAAGGTTGGGGCGTGCCTGAAAGAAAGGAAAAGATCATTGACAATACAATTCTCAAGAGCCTTTAGATATCAATGCCTGCTGGGCGATTTGCTTACGGTGAACTGACCGATCAGTTAAACAGTTTAGTTTAATCAAAAAAATGTTCTTCCATAAGAACACAATAGAGCTTTGACTGAAAATTGAAAAATTCTAACAAAAAAACGCTCTAATGTCCTTTGAAATCCAGAAACCTGGTTGATCTTCAAATTAATACATACACTCCAATCAAAAATAGTTAGCAACCCGTTATTAATCCCAAAATTGGTGGCCTATGAATAATGCGGGTTAATCAGCTTGCTGAAAAATTAAATCTCAGCCCAAAGCACCTTACCCGAAAGTTCTCGAATGATGTTGGTTTAAGCCCTAAACATCTCGTTAAGATATCAAGGATAAAAAAGGCCATAACATTTTCACGTCATCAATCAATCTGACCTCTATCGCCTACGAAATCGGATATTATGATCAGTCGCATTTCATCAAAGACTTTAGACAATTAGTCGGATGTACACCAAGTCAATACTGCAAAGAAAAACACATCCTTAATGAGCTCTTTGATTGATGTCCGATTCTTACAATTTGTAAGTTCAAGTAATAAGTGCAATTTTCCTTTGTAGCACTTGCTTTGCGTTTAGGTAATTAAATTTTCTAACAGGGCGTTCATTGATTTTGTTTTCAACAACTTTGATTTGCTCCTCTGTAACAAATCTAATATCTGTTTTCTTAGGATAAAACCTTCTGATTACCCCAATCCTATTTTCAACTGTCCCTTTATCCTGACTAGTATAGGGACGAGTGAAATAGGCATCCACATCAAGGGATTGAGCAATCAACTCATGTTTAGAAAATGCCATATCATTATCAAAAGTGAGTGTTTCCAGTTTGTGTTTATCCTGAGAGAGTTCCTCCACAATAGCTTCGGCCATTTGATCGGCATTTTTACTGTGCATCTTTCTGATTCTGGTAAAAAGACTTGCTCGGTCTGTCATCACCAACAAAGAGCCTTTGTGGTTTTTACCCATCATTAAATCGACTTCTATATCTCCCAATCGTTCCCTTTTGTTAATGATCTGGGGTCGCTGTTCAATTGATACCCTATTCGGGATAATACCTCTACGATCTTTTCTGTTTCCTCGTTTGCGCCTTCGTTTGCCATGTTTTAGATATGTGTATAGTTGTTTGTATTCTTGGTTCTCCTGGTGGTTGGTGTGCTTACATTCCCATATCCATTGGTAAATCCATTCATGGCTAAGTGGACATTCTCTCGTTTTCTTTCCCTGATGGCTGATCAATTCAGGACTCCATCTATCTTCTTGGAGCCGGTTAACTATCCAGTCTTTCATGGGTTTGGTGAAAATCACTCTTTTTGGCTTTTCTTGATGACGAAGATTGGTCCTCCTTTGTGCATTTGCTGTTCGATAGACACCAGCTCCCCTACCTCTTGAACCCACATTTCGCTTAAGCTCACGTGAGATCGTAGATGGGTGAAAATGAACGATACAGGCAATCTCCTTTTGAGTAGCTCCTGTTTTCAATAATGCTTCAATTTGATACCTTTGATCAATACTGAGATGTGTGTAGTTTTTTGACATTTTGCAATCCAAAGATTGCACTGTTCAGGCTTTTGAAGGATGAAAAAGCCCTTAAAAGCTTTTTCATCCTTCAATTGCACTTATTAGTTGATCTCAGCATTTCCTATTTTTATATTTCCTGAGTTTTACTAAAAACTCACTCATGAAAAAACATCTATTACTCCTGCTAATTCTATCCATACCCCTGGTTATTATGGGTCAACAAAAATCAGAAATTTTCCAATCACTCAATTGGTTAGTCGGTAATTGGGTAGGAAAAGCAGGAGACGCTCAACTGTCAGAAGTATGGGAAAAGGTGAATAACCTGACCATGATCGGCAATGGCGCCGTCATTGTTAAGGGTGATATGGTCGTAAGAGAGCAGTTGCAGATTCACCTGATGGGGGATCATCTGGGATACATTGCATCTCCTAACAATGCCCCTCCTACTTTCTTTGCATTAATTGAATCGAACAAAAGCAAGTGGATTTTTGAGAATAGAGAGCATAATTTCCCACAAAGGATTACCTATCAACGAAAAGGAATAAATGCATTCCAAGCAAAGATTGAGGGTATCAATTCCAAGGGTGAGGAGGCTACGCAAGAGTTTTCTTTTCACCGAGTTGAATAATACAATCTGACGTCATTGAACCCAGATAGCCATCGAGTGTAATAAGTGACCTCCGGTTTATGTGATTTCTCACCACCTTCGAAATGACGTTGAAGTCTGTCATTATTTCCTCGCATGACATCTGTTCAAGAAAAGAAACCAAACAGCAGGATGATAATACAAAAGTGAACGCGTAAACGAGTGACTCATTACCAAATAAGGTCGGTATTTTTTGTAGAGCTCTTTAAAGTCCGGCATTAATCTTCAAGAATGAATCCTTTACCGTGGACGTTTTTGATTTTCACTCTCGGATCCCGACAGAGCATCTTCCTCAGCTTGGTAACAAAAACATCCATACTCCTCCGGCTAAAGTAGTCGTTTTCTCCCCATATAGCCTTCAGGGTGTCCTTGCGATCCAGTATTTCCCCTTTATGTTCACAAAGTAGGTGAAGTATCTCCGTTTCTTTTTCTGTGAGGTTTAGTCTTTTCGCCCTTAAAACTTAATGATTGGTTGGCTACATCAAATTGATAACTCCCTATTTGATATTGACCCTGTGGCCTGGTATATGATTTTGAACTCCGCCTGATAACAGCCTGTATCCTGGCGATCAATTCCTCTTCATCAACCGGCTTGATGATATAATCATCGCATCCGATCTTGAAACCCTTCAGCTTATCAACTTTAAGTGATCTGGCAGTCAAAAAAATAATGGGCTGATTAGGCACGCCATCCTTAATCTCCTGTGCTAGGGCTAGACCATCTTTTTTAGGCATCATGATGTCCAGGATACAAATATCAAATACATCTTTTTGAAATTCCTGCCATCCTTGTTCTCCGTCCTTCGTCCATTTGACTGAGAAATCAGACATCTCCAAATATTCACTTAGGATGTAACCCAGGCTTTCGTCATCTTCAACCAACAAGATCTTTGGCTTACTCATCGTTTAAGTTGTTGGTAAATAAATGGTGAATTCACTTCCCTGCTGAAAGGCACTTTTTAGTTTGATCAGCTAAGTTCTAATTATAACAGCATTTTGTTTAAATAGCTCATACAGATGATAGGCTTGATCCGTTAATAGCATAGTCAGAAACCATTGTTTCAAAGTTGTTTTACTCTCTCTTATTCGGTCAGCATAAGCATACCAATTCAGGTAGTTTTGCAAATATTTGGAACTGACACCATTGAATGGGCGTAAGAATGTCCTAAGTTGAGTGTGAACATTGTTTACTTTTTGCAGATGGATTGTTTTATCATCTCTATCCACATGATCTTTGGCCAATAGCGCTTTGTGCTTTATGGAGGGGTTGTCTTTGGCAAAAGCCTTATAAGAAGGGTGCTTATCTGTAATCAAGGTTGCACCGTAGGCCAACTTCCCATCCAATGCCTTTGAAATTTCTTCTTTGCTCAGCCGTTTTGATGCAACAGCTTTAAGGTACTTCTCCCCCTTGCGTTCAACCGCTGTTACTACCTGGACAACTGTGACCTCTTCCTTTCCCATATTCCGTATGAAATCGTTTCCCCTCTTTCTTGCTGCCCTATCTAAATTTCGACTGCCCTTGTTGTTAAGTGCCAGTTCCAATTCATCACATTCTACTTCCGAGGATAACTGTTCGGGAACAAACTCATTTAGTGAACTCAATATCTTATGCCTCCAGTCGAAGCTTGTCTGGATGCTTATTCCGATTTGTTTTGCTATCTTTTTTATCGGCATGCCCTGCTCCATGCAGCGCAGATAAGATTGCCATTTTGATTTAAGCTTGATGTCATACAAAGGTGTCCCTGTTGTTTCACTGTACCATCTTTTACATTCATTGCACTGATACATCTGCACACCTTTTTGTCTGCCCCTCTTATATACCTTCTCGCTTGTGCAATTTGGACAGGGTTTCTTCTTTCTTTTCTCTGCTATTTGTTGTTGAGCGGCAATCAATACTTTGCCTTGTAATTCCTGCTCCTGAAGCAACTCATCCAACAATTCGGTTTGGGAACTTATCGGCAATTGTGCAAATAAATTTTTGATCTCTTGACTTGATATCATATAGCGAAGATAATAATAATTGCTGTGTTATTTAGAACTTAGCCGTTTGATCCAACCTTTGTGAGCTTCAACAATACTTTTGACATAGCTGAGACCTAACCCAAATCCTTTGACATTGTGAATATTACCTGTTGGTGCCCTGTAAAATTTGTCGAAAACAAACTTTTGTACTTCATCGATCATGCCAATACCATTATCACGAATTGATATGGTTAATCCGCCCTCGCCATCTGAAGTATTGATGCTTATTTCCGGTTTCTCCTCGGTGTATTTCTGGGCGTTATCCAATAAGTTGTAAATGATATTTCTTAAATGAGTCTCGTCCCCTACCAGTATAAGTCTTTCAGATTTGAGATTCATTTGCAATATCCCTCCACGCTCCTCTATCACTACCTTAAAATGATCCGCTTCTTTTTCTATCAACTGATGAATGTCGATCTGCTTCTTTTCAATAGTTAAGTTACCCGAATCTATAAGGGCGATTTGTAGGATCTTGTCCACCTGGTTTTTCAGCCTTTTGCCCTCATGTTCGATCAAACCCAAATACTTTTTTACTCTCTCTTTATCTCCCTGTACTTTTTCTTTTTTCAGGGCATTGGCAGCTAAAGAAATAGAAAAGATTGGTGTCTTAAACTCATGTGTAAGATTGTTGATGAAATCATTTTTTAACTGAGAAAGCTTTTTCTGCCGGTTGATGGTAAAGATCATATAGAAGAATGCCGCCGAAACAAGTGCCACCAGCAACAAACTAAAAATCATCATTTGTGTGGCTGAAGAATAGGCCACGATTTGCTTATTAGTTGAATTAAAGCTGATATCAAACGTTTTCCCAAAACCTAATCCGCACATACAGATGTGATTTTGAGAAGTCATTATTTTGTTGGTTCTGGGCAGATGAGAATTATGATGATTGTGGATAAGACATCCGTATTCAGATGAAAAAAATACATTCATTTCATACTCCATGTCTGGATAGTTGTGAGAAAGTGTCTTGCCCAGTTCTTTATGGATCTCTAACTGCATAAGATCTTATGGTATTTCGCGGTTGGTCAGGCTGAATTCCTCAGTGCCACGAAATTCTTTTATCATATCCTTCAGGGATGAATTGTAATACCACCGGTCATGTACATCCATGAGGATCGCGGGGATAGCGAAATCAATCTGTTCCTGTTTCAACTCTACATCTTTGTGCAGGATCTGGAATTGGATAAGAACCAATCCAATTAGTGAGCAGGAAGCAATACCAATTGCCATCAATATGTTTCGACTGGACCGCATCATTAAGCAGTTAAAAGAATGATTAAAATTAGCAGTTTTAAGCCTTGGTTTAAGCTTCTGTTAACACTTTTAACGTTTGAATTTAGGATGAAGGTTTTTTTCAGTGCACCTGTTGGTGTTAACACAGTGTTCTCACCAACAGCAAACGGCAATTAACTGACCATCCTGGTTGTCCGACTTCTGCAGATTATAACAGTCCTCTTTGCTATACTTAATGCCTTTGCTTCCAAGTGTAATTAAATTAGTTATTGATCTACCAATCTCAACATTAGCTCAAGTTAAGTTTCCTATTAGATATCTTAGTTTAAGTTTACCTCAACTCCTCCTTCAAATATCTTGCCGTATAGCTCTTAGCATCCTTAGCAACTTTCTCCGGAACTCCTTCTACCACAATAGTTCCACCCTCATCCCCACCTTCAGGACCAAGGTCGATAATATGATCTGCCATCTTGATCACGTCCATGTTGTGCTCAATGATCAACACTGTATTGCCTTTTTCAACTAATCGATTGAGTACATCAAGTAAGTGTTGAATATCTTGAAAATGAAGCCCGGTTGTGGGTTCATCCAGAATATAAAGCGTTTTGCCAGTATCTTTTTTGGAAAGTTCTGTTGCCAGTTTTACCCGCTGAGCCTCTCCGCCGGATAGTGTTGTCGCATGTTGACCCAAAGAAATGTAGCCCAACCCCACCTCATTAAGCGTTTTTATCTTCCTCAGGATCCTGGGTTGATTTTCAAAGAACTCCACAGCCTGCTCAACGGTCATATCCAAAATATTTGCAATCGACTTGCCCTTAAATCTAACTTCAAGCGTCTCCCGGTTGTATCTCTTCCCCTTGCAGGTTTCACACTGTACATGCACATCGGGCAGGAAGTCCATTTCCACAACTTTCATTCCTCCACCCTCACAGGTCTCACAACGACCACCCCTTACATTAAACGAGAACCTCCCTGGTTTATAGCCCCTGATCTTTCCTTCCGGTAATTCTGAGAATAAAGCCCTGATGTCGGTAAATACCCCGGTATAAGTTGCCGGGTTGGATCTCGGAGTTCTGCCAATGGGCGATTGGTCTACCTCAATAACCTTATCGATATGTTTCAGTCCGTCAAAGGATTCGTATGGTAAAGGTTCTCTTCGCGAACGATAAAAATACTTTGTCAAAATGGGGAAAAGTGTATCATGTATAAGTGTGGACTTACCACTTCCCGATACACCGGTCAAACAAACCATTTGTCCTAGTGGAAGAGTCAGTTTTACGTTTTTAAGGTTATTACCACTGGCGCCTTTTAATACTAGCTTTTGTCCTGAACCCTTTCTACGAATGGAAGGGACAGCAATTGATTTAGTTCCTTTGAGGTATTCAGCAGTAGTGGTCGGTGAGTCCAGGAATTCTTTGGGAGGAGCCGCCGAAACAATATGACCGCCATGTCTACCAGCCCCGGGACCGATATCAATAATAAAATCCGAGTTGAGCATCATTTCCTTATCATGCTCCACCACGATAACTGTGTTCCCCAGGTCTCGAAGATCCTGTAATGCTTTTATCAATCTATGGTTGTCTCGCTGGTGCAACCCAATACTAGGTTCGTCAAGTATGTACAAAACGCCAACTAACTGGGTTCCAATTTGGGTGGCTAAACGAATGCGTTGAGCCTCACCTCCAGCTAGGGTCCTCAATGACCGATTGAGATGCAAATAGTCCAAACCCACATTCAAGAGAAAACTAACCCGTTTCCTTATCTCTTTTAAGATCTCGGCAGCAATAATATTTTGCTTTTTGTCCATCCTTTCTTCCAGACCCGTCAACCAGCCGGCTAACTGGTTGATATTCATTTCAGCCAGCTCTGCAATGTGGGTGTTATCAATCTTGAAGTGAAGAGATTCTTTTTTAAGCCTGGTTCCATTACATTCCGGACAAACTGATGTCTGAGTAAAATCTTCTATCCACCTCCTTGTCTTATCGGAACCTTGCTCTTTTTGCTTCTCAAGGAACTTTATAATTCCTTCGAATTTCGTATGCCAGTCAGTTCCCGGGTATTTAACCGAACTCACGGCTACAGGTACATTATCACCGAACAGCAGAATGTCAATTACCTCGTCCGGTATCTTATTTATAGGTGTTGAAAGATTGGCTTTATTCCTTTTAAGAATGGCTTCAACCTTTTTGAAGATCCATATGTCTCTGTACTCACCAAGCGGTGCAATACCACCACGACTGATGCTTAGCGTTGGATCAGGGATTACAGTTTCCCTCGTGATTTCTTCTATTTGACCCAAACCATTGCATTTGTGGCAGGCGCCATAAGGAGAATTGAAAGAGAAAGTATTAGGTGCGGGTTCGTCATAAGCCAGGCCCGTCTCGGGGTCCATTAGAAATTTGGAGAAGTGATGAACCTGGTCACTTTCATCGAGGACTATGATGATCCCTTTGCCTAATTGTAGAGCCGTCTGAACTGACTGTACCAATCTATGGCGGTCCTTTTCCGTAATTTTCAACCGGTCTACCACAATCTCAATGTCATGGGTCTTATAGCGATCAACCTGCATCTTCGGCATGAGTTCCTGCACCTCTCCATTCACCCTGACTTTAGTATATCCAGCCTTCCTTATCTGTACAAAAAGCTCACGGTAATGTCCCTTTCTGCCTTTTACTGCAGGTGCTAACAAACTAAGTTTCTGTCCGTCGAAATGCCCGGCAATATGATCGATGATCTGCTCTTCCGATTGACGGGTCATTTGTTTGCCTGTCAGGTAGGAATAAGCATTGGCCGTACGGGCATAAAGCAGTCGCAAAAAGTCATACACTTCTGTGACTGTTCCCACGGTAGATCTCGGATTTCTGGAAGTTGTTTTTTGCTCAATGGAGATTACCGGACTAAGTCCGTTGATTTTGTCTACATCCGGTCGTTCCATATTGCCTATGAATGAGCGGGCATAGGCTGAAAAGCTTTCCATGTAGCGCCTTTGGCCTTCCGCATAAATGGTATCAAAGGCCAATGAAGACTTGCCGCTACCACTAATTCCGGTTATTACAACTAATTGATGGCGCCTAAATTTTAGATCGATGTCCTTGAGATTGTGCTCCCTTGCACCATAGATCTCAATGAACTCCGTTTCATCAGCCCCTAAGGGAATGTCAACCTTAATTTGATCTGTTTTCGGTTCCTGCAGTTCCGGCATTGATGGAAAAATGACTTCTTGGAAATTGAGTCTGCAAAGTTACCTTTTCATTCCCCCTTTTCAGAAGGGGAATGAAAACTGAATTAAGATTTAAGGCTAAGTTCTAAATAACACAGCAATTATTATTATCTTCGCTATATGATATCAAGTCAAGAGATCAAAAATTTATTTGCACAATTGCCGATAAGTTCCTAAACCGAATTGTTGGATGAGTTGCTCCAGGAGCAGGAATTACAAGGCAAAGTATTGATTGCCGCTCAACAACAAATAGCAGAGAAAAGAAAGAAGAAACCCTGTCCAAATTGCACAAGCGAGAAGGTATATAAGAGGGGCAGACAAAAAGGTGTGCAGATGTATCAGTGCAATGAATGTAAAAGATGGTACAGTGAAACAACAGGGACACCTTTGTATGACATCAAGCTTAAATCAAAATGGCAATCTTATCTGCGCTGCATGGAGCAGGGCATGCCGATAAAAAAGATAGCAAAACAAATCGGAATAAGCATCCAGACAAGCTTCGACTGGCGGCATAAGATATTGAGTTCACTAAATGAGTTTGTTCCCGAACAGTTATCCTCGGAAGTAGAATGTGATGAATTGGAACTGGCACTTAACAACAAGGGCAGTCGAAATTTAGATAGGGCAGCAAGAAAGAGGGGAAACGATTTCATACGGAATATGGGAAAGGAAGAGGTCACAGTTGTCCAGGTAGTAACAGCGGTTGAACGCAAGGGGGAGAGGTACCTTAAAGCTGTTGCATCAAAACGGCTGAGCAAAGAAGAAATTTCAAAGGCATTGGATGGGAAGTTGGCCTACGGTGCAACCTTGATTACAGATAAGCACCCTTCTTATAAGGCTTTTGCCAAAGACAACCCCTCCATAAAGCACAAAGCGCTATTGGCCAAAGATCATGTGGATAGAGATGATAAAACAATCCATCTGCAAAAAGTAAACAATGTTCACACTCAACTTAGGACATTCTTACGCCCATTCAATGGTGTCAGTTCCAAATATTTGCAAAACTACCTGAATTGGTATGCTTATGCTGACCGAATAAGAGAGAGTAAAACAACTTTGAAACAATGGTTTCTGACTATGCTATTAACGGATCAAGCCTATCATCTGTATGAGCTATTTAAACAAAATGCTGTTATAATTAGAACTTAGCTAGATTTAATAATGAAAATAATAACTAAAACGGTCAACACTAATCAGGGAAGTACAGAAGTGTGAGGCTTGCCAACGACAAAGCAGTATGACGGCAATGTTTTAAAATTAATTTCCGCTCAGTAGGTAACGATTAAAACTACGACCATTGATTTTAGTGTATTTCGCATCCAAATCATCATTCACCTGAATACCTTTTAGATCAACCTCTTTATCCATTTCTGCATACTTGATATTCCAAAAACCATCAAATACGGCATTAGTAAATTTCACCCCATCTTCCATTTCAGCATATTTAAAATTCACATCCTCTTCAAACCTGACTTCGGTAAAATCTACATGCCTGTCGAATTCGGCATATTTGAAATCAGTATCTTCTTCAAATTTTGAACCGGCAAATGTGCTTTTATCATTGAATTCGGCATACTTGAAATTGGCATTATCGCCAAATGTCGTGTTGCTAAAATCAGCTTCTTCCCTAAATTCAGAATATTTAAAAGCAGCGTCTCTTCTGAAAGTACAGTCTTTGAATGTTACTTCCTGGTCAAAATGTGAGACAAACGTATATTCTGACCGATCATCGTGATAGTAGGCCAGAAAATCATCCATAAACTCACAATTAATGAAGGTGACCCTGCCCCGAATGGTGGTTTCTATCTTACTATCCCAATTACTAAACCAGCCTTTACGGGGAAGATCATCCTTCTCGTCAAGAAAAGGAGTCAGGTCTACAATGCCTTCAATAGTTACATTCTCGTATCGGATGTCCTCACCCGATCGGGCTTTTCTTATTATTTCGTCAGCATCGATTGTTTGACCCAATAATTGACCGGAGCATACAAAGATCAGCCCCAAAAGTGTCAGGTTTTTCATGATTAGTTTATTTTGAGTTTTGTTTGTTAATGGTGTTATACCAAATCTTTTCCTGCTCAACCCCTTGATCCCTGTCGCTTGCGTCATAATTTCAGCGACGGCACAAAGAGGGAGACCCGCATTTGTTGTAGCGCTGGCTCCTTTTAGGGAATAAGAGGGTGTGAAGGGTTTTAGATTGGTTTTGGCTAAACATCCATACTATAAGACTCACTTTACAACAAAAGGTTGCAACTGCTGATCAAAAATTCAGTTCCGGGAACTGCTTTAAGTCCTCAACATTATCTATGTCGTTGAAGACCGGTAGTGAATAATACGTTTTCCCGGCGTTTCTAATGTCATCAATAGTCTGGGGTAATATCCTTTCAGTACTCCAATCTTTGTTTTGAAAGATATCCCGATGGAAAGCTTTCATGCCTAATAAATAGTAGCCGCCATCATTTGCCGGTCCGATTACAAAGTCATGATTCCGGAGGTCATCAAAAGCCCGATTCAATGTAGTAGTGTCCAGTTCGAAACAATCACTTCCTATGATGCAGATACGGTGGAACTTTTCATTGAAACCTTGCTGAAAAGCATTGGCCATTCTTTCTCCCAGGTCCGCTCCTTCCTGGAGCTTCTTTTCATAGCCTGCTTTCCAGATATCATTTTTTTCAATATGATGGGAATAAAAGATCCATTTAGTGAATCCTAAGGTCTTGGTGATTTCATATGTTCTGGTCAGAAGTCTTTGGTAGATCACTAAGGCACTTTCATCTCCGATATCAGCAGCCAGCCTGGTTTTAACTTTACCCAGAATTGGATTTTTGATAAAGATGATCAGTAGCCTGCTCACGAAATTTTGCCTTTAATCCAACCAATTAACCCTGTTTCCCTACTCAGTTCAAAAAGAAAGAGCCCCACAACAGACCAATACTCTACGAATAGTATCCAGCATGGCAACTGAAAACCGGATGCTGAATACCCCAGGTAAGTCAAAAAAATCGCAAAACTCCAAATCAGCGGACTTTTATATTCAGTAAAAACGCTTAATCCCAGCACGGTAATGACGTACCACGGATGAACCGTGGTTGAAAGCAAAAAATAAATTCCCAGAGCAAACATAAATAGGTTTGGCATTGATGGCCGCTTACCAAAGGGCCAGTATGCAAGGATTAAAATGGACCAGAATGTCCATTTTACTAAATCCTTTCCAATAAATTCAATTCGGTTGTAACCGAATTCCTGGAATCCTTGTTCCCTAAGCAAATAGTAAATACTGGCGTTGAATTCAAATTTTTGATAATAGAGTGAAATACTGCTTTGCAGTCCGTTGATCAGTTCAGGGCTAATTAGGGGAAGGAATAAAAGAGCGATGGTCAGACCTGCTACCCCATAATAGATTATCAACCTGCGGATGGTAAGTGGTCGTGGAAGGAAAGGCAAAAATATAAGTGGAATGAGTTTGGTGCCGACCGCAAGAGCAATCGCCACAGCAGACAACGTGAGTTGATTTTTTTTCAGCCACCAGAGTGATAGGAGGATAAAGAAAAGCATCATCACCTCGAAGTGCAGGTTACCCACACCTTCAATAATTACCAAAGGGTTGAGCGTATAAAGGACAGCATACTTTCGTTGTAGGTTAAAGGTGGCAAGCACTTTTGGGAACAACCAGATGTTTCCAATCTCCGCAGCTAATAGGAATAAACGCATACTGATTAAAGCTCCGACCATACTGTTACCCGATACTAGTGCAGAGAACCAAAAGATGACCTGATTTAACGGAGGATAAATGCTAAAGTATCCTGGTGAATTAAGATGGTCATAAAGTTCTTTCGTTATTCCGGGGACGGAATATTGAGAGTTCTCGATGTAATAGGAGGGTAATTGTGAGAATGGATTAATACCATCGTTCAAAAGTCTACCGTCCCAAATAAAGCGGTAAAAATCATCGCTGAGATTAGGAATAGCAAAGAGCAAGCCGATTCTGAATAAAACAGCAATCATGTCAAGTTTCAGATATTTACTGTCCTCAGTAACTTCATTTGAACTTTTTAATGTATCACTTATTAAGAGGATATAAACAAGGAAGAGGAGGGTATAAGTGCCTAATAGAGGCACTGAATCAAATCGTTCAATGAAATAGGAGAGGAAGATGTAACCGCCCAGACTCAATACTACAAGCGGATATAATAAGTAATTCTTTGAAAAATTAAGACCGAACATAGCTCAAAGGTTTGAGCGACAGAAAAGTAACAGCGCCAAACCCAAGGGCTAACATAAAATGGAAGAGGATCAATCCAAAGTCATGCAGGTAAATGCCTATGCCGATGCCAGCGAGGAAATAAAGGCACAGTAAAGCCTCAACAAGTACCGAAGGTGTGATTTTGAAATTGATATATCGATTATTTTTCCAACTATCATTGGCAGAAATGATATTGAACTTTGGAGTCCTGATAAATGGTGTTTTGATGCCCATTAGACCTTCACCTACTGCTATCGCATTATGGAAAGATAGTCCCATGGAAAAAGCAAGGAAGAGCGGGAAATTCAATAGGTAGTATTTCAGGGTTTTAATAGGACTAACTTTTTTTGAGGCTACCCAGTAGAAGTAACCAATGGCAAAAAAGCCAACCAGAAAAAGGCTTCCAATATCGAAATAGATTTTCATTTGTGGATTAGCCTCTTTTATCAATAGCATGGGGATGCTGAGTAATCCGGCCAGTAGCAACAATACAAAGACTGAACTATTGAGTAAATGAAACGTAGCATGAAGCTTTTGCAATGGCTTCAAACCGGACCTCATAATTTGACCTAGGTGCTTTTTGGCGGTTTCGGCAGCTCCTTTATTCCATCGGTATTGCTGCGATTTTACGGCAGGTAATAATACTGGTAGTTCTGCAGGAGCAATAACATCCTCCAGGTACCTGAATTTCCAACCTTTGAGTTGTGCCCTATAGCTTAAATCCAGGTCTTCGGTTAAAGTTTCAGCTGACCACCCGCCGGAATCGATAATACATCCTTTTCTCCAAACGCCGGCCGTACCATTAAAACTGATAAAGCTTCCGGCTTTGTGTCGTCCGGCCTGCTCAACCGTGAAATGGGCATCGAGACCAAAAGCCTGCATCTGCGTGAGCAGGGAGTAGCCCTTATTTACATGCCCCCAACGTGTTTGCACCATGCCGATATTGGGACTATCAAAATTTGTTAGAGTTTGTAGTAAAAAATCCTTTTTTGGTAAAAAATCAGCATCGAATACTGCGATAAATTCTCCCCGGGCAATTTCAGTTCCGTGTTTTAATGCGCCAGCTTTGAATCCTTCTCTATTACCTCTTTGAATATGATGAATGTCCAGGCCACGTTTTTGATATTCTTCTACAAGCCCTGCTATGATGGTTGATGTTACATCAGTGGAGTCATCAAGCACCTGTATTTCCAGTAAATCCCTGTCATATCGAAGATTGGCAACCGACTCGATTAATCTTTTGACAACGTATTGTTCGTTATAGACTGGTAACTGTACCGTTACAATCGGCCATTTCGTTGGAACAGCTGTTGCGTTCTTCTTTCTATTTTTCTTTTTGTAATGGATGGCCAGATTGAGCTGTCCAAGGCTGAAAACGAAGATCAGGATTAATGATAAACCGTAACCGATGACAACTAAAATTTCCATTCCCTACAGATACTTAAAAATAGTCCAGATTATTTTATATCCTGCCTTTATTGTGCCACTTACTGTGCCTGAGATTTTTGAAAAACCAATTCTTTTGCGATAACGGACCGGAACTTCAACAGATCTCAGCCCATATTTCGCAGCTTTTAACTGCATTTCAACTGTCCAGCCGTATGTCAGATCCGCCATGCCTATTTTTATCAACTTCTGGTAGCTAATGGCTCTGAAGGGCCCCAGGTCCGTAAACCTTGCTCCATAAAACCACCTGATCAATGTTGTAGCCAGCCAGTTGCCGAAGATCTGGGGACCTGTCATGGACCCTGTTTCTCTATCACCCAGTGCTCTTGATCCAATTACAAGATCAGCCTTATCTTCCTGAATTGGCTGAACCAACTTTTCCATGTCCTCCGGATAATCGCTGTGATCTCCATCAAGAAAAACAACGATTTCAGGTTGCTGGCTGGATTCCTTTATATGAGAAATACCCTTAAGACAAGCTCTTCCGTAACCCTTCGTTTCTTCTTTCAGAGCAGTTGCCCCCCTTTCCTTAGCAATCTTCCAGGTATTATCAGTTGAGCCATTATCCACCACAATTATTTCATCTACCAGCTCCCTGGGAATTTCGTCAATTACCAACCCCACCGCATTTTGCTCATTAAAAGCAGGTATAATTACCTTGATAATCGGTTTTGACAAATTTCCGTTCCCTTAAGTTGCAAAAATAACAAGGACCTAGCTCTTTAATGTCTCTGGTCGGACAAAGGTTGAGGAGAAGATCCAATGATTTGCTGACTGGTCGATTTTATTGATTAATTGGTCTATCACTATCTGAATTGAACAAATTGATTGAATACCTTTGAATTAGAGGATGAATTATAGTGAACAAATAAAATTTGCTTGGTACCAGCACGCCATATTTCGGATCGTATACGTCTTGTTTTATAGCGTCCAGGATTTGGTTCATCATGAAGATTTAGTAGATAATATTCAGTTAAATCTTATAAGCGGCACTTTCCATGCGGGGCTGGCTTATTTCAATGTTTACATTCTGATACCCACCCTACTCCTGAATAGAAAATACTTGATTTATGTTCTCGCATTGTTTGTCAGCTTGAGTATTACTGCCTTTGTTAATTCACGGGTAGTTGGATATTATTTGTTTGGTATTCATGACTTGCCGGAAGCAGCAGAATTCTTCCTCTCGGTTAGAGGAATCGTAGTTCTTCATTTTGAAGCGTTTTTTGTTTCTATGATTACGTTTGCCATAGTCTTGGTCAAGATCTATTTCATCAAAGACAATGACACCCAGGAATTGATTAAAAAAAACCTGGAATCAGAACTCAACTTCCTGAAAAATCAGATCAACCCTCACTTTCCTCTTTAATTCTCTTAACAGCATTTATTTTCTTATACCAAAGAATCAGAAAAAAGCAGCCGAAATTTTATTGAAGTTTTCTGATATGCTCAGTCACCAATTGTATGAGGGTGATAAGGACTTCATCTCATTAGGACGAGATTAAGTATCTTGAGAACTATATAGAATTAGAAAAGGTACGGCAGGGTGATAGAGTGCAGGTGAATTGGTCGGTCAAAAGAGATGTTAATGGACATCAAGTCCCTCCAATGATCTTTCTTACCTTCCTGGAAAATGCCTTCAAACATGGGCAACAAACGCCTGAATCTTCTTATGAAATTGAAGGGAATATCGAAGTGGAGAAAGATCACCTGACATTCAGATTGAAAAATGATAATGGCTCAAATGGTCAAAATATAGAAAGTATGAATGGTGTTGGACTGGAAAATACCAAAAGACGCCTTGAACTCTTGTATCCTAATCGACACCAACTCAATATCAATAAATCTGACCAATCATTTTCCGTCGATTTGACAATTCAAATAAATGAAGATTAAGTGCCTGGTTGTAGATGACGAACCACTGGCTCGCGAAGGCATCGCTGGTTATTGCAATCAGGTGCCTTATTTAGAGTTGATTGGGACAAGTAAGAATGCTATCGAGGCGGCTGATCAGCTCAATCAAGAAGAAATTGATCTTGTTTTTCTTGACATCCATATGCCGGGAATGTCCGGACTTCAGCTGGCTAAGGCACTAAAAAAGCCACCAGCCATAGTATTCACAACTGCCTATAGGGACTACGCAGTTGATGGATTTGATCTCAACGCCGTTGACTACCTTGTAAAACCGGTATCTTTTGAAAGATTTCTCAAGGTTCGAACAAAGTTTATGAACATCTCTCAGCAAAAAAGTCAGTTAATTTGGCGCCTGGCACACAGGAGGGCTTCTTTTTTGTGAAATGTGATGGGAAATTTGTCAGAATCTATTTTAATGAGATCTTGTTCATTGAGGGGATGAAGGATTACACCATTATTTACCGGAATAGTGAAAAATTGATAGTATTGGTTTCCTTAAAGAAAGTAGAAGAAAATCTTGATTCTGATGAATTCATTCGGGTCCACAAATCTTATATTGTCGCCAAGGGTAAGGTTGACTCACTGGAAGGAAATCAGCTGAAAATTGGAAATCATCAAGTCCCTATCTCCAAAGGTTCAAAGGATTCGGTTATCAACGATATAATTGGAGACAAACTCTGGAAAAGAGGTTAAATTCGCAGCTGACATAAAAAATGTAACTTGATCGACACTATTTACGTCAAAGTGTAAAGTATTATATATACAAAGTCAAAAACTCATAGTCATGCTCGGAAACTTATTCGGAAAGAAGAAAAAGAAATTTAGAGCTCAATGTGAATTGAGCAAAATGCCAGTAGAGAAGGAGTCCGCTTATTTAGTTACTACAGCTCAAATCATATCTTCTAAAAAGTTTTGGGATAATGTCATGACAGAACCAGACACCATGAGCTATACCAAGGCTTTTTTCAAAAGTGGAGACCAAGTGGCGGCTAATATGCGCCACATGATCTTCAACAAATATGGCGCAAAAGATAAACCTTGGATCGTAGCAGATTCACAGATTCACCTCTTTGATATTGATCAGTCCAAAGCAAAATCACTGGCTGATGCGTGGTTTGATAATGAAGGTGATTACAATCCAGAGGAAAGCAAGAACTCTTTATCAATCCTGGGTGATGATACCATAAAGGAATTAAAAAGTTATGCTATAGAAGAAGCTGGTAGAAAAATGGCAGAAGCTAATGCTGCCTGATCGACAGAGAGATCTTCAATAAATTTACCCGATTATTTAGTCGGGTTTTTTTTGTGCCTTCCTGATTGGACTTGCCTATTGTGTTCACTCTGACGGTTCATGATAAATATTTAAACCTCATATTTACAGCTGATTCCAAATTCATGAAATCGTCTGATCCCATTGGTATTTTTGATAGTGGTATAGGAGGCATGACCGTTGCTCGCGCAGTTAAAGATCTCATGCCAAATGAGCAGATCATTTATTTTGGAGACACAGCCCATTTGCCCTATGGTGACAAGTCAGCGGCTGCCATTCAGGCCTATTCGGTCAAAATAACAGATGTATTACTTCAACGGGGATGCAAGCTGATACTTGTTGCCTGCAATTCTGCTTCAGCCGCCGCTTTTGAGCTAGTCAAAGAATACACTGGCAAAAAAGCCAAAGTCTTCAATGTGATTGATCCGGTAGTTGATTATATCCGGGAGAATTATACGAATACTGTCGTCGGCTTGATCGGAACAAAACAAACGGTCAATTCCCAGGTCTATTCAACGAAAATCAAGCAGTCATCTGACAGGGTAAGTCTCAATTCCCTGGCAACTCCTTTATTGGTGCCAATGATAGAGGAGGGCTTTATTCATAATCACATCAGCGAAGAGATCATTCACCAATACCTGGTGCATGATGAACTACAGAAAATAGCGGCTCTGATCCTGGGATGCACGCATTACCCCCTGATCAAAAAAGAAGTAGCATCGTACTACAACGGAAAAGTGGAAGTGATCGACTCGTCTACAACAGTAGCAAAAGCGCTAAAAGCATACCTGGAATATAACAATCTGATTACAAAGGGAAAACAGACAGGAGCAGATCATTTCCTTGTTACAGACTTCACCCAATCATTTGAAGCTGCTACCAAACTCTTTTTTAAGGAACTTGTGCATTTGGAGAAGTATACGCTTTGGGAGTAGTACCCAGGATGAAGTAACTTCCACAATTTGGAGACCAAATGAAGGTTATATCTAAAGATCTCAATGGCCAACTTATTGAAGACTATAAGGGTTTTTATCACTGACGTTTCCTTTCATTTAAAGTCTGGAATCATAGAAAATAATCATTAGCTTCTTAACTTTGCTATCCCCTTTGAAACGGTGGTTGTAGTTCAGTTGGTTAGAACGCCTGATTGTGGTTCAGGAGGTCGTGGGTTCAAATCCCATCTTCCACCCTCTAAGGAGTTACATAGTAACTGCTTTTTTATTTCTGGCAATCAACTATTCAAGCTATTTAATCGTTAATACTACCCCTTTCATTTTGGAAGAGGGCCAAAATAATTGAGATTAGAAGTATGGAGAACGGAAATAATACCTCTCCCAATCACCACGATGAGGAGAAAATAAGAAAGGCATTGGCAGATAAGGATTGGAGTAAGATCAAGAGTCATAATTCCTGGGTGATTTTCAAGGTTATGGCGGAATTTGTGGAAGGCTTTGAAAAACTGGCTAAAATCGGACCCTGTGTGACCATTTTTGGGTCTGCCCGCACCAAGTCTGACCACAAGCATTACAAGATGGCAACGGAAATAGGTTCAGAACTGGTTAGACACGGCTATGGGGTGATAACCGGTGGGGGTCCCGGTATTATGGAAGCGGCAAATAAGGGAGCCATGCTGCAGAAAGGAAAATCAGTGGGCTTAAATATTGCACTACCGGATGAGCAAGATAGTAACATCTATATTGATCCGAACAAGCTGATCAATTTCGATTACTTCTTCGTTCGTAAAGTGATGTTTGTCAAGTTCTCCCAGGGCTTTATCGTAATGCCCGGTGGTTTTGGTACACTGGATGAATTTTTTGAAGCTATCACGCTCATCCAAACTCAAAAGATCGGGAAGTTTCCTATTGTTTTAATAGGTAAAGAGCACTGGACAGGCCTTTTCGATTGGGTGAAAGGAGTACTGCTCAAGGGAGGATATATCAGCCCTGAAGACCTCGATCTGATCAGTGTGGCTGAAAATGCTGAAGAGGCTGTAAAGGTGATAGATGATTTCTATTCCAAGTACCTGTTGTCGCCGAACTTCTAGGTAAATGAAAAAGAATGGTGTACGTCCCTCGCTTTATAATTCGACATTTGATTGCTCATTACTGGACATTCACTTTTTAATTATAGACTACCACTTCATTCTTAATAGTTGAATTTCAGTAAATTTGAGTAAGGATCATTTTATGCAATCCAATAAACTTAAATACAAAATACTGGTGGAGTTGAGAGCTAACAAAGCCTTTTGGTCTTATGATATATTGCCTAAGGATGATCTTTTCTGTTTCCTCGTTTGCGCCTTCGTTTGCCATGTTTTAGATATGTGTATAGTTGTTTGTAATTCCATTCTCTCGTTTTCTTTCCCTGATGCTGATCTGTTTCCTCGTTTGCGCCTTCTGCCATAGATATGTCTATAGTTGTTTGTATTCTTGGTTCTCCTGGCGGTTGGTGTGCTTACATTCCCATATCCATTGGTAAATCCATTCATGGGTTTGGTGAAAATCACTCGTTTTCTTTCCCTGCTCTGATCATAGAACAATGTTTGAAATATGGTTCTTGGGAGGCCATCTTAATGCTCTTTAAAGTCTACTCTCATGATTTTATAAAATCAACATGGGATCATGAAATGGCCCGCGAGATAAATTTTCATCAACTAAATGTATTTCTGGCCAGAATATTTTTTGAAATCAACGATCCGGAAGGCTACCTGAAAAACCTTAGGGCTTCTTATTTAGCTGAACTTGAAAGACGTGAATTACCCATTGACTCCTGAGACGAATCAGGTTTTAAATGAAATAGTGACAATTGAAGAGGTCAGACCTTATGTACTAATTGGAGGTTCGGCCTTGACAATTCATATCAATCACAGGCTGAGCGAAGATCTTGATTTTGCTCAATGGAATGAAGACAAATCCCATAGATTGACCATCAATGCCAACGCGATCTTCAATTCATTACAGAAGGAATTCTCCAGAGTGGATATTGTCAATGCCTTGGATAATCAGTTAGATCTAATTGTAAATGAAATAAAAGTCACCTTTTTTGTTGACAATGAAAATCAAGCACCACGAGATATACTTGATAACAATCATTTGAAAATTGCCGGAATAAAAGCCATTGCCGCAATGAAAATTGGCTTATTATTTGACAGGGTTAAGTTTCGTGATTATTACGATCTCTTTGCCATACATAAATCAGGGCTACCCTTGAGTCAAATGGTAGAAGAAGCGCTTAAGTTCAAACCTTACCTGAATAAGAAGCTTATCTATATTGCTTTGACGGATGCTAACAGAACAATTGATGAAGACCTAAAATATCTAAACCCAAAGTATAACGTTACCAAAACGGAGATTAAAGATTATTTCACAAAGCTCGTTATAGCTGAAAAAGGCTAACTATGACAATGTCGAACATCGATTAAATAAACGTCGAATTTTGAAGATGGGGCTTTTCACTTCAAAATTCTTTATCAAACGGATCTTCATTGGTAATTCTCAAGGTCTTACAACCTTAAAGCTATGCGTCAATTTCGTCCCCCCTTTGAGCGTAGCCGCAACAGAACAATATTTATCTACGGATAAATCGACAATTTTAGCCACTTCTTCTTCTTTGGCATCTGGAGAAGTAATAATGAAATTAATCTGAATATCAGTGAAAGCACGTGGATGTTCATCCCGGCGGTCGCCGGAAGATTCAGCCTGGAAATCAATAATGGTTTTGCGTCTTTTCTTCAGCATCAATGAAATGTCAACCATTGCACAGGCGGCAACCGAAGTTAAAAGCATTTCAGTGGGCGACATTGCTTTCTTTTCCTCAGGATCGTACATGTCAATGTCCACCCTAGCGCCTGTGGCATTTACTCCTTCATACTCTTTATCTGCTTTGTAATTGACGGTGGTGGATACTTTCATTGTTGCTCGTTTAAAGTTTTACTTTTCCGTTTTAAAGTTAGCGGACAGGGTTAAATTATTTTGTAACTGGTTACTAAACTTTTCAACTTTAAACCTGAAACGTCAAACATTAGACTCTGGACTATTTAAAACTCGAGCGAAGCGAAATTGACTATTGATCTGAGAAGCGATACCGTCACCAAACCAACTGTAGAAATGCGGGAAGCTATGTTGCAGGCTCCGGTGGGCGATGACGTTTTTGGTGAAGATCCTTCAATAAACGAATTGGAATCCAAAATCGCCGGAATATTTGGTAAAGAAGCGGCATTATTTTGTGCATCCGGTACCATGACTAACCAGATTGCCATCCGGGTCAATACTGTCCCCCAGGATGAAGTAATCTGCGATCAAAATGCCCACATTTATCGCTATGAGGGCGGAGGGATGATGTCTAATTCCCTGGTTTCTGTCAAATTACTAAATGGCGACAGAGGAAGAATTACAGCGGGTCAGGTTTCAGAAAATATTAGTCCGGATGACGATCATGCTGCCAGAACTTCATTGGTATCAGTAGAAAATACCATGAACAAAGGTGGCGGCGCATGTTATGACCTGGAAGAAGTTAAGCGGATAAAAGATGTGTGTGAAGAAAATGGGCTCCGGTTTCACCTCGATGGTGCCCGTTTATTTAATGCTTTAGCTGCCAGACAGGAAGAACCGAAGGAGTGGGGAGAACTTTTCAACACCATATCTATCTGTTTCTCGAAAGGATTAGGTGCGCCCGTTGGGTCAGCTGTATTGGGCTCAAAGGAAGATATTAAACAAGCCAAACGAGTACGTAAGACTTTTGGTGGAGGCTGGAGACAGGCAGGTTACCTGGCAGCGGCATGTATTTATGCACTGGACAATCATGTTGACAGACTGGAGGAAGATCGTACACGAGCTTTTGCTTTAGCCAATGGACTAAAAGATAAATCGTTTATCGTCGATGTACTTCCAATTGAAACAAATATCGTGATCGCCGAATGTGATGGCATCTCTCCTATTGAGTTGATTGCAAAACTGGGTGAAAAGGGAATCCTCTGTTTTCCGTTTAGCAAAACTGAGTTTAGAATGGTTACACACCTGGAGATTACAGATGATAAACTCAATACTGCCCTGGATATCATCAAAAACCTGGAGATCTGATGTTCGACCAGAAACAACCTCTTGCAGAGAGAATGCGGCCGACCCGGTTGGATGATCTGATTGGACAGGAACATCTTGTGGGTGAAAATGGCGTACTCAAAAGAACGATTGCCAATAAAGCCCTCCCATCCATGATATTATGGGGACCTCCAGGCGTAGGGAAAACCACTATTGCTAATATTATAGCTAACGAAATGAAAATGCCCTTCCATACGTTGAGCGCCGTGAATGCCGGTGTCAAAGACGTTCGCGAAGTGATTGATCGGGCTAAACGAGGTAATAAGGCCATATTATTTATTGATGAGATCCATCGGTTCAACAAGTCACAACAGGATGCCTTGCTTGGAGCCGTGGAAAAAGGTATTATCATCCTTATTGGCGCTACCACTGAGAATCCCAGCTTCGAGGTGAATTCTTCCCTCCTGTCCAGGTCCCAAGTGTATACGCTCAATCATCTTACCGAAGAAAATCTTATGACGCTGCTGGAGCGAGTGATGAAGACCGACACTGAACTTAAGCTGAAAAAAATTCAAATAGAAGAAACACAATCACTGCTAAACCTTTCAGGGGGTGATGCCCGGCGGCTACTCAACATTTTTGAATTAGCAATTGATTCTGTGGATTCTGATGAGATAGTAATCACCAATGAATTGGTTACCGATGTCGCCCAGCGAAAAACTGTACTGTACGATAAGCAGGGAGAAATGCATTATGACATTATCTCAGCTTTTATCAAATCCATGCGTGGTAGCGACCCCAATGCTGCAGTATATTACCTAGCCAGGATGATCGAGGGTGGAGAGGACGTTAAGTTTATCGCCCGGCGTTTAGTTATCCTTGCTTCTGAAGATATAGGTAATGCCAATCCAACGGCGCTCGTGTTGGCCACCAACGCTTTCCAGGCTGTCAACCTCATTGGTTATCCCGAGGCAGAGATCATACTAGCCCAGTGCGTAACCTTACCTGGCCACTTCACCAAAAAGTAACGCCAGTTACATGTCTATTAAGAAAGCCAAATCAAAGGTCATGGAGACTGGTGACTTGCCGGTTCCCCTTCAGATCCGTAATGCTCCCACCAAATTGATGAAGAAGCAGGGATATGGTAAGGACTATCAATATGCACATGATTTTGACGGTAATTTCGTTGACATGGAGTTCTTACCGGAAGAATTAACCCGCATTATTCATAGGCCACCAATTTTGGGATTAATAATGGGTTGCTAACTATTTTTGATTGGAGTGTATGTATTAATTTGAAGATCAACCAGGTTTCTGGATTTCAAAGGACATTAGAGCGTTTTTTTGTTAGAATTTTTCAATTTTCAGTCAAAGCTCTATTGTGTTCTTATGGAAGAACATTTTTTTGATTAAACCAAACTGTTTAACTGATCGGTCAGTTCACCGTAAGCAAATCGCCCAGCAGGTATTGATATCTAAAGGCTCTTGAGAATTGTATTGTCAATGATCTTTTCCTTTCTTTCAGGCACGCCCCAACCTTCATCAGGTAAAGCCGGATATTGTCCACTTGCCATCGTTTAGCAAAGTGGTGTTTTGTTTTGGCAATTAATAATTTAATCTGCCGGAACATTTCATAACAGAGGGTAGCGATGATTAAACGCATGAAATTGGCCCAGTAGCGATGACAGGAAAGCCGGTCGGAATAAGTCATGTTTTTGAGTTCCTTTATTCGATTTTCACTGGCATCACCTCGCTTGACATAAAAATCAAAGTAAATCTGTTGAGCGGTCATCGCTTCAAAGTTGCTCACAAAGTAACGGACATTCATTCCTTTTCCGGTAGACTCCACTTTGGCGTACAGCTTTTCAGAACGATCCCAGCTTTTGGCCTGGTAAGTAAACGGGCCAACAAACTCTTGATGTTTGATGATTTTTGAAGCATATTCCTTTTTTACTTCAATGATAGTCTGTTTGGTAAAAGTCTTTAAAACTTCATTACTACTAATACCTAAACAAAATTGAAGGTCAAACTGCTTAGCTATCCGATAAAAAGATGCTCCTGAAAAGCCACTATCCGCTCGAATAAGGATCTTTACTGAGGGCAGTTTTTTTCTGATTTTAATGACAATCCTTTTCAATAAGGCCACAAACCATTTGTTGGAGTGACAATTGCCCGGACGTAGTACTGGTAAAATGACCTGACCGGTGTTCCCGTCCTTAAAGAACAACTCATGGTACATAGTCTGTCCATAATAGCCATTATACAAACTGAGTTGTTGGGATCCATGAGTAGGGTCATCGGTACCATCTACATCAATGATGATTTGACCAGTCTTCTCTTTCAACTCCTCTACATAACGGTCTACAAACCATTGACTCATCTGGTAGATCAGACTCCGATCGGCCTTGTTTTCAAATCGACTTAAAGTAGGCTGGGAACATAATCCGCTATCTAGTACTTTACGGATCACCGGATCCTCTCGGAGTTTTTGTTCGTCATTGCAATCCTGATAGCCCTGCATCATTAAAAACACCCGTTGGCGAAGCATTTCTTCATAAGTGTATTCGATAAAAAAGGGGTTTCGATAGTCAGGAATCAGTGCGGCGAAGCTTTTTAATAGACCAGTCTTTCTCTCTACTTTTTCACTTAACAATATCGCTCCGTCTGAGCTAATCGCTGATGCTGAAAAATCAAATTTAAAAGCTTGTTTTCCTCGATAAAATACGGTATCTTTTTCCTTATATTCAGGCATAAATTAATTGCTTATTTTGTTGTCTAACTATCTCAATATAAGCAATTTATGCCTGTTTTTTATTGTCTACTATGAATTTTTCGGGTTAACAAGGGGAACAGCTAAGTTCTAATTATAACAGCATTTTGTTTAAATAGCTCATACAGATGATAGGCTTGATCCGTTAATAGCATAGTCAGAAACCATTGTTTCAAAGTTGTTTTACTCTCTCTTATTCGGTCAGCATAAGCATACCAATTCAGGTAGTTTTGCAAATATTTGGAACTGACACCATTGAAT
Source organism: Cyclobacteriaceae bacterium (assembly GCA_963664285.2). Classification (GTDB taxonomy): domain Bacteria; phylum Bacteroidota; class Bacteroidia; order Cytophagales; family Cyclobacteriaceae; genus JAJCYL01. The sequence goes on from CAXXNX010000010.1 coordinate 96,176, forward strand.
GGGCGTAAGAATGTCCTAAGTTGAGTGTGAATATTGTTTACTTTTTGCAGATGGATTGTTTTATCATCTCTATCCACATGATCTTTGGCCAATAGCGCTTTGTGCTTTATGGGAGGGGTTGTCTTTGGCAAAAGCCTTATAAGAAGGGTGCTTATCTGTAATCAAGGTTGCACCGTAGGCCAACTTCCCATCCAATGCCTTTGAAATTTCTTCTTTGCTCAGCCGTTTTGATGCAACAGCTTTAAGGTACTTCTCCCCCTTGCGTTCAACCGCTGTTACTACCTGGACAACTGTGACCTCTTCCTTTCCCATATTCCGTATGAAATCGTTTCCCCTCTTTCTTGCTGCCCTATCTAAATTTCGACTGCCCTTGTTGTTAAGTGCCAGTTCCAATTCATCACATTCTACTTCCGAGGATAACTGTTCGGGAACAAACTCATTTAGTGAACTCAATATCTTATGCCGCCAGTCGAAGCTTGTCTGGATGCTTATTCCGATTTGTTTTGCTATCTTTTTTATCGGCATGCCCTGCTCCATGCAGCGCAGATAAGATTGCCATTTTGATTTAAGCTTGATGTCATACAAAGGTGTCCCTGTTGTTTCACTGTACCATCTTTTACATTCATTGCACTGATACATCTGCACACCTTTTTGTCTGCCCCTCTTATATACCTTCTCGCTTGTGCAATTTGGACAGGGTTTCTTCTTTCTTTTCTCTGCTATTTGTTGTTGAGCGGCAATCAATACTTTGCCTTGTAATTCCTGCTCCTGGAGCAACTCATCCAACAATTCGGTTTGGGAACTTATCGGCAATTGTGCAAATAAATTTTTGATCTCTTGACTTGATATCATATAGCGAAGATAATAATAATTGCTGTGTTATTTAGAACTTAGCCAGGGGAACTAAATTTTACGATCCTGGTAATAATCCAAGGGAAGAAGATCTTCGCAAGAGGTTAAGAGCCATGTGGAAAGAAAAATACGGATACTAGGGTGTGGGGTTTGTGTGGGGATGCCTAACCTTTATATGGTCCTATTTGACAAGGACGAGTCCGTAGTCAGTAAATCTCCAACTGTCCCCTTTTGAGTATAAATAGCAATCCCTTATGAACTTAAAAAAATGATCTTCCGGTCCCTTGGCGTGAATAGGACCTTGCCATAAAACCCTAATTTTTGACGTCATTCTGAGCGAAGCGAAAGAATCTTCGGTTTGTTTTACTAAAACCAGTTTTTCACCTGGTTGACGTTCAATCTTCTCTTTGGTCCACTCTAAACCACCGTAGACTTCCCGCTCAGCATAAAAGGGCATATTAGTCCAGGAATCTTCCCTCAATGTAAATTGGAATCTTCCCATCCGGAACTGCGGCTTTTATTACTTCCTGAATCTTATTGTATGGACGGAATTGTTCCACCCAGGGCATCATCCCAAGAAAGACTACAACCATTAGGGCAGCAGACATTGACCAAATCATCAACACTTGTTGATATAGGTTAGATAGTTTATTGGGCCAATAGGCAGCAGTTGCCATTCCAATAATTAATGGTGCATAGTAAGCCAGGGATAATTCTATTTCACTAATGATAAGATAGATTACTGTTATCAAGAGTATCCCGGGAAGCCACAGACACATTCTCCAGATCAATCTCTCAAACCTTTGCTGAGGAAGAGCATGGGGACTATCATGTATCCTGCTATTAATGCCATGGCAGGGTGAGCCTGGAGGATATAAGCTGGTAGTTTGCCTGATGACATAGTAAACGTCAATAAAAAAACACCCAGCCAAGTCAAAGGCAGTAGCAAGGCGCTACGTATTTCTTTATACTGAGCTGTTTTCATCAAGGCATAGTAAAAAAGCAATGAGAATGGAAAGAAACTCCATAATATCGTTTGAGGATAAAATAATATACTATCCCAAAACCCGTATTGCACAAAATGGTTTGTCGCCCGACCTAAGGTTTCGGCTATCAATGCCTGCGTATAGGCATCTCCTTGAATGAAGATCATATATACAGGCCAACTCAATCCAATGATGCAACTAATCCAAAAGCCAATGAACAGTTTGGCAGGTCGAATTGAGTGGCTGATTCCATTTTTGTTTTCAAGTAACCTGTGAGTAATAACTATGGTAAAGAACAATATGATATAGGGAAACCCTTTGGTAAGAGCAGTTAATCCTAAAGTGATGTAAGAGGCATGCAACCAGTTTTCATTTGTAAAAATTAATCCTTTGAAATAGAGATAGAGGCTTAATGTAAAGAAGAATGTGAGCGGGATTTCCGGAGAAGCATAATCCTTAAACCAGACAAATTGCAGACTCATGGAAAAAATGAGCATGCTAATGAGGCCGGTTTTATCATTGTAGAGCAATTTCCCCAGCTTATAAACCAATAAGGCTGTCAATAAGCTGCATATTACCATCGGGAGCCTGAGTGCGAACTCAGTTATCCCAGGAATTGAAGAGGAGCCAGCCATTAACCAATATGTCATAGGTGGCTTCTGAAAGCGTGGTTCGTAGTTGAAGAAGAACTCGGACCATACACCAGATTCCAGCATCTCTCTTACGGCCTCAACGTAGTAAGCTTCGTGAGTAGTCCATATCGCACTGCCACCAATGTTCAATGAATAGATGAGGATGATTATTCCGTAGAAGAAGTAAAATTGTTTGGATTCCCGGAGCATTCTTCAAAGACAGAATTGTATCTAAGATACAATCAATGTCCGTATGACCAATTTTAAGTCTATTTCAAAATTATGAAAGACCTCTTACCGTAAAATTCATCCTAAATTCAAATAGGCCTTAATCTATCCGGTATCTCAACATTAAATTGAAGAAGGATTACACCTTCTTCCGTCCCAGAGGCAGTGATAATTTTTCGGTCATAAACCCGGTCTAAAGTGTCTTATCAACCTGGTCTATTTCGTCTATCTGGTGAGATGAGCACTTTTGATTATTTTCGTTAGCTAAAATGACTAAAGGACTAATTAATGGCCATTGTAAAATTTACTGCTAACCTCAAAAGATTTTATCCCGACCTTAAACCAACCCAGGTACAAGGTGAAACTGTTTCGGATGTGCTTGAGGAGATTGAAAAAATGCATAAGGGCATTAAAGATTATATTGTTGATGAAAGTGGTGTGTTAAGAAAACATGTTAACATTTTCATTGATAATGAACTGATCAAAGATCGCAAGCGCCTGACTGATCCTACGGGAGATAATGACGAGATATATATTATGCAGGCTTTGTCAGGAGGGTAAGTTCCAACATTTTTAAAATATTAACTTCAATTTACAATGACAGTTAAAAACAATTTGCTACTTGGTACTCGAAAGGGTTTGGTAGTTTATAGAAAAAACGGTCAAAACAAATGGACTTATGATCGCCCCCATTTTTTGGGGATACCTGTGACAATTGCTACTATAGATGTGAATACAGGAACTTGGTGGGCCCTACTGGATCATGGACATTGGGGATGTAAGGTACATCGATCCTCAGACGGTCAAACCTGGGAAGAAATTGAAGCACCCAAATACCCGGAAGGAGATGAGGTGAAAGATGGTGTACCGGCAGTCACCAAGTTACTGTGGGCTTTCTCAAGCGCTGGCGCCGATAAATCAGGAGAGATACTAATTGGGACTGAACCAGGAGGATTATTCAGAAGTAAGGACAATGGTGATTCCTTCGAATTGGTTCGTTCACTTTGGGACCATCCATCGAGAAAAGAAGGTTGGTTTGGCGGAGGTCGAGATCATCCCGCAATTCATTCCATCAATGTAGACCCCAGAGATTCCGATCACGTCTATGTTGGAATTAGTTGTGCTGCAGTCTTCGAAACCAAAGATGGTGGGGTGAACTGGGAACCTAGAAGTAAAGGACTGAAGGCCGATTTTCTTCCCGATCCGAGTTCTGAGATTGGACAAGATCCTCATTTGGTGGTGATGAGTCAGACTAATCCGGATGTGATGTGGCAACAAAACCACTGTGGCATTTTTAAGACCTCTAATGGAGGTGAACTGTGGGAAGACGTTGGATAGGAAAACGGACCAGCCAATTTCGGATTTGCCGTGGCTGTCCATGACCAGGATCCGGAGGTGGCATGGGTCGTTCCTGGAATCAGTGATGAGGTGAGAGTGGCAGTAGATCAGTCCCTTTGTGTATGCAGGACCGATGACGGTGGTAAGACCTGGCAAGATTTCAGGGATGGACTTCCACAAAATGGTATTTTCGATATTGTATTTCGGCATGCACTGGATGTATCTGGGGATATTGTAGCATTTGGTTCAACTACAGGGAATCTGTACCTGTCCGATAATCTGGGAGCAAGTTGGGAATGTATTAGCAGCAATTTGCCTATGGTTCATAGTGTGGAGTTTGTTTGATGTGATCGAAAAAATGGGGATGTTTCCCAGCTGCAATAAGTATTTCTAATTTATTGCTTTCTTTACTCCATGGAAGGACTTATCTCGTCAGCTTTTTGGCCTTTTGGGGTGCTTCTGCTGAGCGTGGCAATGGTAGTGATTATGATTACCCGATTGCGCTTTCATCCTTTATCGCGCTCATATTGTCCGCAATATTTGTTGGTTTGATATCATCAGCACTTCCCGAAGTGGCTGGGCAACATCCGCTTATCCCGAAAAATTCATAGTAGACAATAAAAAACAGGCATAAATTGCTTATATTGAGATAGTTAGACAACAAAATAAGCAATTAATTTATGCCTGAATATAAGGAAAAAGATACCGTATTTTATCGAGGAAAACAAGCTTTTAAATTTGATTTTTCAGCATCAGCGATTAGCTCAGACGGAGCGATATTGTTAAGTGAAAAAGTAGAGAGAAAGACTGGTCTATTAAAAAGCTTCGCCGCACTGATTCCTGACTATCGAAACCCCTTTTTTATCGAATACACTTATGAAGAAATGCTTCGCCAACGGGTGTTTTTAATGATGCAGGGCTATCAGGATTGCAATGACGAACAAAAACTCCGAGAGGATCCGGTGATCCGTAAAGTACTAGATAGCGGATTATGTTCCCAGCCTACTTTAAGTCGATTTGAAAACAAGGCCGATCGGAGTCTGATCTACCAGATGAGTCAATGGTTTGTAGACCGTTATGTAGAGGAGTTGAAAGAGAAGACTGGTCAAATCATCATTGATGTAGATGGTACCGATGACCCTACTCATGGATCCCAACAACTCAGTTTGTATAATGGCTATTATGGACAGACTATGTACCATGAGTTGTTCTTTAAGGACGGGAACACCGGTCAGGTCATTTTACCAGTACTACGTCCGGGCAATTGTCACTCCAACAAATGGTTTGTGGCCTTATTGAAAAGGATTGTCATTAAAATCAGAAAAAAACTGCCCTCAGTAAAGATCCTTATTCGAGCGGATAGTGGCTTTTCAGGAGCATCTTTTTATCGGATAGCTAAGCAGTTTGACCTTCAATTTTGTTTAGGTATTAGTAGTAATGAAGTTTTAAAGACTTTTACCAAACAGACTATCATTGAAGTAAAAAAGGAATATGCTTCAAAAATCATCAAACATCAAGAGTTTGTTGGCCCGTTTACTTACCAAGCCAAAAGCTGGGATCGTTCTGAAAAGCTGTACGCCAAAGTGGAGTCTACCGGAAAAGGAATGAATGTCCGTTACTTTGTGAGCAACTTTGAAGCGATGACCGCTCAACAGATTTACTTTGATTTTTATGTCAAGCGAGGTGATGCCAGTGAAAATCGAATAAAGGAACTCAAAAACATGACTTATTCCGACCGGCTTTCCTGTCATCGCTACTGGGCCAATTTCATGCGTTTAATCATCGCTACCCTCTGTTATGAAATGTTCCGGCAGATTAAATTATTAATTGCCAAAACAAAACACCACTTTGCTAAACGATGGCAAGTGGACAATATCCGGCTTTACCTGATGAAGGTTGGGGCGTGCCTAAAAGAAAGGAAAAGATCATTGACAATACAATTCTCAAGAGCCTTTAGATATCAATACCTGCTGGGCGATTTGCTTACGGTGAACTGACCGATCAGTTAAACAGTTTGGTTTAATCAAAAAAATGTTCTTCCATAAGAACACAATAGAGCTTTGACTGAAAATTGAAAAATTCTAACAAAAAAACGCTCTAATGTCCTTTGAAATCCAGAAACCTGGTTGATCTTCAAATTAATACATACACTCCAATCAAAAATAGTTAGCAACCCATTATTAATCCCAAAATTGGTGGCCTATGAATAATGCGGGTTATAACAGTTGTCGAATTGCCCATGGCGGAGTTTGGAGTTGTGGCTGGAAAAATTGCTTGGGTAATTGCTTTGGCAGCCGTGATTGGAACGGCAATGATGGAGAGTGGGGCGGCAGAACAGATCGTTAACTGGTTACTGAAAGCGTTCGGAGAGAAGCGAGCCGCACTGGCGTTGTTGATCAGCGGATTTATATTGTCCATTCCTGTTTTTTTCGATACTGTGTTTTTCTTGCTAATACCCCTGGCTATCACATTGGCACTAAAAACTGGTAAGAATTATGTCCTCTATGTTGTGGCTATTAGCGGTGGAGCAGTCATTGCCCATAGTATTATACCTCCAACCCCAGGTCCGTTGATTATGGCTGATACCCTAGGCATTGATTTGGGAACCACCATTTTGGCCGGGCTCGTCACTGGAATTGTGCCTGCAAGCATGGTATTGGTAGTTGGCAGGCGACTCAATAAAAAACTGAAAATTCCTGTTCGGGTTACCGACGAGCATGTCACAACAATAGAAAACCCACCATCTCTGGTTCTCTCAATCCTTCCAGTAATTCTACCAATTGCAATGATAAGTCTGGCATCCATAGTAGAAGTAACTACAGGCAGCCTACCCGGTTGGATTGCATTCCAGGGGAATAAGAATATTGCTATGTCCGTGGGTACAGTGATCGCTCTCTTGCTATGGGCAAAGACCCAGAAACTTGGTGCAAAAGATCTCTGGCAAGCCACCGCGAAACCATTGGAGATAGCGGGCATAATTATCCTGATCACAAGCGCTGAGGGGCTTATGGCGCAATGATCAAGCACAGTGGGATTGGAGAATCAATTGGTTTTGCTACTCAAGGTTTCGACGTACATTACATAGTTCTTGCATGGATGATAGCGGCCGTTATGAAAATAGCGCAAGGATCGGGCACAGTCTCCATGATCACTTCGGCAGCGATCATGGCTTCATTGATGGGACCAGATCCTCAACTTCCGTATCATCCAATTTACATTTTACTTTCAATAGGCTTTGGATCACTATTTATTTCCTGGATGAATGACAGCGGGTTTTGGGTGGTAGCGCGAATGAGCGGGTTTACGGAGAAGGAAGCGCTGCAAACCTGGACATTCACGCTGGCATGCACAGCGCTAGTCGGACTGGCCCAGCTATTGCTTCTATCCTTGGATATTACCAATGATCTGATCATATCTTAATTATATGCGAGTATTAATTTTTGGTGGTGGCGGGTTTTTGGGGACAAAGTTAGCAAGAGAGCTGCTTGAGAAAGGCGGACTTGATGCGGGCAAGATCAGCAACCTGATTCTCTTTGACAAGGTGTTTCCTCAAGACTTTTCCGACGATCCACGCCTGGAATGTGTTGAAGCAGATTTTAGCGATGGTAATGCCATCAGAAGAGTTCTCCAATCACCTCCGGATATCATTTTTCATCTTGCAGCAATCGTGAGTGGAGAAGCCGAGAAAAACCTCAACCTTGGAATGCAGGTAAATCTGCATGCCACCTTGCAGCTTCTCGATATTTGTCGGGAACTCGTACAACATCCCAGACTGGTATTTGCAAGCTCATGCGCTGTATTTGGGGGCGATGTTGCCAAAACAATTGTTGATAAAACAGCTGCCAAGCCTCGTAGTTCGTATGGCACTCAGAAAGCAATAGCAGAGCTTCTGATCAATGATTATAGTCGCAGAGGATTGATTTGACGGACGAAGCTTACGACTTCCAACCATAGCAATTCGTCCGGGAAAACCAAATGCGGCCGCGTCCTCATTTGTAAGTTCGATAATCCGTGAGCCTCTGCATGGAGAAAAGGCTTCGTGTCCCGTACCACCAGAAACAGAAGTGTGAATCCAGTCGCCAAAAAGTATCACCTTCAACTTCATCCATGCTGCAAATATTGACGAGACCACTCTCGGTGACGACCGTATCATTACACTTCCAGGACTCACTACATCGGTGCAGGATATGGTAGACTGCCTCCGGAGTATAGCAGGTCAGGCTACATTTGATTTAATTGACTGGGAACCCGATGAATTTATTCAAAGCATCGTGCTTACATGGCCTCCACATTTTTTGACAAGTTGGGCTGACAAGCTGGGGTTCGTATGTGATGGGTCTATCCATGAAATTATCAACGCATATATTGAAGAAGAGGACCTCTTAAATTCCAAAAATAAAAAATGAAAAATGAGTCAACATGACAAGATTGTTATCATTACCGGAGCAGGCTCCGGAATTGGGAAAGCGGTAGCCATTGCATTGTGCAACGATGGGTGGACTGTGGTCCTTACAGGTCGGCGTGAACAACCGTTACATGATACTTCCCGTGAGTGCTCTACCGACAGTTCATTAGTAGTTCCTGCAGATATTACCTATCCGGAAAGTGTCAAAAACCTGTTTAGCAAAACCCTGAAAACATATAGTCGTTTGGACTTACTCTTCAATAATGCTGGTGTGAGTGCCCCCGCCAAACCACTCGAAGACTTAACATTCGAGGAATGGGAAACTGTAATCGCGACAAACCTGACGGGTGCATTCCTTTGCACGCAGGAAGCATTCCGTATTATGAAAGATCAGGAACCAAAAGGCGGACGAATCATTAATAATGGTTCAATTTCTGCCCATGTACCAAGGCCTCATTCCGCACCATATACAGCTACTAAACATGCAATTACCGGATTAACCAAGTCAACTTCACTTGATGGACGTAAATTCAATATCTCCTGTGGCCAAATTGACATTGGTAATGCTGCAAGTGAAATGACCAAAAAGATGGAAGAGGGGGTCATATAACCGGATGGATCTTTGGCAGTTGAACCCACCATAGATGTCAGTGACGTAGGTCGTGCCGTTGTTTATATGGCCAGTTTACCGCTCGACGCAAACGTTCCATTCCTAACAGTAATGGCAAATGGCATGCCTTACATGGGAAGAGGATAGTGCAATCGCAGCAACAACATTAGCGATCCCAATTTTATCTTGCTGCGGTTAGTGTTTTCACCAACCGGCATCTCCGACAATATATGGACAAGAAAGAAGTAATATCAGCTAACTACCTGAAAAAGTACCTGCCTGTAATAAAAGTACCTGAACTGGTGAGATTGACGTCCCGTACACCTATTCCCTCAAAGGGAATTTTAATATAAGGTTCTATCTCTATTCCAAATCTATCAGTTAGTCTTCGCTGAATGCCCAGCGATAAATTGTATATACTAAAAACATGATTATTCTCACCTTTAACATTTATCCCGGGTATGGCATTTGGCCCTTCCCTAGAATAAGTGAAAAGGTAATCTTCGGTCATCATAAAGTAGGTTGATAGACCTGAGCTAATGAAAACATTGCTTCTGTCCATCGATATTAGGTCTAGCCTTAAATTCACGGGAATTTCAATGACATGACACGATGCATCAATTTGATCCGGTTCTTGGATTTGTCTCCAGAGACGGTTGTAGCTCCCGTATCCACTTTCACGGATCTCATAAACCTTCTTGGAATAGAAACCGCCTGTTACGACTGATAAGCGATTTGAAAGATTATAAGAGACTGTTGCACCTAACCCGAAACCGGCCTTGTTTCCCTTGAAAGAAACCCCACTGTAGTCTGGTGCCAGACTAAATCCTAAACTGAATCTGCCCGAGGTTTTATGTTTTGATGTGATAATATCTTCCTCTGTAGCTTCATCGATTTGATTGAGAGGAAGGGTGAGACTGCTAATATTCAAGGACTGGTTGGGTAATTCTGAATTTTTAAAATGGAATGGGTTATACTCCCCTAAATTTGGAGTCTCTTCGCTAATCGGGCCAATGATTAAATGATCATTCTCAGTAGGAGATTGTATATTCCCACCAGTGTCTTTAACAAATTGATTTTGGACCAGTGGGTCATCTTCATTAAATAAACGCTCTCCCAAAATGTCTCTGTTAGTTTCATTTACTAGTCCTTTAGCAGAATTATCAGGAAGCCTATTCGTATGAGTTGGCACCTCTTCAACGGTCGAGTTGTCTGGATTCGACACCTCATTTTGAACCGGATCATCTGCCGCAGATAATGTGTTGTCATTTACAGCACTTTCTTCCTGATCTGGCATGCTCGATTCTACCTGATCCGATTTGCTTGACAATTGGTGCTCAACAGACATTATACTCTCACCATTAAAGGTCAAATAGCCTGCTATTCCCAATAGAATTGCTAATGATCCGGCCGAAATGATTTTAATCATCACCGTTTTCTTATCGGCTAAGGTTATACGGGCTTCCAACGCATCCCAATTACCCGGATCATACGGGAAAACGGCATTTTCGGCGGCCTGCTTAAAAACCTGATCTATATCGCTATACTCCCACCGCTGCATATTCAACTTTTTTTAAATCACTTAACATTTCCTTTAATCTGACCCTTGCCCTGGATAAATTCGACTTTGATGACCCAATCGATATTTCTAATATTTTTGAAATTTCCTCATGTGAATGTCCATCAATTACATACAGACTAAAAACTGCTCTATAAGCAGGTGTCAATTTTTGAACCAATGCCAAAATTTCATCATAAGCTATCGCATCTAAAGCATTCTGATTTATGGAAATAGATTTTGCCTCAGTTATATCATCATGATATGTGTGCTTAAGGTACTTTTTGTACTAATTAGTGTCTGTATGAAAACAGGCTAATATGCTGATTATCCATCATATTCGTATTTTTTCCATCAAATCAGCGCTGAATTATTCTCGAATCTGATTCAGTAGAATTATCAAATTCACAAATATTATCAAGAACAGTTGCGTTGTAGCCTGTTAATTGGCCATTTGAAGGTTTTCCATTCAAAAACCCCAAAGAATTCACTTTGAGATTCGCAGGCTTTTTGGTCTGTCGGGGAGTAAAATCCCTGTCCTTTTTTTGTTCATTCAGTGTAGAAAAGAAACGATTTTTTCGGTTGGTTTATCAGGATTAATCATTATATTGCATATAACCGATATAAATACAAACCATGAGGAAATCCTTCCAGCCCCAACTTACCCTGGGATGCACACCCATCGAGCAAGTAGAGGCTCCGGTGAAAACTAAAAGCCACTTAGCTGCCCTGGCAGCCGCCCTTCAATATATCTATGTCCAACCTGAATGGAACCAGCGTATTTTTGAATTACTTTCTTCCAAACTCATTGAGGGAAAGAAAAAGACGGGCCGTGAGGGTATGAGTCTGTGGGAGGTCTTCGTATTGGCCCAGGTGCGCCTGTGCATGAACATCTCTTACGATGAGTTACACCATATCTCCAATTACGACACGTTGGTACGGGGCATTATGGGGGTGCTACCTACCGACTACTCTGTGGGCAAACAGTATAAGTACCAGAACATTTATGACAATGTGACCTTGCTGGACGATGAACTGCTCATCGGCATCAATGATGTAATCGTAGCAGCAGGTCACCAGGTGTTTAAAAAAAAAAGGAAAAACCGGAGGGGAGGAAGTTGCCTTGCGTTGCAAGACCGATAGTTTCGTGGTAGAAACCGACACCCACTTTCCTACCGACTACAACCTGCTATAGGACAGTGCCAGAAAGTGTATAGATGTAGCTGATTTATTGGTCTCAAAAAGGTATTTTACTGGCTGGCGTAAGTCCGGGGATTGGCGCAGATCCCTCAAAAGGCTGATGCGCAGCGTGGGCAGGACCACCGGCTCAGGAGGAAAAAACAAAGAGGAGCGGGTAGAGCAGGCTGCCACTTCCTATCTGACTAAAGCCCGTGCTTTGAGCAAGAAAGTGGGCCAAATGTTGGAAAAACATCAGGGAAACTCTATCGAGGAGTTCGCAGCCCTGATGGCATTGACCTATTATCTTGAGATGTTGGAAAAGCACATCGAGTTGCTCGACAGGCGGTTGATCAGAGCAGAGACCATTCCCCATGCCGAAAAAGTCTTTTCCATCTTTCAACCTTATGCCGAAATGATCAAAAAAGGCAAACTGCACCCCAATGTGGAGATCGGTAAGAATCTGGCCATCACTTCGGATCAATACCATTTACTCATAGACTGGCAAATAGCTGAAAAACAAACCGACAACCAACTTACCCTATCAATTGCCCGGCGTATCGCTGAGAAATACCCCATCCAAAGCCTGAGCACCGACAAGGGGTTTTCCGATAAAGAGGATAAAGCAACTCTGCAAACCTTCATCCCAGAAGTGATCATGCCTAAAAAGGGTAGGTTAAACAAAGAAGAAAAAGCCATCGAATCAGCGCCAGCCTTCAAAAGGTTGAAAAACAAGCATTCTGCTATCGAATCCAACATTAATGAGCTGGAACACCGGGGATTGGACCGATGCCCGAACCGTACCCGCAAAACTTTCAATAGCTACATCGGGTTGGCCATTACTGCCTACAACCTTCACAAGATCGGGCGTAAACTCCAGGCTGACCGTCTGGCCGCCCAGCAGCAAGCCAATTGCCAGAAACAAGCAGCTTAATCACCTTTTAGCTGTTTAATAAGGATTAGGCACTGGCAGAAGTGCGTCCTGGCCAGGCTAAAACCCGGCTATTTTTATCAAAAACCATCAAAAACAATGAATAAAAGCAAAGTCACCCTTTATTAGTCAGCAAGGTGAGTGATTTTTTCATTGTTCCATTTTAAGCAATATTTTAATACGACCTAAAACTCGCTGTTTTCTTAGAGACACTAATTAGGGCTTCCTCAAAAAGTAGTACCCATCAAATTAGCAGCCCTAGATAGATTGAGCACGAATAGGGTTGCAGCAATCCAAGTTTGTGAAGTTGATTTAAGCTTGGCTTTGATTTCATTGAGCGAGTAAGCTTGTTTGGCATTGCCTATTCTTCCCTCAATGGCATTCCTCTCAGCATATTCCTTTTTTGATTTAGCCTTCTGGTATGCTGATTTCTTCACAGGTTTTCCTTTTGTGGCAGCTGTCATCCTTATGCTGTTTTCTTTACACCAAATGCGATTCTTATTGGTAGCATAGACTATCGGCCTGTATAAGTTCAGGGTAATAACCAAACAAAGCCTTGTAGGCCTCTGCCACATCAGGTCCTCACTTTCATTATAGGCATTCCAGCTTAGGTTATCCTTGGTCATGAACCCATCCATGAGTGAAAGGCCCAACTTGCACCAAACTCTACACTCTTGCCCTGCTTGCCCCTCACTATCGGGCGTACATGGGGTTGTGAGATGCTCACTATCCGATCTTTACATTGGTGTGGGCTTTCTTGCTCATACATGCCTTGTTGCTGCTTATAAAGGGTATGGACCACCATCAGTTCCTGCTGGGTTTTGTGGGGAAAAGGAAACGGCCCTTCCAACAGGTGCATTTGATCGATATGGCCCAGGTTCCTTTTTAACAGTTGAGCAACACACGGATGGCCTTGCGGATCGATACAACTGATTTTTTCTTCTTTTTGGCTTCCTGCAAATAACGCTTATGGGCCATCCTGCGGTAAGTCCTGGGTTTGACCTCCATCTTGTCCCTGAGCAGGTCAAACAACCGGTCAACCATCTTTTCGGTCTTGATACGGGCTTCATTGACCAAACCAAGATCATTTGGGTAGTGATGCGATCTGCCACAGTGGCATCTATCAGGCCTTTTAGATACCGCACCCTTTTGGTTTGGTTTCCGGTCAGGAAGGGACACCATCATGATGATTTTCGAGAATGCATCGAAAGTATCATCCCCTAGTTTTTTTTCGCATCTCCACAAAAAGCGTAGGCGAAAACACCAAACCAGGTGTGTAATGGTCCAAACCAAGAAAGAACTGCATGTATGGGTTTTCGCTGATGGTCAGCAAGGTCTCTTCATCGGACAACCCCAGTTTATGTTTTATAATAAATGCCCCTTTATTAGTCTTTGCCCCAAGGTGAGCTGAATTTTTTCATTGCTTCCATCTGTTGTTTGGGTTAAGAGTTAATGGAGGAAAATCTTCTAATTTGGTACTGCGATGCAATGCTATACTAAAACCTACACGTGAATCGCTTAATATGAGCTGTTTATCCTGAGGAAGCCCTAATTAGAGCCCTTTCTCGCTAAAATGAATTATCAAAGCCATGAGCTTAAATCATTTTCTTTCTATGACACTAATTAGTTGCAGTATTTATCACAATTGTCCTGAACCAAGTAATAAAAGGCCTATTACCATCATACTTCTTGATATGCTGGAAGACCTTCATGAAGCTGTCATTAAGAATTTCAGCCGCTTCATCACGGTTGCCAGCATACCTAAAGGCAATACTCATCCCATAGGAATAAAACTGTTTATACAGCGATTCCTGGCTTTTGCGGTCTTTTCGCAGGCAACCCCCAATAAGACGCTGCAATTCCTCTGATTCCTTAAAGTGCACTTGGTGCATAAAATACATTAAGGTAGTAATAAAGGTTGCTTACTTGCAACTCGAGGTTTTCCTTATTAATTAACAAAAAAAGCTAAGTTCTAATTATAACAGCATTTTGTTTAAATAGCTCATACAGATGATAGGCTTGATCCGTTAATAGCATAGTCAGAAACCATTGTTTCAAAGTTGTTTTACTCTCTCTTATTCGGTCAGCATAAGCATACCAATTCAGGTAGTTTTGCAAATATTTGGAACTGACACCATTGAATGGGCGTAAGAATGTCCTAAGTTGAGTGTGAACATTGTTTACTTTTTGCAGATGGATTGTTTTATCATCTCTATCCACATGATCTTTGGCCAATAGCGCTTTGTGCTTTATGGAGGGGTTGTCTTTGGCAAAAGCCTTATAAGAAGGGTGCTTATCTGTAATCAAGGTTGCACCGTAGGCCAACTTCCCATCCAATGCCTTTGAAATTTCTTCTTTGCTCAGCCGTTTTGATGCAACAGCTTTAAGGTACTTCTCCCCCTTGCGTTCAACCGCTGTTACTACCTGGACAACTGTGACCTCTTCCTTTCCCATATTCCGTATGAAATCGTTTCCCCTCTTTCTTGCTGCCCTATCTAAATTTCGACTGCCCTTGTTGTTAAGTGCCAGTTCCAATTCATCACATTCTACTTCCGAGGATAACTGTTCGGGAACAAACTCATTTAGTGAACTCAATATCTTATGCCGCCAGTCGAAGCTTGTCTGGATGCTTATTCCGATTTGTTTTGCTATCTTTTTTATCGGCATGCCCTGCTCCATGCAGCGCAGATAAGATTGCCATTTTGATTTAAGCTTGATGTTATACAAAGGTGTCCCTGTTGTTTCCACTGTACCATCTTTTACATTCATTGCACTGATACATCTGCACACCTTTTTGTCTGCCCCTCTTATATACCTTCTCGCTTGTGCAATTTGGACAGGGTTTCTTCTTTCTTTTCTCTGCTATTTGTTGTTGAGCGGCAATCAATACTTTGCCTTGTAATTCCTGCTCCTGGAGCAACTCATCCAACAATTCGGTTTGGGAACTTATCGGCAATTGTGCAAATAAATTTTTGATCTCTTGACTTGATATCATATAGCGAAGATAATAATAATTGCTGTGTTATTTAGAACTTAGCCACAAAAAATTAAAAATTAATTTCCGAGGCTGGGTGAAAATGACTAATCCATATTTTGGATCAGATTCTTCTTTAACAATCTAATACTCCACATCCCCGTCAAATCACCAATTTTATACCCGGTGGCGCTGTCTTCCGGGTAAAGCGAGGTTATACTTTCATGATTTTCACGTAAGATGTCCGAGCCTATATTGCCGTGACAATTCAAACAAACGTGGTTGGATAGCAGGATTGGTTTAGTATAAAGAACCACCTTGTCATTTATTTCCTGGACATTTGATTCAGCGGGAAAATTATTCTCGACTGCATAATGATATGCCTCAAGTATCTCTGCTTCAATAGCATCTGGTTTATCCCGAGCATTTCTAACCTTTGAGCTCACGCGTCTGATATTAGCGCCATAGACTTCGGATAATGAATCTACTAATGGAATGGCAACGACGTTACAATGCTCAACCGCTTCTATTACCCCCTCATTCTGGATCTTCTCAAGAAGAATTTTTGCCAGGTTAGTCTGAGCTGCACTAGAGATCAGATCACCTTTTTCAGATGCCTCCCTAAGAATGTCAGCTTTTGTGACTCGCTTGATTTCACGATTTTCAATTTCTTCTTTTATGGCCTGCTGATTACCTACTGGTTTGGGATCGCAGGCGATCATTTCTAAGATCAAAAGGATGTAGATTATTGCTATTTTGTGATAGATGATCTTCATTACTTCTTTATGACAATTTCACGAGAATTTTACCGTAACTTTTTCTTGACTCCATATAGGCATGAGCTTTGGAGAGCTCTTCAAAATCAAAAATATTACTAATAACCGGCTTGATATTGTGTTGTTTAACAAATTGAACCAATTCCATCCAATTCTTATTGACAATTTCCGGCTTTTCAATCAAATAGCCAATGTGTGATGCCAGTATGCCATAACTATTTTTGGCCATGTGCATAATTGGCGCTTTGGGCGCATCTCTCCAGGTTAGCCACCAACTCCATGGATTCCACTTCTTGAAAGGAATACTTGCATATCCGGTTACTACCAATCGCCCAAATGGATTTAGTAGCTCAACACTCTTCTTAAATACATCGCCTCCCACTACCTCTAGTACATAATCAACGCCACCTTCTTTTTCTTTGATCACCCGAAAGAAGTCATCAGTTTGATAATTGATTGAGGCTGCGGCCCCGAGTTTTGTAATAAGCTCCAGCTTTTCAGTATTGCTTGCTGTTCCATAAACTTTGCAGCCATATTTACTGGCTAGTTGTACTGCGGCAGTTCCAACCCCACCCGCAGCCGCATGTATGAGCACGATATCATCCGGCTGTATCCTGCCCATCTTAAAAAGACTTATCCAGGCAGTCATAAATTTTACCAGGAATGCGGCGTTTTCCTCATCAGAGAAACTATCAATCACCGGGAAAGCCATATAATCGGGAACCGTGATGTATTCCGCATACGCTCCGGTTTGATTGCCAAAAATCACCGGGTCACCAGGCTTAAGTAAGGATACATTAGCGCCTACTTCTACAATTTCACCCATCCCTTCCATACCAGGGATGTATGGTTTTTTAGGTGCCCAATTGTATTGCCCACGGCGCGAAAGGATTTCAGCGTAATTGATACCGATGTAGCGTACCTTAATTTTTACCTGGTTCGACCCGGGAGTTGGTTCTTCGACGTCAGCTATTTTAAGTACTTCCGGCTTACCATGATTTCTAAGGAGATATGCTTTCATTTGCTTTTCCATAAAGCAGCTAAATTAGGCTATAATTGGAGTTAATGAGTTTTCAGCACTTCGAGGAGGTTTTCAACACCTTTAAAACAAGAAGGGTATTGGTATTGGGAGATACCATGGTCGATACTTATGTTTTTGGTCATGTGAGTCGTATGTCGCCTGAAGCCCCCGTTCCAGTAGTTGTACAAGATAAAGTTGAGCAAAGGCTGGGTGGGGCGGCAAATGTCGCTTTAAACTTAAAGTCGTTGGGCAGTGATGTAATACTCACTTCTGTTATCGGTGCGGACATGAATGGTGAATTGATCATGAAGTTACTATCCGAAAATGATCTGACAACTGAGTTTGTGGTAAATGATAAAAGCAGAGTAACCTCGGAAAAAAGAAGGGTTATTGACGGAACCAGCCAGGTAGTTAGAATTGATACTGAAAATACTTCACCAATTTCACAGGAGTTAACAAGACTCTTACTAGGGAAGGTTCTTTCAATCTTACCAGAGATTGATGTGCTGATTTTTCAGGACTATGATAAAGGAGTATTAACCGCGAATCTGATTGAGAAAGTTATTTCTCAATGCAAAAATTTGTCAATTCCGGTTGTCGTAGATCCTAAAGAACGGAACTACTTCAGTTATAAAGGCGCCACTTTGTTCAAACCAAATTTAAGAGAGTTTGAAAAGGCTCATCAGATCACAATTGATTTAGAAAACATTGAAGATCTAAAGAAAAAGGCAAGGGATGCTTGCTACGAATTACAATGCAATATTTTGCTACTGACGCTTTCGGCTCATGGCCTTTTAATAGTGGACAAACAGAATTTTGAATGGGTGCCGGCAGCCAAAATAGAATTAAAAAATGTTTTAGGTGCGGGTGATACAGTCGTAGCAGTCGCAGCACTGTGCTTAGCCATTGGTCTATCCATACCTATTATAGGTCAATTGGCTAATGAAGCCGGTGCCTTGGTTTGTGAGCAATATGGAGTTGTTCCGGTGGAGAAAAATAAACTAATCAAAAGAGGAGAGCAGCATTTTTCGTTACAAACGAGCTCATTTGGCTAGATCTTATGGTGATTATCAATCATGTCATAAGTACCGCCAAAAATTACTTCTTTAACGCCGTCAGAATTTAAAAAATCATGAGGGAAACCGAGCTCTATTTTACTTACTTCATCCAGACGTTCCATGTACATTTCAGGCAACTCAAATCGGAGGCATTTGAGTGAATCCTGTAGCTGAGATAATTTTCTGGCGCCAATAATTGGGATGCCTTGAAAATCTTGTTGCATAGTCCATCTTATTGCAATGGTTGCCGGTGAGACATTAACCTCACGAGCAATAGCAACCACTTCCTCAGCAATTCTGGTATTTTGCTCATTTCTCCGTTCGCTGGTTCTTGAAACGCGGCCATCAGCATCTTCATCTTCAAGGTACTTACCCGTTAAGACCCCGCCTGCAAGAGGCGCCCACGGCGTGACGGTCATGCCAAAGGCTTTGGCCATTGGAATAAGATCTCTTTCTGCCGTTCGTTGAACAAGGTTGTACTCTATCTGAAGACCGATAAAACTGGTCCATCCACGAAGATCGGCCATGGTGTTCGCTTGAGAGACTATCCATGCCGGAGTATCAGAAATCCCGAGATATAGCACTTTTCCTGCCCTGACAAGATCATCCAGACCACGCACAACTTCTTCTACCGGGGTCATGAAATCCCACGCATGTAGCCATAGCAGATCAATACAATCAGTATTCAACCTTTTGAGGCTTCCCTCTACAGATTGAATCATGTTTTTACGATGGTTGCCACCGGCGTTGACATTGTCTCTCTTATTATAGAGTGTATATTTTGAAGCCAAAACAAAGCTTTCCCTCTCATCTGCGATGAATTCACCTACGTATTTTTCGCTAGTGCCTTCGGTATACCGATTAGCTGTATCAATGAAGTTTCCACCCGCATCCGCGAAGTCGTCAAAGATATTTCTGCTTTCTTCTTTGCTGGCTCCCCAGCCCCATTCTTCTCCGAACGTCATTGTTCCCAGGCAGATCTCAGAAACTCTCAGGCCGCTCTTCCCTAATAATTGGTATCTCAATGGCATATTGCTTTTCACTTCAACCAATGTAGCCAAGGGTCGTATCTTAAAAAACAGACTTGGACTTTTTGTAGAAAATTGTCGGTTTGTTGTTAATGGATTTTTCCCATACAAATTCAAATCCGATTCGAATCAGAACATTCTGAGATTCCTTGTGCGGTTTATCAGTTGCTGCAATCAAAGAGTCAAAGTCCAGTGTATTAAAAGCATAATTTGTAATGCAGGCAGATGCCTCTGTTGCGTAACCTTTCCCGGTGAAAACAGGCATTAGTCCAAAGATCAGTTGCGGTTGAGTCTCATTAAAAAAATACCATAGTCCGACAAAACCCATAATCTTGTGACTGTTGTGCAATTGGATCTTCCAAAGACCACAATACTCATTCTTAAATTGCATTTCATTGATATTGATAATTTCCTCAGTTTGGCTTTCGGGTACGATTTCATCATCCCAAAGAAATTTCTCGCACTTGTGGATCTATGAAAATATTATGAAGCAATTCTTGATCTCTTTTTGTGAACGGAGTTAGCTGTAGTCGTTCAGAATGGAGTTCGAAGGTCATATTTCTTCAAGAAAACCTTGAATGTGATTATAAATCAAATTTAACTCTTCATCGTCGATAATGTATGGAGGTAAGATGTAGACCACATTACCCAAGGGCCTTAACAGAATGTCCCTTTCAAGAAAGTAGGGGTATATTTTTTTTCGGGCTTCACTGAAGTAGGAATTCTCATCAGAAGCGATTTCGATGGCACAAATGGTACCGATGTTTCTGGCATCTGAAAGTTTCGGATTGGCTTTAATGGAGGAGATAAATGCTGCATGTTTGCTTGTGATCCGTTCAATGTTTTTCCGGCATTCCGGAGATATAAGTAGTTTAAAACTTGCGTTTGCGGCGGCACAGGTAATTGGATTGGCTGTATAAGAATGACCATGGAAGAAAGTTTTGGCGAAATCCTCTGAACGAAAGGTACTTTCAATCTCCCCGGAGCAAGAGGTGACACCCAGTGGGAGCGTTCCCCCGGTTATGCCTTTGGAAAGACATAAAATGTCGGGGTCGTTTAGTAAATAATCACAGGCCAGGATCTTCCCGGTTCTGCCAAAGCCTGTCATCACCTCATCTGCGATACAAATGACCTCGTTTTTTTTTGCCAAGGACAATAGCCCGTCCAACACCTTGCCAGAATATATTCTCATTCCGCCAGCTCCTTGAATGAGGGGTTCAAAAATGAAGGCAGCCACGTCATCCCCAATTACTAGTTTTTCAAATTGATCTAAGACATCTTCTTCATTGTCAGGGGTTGGAAAGGGAATAAAATCGACCTCGAAAAGGAACGGTGAAAATGCGACGTTGAATGGGTTGCGATCTCCAGCTGACATAGCGCCAAATGTATCCCCGTGGTAGGCCCCTTCTATCGCTATGATCTTAGTCTTTTTAATGCCCTGGTTGAACCAATACTGGATAGCCATTTTCAATCCGACTTCCACTGAAGTACTTCCATCGTCTGAAAAGAAAACTCGTGATTGATTGTTTGGCAGTATGGAAAGGAGATTTTCAGAGAGCTGTACAGCTGGTTCATGGGTGAATCCTGCAAAAATTACTTGTTCCAACCTAAGCGCCTGTTCGTAAATGGCTTTTGCGATAATTTCTTTTCCATGGCCATGAATATTTACCCACCAGCTGGAAACTGCGTCCAGTATTTTTTGGCCATCTTCTGTATAGAGGTAAACACCTTTTGCTGATTTAATTAGAATGGGGTCAGGGGCACCAAGAAGCGGTGTGAAAGGATGCCAAATATTGTTTAAGTCCTTTTGTATAAGTTCAGTCATTGAGTTTCCTTCTCAGTTGATCTGCTAAAATACTGATCGTATGAGGATTAATTTTCTCGAGCGGCCTGATGGTCAGCAATAATTCGAAGCCAGACTTCGCCAGGATTATGGATTCACTTCCACGGTTTTCGTTACCGTTGAAAATAATTCCTTTCACGGGCAGCTTTCTTTTCATAAGCGCCTCGATAGTTAACAGGGAGTGATTAATACTTCCCAGGTATAGGTTACAAACTAGTATGATTTTTGCATGCAGTTTGGGTGCCAGGTCTATTATTAGGTCTTTATCATTTAATGGCACCATCACCCCACCGGCTCCTTCAATAACAACAATATTCTCTGTTTCGGGTAAATCGATGGCATCTAAATCAATAGCGACATTATCAACTTTTGCTGCCGTATGAGGTGAAGCTGCAGTATTAAGTATATAAGCCTCCGGGTGAAATTTACTGGCCGAATTTGATACGAGCTTCTGAACGGTTTCAGTATCCCGTGGAAAACCGGCCTGAATTGGTTTCCAATAATCAGCGGCCAACGCTTCGGTCAGTACTGCACTTACAATAGTTTTGCCACTATCAGTTCCAATCGCTGTAACGAAATAATTTCTCATATCAATTTGGCCAAACTGCCAACCAGATTTTGAATTTCCTCATCACCATTAAAAGCATGAAGACTAATTCTTAACCTTTCTCTGCCAGGTTTTACTGTTGGGGCGAGTATTGGCCTGACATCAAAGCCGTAATCATTTAAGTTTCGAGCGACTGCTTTGATTCTTTCGTTGCCTGGTATTATAAGAGGCTGAATCGCCGTATTGCTGGTATTATAGCTTAACTGGTTTTTCACGAAATCTTTGAACAATCTGATCCTTGCTTCCAATTCTTGTCTCAGATGGCTATTCGCGGCAATAAAAGTGAATGCCTCATCAATAGCTAATATACTCTGAAGAGGTAAGGCAGTGGTATATATGAAAGGTCGCCCAAAATTGATAAGGAAATCTATAAGGGTTTTGGATCCTGCAATGCAGGCGCCATGAACACCAATTGCTTTTCCAAAGGTGTATACCCTGGCAAAGATCTCATTTTCCAATTCTTTTTCACAAAGCCATCCATTTCCGTGTACGCCAAAACAGCCCGTACTGTGAGCTTCGTCTATAATAATATTGGCTTCATATTTTTTGGACAACGCAATAATGTCCTTGATAGGAGAAAAATCACCGTCCATGGAAAAAACTGATTCGGTAACTATGAATTTGTTGCCCCTACCTTGTTTCAGTTTCTCTTCGAGATCGTTACAATCGTTGTGTTTGAACTTAAAGCTCTCGGCTTTGCTTAACCAGGCTCCCTCCTTAAGACAGACATGAGACTGCTGATCGTACAGAATAGTATCTCCTCTACTTGCGACGGCGGAAATAATTGAGAGATTAGCATTGTATCCGGAATTAAATAGTAGGGTGGCCCTTGCACGGAAAACTGAAGCCAACCTTCGCTCAAGTTGTTCTGTAAGCATATGATTGCCTGACAATAACCTGGACCCGCTACTACCATTGGTTTTTATGCCTTCCTTGGATATTCTCTGGTGGATCTTTTCAAAAAGTTCCGGATTTCTGGCTAATCCCAAATAATCGTTTGAAACAAAATCATACGCAAACGGAACTGAACGGAGCTCTCTAAGATTACCCGCTGACTTTCTTTCCTCGAGTTTCTGTTTAAGAATATCCTCAATACTGTTGGAACCCACCCGGGATCAAATCTTTGGTTTCTTATAAATAGGCACGGTACTACATGGCTCACCAAACATCAGGGTTGAAACTACCGGAGTAAGTTTCTTTGTTAACTCCACATATGCTGATTCTGTAATAGGCAGGTCTCCACAACCTTTTACCACCACTTTGGCATCTCGAAAGTCTTCCGGATTAATCCCTTCAATTGCTTTTTTCATTAAATGATCTTCTAGCGTTTGGAGATTCCCGAAGATTATTTCATTGGCAAAGGATACAAGTCTGGAAGCAATAAGCATGTATGCCCATGTAGGAATAATAGCATCCGCTGAGCAAGTCACCGCTACAAGTTTACCTTCATACTGTTGCCAATCATGGATTCTAATAGATTCTCTAAAATCCGTTTCTTTTAAGATCATACCCTGGAAAAGATTGTTTTTCAAATCATATTGCATCCTTTCTCCCTTGGGGTAATAATCTTCCAGATTCAAAGAAATGAGCTTACTTGATGCCACCCTGTTTACAATACCCTCCATAATCATATATTAACTTCAAATAAGTTGTTTAGGTTTTCCAGCCCGAAAAGCCTTGAGGTAAAAAGGTTCAAAGTATGTAAGATCGACAAAATTATTTTGTTGATATTTCAACCATGCCAGGTCTCCAATTTCTTTAGCTGAAGGATGAATGTCATCTATAAATATCGCTTGACCTGATGTGATTACGGTTTTACACTTCGTGCTTCCATCGCCGAAAAAGATCACTGAATTTTCTGATAAAAAACCATGGAATACCTTTTCATCAATAATTTTGGGTTCTACCTCCTGTAATGTATGGAGATTGTGGTCTGCTACCAAGCAATAAACTTCCATCCTCCGGGCATCAAGCATCGGACATAGGAGTGATCGATTAAAATTGATCTTATTGATACCGAAAGCCATGGATATCAACGTACCCACAGATATCAGGGGAATATCAAGACCGAAGCATAGACCCTTGGCGGTAGATGTTCCAATCCGTAGGCCAGTATAGGAACCAGGTCCTTCGGATAATGCCACTGCTGAGACAGCTGACATATTTATACCGGAATGCCGAACGGTTTCATCTATCAAAGAGGTAAGTATAGATGAATGAGATTTTTCTAAAAAATACTGTGAAAAGGAGATCAAGGTGCCATCGGAATGGAGAGCAACGGAACAAACCTTTGTAGATGTTTCAATACTTAATATAAAAGCCATCGAACGAATAGTCCGGTGGCAATAATAATCTTTATTGATTGATTACTGGCTACTGTGCTTTGAGTAACCTTTGATATTCATCAGCATTATTTAGTATATCTATCGCTGTCAGTATATCCAGGTCATCATCAAATGCAGCTTCAATCATGCCCGATTCAAAGTAGTATCGACTCACGATCTCCTCTTCAATCATATAAGTAATTTCATCACTAAAATGTTTCAGGTCATCCTTCTTATTGATTTCAGCCGCATTCTTTAACGAGGCAAGTGCCTCTTCTATGTCCTGATAGTACCTCTCATCTTTAGCTGCTTTCTCAAGCTTTTCAATATTTCTTTCTACCTGAGTTATATAGCTGACATCCTGATGCGAAAGCCAGTTTTTAAAGTCATTATAGTCCTCATCACTCAAGGAAAATTTCTTTGGATCTTCAATTTCGGGGTTTTCAAATCGATATTTCGTTGCGTAATCAAAAATGAAGTTTTTGGTAATCAATGCAACTGTAATGGACGCAAATTTGCGTTCTTTAACTGCAACATCCGGATCAACTCCGCCACCATCATAAACAATCCTACCGTTTCTCGTTTTAAATGCGACTTTTAAAGAGTCAGGGATTCTTCCAACACTCCCGTTTTCATTTCGATGGCTATAATCAATCGCTTGAATACATCGACCACTGGGGATGTAATATTTTGCGGTAGTTATCTTCAATTGCGAATTATAGGACAATGGCCTGGTGGCTTGTACCAAACCTTTACCATATGTTTTTCGGCCGACCAACACCCCGCGGTCGTAGTCCTGTATTACTCCGGAAACAATCTCTGCCGCTGAAGCGCTACCACTATTTGTCAGAACAACCAAGGGTATTTCGGTGTCTACAGGTTCTGAGGGTGCTGTATAAGTTTTATTCCAGCTAGTAACCTTGCCTTTAGTACTGACAATTTCTGAACCTTTCGGAACAAATGTATTGGATACATTTACTGCTTCATCTAATAGCCCACCAGGATTTCCTCTTAAATCAAAGATAATTTTAGTGGCACCTTCCTCTTTCAACTTCACTACTGCATCCTTAACTTCTTTACCTGCATTTGTTGTAAAGTCTGTTAGCTTTATAAAACCAATTTCTTCGTTGATCAATCCAAAGTATGGAACATTGTCGATGGTAATCTTTTCCCTTTTCAATTCCATTTCGAACGGCTCTTCGAGACCATATCGACCGATAGTTAATTTGATGGAGGTTTTTGATTGACCCTTCAAAAGACGGCTAATCTCTTCAGTATTCTTGTTGTTAATGTCAACACCATCGATTTTCAGGATTTTATCTCCAATTTGAAGGCCGGCATTATGAGCTGGATAACCCTCATATGGCATAATTATGGTGTTATGACCATTTCTCAGTCCCACCAAAGCGCCAATTCCTCCATATTGACCGGTAGTCATAGTGCGGTAGGTTTCAATATCATCTTCGGGTATATAATCTGTATAAGGATCAAGCGAGTTAAGCATTGCATTGATTCCCGTTTTCATCAAATCATTGGGATTTATTTCATCGACATAAAATGCATTGACCTCCTTAAATAGTGTTGCGAAAATGTCCAGGTTCTTTGCAATTTGAAAATACCGATCTCCTACAGTATCGAAGGCAACCAAACCAAAAACTGTGAGTGTGAACACGCTTCCAATCAACACGCGCTTAGTAAGCTTACTCATTGTCTATATTAGTTTTAGAATACTCTGATTTTAAACGTTGCAAGGATTGCTTTAGTTTGGAATCAATCAATTCATAAGGATGAATTTCCTTGCCTACATAAATATAACCAATCAAGAGATGAAAATCAGAAGTTAGATCCTGCCCTAAAAGGTATTTATTTAAGCGATATGACTCGCGAATTCTTCGTTTTATCAAATTTCGATCGGTTGCTTTCTTGAATTTTTTGGCAGAAACGGTAATAAGGACTTGATGGCCGGGAATGGAGTCAGTCTTGTCTGGTATGTGTAGTACTTTAAAAGGATATAGAAAGAAAGATTTTCCTTTATTAAAAAGGTTTTCAACTAGTTTCTTGCTGTGAAGTCTTTCTGATTTCGGAAACTTGAAACTTCGGGCAGATGGTGCCTCGCTTTTCATTGTGCCAAAGTGGCTTAGGGCATTAAGCTTTGTGCTTCCTTTCGTCCGAGACTGAAAGTTTCTTTCTGCCCTTCGCTCGTCTCCTTGCAATTACATCCCTACCACCTGGAGTCTCGATTCTTGAGCGGAACCCGTGTTTATTTTTTCTTTTTCTCTGCGAAGGCTGAAATGTTCTTTTCATCGGTAATTAATATACTTAATGCTAATGCAAAATTAAGGGCTGCAAAGGTAGATAAGTTTTGTTTTCATAGCAAACTCACATGCCAACTTAATAGCATTTGATTCTTAGCTTAAGGGCACCTCTATAAACCCTAAACAAATCTACGCTTACGCCGAATCCTTCGCTAGAGGCTTCGGCCGCACGCTGTCGCTGAGATCGAATAGGGTTTTTTTAGAGGTGCCCTTAAGTTGTTTGGTTCGTTTTTTGGACGTGACCTTGTACATGTGATACAATATTTATTATTTGCTCACCGGAAATTACTGTTATGCCAAAAGTTTTAATAATTGATGACGAAAAAAGTATCCGATCAACCCTAAGGGAAATATTGGAGTACGAAAAATTCGAAGTTGAGGAAGCAAAAGATGGTGAGGACGGCCTTGAAATGTTGAAAAAAGCTCACTATGATATCGCTCTATGTGATATTCAAATGCCGAAATTAACTGGCATCGAAGTGCTTCAAAAAGCCGTGGAGGAGGGCATTGATTGTCAGTTTATCATGATATCTGCTCATGGTACTATTGAAACGGCTGTTGAGGCTACGAAAATAGGTGCTTATGATTTTATTCAGAAGCCACCTGATTTGAACAGGCTTTTGCTCGCTTTGAGGAATGCACTTGATAAGTCGAGCTTGGAGACAGAAACCAAAGTTCTTAAAAAGAAGATTTCAAAAACCTTTGACATAATAGGTGAATCAAAAGAAATTGCCGAGGTTAAGGAAGCTATCGCCAAAGTGGCTCCAACCGATGCAAAGGTATTAATCACGGGACCAAATGGAAGTGGTAAAGAATTGGTTGCCCGTTGGATCCATGAACAAAGTGATCGTTCGGAAGATCAACTTATCGAAGTAAACTGTGCCGCCATACCTTCAGAACTTATCGAAAGTGAGCTATTCGGTCATGAAAAGGGCTCGTTTACCTCGGCGTACAAACAAAGAATCGGTAAGTTCGAACAGGCGAACGGCGGTACCATATTTATGGACGAAATTGGTGATATGAGCCTGGCTGCTCAGGCCAAGGTTTTAAGAGCACTTCAGGAAAATAAGATTACTCGGGTGGGAGGAGACAAGGAAATCAAAGTGGACGTCAGAGTGGTAGTGGCTACTAACAAAGACTTGAAACAAATGATTAAGGATGGGACATTTAGGGAAGACTTATACCATAGGCTGAGTGTGATCGTAATCCAGGTGCCGCCTTTAAAAGATAGGGCCGGAGATATTCCACTTCTAGTAGATAAATTTCTGGACGACATCGCGGGTGAATATGGTACAGTCAAAAAATCAATAGCTAAGACGGCCTTGACATTTTTGCAGCAATTAGAGTGGTCTGGCAATATTCGAGAATTAAGGAATGTCATTGAACGGCTTATTATTATGTGCGGAGACGAAATATCGGAAGCTGATGTTAAAAAATACGCCAATCCTGGTTGATAAGGTATCAATGGATGAGTTGAATCAAAAAGAAAGCATTCAACATAGTGGAAGAAATCCAGCTCAAATTCATTGTCGAAGAATAATCCGCCGCTGTTGGGTCCTTCCTAACCTTTAAATACCAGGAAACGAAATATAACAGTGATGGGGTGATCATTAATTGGAAAAAAAGCAAATCTCCCAATGCCCCATACGCCAGGAAGTAGTAGACAAAACCTAAGACCGCAAGAAAAAACATGATTGCTGTGAAATGAAAAGTGCCCGTCACTCCCATCATCCTGCTAAGTGTATAGTCTCCTCTTCTACCGTCTTCTTTGTGTTGATAAATCTGAGTCATCGGATAAGATCCACCGAGAAGCATTGAACTAAGAATGGCTGGTAATTGTATTTCAATGCAGAACGTTTCTGTTAGTTGAAAGTCATTAATTCCGATGTAACAGGTTAAAAAAGTAAAGTAACCCTGGAAGATAAAAATAGCTAACCAGCCAAAAATTGGATATTTCTTTATGCGTATGGCAGGGTGACTATAGGCCTTGGATGCTAATCCGTAGATCAAAATCATAGCTGTAAAAGTGGCTCCTATGAAATAAGCACCAAGTCCAAGGGCAACCAGGTCCAGTAGTATTGATGTATAGTATAATTCAACGGTAACTTTTGGGGGGATTCTTAAACCACCAATGCTATCTTCATCTTTGTCAAAATAGGAGTTATAACCATTACTTGCAGGGTAAAGCAATAGATGGAGTATCAAACCTGTTACTATAGCACCAACAAGATTTGGATTTTGACTAGTACTAACAGCAAAGAGATAAACCGGCAGTAGAAAAAACGAGAAAGGAAATCGTAAATGAAGAAATGTGGAGCTCTGCATGTTTGGACAAAAGTAAACCTAAACCAAAATATTTTTTTAATAGTTATACGGCTCATGAAGACGAGATTAGGGTACCTTTAAGTTCTGATTTTCGATGGGGTACATTACATCAATAGGAACTGCTAATCCCGGACATGGAATTCCTCAAATTAAGATTGCGGAGTTTATGACCAAGGGGCTTGATCTTGATCAACAAGGAAGCGATCAGTTGAAAGTTCTATACCGCGCTACAGGGATACAAAAGCGTTATTCAGTAATTCCTGACTATGGTCTTAATGGCCAACCCTATAGCTTTTACCCAAAAACCGTCGGACTGGAACCGTTTCCATCGATCAAATTGAGAATGGAACATTTCAAGTCCTTTGCCCTTGAACTTGCGATTGAAGCAATTAACCAATGCTTTCGCGATCAGTTCTGCACCGATATCACACATCTTATTACAGTGAGTTGCACAGGCATGTATGCCCCCGGACTCGATATTGAGTTGGTAGAGAAGCTAGGTTTGAACCGATCTATTGAAAGAACAGCAATCAATTTCATGGGTTGCTACGCTGCTTTTAATGCACTGAAAATTGCAGAAAAGATCACATCAACGGACAAAAGTGCTAATGTCTTGATTGTATGTGTGGAATTATGCAGCCTTCATTTTCAGAAGGCCACCGAAGGGGAAACCCTTTTGGCTAACTCCCTCTTTGGCGATGGGGCAGCGGCTATAATAGTAAAATCAAATCCTACAGATCAATATAATCTCAAACTGGAAAATTTTTATTGTGATATTGAGCCTTCCGGCAAAGATGAAATGACTTGGGATATTGGAGATTTCGGTTTTGAGATGAGATTATCGGACCGTGTTCCGGAAGTGATTGAAAATAGCATCGGCCGGCTGACTTCAAATTTACTTTCTCAAATAAAAATGGACGTAAGAGATATCGATTTTTTTGCCATCCACCCGGGAGGAAAGAAAATCCTGGAAGTAATTGAACAACGTCTCGATATTCCAAGAGTAAAAAATAAGTACTCCCATAGGGTCTTAAAAGATTATGGCAACATGTCCTCCCCCACCATTTTATTCGTTCTGAAGGAGATAATTGAATCACTAACAGCTGATGACGACAATAAGACCATTTTAAGTTTTGCCTTTGGTCCTGGCCTAACTATGGAAAGTATGCTTTTGAGAATTTCAAAAAGCGAATGATAACGAGATAAAAAGAAAAAGGTTATCTGTTCCAATTTGACTATACACCTGTCCAAAAACGCACAAATTTTCTATAAGTAAGTTGATCTAAATATTCGTAAATATCTCATAGTCAATCATTTGTGTTTTTTGGCATGGCATGTGCAATTCAATGAGCAGGTCAAAAACTCAAAATATAAAAGGTTATGAAAAATTTAATTAGTGTCTCTAAGAAAACAGCGAGTTTTAGGTCGTATTAAAATATTGCTTAAAATGGAACAATGAAAAAATCACTCACCTTGCTGACTAATAAAGGGTGACTTTGCTTTTATTCATTGTTTTTGATGGTTTTTGATAAAAATAGCCGGGTTTTAGCCTGGCCAGGACGCACTTCTGCCAGTGCCTAATCCTTATTAAACAGCTAAAAGGTGATTAAGCTGCTTGTTTCTGGCAATTGGCTTGCTGCTGGGCGGCCAGACGGTCAGCCTGGAGTTTACGCCCGATCTTGTGAAGGTTGTAGGCAGTAATGGCCAACCCGATGTAGCTATTGAAAGTTTTGCGGGTACGGTTCGGGCATCGGTCCAATCCCCGGTGTTCCAGCTCATTAATGTTGGATTCGATAGCAGAATGCTTGTTTTTCAACCTTTTGAAGGCTGGCGCTGATTCGATGGCTTTTTCTTCTTTGTTTAACCTACCCTTTTTAGGCATGATCACTTCTGGGATGAAGGTTTGCAGAGTTGCTTTATCCTCTTTATCGGAAAACCCCTTGTCGGTGCTCAGGCTTTGGATGGGGTATTTCTCAGCGATACGCCGGGCAATTGATAGGGTAAGTTGGTTGTCGGTTTGTTTTTCAGCTATTTGCCAGTCTATGAGTAAATGGTATTGATCCGAAGTGATGGCCAGATTCTTACCGATCTCCACATTGGGGTGCAGTTTGCCTTTTTTGATCATTTCGGCATAAGGTTGAAAGATGGAAAAGACTTTTTCGGCATGGGGAATGGTCTCTGCTCTGATCAACCGCCTGTCGAGCAACTCGATGTGCTTTTCCAACATCTCAAGATAATAGGTCAATGCCATCAGGGCTGCGAACTCCTCGATAGAGTTTCCCTGATGTTTTTCCAACATTTGGCCCACTTTCTTGCTCAAAGCACGGGCTTTAGTCAGATAGGAAGTGGCAGCCTGCTCTACCCGCTCCTCTTTGTTTTTTCCTCCTGAGCCGGTGGTCCTGCCCACGCTGCGCATCAGCCTTTTGAGGGATCTGCGCCAATCCCCGGACTTACGCCAGCCAGTAAAATACCTTTTTGAGACCAATAAATCAGCTACATCTATACACTTTCTGGCACTGTCCCATAGCAGGTTGTAGTCGGTAGGAAAGTGGGTGTCGGTTTCTACCACGAAACTATCGGTCTTGCAACACAAGGCAACTTCCTCCCCTCCGGTTTTTCCTTTTTTTTTAAACACCTGGTGACCTGCTGCTACGATTACATCATTGATGCCGATGAGCAGTTCATCGTCCAGCAAGGTCACATTGTCATAAATGTTCTGGTACTTATACTGTTTGCCCACAGAGTAGTCGGTAGGCAGCACCCCCATAATGCCCCGTACCAACGTGTCGTAATTGGAGATATGGTGTAACTCATCGTAAGAGATGTTCATGCACAGGCGCACCTGGGCCAATACGAAGACCTCCCACAGACTCATACCCTCACGGCCCGTCTTTTTCTTTCCCTCAATGAGTTTGGAAGAAAGAGCTAAGTTCTAATTATAACAGCATTTTGTTTAAATAGCTCATACAGATGATAGGCTTGATCCGTTAATAGCATAGTCAGAAACCATTGTTTCAAAGTTGTTTTACTCTCTTATTCGGTCAGCATAAGCATACCAATTCAGGTAGTTTTGCAAATATTTGGAACTGACACCATTGAATGGGCGTAAGAATGTCCTAAGTTGAGTGTGAACATTGTTTACTTTTTGCAGATGGATTGTTTTATCATCTCTATCCACATGATCTTTGGCCAATAGCGCTTTGTGCTTTATGGAGGGGTTGTCTTTGGCAAAAGCCTTATAAGAAGGGTGCTTATCTGTAATCAAGGTTGCACCGTAGGCCAACTTCCCATCCAATGCCTTTGAAATTTCTTCTTTGCTCAGCCGTTTTGATGCAACAGCTTTAAGGTACTTCTCCCCCTTGCGTTCAACCGCTGTTACTACCTGGACAACTGTGACCTCTTCCTTTCCCATATTCCGTATGAAATCGTTTCCCCTCTTTCTTGCTGCCCTATCTAAATTTCGACTGCCCTTGTTGTTAAGTGCCAGTTCCAATTCATCACATTCTACTTCCGAGGATAACTGTTCGGGAACAAACTCATTTAGTGAACTCAATATCTTATGCCGCCAGTCGAAGCTTGTCTGGATGCTTATTCCGATTTGTTTTGCTATCTTTTTTATCGGCATGCCCTGCTCCATGCAGCGCAGATAAGATTGCCATTTTGATTTAAGCTTGATATCATACAAAGGTGTCCCTGTTGTTTCACTGTACCATCTTTTACATTCATTGCACTGATACATCTGCACACCTTTTTGTCTGCCCCTCTTATATACCTTCTCGCTTGTGCAATTTGGACAGGGTTTCTTCTTTCTTTTCTCTGCTATTTGTTGTTGAGCGGCAATCAATACTTTGCCTTGTAATTCCTGCTCCTGGAGCAACTCATCCAACAATTCGGTTTGGGAACTTATCGGCAATTGTGCAAATAAATTTTTGATCTCTTGACTTGATATCATATAGCGAAGATAATAATAATTGCTGTGTTATTTAGAACTTAGCCGAAGAAAGTGATTCAAAAATACGCTGGTTCCATTCAGGTTGGACATAGATATATTGAAGGGCGGCTGCCAGGGCAGCTAAGTGGCTTTTAGTTTTCACCGGAGCCTCTACTTGCTCGATGGGTGTGCATCCCAGGGTAAGTTGGGGCTGGAAGGATTTCCTCATGGTTTGTATTTATATCGGTTATATGCAATATAATGATTAATCCTGATAAACCAACCGAAAAAATCGTTTCTTTTCTACACTGAATGAACAAAAAAAGGACAGGGATTTTACTCCCCGACAGACCAAAAAGCCTGCGAATCTCAAAGTGAATTCTTTGGGGTTTTTGAATGGAAAACCTTCAAATGGCCAATTAACAGGCTACAACGCAACTGTTCTTGATAATATTTGTGAATTTGATAATTCTACTGAATCAGATTCGAGAATAATTCAGCGCTGATTTGATGGAAAAAATACGAATATGATGGATAATCAGCATATTAGCCTGTTTTCATACAGACACTAATTAATCAATCACGTGTCGCTGGATCCGCACTCGTATTGGGCCTGGGACTCTTAACAATTTCATCTACAGGTTTTGCTGCTACAACCACAGGTAAAGACAACAAGACAGTTGCTACCGAGGAAGTGCTTGAGGATTTCTCTTTCATTGAAATCTCACAAGAATTGTTCTTAGAAGAAATATTCTTAGAAGATGGGAGGCCCGAGAAGATTATGTTTTTCGATGATGCGAATGAACTGGTCTATGAAACCGAGAATACTGAAAAACATGAATTCCAGGTACAGGTATTACTTCGAAGAAGTGATTTAGTACTCGAATTCGATGGCGTGAAATACTACCGTGTCAATGATTAGCCTAAGCAACTATAATTTATGAAGTAATTTATTAGCCTTCGATTCAATCATTTCCCTGTCAATAGCCATTAAAGAAGAATTGATCTTGTCAAGATCTTCTGATTTTGTTACGCAAACGTTGTTGAGCCCACGACTTTCCAATTTGTCTATTACAAATTGTATGTTGATTTTGTGAATATCGAGAGCTGGCTGATAGCGTGATTCTGCTCCGTTACTCACAACTTCTGAGATAATTTTAGCGTCAAACAGTTCCCGAGTGATCGAATTCACAAACCTCACGGGAACCTCAATTTCCCTGGCTAACGTATCGAGATCTAATGGAGGGTCTCCTTTTTCAAAACAGTTAACCCGCATTATTCATAGGCCACCAATTTTGGGATTAATAATGGGTTGCTAACTATTTTTGATTGGAGTGTATGTATTAATTTGAAGATCAACCAGGTTTCTGGATTTCAAAGGACATTAGAGCGTTTTTTTGTTAGAATTTTTCAATTTTCAGTCAAAGCTCTATTGTGTTCTTATGGAAGAACATTTTTTTGATTAAACCAAACTGTTTAACTGATCGGTCAGTTCACCGTAAGCAAATCGCCCAGCAGGTATTGATATCTAAAGGCTCTTGAGAATTGTATTGTCAATGATCTTTTCCTTTCTTTCAGGCACGCCCCAACCTTCATCAGGTAAAGCCGGATATTGTCCACTTGCCATCGTTTAGCAAAGTGGTGTTTTGTTTTGGCAATTAATAATTTAATCTGCCGGAACATTTCATAACAGAGGGTAGCGATGATTAAACGCATGAAATTGGCCCAGTAGCGATGACAGGAAAGCCGGTCGGAATAAGTCATGTTTTTGAGTTCCTTTATTCGATTTTCACTGGCATCACCTCGCTTGACATAAAAATCAAAGTAAATCTGTTGAGCGGTCATCGCTTCAAAGTTGCTCACAAAGTAACGGACATTCATTCCTTTTCCGGTAGACTCCACTTTGGCGTACAGCTTTTCAGAACGATCCCAGCTTTTGGCCTGGTAAGTAAACGGGCCAACAAACTCTTGATGTTTGATGATTTTTGAAGCATATTCCTTTTTTACTTCAATGATAGTCTGTTTGGTAAAAGTCTTTAAAACTTCATTACTACTAATACCTAAACAAAATTGAAGGTCAAACTGCTTAGCTATCCGATAAAAAGATGCTCCTGAAAAGCCACTATCCGCTCGAATAAGGATCTTTACTGAGGGCAGTTTTTTTCTGATTTTAATGACAATCCTTTTCAATAAGGCCACAAACCATTTGTTGGAGTGACAATTGCCCGGACGTAGTACTGGTAAAATGACCTGACCGGTGTTCCCGTCCTTAAAGAACAACTCATGGTACATAGTCTGTCCATAATAGCCATTATACAAACTGAGTTGTTGGGATCCATGAGTAGGGTCAGTACCATCTACATCAATGATGATTTGACCAGTCTTCTCTTTCAACTCCTCTACATAACGGTCTACAAACCATTGACTCATCTGGTAGATCAGACTCCGATCGGCCTTGTTTTCAAATCGACTTAAAGTAGGCTGGGAACATAATCCGCTATCTAGTACTTTACGGATCACCGGATCCTCTCGGAGTTTTTGTTCGTCATTGCAATCCTGATAGCCCTGCATCATTAAAAACACCCGTTGGCGAAGCATTTCTTCATAAGTGTATTCGATAAAAAAGGGGTTTCGATAGTCAGGAATCAGTGCGGCGAAGCTTTTTAATAGACCAGTCTTTCTCTCTACTTTTTCACTTAACAATATCGCTCCGTCTGAGCTAATCGCTGATGCTGAAAAATCAAATTTAAAAGCTTGTTTTCCTCGATAAAATACGGTATCTTTTTCCTTATATTTAGGCATAAATTAATTGCTTATTTTGTTGTCTAACTATCTCAATATAAGCAATTTATGCCTGTTTTTTATTGTCTACTATGAATTTTTCGGGTTAACTATTTTCGGCTAAGTTCTAAATAACACAGCAATTATTATTATCTTCGCTATATGATATCAAGTCAAGAGATCAAAAATTTATTTGCACAATTGCCGATAAGTTCCCAAACCGAATTGTTGGATGAGTTGCTCCAGGAGCAGGAATTACAAAGCAAAGTATTGATTGCCGCTCAACAACAAGTAGCAGAGAAAAGAAAGAAGAAACCCTGTCCAAATTGCACAAGCGAGAAGGTATATAAGAGGGGCAGACAAAAAGGTGTGCAGATGTATCAGTGCAATGAATGTAAAAGATGGTACAGTGAAACAACAGGGACACCTTTGTATGACATCAAGCTTAAATCAAAATGGCAATCTTATCTGCGCTGTATGGAGCAGGGCATGCCGATAAAAAAGATAGCAAAACAAATCGGAATAAGCATCCAGACAAGCTTCGACTGGCGGCATAAGATATTGAGTTCACTAAATAAGTTTGTTCCCGAACAGTTATCCTCGGAAGTAGAATGTGATGAATTGGAACTGGCACTTAACAACAAGGGCAGTCGAAATTTAGATAGGGCAGCAAGAAAGAGGGGAAACGATTTCATACGGAATATGGGAAAGGAAGAGGTCACAGTTGTCCAGGTAGTAACAGCGGTTGAACGCAAGGGGGAGAGGTACCTTAAAGCTGTTGCATCAAAACGGCTGAGCAAAGAAGAAATTTCAAAGGCATTGGATGGGAAGTTGGCCTACGGTGCAACCTTGATTACAGATAAGCACCCTTCTTATAAGGCTTTTGCCAAAGACAACCCCTCCATAAAGCACAAAGCGCTATTGGCCAAAGATCATGTGGATAGAGATGATAAAACAATCCATCTGCAAAAAGTAAACAATGTTCACACTCAACTTAGGACATTCTTACGCCCATTCAATGGTGTCAGTTCCAAATATTTGCAAAACTACCTGAATTGGTATGCTTATGCTGACCGAATAAGAGAGAGTAAAACAACTTTGAAACAATGGTTTCTGACTATGCTATTAACGGATCAAGCCTATCATCTGTATGAGCTATTTAAACAAATGCTGTTATAATTAGAACTTAGCTCTATTTTCTTAACAATTAGCAAAGCGATTAGCTTTTTGTGTCTCGGACTTATCTGAAGCGTATCGTTATCGAATTGGTATTTGTCCGCGTTTTGGTGGGCGAAGGAGATTTCTGCCCCGAGTAATACAATCAACCAACTGAATTGCATCCAAATCAGAAAAAGTGGAAAAGCGGCAAATGAGCCATAAATCGCATTATATCTGGACACCCCAACCTGGAAATTGATGTATCCCCATTGTAATAGTTGGTATAGGGTACCGGCAATTATTCCGGCAATTAATGCAGACTTGAAGTTTACTCTTGTATTGGGAAGGATTATATAAGTCAATGTGAAAAGCAGCCAGATAAGTGTGTAGGGGATAAGCTTTATTCCAAAAAGAATTAGTGGTTGAACAGCACCTAGCAAACTTATTTGCTCACTCAAATACTTTATCTGCGTAGAGATGAACACAGTCGCACTACTGGAGAGAATTACAAGTATTGGCCCAATAAGAATGATAGCCAGATAGTCCGTCAGTTTTCGTACAAAAGTTCTGTGTTTTGTAATTTCCCAAATTTTATCGAGAGTTACTTCTATATTATTCAGCAGGCGCATGACCGTATATAGCAGAATAACAAGGCCAATACCTGCAATCAAACCACCTCTAGTGGAATCCAGCATTTTTTGTGCGTACTCAAAGGATTGCATCATAATGTCTTCATGGCCGGCAAAGCTTTTCAATACATAGGCTTGCAGCCCTTTTTCCAATCCAAATCCCTTGGAAACACCAAATGCCATGGCTAAAACCGGTACAACTGACAAAATCGACAAGAAAGTAAGTGCAGAGGCCTGACTAGCGCAATCGTCTTTTTGGTATCCCTTTATTGCTAAAAGAACAATTCTGATAATTCTATAAACAAAACTCTTAAATCGTGGTAAACTTGCGAGACTAGTACGCCAAACATCCACCTCAAGGAATTGAATCAATTTATTGATAGATATTTTTATAGCACTCATAGCGCTGTGGTATTTACCAAAGCTAACTGGACAGGTTAAAATACAAAACTACTGAGTCAAGTATTGTTATCGTGAAGTACGTCATTTAAAATTGGCTGTTCAATTGATTTACAGACTAGTGTCTCTTAAATTGGATGATCTCGAAAATTAAAGAAGATGAGTCAGGAAGTTATTGCTAAAGCGAACAAGTGGTTAGATAGTCCAATTGACCAAGAAACAAAAAATGAAATAACAAATCTTTTAGGAAGTGATGACCAAACCGAGTTGGTGGATTCTTTTTACAAAGACCTTGAATTTGGAACGGGAGGAATAAGAGGAATGATGGGTGTTGGCTCCAACCGAATGAATAAATATACAGTTGGCATGGCCACACAAGGTTTATCTAATTATCTCAAAGCCAATTTTACCGGTGAAAATATCAAAGTGGCAATTGCACATGACAGCCGAAATAACAGTAGTTTCTTCGCTGAAGTGACGGCAGCTGTATTTTCAGCTAATGGGTTCAAAGTGTATTTATTCGAGGAATTGCGACCCACTCCTGAGCTTTCATTTGCGATCAGGCATCTCGGTTGTCATAGCGGCGTGGTGGTAACTGCTTCGCATAATCCTAAAGAATACAATGGTTACAAGGTATATTGGAATGATGGCGCTCAGATTATAGCCCCACATGACAAGAATATTGTTGCCGAGGTTGGTAAAATTAAAGGTATTGAAGAGGTGCAATTTGAGGCTAATAAAGACCTGATTGAAAAGATTGGTCAAGAGGTGGATGAAGCCTATTTGGATTGCGTCGCACGACTCTCGTTATCTCCAGCATCTATTTCCTCCCAAAAAGATCTAAAAATCGTTTTCTCTCCAATTCATGGCACAGGCATCACCCTGGTCCCTTCCATTCTTGATAAACTTGGATTTACCAATGTTCATGTTGTGGAAGAGCAATCCAATCCAGATGGAAACTTTCCCA
The DNA here is from genome assembly GCA_963664285.2 of Cyclobacteriaceae bacterium. GTDB lineage: Bacteria > Bacteroidota > Bacteroidia > Cytophagales > Cyclobacteriaceae > JAJCYL01. The sequence continues at coordinate 135,028 of CAXXNX010000010.1, forward strand.
CAGTAGTTTACCCAAATCCTGAGGAGAAAGAAGCTATGAGTATTGCGCTGAATAAGGCTTCCCAGCTGGATGCTGATTTGATAATGGCCACAGATCCGGATGCAGACAGGGTTGGAATTGGAGTAAAAAATGACAAGGGAGAATTTCAGTTATTGAATGGGAATCAGACCGGTGCGCTCCTGGTTTACTATTTGTTAGAAATGTGGAAAGCCAATAATAAATTAACCGGAAAAGAGTTTGTGGTAAAGACAATTGTTACCACTGACCTGATTGCAGCAATCGCTGGGGCTTACAATGTAAAGTGCTATGAGACCCTCACGGGTTTCAAGTTTATTGCAGCGCTAATAAAAGACTTGGAAGGTAGGGAACAGTTTATTGGCGGAGGCGAAGAGAGCTATGGCTATCTGATAGGAGATGATGTAAGGGATAAAGATGCAATAGCTTCCTGTGCTATGATAGCGGAGATGACCGCCTATACTAAGGACAGCGGCATAAGTTTATATGAGTTACTATTGGATATTTACACGAAATATGGGTTATACAGGGAACATCTTATTTCGATTACTAAAAAAGGTAAATCGGGCGCTGAAGAAATTACAAAGATGATGGTGGATTTACGATCCAATCCACCCACGAGATTAGGAAATTCAGAGGTTGTGAAACTTATTGATTATCAGAGTGGTGAAGAAATGGATCTGCAATCGAAAGAGAAACGGAGTATCAACTTCCCAAAATCCAATGTGCTTCAATTTATCACGGCAGATGGAAGTAAGGTTTTCGCCCGGCCTTCGGGAACGGAACCAAAGATTAAATTTTATCTTGGGACAAGAGCTGAACTCGCAGGAAAAGAAGACTTTGAAATGAAATGGAGTGAATTAAGTGAAAAATTCGAAAGTATAATCAGCGATCTGAAATTATGAAACTATTGGTAATCAATAAGTTATCCGATTGTATTATGATAAATTAAAAATTATCTATATGTTAAACGTGAAATAATGGATTTAATAGAATTAGCAATATATTTAAAAATCAAGTTTATCTGAAAATATTTATATTTCAAAGATTTTTAGTCTTAAGAGCATATTGGTTTGGACACAATCATTAACCTAGTTTTAATTGTCGTAGGGTTCGGATTGCTTATTAAGGGCGCTGACTTGTTAGTAGCCGGGGCTTCCTCTATGGCCAAAAGGTTTAATATCTCGGATATTGCAATAGGCTTGACTGTTGTAGCCATGGGTACCTCCGCTCCGGAGTTAGTGGTCAACATCCTCGCAGGTACTTCCGGTTATAATGAGGTTGTTTTTGGCAATATCATCGGTTCAAACATTTTTAATATGTTCCTGATTCTTGGTATTGCCGCGGTCATTTACCCATTGTCAGTTCAGCCAAATACATTGTGGAAAGAAGTCCCCTACTCACTTTTTGCCACTATCATATTTTTCTTATTAGTCAATGACATTCTTTTTTTTTGGCGGTGACAATAGCAATTTAGGTTTAATTGACAGTTTCATCCTTATTGCATTATTTATCGGTTTTTTACTCCAGGTTTTCTTTAATATGAAACGTACAGGAGAAACCGACACCGATGAAATTGAGTTAATGAGTAACCCTAGAACTATAGCGATGATCTTCGGGGGTATAGTTGGACTATCCGTTGGAGGAAAATTTATAGTTGATAGTGCAGTTGAGATGGCTCATGCATTTGGCGTCAGTGAAAAACTCATTGGGCTAACAATATTGGCGGCTGGAACTTCTCTTCCTGAATTGGCTACTACCGCAGTAGCAGCATCTCAAAAGAATGCAGACCTTGCAATCGGCAACATCGTGGGATCAAATATCTTTAATATACTGCTGGTACTAGGAATGACCGGATTGATTAGCGCCCCACTAAACTATCCTGTTGTCTTGAATACTGATCTGTACCTGGTAATGGTAGGAACATTTATGTTGTTTTTGTTTATGTTCACTTTCGATAAGTACAAGTTAGACCGGATAGAAGGCGCCATTTATCTCATTGGCTTTGTCGGATATATGGTGTACTTATTCCAGAGATTATAAGCCATTCAAATAACATCTGCCGATGTGCTAAGAAATCACCTTTAATACTTCAAGGAATTAACTTAGTTTCAACCTCAATTAATTTACCTATACTATGAAGGATTTTAGACTATTAATTGTAGTGGTTTTTGTCTTACTAACAACAAATGTTAAAGCAAGTGGTGATGAAAAAGCAGGTGGAAAATTACGTGAAAAGATTGATGAGATCAGTAAGAATATCGAGTCAAAGGTAATTGAATGGAGACATGATATTCATCAGCACCCCGAATTATCAAATCGGGAATTTAAGACGGCAAATAAGGTTGCGGCCCATTTAAAATCCTTGGGTATTGAAGTACAAACCGGAGTAGCACATACCGGAGTTGTTGGAGTTTTAAAAGGAGGTAAAAGTGGACCAGTAGTAGCCTTAAGAGCAGATATGGATGCTCTTCCCGTTGTTGAGCGAGTCGATATACCGTTTAAATCAGTTGAGAAATCAACATATAATGGACTGGATGTCGGCGTGATGCATGCCTGTGGTCATGATACCCATGTAGCAATACTTATGGGAGTGGCAGAAGTTTTGTCCGGAATAAAAAATGACTTAAAAGGCACTGTCAAATTTATCTTTCAGCCAGCTGAAGAAGGAGCACCATTGGGTGAGGAAGGTGGGGCTGAATTGATGGTGAAGGAAGGTGTATTAAAAAACCCGGATGTGGATGTAATCTTTGGGCTTCACATTAATTCGAAAATTGAGGTTGGAAATATTAGCTACAGGCCAGGTGGCACTATGGCATCATCTAATAGCTTTAGCATCACTTTAACGGGTACACAAACTCATGGCGCTTATCCCTGGGAAGGAATAGATCCAATTGTAGCTGCCGCACAAATCATAAATAATGCACAAACCATTGTGAGTAGAAGCTTACCCATTGTCGAACAAGGCGCCGTAGTTACATTTGGCAGCATCCATGGTGGACTGCGCAGTAACATTATTCCTGAAGAAGTGAAAATGGAGGGTACGCTCCGGGCACTTGATTACGACATGCAGAAGATAATTTTTGAGCGCCTAGAAACTATCGTGACCAATACGGCGGAAAGTAATAGAGTTAGGTCCGAACTCACGATTCATCCTGGTTATCCGATCACCTATAATGATCCCGACCTAACGGCTCAAATGGCGCCTACACTAAAACGTGTAGCAGGCAGTGATAGAGCTTTTCTGGCTAAAGCTGTCACAGGAGCCGAAGATTTTTCGTTTTTTCAAAAAGAAGTACCAGGCTTGTTCTTCAGGTTAGGTGGTATGCCTAAAGGGCAGGATCCCAAAACTGCCGCTCCCCATCACACGCCAGATTTTTTTATTGATGATTCTGGTTTGCTGTTGGGAATAAGAGCTTTAAGTAACCTGGTAGTTGACTATGCAGATCTGAAATAGCAGGATCTCAAGGATTATCTTCCTGATCCCATTTTTTGGAAATATACAGTAGAAACACTGGGATATAAACTAGTATTAGTACTAACACACCACCTAGAATGAATGGTTCTGCTACTCCCCAACCCATGGATTCCAGGATTCCTCCCAGAAAAATGCTCGTAATGGATGCCAGAGCAGTAAATCTTCTAATCAACTTCATGCATCAAGCATTGATTTCCTGTATGATACCTTTTAGTTCGTCTTCATTCCACAAAGCAAGTGGAGTAAGTGGCGGTCTGATATTTAACCATTCTTCATCATCATCCAATTGAGACATTATCAACTTTAAGATGGGAATCGTAGGGTATTTTTCGAGGGCTTTTCTTAAAGCGGTGAGTCGCTGTTGCAGAAATTCGCCATTCGTGTTATGAGCATTTTTATAAACTTCTGACGCCTGTTTATAACAAACATTTACAGTGGCTGAAATCGTTCCGGCTCCACCTTTGTTTAGAAGGTCCAGGAGATAGGCTTCCGTTCCCGAAAAAACCCTGAAATCCGGAAATCGACTACAAATTGCAGACATATTGTTCCAATCACCACTAGAATCCTTTATTCCTTCAATTATGTCAGGATAACTCTTTATCATTTTCTCTATCAGCTTGTGGCTGAATGGTAGCCCAGTCATTTTTGGGAAATGGTACAGATAAATCCTCAATTGAGGATTGTTGACGCGAACAATCAGTTCTTCAAAATACTTGAATAGACCATCGTCGCTTACGCTTCTATAGTAAAAAGGGGGAAGGACTAATACATGGTTTACTCCTTTTTCCAGGGCGTGCTCTGTGAGGGCAATAGTTTCTGATAACGAACAACATCCGGTTCCAACGAGAATTTTATGGGGTTCAACACCACCAAGCACAGCATCTAATATGTGCTTACGCTCTCCTAAGTCGAATGAATTGGCTTCACCTGTCGTTCCCATTAATACCAACCCGTCACAACCGTTTTCTATCAGTTTCTTACCATGGCCTATCACTTTTTCAAAATTGATTGACAGATCATTTTTTAGTGGTGTGAGGCTAGCCGCGAAAACACCATTTGGTAATGAATTCATCCTTCAGTCGTTCGGGAACAATTAAAAATACAAGTTCATAAGCCGGGTTCTGTTCAACCACCTGAATTTCAGGCCGTTGATCTTATCATTTATCTAAGCGATCTACCCATCAGCATCAGGCGAGCAGCCTTCAGGCACTGACATATTTGATCTTGCAGCTCGTAAGGTTTACCCTGCCAATAACATTACTGTTAGAGCGGTGAGCTCTTACCTCACCTTTTCACCCTTACCCCGACGGTGACCGTTGAGGCGGTTTACTTTCTGTGGCACTGTCTGTTATTTGAAATCTCCTTCAAATACCCCTGATTTCTCAAGGTACGATGCTCTATGTTGCCCGGACTTTCCTCCCTGACTACAAACGTCAGGGCGATAAGATCCCTTGTGCTGGCGCAAAAGTAAATGGTTTAGAATTATGATTCTATCACGAATTTTTTATAGAGTTTTAAAAAGACAGATACCAACCCCCAATGACAAACAATTTAATTGCCAAAAACTAATAACCAAACTCCGTGATTTAGCAGAATGAAGTTTTTCATTACTATAGTGACCTATTGTAATTTGGGTATTAGGATTTGTTTGTCATTTGAGATTAGTAGACTGGTTATTTTTGTTTTAATTCCACTGAAATAGCAGCAGAGCCGGAATTATTAAGAAGGTGCCCAAACTTCTTAATGAATGTCTTGTCCGGTGATTTTTAGTTCCCATTCATCGCCTATTTCCGCCACTTCGAGTATCATTTCTTTCAGTACACCTTCAACGACCGAATCTGTAAATGAAGCTGCTTCCACTCTCAGATAGCCGTCAACAATAACGAACTTGGAGTGAACGAAACCCGCACTTTGAGAAAGAATATCACTGTAATTAATGAATTGATCAGTATCGCAAACTTTGGTGGTTAAGTGAATAACTTCCCGATCGTACTTTTCATGGTGCTTCAAAACACTCATAATAGTCTGGTAACGGCTTCCTTTTAGTAATACCACGATAACGGATTTACGATCGTCATATTCGTTGAATTGTGCCCCAATGGATTCGGCAATTTGCTGCATCGTCTTAATAAACTCCATATTCCTATTGTTTTAACGCTATCAATCTTTCAAATTACGAAATTTGCAACAACTATCGAAAGCGCTGGATTGGCTATTTTCAGTAGTTTCGTGAAAAAGTAATCAATAAACTTTGGAAAAAGGTCTTTTATCAGATTTGAAAGTCATAGAGTTGGCATCGGTACTGGCTGGACCGTCAGTAGGTCAATTTTTCGCCGAATTAGGAGCCGAGAAAACGTAATTAAGATTGAAAACATCAAAACTGATGGAGATGTAACAAGAGGTTGGCTGGGCAAAGACGAAGAAATTAAAGAACGAGGCATCTCAGCATACTTTTCATCAGTTAATTGGGGTAAGAGATCTCTCGCTCTTGATCTATCATGCCAAGAAGGCAGGGACATAGTTCATCAGCTAATTCCACAAACTGACATTGTGATAGCAAGTTTCAAATCAGGAGATGCTCTTAAACTTCAGGTTGATTATCAAACTTTAAAAGCAAAAAATCATTCAATTGTCTATGGGCATATAAGCGGATATGGTCCTGAACATAAAAAAGCTGGATATGATGCTGTAATACAGGCCGAAGCAGGGTTTATGCATATGAATGGAGAACCTGAAGGCGCATCTTTGAAGATGCCTGTGGCCCTGATTGATATTCTGGCAGCTCATCATCTAAAAGAAGGAATCCTTTTGGCTCTACTGAAAAGGGCCAATTCCGGTACTGGAGATTATGTACATGTGTCATTGTTTGATTCCGCTATATCGTCACTGGCTAATCAAGCTACAAATTGGCTTGTTGCAAAGAGTAATCCGACTAAAATGGGTCAGGAACACCCCAATATTGCCCATATGGAAAATCATTTGTTACTAAGGATGGCAAGAACATTCTTTTGGCAGTGGGGACAGATGTTCAATTCCAAAAGCTTTGTAAAGCTTTGAATTTGGCAGATTTGGGAACTGATCCCCGCTTTATAACGAATGCAAATAGAGTAAAGCATCGCGAAGACCTGAATCAGATGGTTGCACACCGCATTAATACGTTTGAAGCCAAAATCTTATTGATCATTTGAACCAACTTTCGGTGCCATGTGGCGTAATTAATGCAATGGATGAGGTTTTTCAATTAAAAGAGAGTGTCAATATGATGCTCAAATCATCTAATAATCAATCAAGTATAGTGGGAGTAAGAAATGCAGCATTCAGTTTCGGGTTAAAACGCTACAGTAATGAAATAACTCCTCCGCCATCGTATGGGCAGCATACACGAGAGATACTTTCCCAGTCGCTGAGTTATTCAGATGAAAAAATTGTAATGCTCGGTGTTAAGGGCATTATTGCCCATAACTCAAAAACTCCTCAATTTTCACTAGAAGTCGCTTGATCAAAGCTCAAATCAGGCAATTGGTGTTTTTTTTGTACATAAACTCTATTTTTTTAATAAAAGTGGTAGAAAGTGGTTGATAGTGGTTGAAAATGTCATTAGTTTTGTCTTACTAGGTCCAATTGGATACAATCTGACGTATGTCTCTGTTTTCCAGTCGATATGATTGCAAGCTTGACGCTAAAGGGCGGATGGTTTTGCCCGCCAAGATAAAGGCAGGATTGCCTGAATCTTCTGCGGATGAGATAATGCTGCGTATGGGTTTTGAATCATCGCTCATATTATATCCAATGATGGAGTACAAAAGGTTGTTCAGCAAGATTGTAGGTTTGAGTGATTTTAATCCGGAACACCGAAGGTTGAAGAGGAGCTTTTTCAGCGGGATAACTCAGGTGGAGATTGATGGAAACGGACGAATAAATATTCCCGGAGTTTACCTCAATTACGCTCAGCTAAAAAAAGAGGCAATAGTGATTGGTATGGGGACCTCTATTGAAATTTGGAATCCAGAGTTATACCAGGAGAATATGATAAATGACCAGGAAGAGTTTTCACAATTGGCGCAAAAGTACCTTGATGAGCAATGATGGACTACCATGTGCCAGTAATGCCCATAGAGTCCATCGAGGGTTTGAATATAAAGGAGGACGGGATTTATGTGGACTTGACTTTTGGGGGTGGCGGACATTCGAAGTTCATTTTGGAAAACCTGGGCAAAGGACATTTATATGCATTTGATCAGGATGACGAGGCGGAATCAAATGCACAAAAAATTGAGAATCGTTCTTTCACATTTATGAGGGCAAATTTTAGGTATTTGAAAAAGTACCTGAGGATCCATGGAGTAACTGAGGTAGATGGAATTCTTGCAGATCTGGGGATATCGTCTCATCAGATTGATGAGTCATACCGTGGTTTTTCAACGAGATCACAAGGGCCGTTGGATATGCGAATGAACCGAGCATCGAAGGTGACTGCCGGCAGTATGATTGAAGAGATAGACGAATATGAACTTCGGCAGATACTCAGCAGTTTGGGTGAATTGAAAAATGCATCTTCAGTTGCCAGAGCAATTTGTCAGGCAAGAATAAATGCAACAATTACTTCAACGCAACAATTAGTTGAAGTAATTCAACCATTCGCTCCGAGGGGAAGGCGAAATAAATTTTTAGCGCAGGTATTTCAAGCCTTGAGGATGCAGGTAAATGAAGAGTTAATAGCACTTGAAGAAATGTTATTTCAGGGAGCTGAAACACTTGTTGAGGAGGGCAGATTTGTGATACTAACCTATCACTCCCTGGAAGACCGGATGGTTAAGAGCTTCTTCAACAAGGGGAGGATTGACGGAGAAGTTGAAAAAGATTTTTATGGCAATCTGTTGAGGCCATTGGTGCCTGTAAACAGAAAGCCCGTTTCGGCCAGCACAAGTGAGATCGATAAGAATAAAAGAGCGAGAAGTGCGAAACTTCGAATAGCTCAAAAAATATAAAATAATGTCTGGCAACGCATTTAAAATAAATCAAGGTTCATCAAAAGGGAGTTTTTTCTCTTGGATAGAAAAAAGCTTAAGTCTCGAGGGCTTTGATCATGGTATACCTCTCCAATTTATGCCGCAGTTGTTCTTCCTGGCATTCCTTCTCATTTTCTATATAGGGAACAAACATTTTGCGGAAAAAACTATAAGGAAAATCAATTTGGTAGAAGGTAAAGTCGAAGACTTCAGGGCTGATTATACGACATTGAAAGCTGATTACATGTTTGCAAGTAAGCAATCTGAAGTCGCTAAGAGAGTTAAAAATCTGAATCTTGTTGAAAGTAAAGAACCTCCGTATAAAATAGTTATCGAAGAGTGAATATAAAGAGATCCATAGTGCTGCGTGTGAGGATAGCCTTTATGGTAATGTTAGTATTCTCATTGGTAATAGTCTATCAGATTTTGAGTATTCAACTGAAGGAAGGTGAGCACTGGAAAAAAAGGGGTAAAGAAATTGGTTTTAAGTACATGGAAGTTAAAGCTACCCGTGGCAATATTTATTCTGACAATGGCAGCCTACTGGCCACATCGCTGCCATTTTATAGGATAGCTATGGATCCTTCAATAGCGAGTGAGGAGTTATTTATCGGCGGATTAGATGATCTGGCTACGAAATTATCCCGGCATTTCGGGGACAAACCACAGAGCTACTATAAAAGGAAGATTAATAATGCCAGACAAAATGGGAGAAGGTATTTGATTTTGAACCAACAGCAAATCAATTACCAGGACAAGAAAAAGATGATGGGATGGCCAATATTTGATCAAGGTCGCTTGAAGGGAGGAATAATTTTTGAAAAAATAGATAAGCGATTCAGGCCTTTCAGTTATCTCGGTTATCGTACAATCGGAAGTATCGAGGAGGAGAAAAACCGGGGAATTGTAGGTCTGGAATACAGCTTTAATTCTCAACTCGCGGGTAAAAATGGCGAAGCACTCTTTCAAAAAATTGCAGGCGGAACTTGGAAACCAGCTTATAGCGGTACAGAGGTGCGCCCAAGGCATGGTTGGGATATCGAAACAACAATTGATGTAAACTTTCAGGATGTAGCAGAATCTGCTTTATTCAAAGCACTTAATGAACACGACGCCGATTATGGCAGCGTTGTGTTGATGGAAGTTGCTACCGGTGAGATAAAAGCGATCTCAAATCTAAGCAAGAATAGCAAGGGTCGATATTGGGAACGTTATAATTATGCAGTTGCCAGCCAGGGAGCAACGGAACCCGGTTCTACTTTTAAACTGGCCAGTATGATTGCGTTACTAGAGGACACTCACATTGAATTGGGGGATTCAATCGATACAGGTGACGGGGAAATGCAATTCTATAACCTTACCATGAAGGACCATAAGCCTGGTGGTTTTGGCAAACTAACAGTCCAGGAGGTATTTGAAAAGTCATCGAATATTGGAATAGCACAGCTTGTCAATGAGCACTTTGGAAGTAATCCTGAAAAGTTCATTTCTTACATGGAGAAGATGGGCTTAACCAAACCATTGGGGTTTCAAATGATTGGAGAAGGTAAGCCTTACATCAAAACTCCATCCGATTCTACTTGGACCGGAGTTACCCTTCCCTGGATGTCTTATGGATATGAGTTAGAACTTACACCGTTACATATTCTAACACTATACAATGCGGTAGCAAATGATGGTAAAATGATAAAACCCATCATTGTCAAAAGCGCAAAAAACGCTGATCGAACCATCGAAGAATATAAATCGGAGATTATCAATTCGCGGATATGCTCAAAAAGAACATTAGCTAAAATAAGGTTAATGCTTGAAGGTGTAGTTGAAAGAGGAACAGCCCAGAATATCAAAGGGGGTCATTACAAAATTGCTGGGAAAACCGGTACGGCAAAGAAACTGCGGAATGGGCGTTACGTAAACAGGTACTATACCTCATTTGCAGGTTATTTTCCAGCCGATAAACCCAAGTATTCCTGTATTGTAGTTATTGACAGCCCCAAGAAATATCGTATTTATGGAAGCGATGTAGCAGCGCCAGTATTCAAAGAAATAGCGGATAAAATTTATAGGCTGGACCTGGATTTGCATCAGGAGTTTACCCAGGTTGCCAATATTAACAGGGGAATATTTCCTGTAATCAGGTCGGGGTTCAGCAAAGAACTGCAAATGATATGTGATGAATTGGGTGTTCCCCATCTGGCTATATCAGATTTCAGTTGGGTAAAGACCAGACTGAAAGACGATGTGATTCATTGGAAGGAGAATAATGTAGAGAACAGCCTGGTGCCGGATGTGCTGGGAATGACCCTGCGAGATGCTATTTACTTGCTGGAGAATAAGGGTTTAAAAGTCAGAACTAAAGGTCGAGGCAGAGTGGTAAGGCAATCAATTTGGCCCGGATCAAGACTGGCTCAGGATGAAGAAATTTTAATTGAATTAAGTTAATGGCCCTGTTAAAGGACATATTGTATAAATCGTCACTCGTATCAGTCGCAGGTGATATGAACGTAGGCGTAAGCAGTCTTTGCTTTGACTCTCGTGAGTCAGGGCAGGACTGCTTGTTTTTTGCCATAAATGGCACCCAGGTTGATGGTCATGATTTTATTGAAAAGTCACTTGATGCCGGGGCTGTGGCGATCGTGTGTGAGACGATGCCTGTCGAGTTGAGGGCTGGTGTTACCTACGCTCAAGTGGATAACTCTGCCAGGACTTTGGCAATTGCAGCCTCTAATTTTTATAGCAATCCATCAGACAAGTTGAAGCTAGTAGGTATTACGGGGACCAACGGAAAAACAACCATAGTTACGTTGTTGTTCAATTTATTTCGCGCTTTGGGATACAATACGGGGTTACTCTCCACAGTACAAAATCAGATAAACGACGATGTTATTCCGACAAACCTCACCACTCCTGACTCATTAAAAATTAATCAGTTATTAAAGGAGATGGTGAATAAGGGCTGTACACATTGCTTCATGGAAGCTAGTTCTCATGCCATCAGTCAGGAACGCGTTGTTGGGTTAAGTTTTAATGGCGCCGTCTTTACCAATATTTCACACGACCACTTGGATTATCACGCAACATTTGATGACTATATCAGCGCTAAGAAAACTTTGTTTGATAATCTGTCTTCTTCAGCCTTTGCACTGACCAATATTGATGATAAACGCGGTCGGATCATGGTTCAAAATACTAAAGCCATGACAAAAAATTTTGGCCTGAACCATGTCAGTGATTTCAAGGGGAAGGTTATCACTAATTCACCGGAAGGTCTGGAAATGAAAATTAATGGAGAGTCGGCTTGGTTCCGGTTAATTGGTGATTTTAATGCCTACAACCTCCTGGCCGTTTATGGTGTAGCCAATCTTTTAAATGAAAGGAAAAGCGAGGTATTAATGGCCATGTCGAACCTAACTCCGGCACCAGGACGTTTTGAGCAGATCAAAAACGATATGGATGTAATCGCAATCGTAGACTATTCACATACTCCGGATGCGTTGGAAAATGTATTAACAACGATCAAAAGTTTCAGAACCGGTATTGAGCAAGTGATTACTGTAGTTGGTTGTGGTGGGGATCGGGATAAGTCTAAGCGGCCCTTAATGGCCCGTATTGCTGTGAAATACAGCAATAAAGTTGTGCTCACTAGTGATAATCCTCGAAGTGAAGATCCGGAAGATATATTAAGGGACATGCAGAAAGGTGTCACTTCCACCAACAATAAAAAGACATTAGTGATCAGTGATCGAAAAGAGGCAATAAAAGCGGCATGTTCTCTGGCAGGAAAGAAAGACATAATTCTTGTTACTGGAAAAGGTCATGAGAAATACCAGGAGATAAAGGGGATTCGACACCCATTTGATGATAAGGAAGTATTAAGTGAAATGTTAAAAGTGATTAATACCTGACTAATGCTCTATTATTTGTTCAACTATTTGGATAGAGAATTTGACCTGATGGGGGCTGGAGTGTTCCAGTTTATCTCCTTCCGGGCCGGTATGGCGATTACTTTATCGCTTATCATAACTATCACATTTGGTAAGAGACTTATTGCAATGCTTCACAAAAGACAGATGGAAGAATCTATTCGAGACCTTGGGCTGCAAGGGCAAATGGAAAAAGATGGTACACCCACTATGGGAGGCATAATCATCATATCTGCCATTGTGATTCCGACCCTGTTATTTGCAAGAATAGATAATGTATACATCATACTTATGCTCATTACTACTTTCTGGATGGGTTTGATTGGTTTTCTTGATGATTATTTGAAAATAAGAAAGGAAAATAAAAAAGGGCTTGCTGGTAAGTTCAAGGTAGTTGGTCAGGTTGTAATTGGTTTGGTTGTTGGATGGGTTCTTCTTTCCAACGAAAATGTGGTGATTCGTGAATTCAACCAGCCACTCGAAAGTGGCGTGTCATCCGTTGCACCGCCTTTCTTTGATGTGACAAGCCTCAAGACTACCATTCCTTTTGTTAAAGACAATGAATTGGATTACGAAGCCCTGTTCGGTTTCGCCGGTCAGCATGGTGTTACTATACTTTATGTCTTATGGGTAATTTTTATAGTCACTGCCGTTTCCAATGGCGCTAATATCACCGATGGATTGGATGGATTAGCAGCAGGGCTTTCAGCTATCATTGGACTAACATTGGCCATTTTCGCTTATGTATCCGGTAACCTAATATTCTCTGATTATTTGAATATCATGTACATCCCCAATTCCGGTGAATTGGTAGTTTTTTGTACGGCTTTCGTGGGTGCTTGCGTTGGTTTTTTATGGTACAATGCCTATCCGGCCCAGGTGTTTATGGGAGATACCGGCAGCCTGTCAATTGGTGGAATCATCGCTGTTTTAGCAATAATTATAAGAAAGGAATTAATGATTCCACTCTTATGCGGGATCTTTCTTGTAGAACTATTATCTGTGATTATTCAAGTGTCTTACTACAGATACACCAGACGTAAATATGGTGAAGGACGAAGGATATTTCTGATGTCTCCACTTCATCATCATTATCAAAAAACAGGAATACCAGAGGCGAAAATTGTGAACCGATTCTGGATTGCAGGAATATTATTGGCAATTGCTACGCTAGCAACACTAAAATTGAGATAAAAATTGAGCCATAGGACTACCATATTAGGAGCAGGAGAAAGTGGAATAGGGGCCGCTCTTTTAGCGGAAGCTAAAGGACTTGATCCATTTGTATCTGAGCTTCAATCTATCTCTGTTGAAAGAAAAGAAGAGCTGAATAATGCGGGAATTCCATTTGAGGAAGGAAAACACTCAGAAGAAATTATCCTGCAATCTGAAGAGATAATAAAAAGCCCTGGTATACCCGATTCTGCTCTGTTGATACGGAACGCCAGAGCTGCCGATATCGCGATAATCAATGAACTGGAATTTGCTTTCCGTTTCACAACCGCCAGGATGATTGCCATTACCGGAACAAATGGTAAAACTACAACTACGCTTCTTACCTATCATTTGTTAAAACAAGCTGGAATTAGTGTCGGTTTGGCGGGTAATGTCGGACACAGCCTTGCCAAACAAGTAGTCGATGACACTTTTGATTACTACGTGGTCGAAGTGAGTAGCTTTCAATTAGACGGCATGTATGATTTTAAAGCTGATATTGCCGTATTGCTGAACATAACACCGGATCACCTGGATCGCTACCATGGAGATTTCCAGCAATATGTTGATTCAAAATTCAGGATAGCCCAAAATATGACTCCGGGTGATCACTTGATATACTGGGTGGATGATCCTTCAATCGAAAAACAATTATCTCAGAATGCGCCCGAGTCTAACTTAATACCAATATCTATTCATAACGAGCTATCTGATGGTGCTTTTGTGTCAGGAAAAGAGATTTTAGTAAAGTCTGAAATAGACCGTTTTAGTCTGGGTTTAGATAATATTTCGCTCATTGGAAAGCACAACTTGATCAATTCAATTGCAGCAATTTTGGCGGCAAAAACCGTTGGCCTGTCACTTGAAGAAATCATTAAGGGGCTTCAGACATTTGTTAATGCACCTCATCGCCTGGAAAAGGTGGCTACTATTCATGACATTGATTTCATCAATGATTCTAAAGCCACTAATGTAAATGCCGTCTACTACGCTTTGGATGGGATTGATTCAAAAATCATTTGGATTGCCGGAGGAGTTGATAAAGGGAACGACTATCGTCTGATTGATCATTTGGTTCAACAGAAAGTTAAAGCTTTGATCTGCCTGGGAAAAAATAATGAGCCACTGACATCATTCTTTGATGGGAAAATTCAGAGCATAAATGAAACTGAGGACATAGTTGAGGCAGTAAGAACTGCCCAGGCATTGGCTAATGCAGGTGAGACAGTATTACTCTCACCTGCCTGCGCAAGTTTCGACCTATTTAACAACTATGGGCATCGTGGTGACAGATTTAAGGAAGAAGTACTCAATCTTAAATCAGAAAATGGACATAAAAAGGAGGCTATCATATGAATGAGTGGGTTGAAAAGTATTTGAAAGGAGATAAGGTAATATGGTCAATTGTCATAATACTATCCATTTTTAGTTTGCTTGTCGTCTATAGCGCCACTGGGGCGCTTGCCTACAAAATGGCTAATGGAAATACGGAATATTATCTCCTCAAACATTCTTTTTTGGTTGCCCTTAGCCTTGGAGCCATGTGGGTGACACATAAAATTGACTATCGGTACTATGCTAAATTGTGCAGGCTGGTCCTCTGGATTTCTGTGCCATTGTTAATTTATACCTGGAAGTTTGGAATAAATATTAACGAAGCTTCACGCTGGATCACCATTCCACTTTTGAACCAGGCGTTTCAGCCCTCAGACCTGGCCAAACTAGCTTTGATTGTGACATTAGCCAGTATGTTAGCTCGCAGGCAGCAAAATATTGCTGACATAAAAGAATCCCTCATTCCAATATTGTTGTGGTGCGGAACGATATGCGGGCTCATTGCTTTAACCAATGTGTCCAGTGCTTTGCTATTATTTATCACTTGCATGATTGTAATGTTTATTGGCAGAGTGCCAGTTCAGTATCTTGTCATGCTTTTGGTTATTGGCGCTCTTGCGGGTTCTGTGGCGATGATGGTGGGACAAAGATGGGGTACTGTAACAAACAGGATTGATGGCTTCCTAAGCGACAGTGAAATACCATATCAAGCAGAACAATCTTTTATAGCTATTGCAAACGGCGGAATAACCGGTAAAGGTCCGGGTAACAGCGATCAAATAACTTTTCTGCCTCATTCTTATTCAGATTTTATCTATGCTGTGGTTACGGAAGAGTATGGATTAATAGGTGCGGCATTGGTCATCATACTTTATCTCTCTTTGTTGTATCGGGGGATGAGAGCTGTGGTAAATAGTGATCGGGCATATGGTGGCCTGTTATCTGCCGGATTAAGTTTTGCACTTGTATTACAGGCCATGGTTAATATGGGTGTGACTGTAGGATTGCTTCCCATTACAGGATTGACATTGCCACTGGTAAGTATGGGTGGAACATCGCAGCTATTTACAGGTATCGCGATTGGTATTATTCTCAGTATTAGCAGGGAGGAATTTGATGAAGACGAAATGGAGGAACAAGAAATTAAAAACATAGCGGTGGCGGCGTGACAGTTGAAAGATCATATCGCATTATTGTAACCGGAGGAGGCTCTGGTGGTCACATTTATCCGGCCATTGCAATTGCTAATGCTATTAATGAAAAAAATGATGCAGAGATACTGTTCGTAGGTGCAATAGGCAAAATGGAGATGGAGAAGGTACCAGACGCTGGCTATGAGATCGAAGGATTGTGGATCAGTGGTCTCCAAAGGAAGTTGTCTCTTGACAATCTTTCTTTTCCTTTCAAAGTCCTCTCCAGTGTTCTTAAGAGTCTGAGTATTATCAAAAAGTTCAAGCCCGATGCTGTGGTGGGTGTAGGTGGCTATGCCAGTGGACCATTGGTTTATGCAGCAACAATGAAGAAGGTGCCGGCACTGTTGCAGGAGCAGAACTCCTATGCCGGATTGACCAATAAATGGCTAAGCAAAAAAGTGCAAAAAATTTGTGTTGCTTATTCAGGGATGGAAAAATTCTTTTCTAAGGATAAGATAGTATTCACTGGAAATCCTGTTAGGAAAGACATAATGGATATTGAATCAAAAAGGATAAAAGCTTCTGACCGACTGGGCTTCTCCAGTCAACAAAATACTTTACTGGTTCTCGGTGGAAGTCTTGGTGCGAGAACAATCAATGAAGCAATGATTGATAGCCTCCCTGCTTTCATTGAGGCAGGTCTGCAGGTTTACTGGCAGACGGGAAAACTCTACTACCAGGAAATGATGGTGCGGACTAAAAAGATGAATCTCGGTAAAGTAAAGATAGTAGAGTTCATAGACCAAATGGATTTGGCTTATGCAATTGCTGATGTCGTTGTGTCAAGAGCAGGGGCACTGGCTATTTCGGAATTATGCCAGGTCGGAAAACCGGTTATTTTCATACCGTCACCAAATGTCGCGGAAGATCACCAAACCAAGAATGCCATGGCCCTGGTTAAGAAAGAAGCAGCCTTAATGATTTTGGATAATGAGACGGTAGAGAAATTATCGGGTGAAGTCATTAAACTTTTTCGAAGTGGCAGTCAAAAACAGACTTTGAGTACCAATATCAGGCGATTGGCAAAACCAAATGCGGCTGATGATATAGCAGATGAGGTCATTAAACTGATAGCAGCTTGAATTTAACAGATATACATAGGGTTTATTTTGTGGGAATCGGAGGTATTGGAATGAGTGCTCTGGCAAGATGGTTTTATAGCAAAGGTTTGCCCGTTTCTGGTTATGACCGAACTGAAACATCGCTGACAAAGAAGTTATTTGAAGAAGGTATCCCTATCCATTATAATGATGATCCTCATCTTATTGACAAAGAAATTTTGGAAGATAAGGTGCATAGCCTGATTGTTTACACCCCTGCAATTCCTCCGGATCATAGGGAATTCAATCATTTAAAGGAGCTGGGACACAAACTTTACAAGCGTTCGGAGGTTTTGGGAATGATAACTTCTGATTACTATACGATTGCAGTAGCAGGAACTCACGGGAAAACTTCTACAACATCAATTGTTGCACATATCCTCAATTCGTCAGGAAGGAATTGTATGGCATTCGTTGGTGGCATTATGACCAATTATGATTCAAACCTTATTCTACCGGATAATGATGATGATGTGATATTAGTTGTAGAAGCGGATGAGTTTGACAGATCTTTTTTAAGGTTGAATCCCGATTTAGCGGTCATTACAGCTGCTGACCCTGATCACCTGGATATTTATGGTGATGGAGAACATTTGAGGCAGTCTTTCAGAGATTTCATCAGTAGGATTGCCAAAGAGGGTAAACTTTTCATTAAGGAAAGGGTAGCCAACGAATTGGAGATTGATCAATTAGGTGACGTAGCATACAGTCAGTATGACATTAGCGTGGCTGGTATCCATGCTCAAAATCTCAGAGTTGTCAATGAGGCATTTGTTTTCGATTATATATCGCCAGCTAAAACTATTAAGGATATTGTCCTTTTCTTTCCAGGTCGTCATAATGTAGAGAATACGCTCGCTGCGATTAGCGTTGCTTTGGAGGTTGGGGTGGCTGAAAATGATATTAAATCAGCAATTGATTCATTTAAAGGAGTGAAACGCCGGTTTGAATATGTTCTTAAAACGACGGTCATCACTTACATTGATGACTATGCGCATCATCCCGAAGAGATTAAGTCCTTTCTTTCGGCACTAAAAGAACTCTATCCCAGGAAAAAAATAACGGTCATTTTCCAGCCGCACTTGTATACAAGAACCAGGGATTTTGTAGATGGATTTGCCGAAAGTTTGCAGTTGGCCGATGAAGCGGTCCTAATCCCAATCTATCCGGCTCGTGAACTGCCTATTGCCGGCGTTGACAGCCAAATGATAATTGACAAGATGACTGCTGTTAAAGCCGAACTTAAAACAAAAGAAGAGGTCCTTCAATTTGTGGCTGAAACAGATCTGGAGGTGATAGCCACCATTGGAGCTGGAGATATTGATCAATTGGTACAACCGATTAAAAAAGCGCTTGAAACAAAATATGATGCGGTTAGCAACTGACGTAAAAAGGTACTTACAAATTGGAGGCTTAATTCTGGGTTTTGTGCTTAGCATCGCTTTCAGTTTCGGTCGCCAGGAAGTCAGGACTTCTCAGGGTGTTCAGGTGCTTATAGACAACACCTATGAGAATTATTTTGTTGAAAAAAGCGAGGTCACCGAACTCATGAATGGCGGCGAGAGAGACTACGTGACCGGATCGTTTTTGAGCGATGTAGATCTGAGGCAACTGGAACGAAATATTGAGAAACACCCGTATGTTGAAGACGCACAGGTGTATAGGGATTTACGTGGTGTCGTTTCGGTAGAAGTCAAACAGAAGAGGCCGATTGCACGGATTTTTAACAAATCCGGCAGAGATTATTATATCACCGAGTCTGGCGAAGTAATATCTGAATCAGATAAATACACTGCTCGTGTTCCGTTGATAGAGATAAATAACTTCGATCTGATAGGTACGAGTTTGATTTCAGAAACAACTTATGGAGATCAACTCTTTACGTTGCTAAGCGAGATCTATCACAATGAGTTTTGGAAAGCTCAAGTTGCAGGACTGATTATTGACGAGGAAGGGGAAATCACCATTCAACCTCAAGTGACCAAGCAAATAATTGAATTTGGATATCCTGTAAAAATTGAAGAAAAGCTGAAGAAACTAAAAATATTCTATAAGCAAATATTACCCGTTCAAGGTTGGAATAGCTACGAAAGGGTGAGTATCAAATATGACAATCAAATCATCTGCGAATAACCACAAAGAAAATGGAAGAAGATAAAATCATTGTTGGTCTTGATATTGGAACGACTAAAATATGTGCTATTGTCGGTAGAAAGAATGAGTACGGAAAGCTAGATGTGCTCGGAATGGGTAAGGCTGTATCTGACGGCGTTATCAGGGGAATTGTTACTAATATTGACAAAACAATCAAGGCAATTGAAAGGGCTGTTTCCGAAGCTGAAAATCAGGCTGGAATTGACATTAAGGTGGTCAATGTCGGGATTGCCGGGCAGCACATCAAGAGTGCCATTCATCATGGATCAATCACTAGAGTTTCAACAGAGGAGGAAATAACTGTCGAGGACGTTATCCGATTGACGAATGACATGTATCGTATTGTGATTCCTCCGGGGAGCGAGATCATTCACGTCATGCCCCAGAGTTATACTATTGATTATGAAGAAGACATCAAGGATCCGGTTGGGATGTCTGGAGTTAAAATGGAAGCCGATTTTCACATCATCACCGCCCAGACCAATGCCATCAACAATATATATAAGTGTGTTAAGAGGGCAAACCTTGAAATTGAAAATCTTATTCTTGAACCACTAGCTTCAAGCCTTTCGGTACTAAGCGATGAAGAGAAGGAAGCAGGAATTTGCCTGGTAGATATCGGCGGTGGTACCACTGATATAGCCATTTTCCATGAAAATATCATCAGGCACACTGCAGTTATTCCATTTGGAGGGAATATCATTACCAATGACATCAAACAAGGCTGTGGTGTTCTGGAACCACAGGCTGAATTGCTGAAAACACGATTCGGGAAGGCCATTTCTGAAGAAGCAAGCCTCAATGAAATCGTATCCATTCCTGGTCTGAAAGGTCGACCACCAAAGGAAATTGCGGTTAAGAACCTGGCACATGTTATCGAGGCAAGAATGGAGGAAATAGTTGAAATGGTGCATTCTCAAATTATTTTATCCGGTTATGAAAACAAATTGGCCGGTGGTATTGTGGTCACTGGAGGAGGCGCCCAATTACAAAATTTACAGCAATTAGTCGAATATATGACGGGCATGGACGTAAGGGTGGGATATCCAAACGAGCATCTGGGAAAAACTAAAGTTGAAGAGGTAAAGAGTCCGATGTATGCCACCACTATTGGATTAGTGTTATCCGGATTCATGGGACTTGATGATCGCGAAAACCAATACAATGAGTTTAAGGACAGGAAAGAGCGTCAGAAAATGACTAATGGAGAAAACTTTTTTAAGAAGATCATAGAGAAGACAAAAGGTCTTTTGATTGATGATATTGATGAACAAAAAGATTATTAGCCATGGGCTATAGCTAAACGATAAAGTCATGACAGAAAAAGCGTATCAATTCGATCTACCATCCCATCATAAATCGATTATCAAGGTGATCGGTGTTGGAGGAGGAGGTAGCAATGCAGTGAATCACATGTACAACCAGGGAATTAGAGATGTGGATTTCGTGGTCTGCAATACAGATTTGCAGGCACTGGAGAGCAGTCCGGTTCCCAAACGCCTTCAGATCGGCATCAATCTCACAGAAGGATTGGGTGCAGGGTCAAATCCTGAAGTAGGAAGAAATGCCGCCCTGGAAAGCAAGGAGGATATCCGGGAATTATTGGGTGACATTACCCGAATGATCTTTGTCACCGCCGGTATGGGTGGTGGAACTGGTACGGGTGCGGCCCCTATCATTGCCCAGGTTGCAAATGAGCTTGATATTCTTACAGTAGGGATTGTTACGGCTCCTTTTTCATTTGAGGGCAAAAAGAAGATGGTTTGTGCTGAAGAAGGAATAGTTGAATTGAAAGAGTATTGTGATACTGTTTTGGTCATTCTCAATAACAAATTGAGAGAGGTTCACGGCAACTTACCGATTAGGGAAGCATTCGGTCAGGCCGACAATGTTTTGACCACTGCTGCAAAGGGGATAGCTGAGATCATTACTGTACCGGGCTACGTTAATGTAGATTTTGAGGACGTACGTACCGTAATGAAAAACTCGGGAGCCGCTGTTATGGGATCTGCCACAATATCTGGTGAGGACAGGGCATTAAGGGCGGCGGAATTGGCCATATCATCCCCTCTGTTAAATAATAAGAATATTCATGGAGCTAAAAAGATCCTGCTTTCCATTATTTCCGGAGAGGAAGCAGAATTACAAATGGACGAACTTGCCCAAATCACCGATTTCATGCACAACAGCGCTGGTGATGAGGCTGATTTGATATTTGGTCACGGCATTGATGTGGAGTTAAGCGAAAATATTCGGGTGACGGTTATAGCAACTGGATTTGAATCGGCTGAAGGGTCTTCGATTGATGCTGAAGGTAACGAACGAAAAGTTTATGATCTAGAATCAACCAAACAGATAACTCTTTTTGAAGAAAGGAGAGCAAAGTTGGTTGAAGAAAACTCGGACGATAGTCCTTCCAAAAAGGGGTATTCCTTTGAGTCGCCAAAGAAAGAAACATCTGATGAGGATGACGTCGAAGATCAAAAAATCTTGTTTGAGATCGGGGATGAATATGAAGTAGTTAACAAGTCTGAACTAGAAGATGACGAAGAACTTGAGGAGCTTTCAGGGATGGCAGTGACACAAAACCGCGAATCGGAATTGAAACAGCAGGCGGAAGATCGCAGGAAAAAGTTGCAAGAATTAAAACACCCGGCAGATATTGATGCTGAGTCTTTTAAGGAAAAATTAGAGGTTCCAGCTTACCAGAGAAAAAACGTAAGGTTGCAAGATGTACCACATTCATCTGAGAAGAACCTGTCTAAATTTAATTTAACAGATGACAATAAAATTCTTAAGAATAATAAGTTCCTGCATGATAATGTAGATTAAAAAGTAACGAACTGCTCCGCCTGTCTTTGGATATAACTCAGGTAGTTGTCGTTCAACATTTTTTCTGTCATATCCATATTATCATCAATGTTGGATAGCTTAGGTTTGAAAGCAAGGACGTGGGTGCCGCAATAGTTTAAAATATCTGTCAAATGACTCAGTGCCAAACCGGCACCTTGCTGCCCTGATGATAATCCCACCAGGGCACATTTTTTATTGGTGAATGTAGCTGGGAAATTGAGCCCATCTATGAATGCCTTCAATACTCCTGGAAAGGAGCCGTTATACTCTGGTACTATGAAGATAAATTTTTCACCCTTCATCATAATTTCCCGGGTAGGGTTAAAGATCTCGTTTTGACCATCATTGTCGTATAAGGCGCTACTGATATAGTCGTCAGGGAGGTGACATAAATCAATCATTTCCGCTTCAAAACCCAATTTGGATAGAACATCTCTGTAGATACCAGAGAGTTTCCACGTTATCGAATTTTTTCTGTTGGTGCCGGATACTATTACATACATTGATTCCATCTCTTGATGAGGAATAGATTGAAACCGAAGTTACTGCCAATTATTAGAAATTATATGAGACAACTTAACTAGAAATTGTTGGTCAATTTCGTCAAAACTGTTGAGTTGATCGCTGTCTACATCCAGTATGGCAATTACTTCGCCATCTTTTGTGATAGGTACCACTATTTCAGATTTTGAATCTGAATTGCAAGCAATATGTCCTGGAAACTGGTCGACATCGGGTACGATTAAAATCTCATTTCTATCCTAGGATGTACCACAAACACCCTTGCCTCTTTTAATCCGGGTACAGGCGATGGGACCCTGAAAAGGGCCCAGAACAAGCTCATCTTTTTTCACTATATAAAATCCAACCCAAAAGAAATCCAGGCCATATTTTAATACCGAGACAACAATGGCAAGATTTGCTGTCAGGTCTGGTTCACTAGCAATCAATGCCTCAGTTTGAGGGATCAGTGATTGATACCTTGCTGTTTTGTCCGTGGATTGGGATACAAATAACTCTTCTGCCATTATTAAATACGGTCCTGTGTGAAATACCGTGAGCCGAAGTTCTAAAATAATAAAATCACAAAAGGCAAATAACAATTAACTTCCAATTGATCAAAATTTTCAAATTTCTTAAAATCAAAAGGCCTTTCAAGCTATTAAATAAGCCGCTTAGAGTACATGAATGACTCAAATAATCTTAGCATGACAGGAATGGTTTTAATTGTTTTGAATTGAAGTTGGTTTTTTAATTTGAGATTTGATCCTTGTCATTTGGTATTTGAAAATGATCAGGTGTTAATGAGTACAGTCAACGTATCGTCTTTAAGTTTGTTATCGCTGATCAATGATCCTTCTAATGTGGGCGCCTGAATGCCCTCCCCGAATGTTTTTCCCGATTTAAATATTCTGGCTTCATCCCAAAGACTTTCTCCGATAAAGGAACTTAGTGTCTTAGATCCTCCTTCAATAATCAGTGATTGGATGTTCCGGTTGTAGAGTTCTTTCAGGAGATTGGATATGAAATTTTGATCGTCTGCAATCATAACATATTCCGTATTTCCAGAAATGTCATTTTTCAAGCAATTAAAGCAGATGGTTGGTTGGGTTCCCTGAAATAAATTTAATTCGGCAGTTAATCTCAAATTCTTATCTATTACAGTTCTTAGAGCCTGCCTGACCTTATTTTCGATGGGTTGTACAGGCCAATTCCGGACATTTAAACTGGGATTATCATAAGCAGCAGTATTTGTTCCTACCAGTATTGCATCTTCCTCCATCCTCCATTTATGACCGATCTTTCTTGAATATTCATCACTTATCCATTTTGAGTCATAATTTTTCCGGGCCAAGAATCCGTCTTGTGTTTGTGCCCATTTAAGGATGAGGTAGGGCCTTTTCTTATTGATTTGACTGAAGAACCTACGATTGATGAATGACCCCTTTTGTTCGAGAATTCCTTTTGTTACTTTAATTCCGGCCTTCCGGAGCCTTTTTATTCCTTGCCCCGCTACTTGTGGATTAGGATCAATGTTCGAGATATATATTTCTCCGATCTCTTTCTCAATAAGGAGATCGGCACATGGTGGTGTTTTACCATAATGTGAACATGGTTCCAACGAAACAATCACCTGGCTTCCTTTGATTAATGATTGATCTTGAACTGTGTTGATAGCGTTTGCCTCTGCGTGAGGTTCTCCAAATTGTTGATGATAGCCTTCTCCAATAATCTTTCCATCTTTAACAATGACGCAACCAACTAAAGGATTTGGGCTAACTTTCCCTAATCCAAGTTGAGCTAATTCAAACGCCCGTTGCATGTATTTTTCAACACCATCCATTTCAATGCTAAATTAGTTTCTTATTTTTCACTTGCGATGCAAATCAGATGGACTTGATTTACAAACCAAGGGATATTTTGGGAGATGTTATTGATCGGTTGTCACCTTATTATGACCGCCCGGAGGCGAAGGCAATCAGTGGTCGCCTTTTGGAAGAGGTACTGAATATTCGCACCGCCGATGTTGTGGTCAATGATGATATTCTGTTAAATGGCAAAAAACAGGATGAGTTAAACAACGTTCTGGATCGCCTTGCAAAAGGAGAACCCTTCCAGTACATTCTTGGTCATACCTGGTTCAGGGGTAGAAAATTTGAGGTTAATCCCAATGTCATGATCCCGAGGCAGGAAACTGAAGAGTTTGTGGAACTGGTTGTCCAGGAAAACAAACAATCCGGACTCAACATTTTAGACATTGGGACCGGCTCAGGATGTATTGCCATTTCCCTGTCTTGTGAATTGGATAATGCCGAAGTTCATGCCTGCGATATTAGTAAGGAAGCGCTGATTACCGCGAAAGCGAATTCCGATAATCTAAATGGAAAGCTGGAATTACACCTGGTGGATATTCTCCAAGATTTTCCACCAAATGAAGAATTGGATATTATTGTAAGTAACCCTCCGTATGTAAGAGAAATGGAGCAAAAGGACATGGATGCTAATGTTCTGGAGTTTGAGCCCCAGCTGGCATTGTTCGTATCTGATAGCGATCCACTACTTTTTTACAGAACGATCTCAGATTGGGCTAAAACCAAACTCAAAAAAGAAGGAATAATTTATTTCGAGATCAACGAAGCTTTTGGGGACGAAATTGAACAGTTACTGCATGATCAAGGCTTCGAAGAAGTAAGAATAGTTAAAGATTTAAATGGAAAGGATAGGATAGCGGTAGGCGTTAGATAAAACCCAAGTTTTAATCTTTCCATCCTTCAAGGCTCATTATGATAGGAATAAGGCTGTATTTTTCACCTCGAAAGCTGTCTCACAAAACGAACTCTTACCAGTTAAGGGACTTTCTACGTTTAATGTTATTATAAGGGTATATTCAAAACTGACGTTATGGGAGAACTCCTTCAGAAACTGAATCAATTTTATCTTGTGAACAAGCAAATGTTATTAAAAAAATATGAAGGTCAATTTATTGTTATATATGATGAAAAGATTGTTGATTCCTTCGCATCTGAACGTGATGCCTACATTTATTGTGTAAAGCATTTCAAAATGGGAACATTCCTTATACAGCAAGTTATTCTTTAATTAGTGTCTCTAAGAAAACAGCGAGTTTTAGGTCGTATTAAAATATTGCTTAAAATGGAACAATGAAAAAATCACTCACCTTGCTGACTAATAAAGGGTGACTTTGCTTTTATTCATTGTTTTTGATGGTTTTTGATAAAAATAGCCGGGTTTTAGCCTGGCCAGGACGCACTTCTGCCAGTGCCTAATCCTTATTAAACAGCTAAAAGGTGATTAAGCTGCTTGTTTCTGGCAATTGGCTTGCTGCTGGGCGGCCAGACGGTCAGCCTGGAGTTTACGCCCGATCTTGTGAAGGTTGTAGGCAGTAATGGCCAACCCGATGTAGCTATTGAAAGTTTTGCGGGTACGGTTCGGGCATCGGTCCAATCCCCGGTGTTCCAGCTCATTAATGTTGGATTCGATAGCAGAATGCTTGTTTTTCAACCTTTTGAAGGCTGGCGCTGATTCGATGGCTTTTTCTTCTTTGTTTAACCTACCCTTTTTAGGCATGATCACTTCTGGGATGAAGGTTTGCAGAGTTGCTTTATCCTCTTTATCGGAAAACCCCTTGTCGGTGCTCAGGCTTTGGATGGGGTATTTCTCAGCGATACGCCGGGCAATTGATAGGGTAAGTTGGTTGTCGGTTTGTTTTTCAGCTATTTGCCAGTCTATGAGTAAATGGTATTGATCCGAAGTGATGGCCAGATTCTTACCGATCTCCACATTGGGGTGCAGTTTGCCTTTTTTGATCATTTCGGCATAAGGTTGAAAGATGGAAAAGACTTTTTCGGCATGGGGAATGGTCTCTGCTCTGATCAACCGCCTGTCGAGCAACTCGATGTGCTTTTCCAACATCTCAAGATAATAGGTCAATGCCATCAGGGCTGCGAACTCCTCGATAGAGTTTCCCTGATATTTTTCCAACATTTGGCCCACTTTCTTGCTCAAAGCACGGGCTTTAGTCAGATAGGAAGTGGCAGCCTGCTCTACCCGCTCCTCTTTGTTTTTTCCTCCTGAGCCGGTGGTCCTGCCCACGCTGCGCATCAGCCTTTTGAGGGATCTGCGCCAATCCCCGGACTTACGCCAGCCAGTAAAATACCTTTTTGAGACCAATAAATCAGCTACATCTATACACTTTCTGGCACTGTCCCATAGCAGGTTGTAGTCGGTAGGAAAGTGGGTGTCGG
Source organism: Cyclobacteriaceae bacterium (assembly GCA_963664285.2). Taxonomy (GTDB): domain Bacteria; phylum Bacteroidota; class Bacteroidia; order Cytophagales; family Cyclobacteriaceae; genus JAJCYL01. The sequence goes on from CAXXNX010000010.1 coordinate 162,069, forward strand.
TTTCTACCACGAAACTATCGGTCTTGCAACGCAAGGCAACTTCCTCCCCTCCGGTTTTTCCTTTTTTTTTAAACACCTGGTGACCTGCTGCTACGATTACATCATTGATGCCGATGAGCAGTTCATCGTCCAGCAAGGTCACATTGTCATAAATGTTCTGGTACTTATACTGTTTGCCCACAGAGTAGTCGGTAGGTAGCACCCCCATAATGCCCCGTACCAACGTGTCGTAATTGGAGATATGGTGTAACTCATCGTAAGAGATGTTCATGCACAGGCGCACCTGGGCCAATACGAAGACCTCCCACAGACTCATACCCTCACGGCCCGTCTTTTTCTTTCCCTCAATGAGTTTGGAAGAAAGTAATTCAAAAATATGCTGGTTCCATTCAGGTTGGACATAGATATATTGAAGGGCGGCTGCAGGGCAGCTAAGTGGCTTTTAGTTTTCACCGGAGCCTCTACTTGCTCGATGGGTGTGCATCTCAGGGTAAGTTGGGGCTGGAAGGATTTCCTCATGGTTTGTATTTATATCGGTTATATGCAATATAATGATTAATCCTGATAAACCAACCGAAAAAATCGTTTCTTTTCTACACTGAATGAACAAAAAAAGGACAGGGATTTTACTCCCCGACAGACCAAAAAGCCTGCGAATCTCAAAGTGAATTCTTTGGGGGTTTTGAATGGAAAACCTTCAAATGGCCAATTAACAGGCTACAACGCAACTGTTCTTGATAATATTTGTGAATTTGATAATTCTACTGAATCAGATTCGAGAATAATTCAGCGCTGATTTGATGGAAAAAATACGAATATGACGGATAATCAGCATATTAGCCTGTTTTCATGCAGACACTAAATAGGGACATCGTTATTTAATTTGACAAAACTGAATCCCCAAAGCATTGCAGAACTACATTGCAAATCTCCTACCCTTAACATAATTTTGGCCTCCATTTAAACGACCTCCTCCATGCAAAGAGACACCAGGATTTTTGACTTAATTAAACAGGAAGAAAACCGACAGGAATACGGAATTGAGCTAATCGCTTCAGAGAATTTTGTATCACCCCAGGTGATGGAAGCCATGGGTAACTGCCTGACCAATAAATATGCTGAAGGTTTACCGCGAAAGAGATACTACGGAGGTTGTGAAGTTGTAGACGAAATTGAGCAGTTAGCCATTGACAGGGCAAAAGAACTGTTTGGAGGATCATGGGCAAACGTTCAGCCCCATTCCGGGGCACAGGCAAATGCATCAGTTATGTTAGCCGTTCTAAAACTCGGGGATACAATCCTTGGTTTTGACTTATCTCATGGCGGTCACCTTACTCATGGCTCTTCAGTAAACTTTTCCGGTAAGTTGTACAGGCCCACTTTTTATGGGGTGAAAGAGGAGACTGGTCAGGTAGATTGGAATAAGTTAGAAGAAACGGCGGTGAGAGAAAAACCCAAGTTGATTATTGCCGGCGCTTCAGCCTATAGTCGCGAGTGGAATTATAAAAAGTTAAGAGAAGTAGCTGATCAGGTTGGCGCATTATTAATGGCAGACATTGCTCATCCTGCCGGCCTGATTGCCCGCGGTCTTTTAGATGATCCGTTGGACTATTGTCACTTCATCACTACCACCACGCACAAAACATTAAGAGGGCCTCGTGGAGGAATGATCCTGATGCGAGATGATTTTGAAAACCCATTTGGAATTAAAACCCCCAAAGGAGAACTACGAAAAATGTCGTCTCTACTGGATTCGGGTGTATTTCCCGGTACCCAGGGTGGTCCGCTTGAGCATGTAATTGCAGCTAAGGCAGTCGCTTTTGGAGAGGCGCTAACCGATGAATTCATGGATTACATGATGCAGGTAAAAAAGAATGCCGAGATCATGGCAGAGGCATTTGTAGGTCGTGGATATAAAGTTATCTCGGGAGGCACAGACAATCATTTGATGCTGATCGACCTGAGGGCGAAAAACCTGACAGGCAAGATCGCAGAGAATGCGTTGATCAAAGCTGAAATTACAATCAACAAAAATATGGTTCCATTTGACGATAAATCTCCATTCGTCACGTCTGGTATGAGATTGGGAACTTCTGCTGTAACGACACGAGGTATGAAAGAAGCTGATATGGAGAAAATTGTTGATCTGATTGATGATGTACTGATGAATCATGAAAATGAAAACAAAATTGCAGCGGTTAAAAATGAGGTGAATGTATGGATGAAGACTTTTCCCCTGTACCAGTAGAAGCGCAGGAAAATGACAAGGAACCAGGTGAAAGGGAAATGTCATTTCTTGATCACCTGGAGGAATTGAGATGGCATTTGATCAGGTCCTTTAGTGCTATTGCTATTTTCAGTATTGCGGCATTTCTATCCAAGACTTTAGTTTTCCACACCATTATTCTAGGACCTTCAAGGCCCGATTTCTGGACTTACCGTATGCTGTGTCGATTGGGTGAGCTTTTGGGCTCATCGGCTATTTGCATAGACTCTCTATCATTTATTATTCAGAGCAGACAAATGACCGGTCAGTTTACTATGCATATTACTTCTTCGTTTGTCATTGGACTCATTCTGACATTCCCCTACGCTTTTTGGGAAATCTGGCGTTTTGTTAAACCCGGTCTTTATCCCAAAGAAAGAAAAGCAGCCACGGGAGCTACATTTTATGTGAGCATGCTGTTTCTCACAGGTATTATTTTCGGATATTTCATTATGACCCCTATTTCCGTCAATTTTCTGGCCTCCTACAGTCTGGACCCCAGCATTGCCAATGAATTCGATATTATTTCCTACGTTTCAACAGTTACAACCTTAGTATTGGCCAGTGGTATCTTATTTCAGATGCCAGTGGTTACCTACTTCTTAACATCTGCTGGTCTGATCACCCCGGCGCTGATGAAACGATATAGCAAACATGCAATTGTTGTTATATTGATATTAGGAGCAATGTTGACACCGCCTGATCCATTCAGCCAAATTCTAATTGCATTACCTTTGGTGGGGTTATATCAGGTAAGTATCTTGATTTCTTTGATGGTTACTCGCAGGCAGGATAAAGCACTTAAACAGATTTAGTCATGAGCAAGGCAATACCAATTGGCGGCGATCATGCCGGATTTTCTCATAAAACAGAATTAATAAAACATCTTGAAGCTGTCGGCTATGAGGTTAAAGATTTTGGCACCCACAGCGAGGAATCAACTGATTATCCGGACTATGCTCATCCTTTGGCCTCAGCGGTGGAAAAAGGTGAATTTGAATTAGGGATACTAGTATGTGGAAGCGGTAATGGCGTGTGTATGTCCGCCAACAAACATCAGGGAATAAGGGCTGCCTTGGTTTGGAATGAAGAATTAGCATCGTTGGGAAGGCAACACAATAACGCTAACATAGTTTGTATTCCGGCGAGACATGTACCTGTAGAATTGGCTAAGAAAATGGTGGATATTTTTCTTACCACTGAATTTGAGGGTGGCAGGCATGAAAAAAGAGTTGATAAAATTGGCTGCTAGTCCTTGTGAGTGAGGATTTCTCGAACGTTAGAATCAGAATTTAGGACTTCTTTTCTCCATCAAAACTGTATCACGCCAGATGCCGGACTGCTTGCCGATTTTTTTGCGAATTCCAATTTCCCGAAAGCCACATTTTTTATGCAACCCAACACTTTCTATGTTTTCGGGAAATGTGGCGGCGTTTAAAGTCCAGATCTCATTAGCCTCCGATGACTCAATAACTTTCAACAACAATGCCTTGCCAATACCTTTCCCCCTATAGTGGTCTCCAATATAAACGCTTACTTCAGCAACACCGCCATACACACATCGATCAGACACCGGCGACAAGGCAACCCAACCAGCGATTGCCCCGTCAATTTCGGCGATCCAACGACTATGCTCTAAATATGATTCATTCCACTTCTCCCAACCTGGAGACGAAGTTTCGAATGTGGCTTCACCTGTAGCAATACCTTCAAGGTATATTCTCTCAACATCTGGCCAGTGATGGACCTCCATAGGATTAATACTAACAGACATATAATTAGCTTTTAAATATGACTATTACTCAAATCAATGATTAGCAGCAGCTGACTTCCCCAGCTAAACTAGGTTTACAAACCGTAGGTTGAACGTATAATTGAACGGTTAGGCCGTCATCGAAATTTATGGCTTCAACAGAAAAATTGGAGGTTCGGATTTCACCATTGCCATATTCAAAGAAAATATCAGTATCTCCATCTATAGGTGTCATTTGATCAACCTTTTGGAAAATGGATAATGCTTTTTGTGCTGTCCAAGGTTTTCTCCGTTTTTCATCCTTTGGAACCCACAACTGCACAATGGTCTGTTTGTAGCTATCGGGATTGCCACCGCAATCAACTGAATCGATAGTAACGTTTTTAACTTCTGTGATGTGACAGGTATCGGGCACAAATTTTTCCAAATCATATTCGAACTTCAACCCGGCTTCCGGATTGTCATTCAGTAATTCTAAAAATTCTTTTGTTTTCATAATTAATAGTTAATTGTAATATTACGATGAGTCGTTAAAAATTTTTTTAACAACAGGATTTTTCAAATTCAACAAAGAAATCATCAAATAATTGATGGGTGTCTTTCCAGACTGATTCATCAATGCAATAACAAACGCTCGGTCCCTCAATGGACCCTTTTATGATACCTGCATTTTTCAACTCTTTAAGATGCTGAGAAATTGTTGATTGAGATAATGGGAGTTCGTCAACAAGATCTCCACAGACACAGGAGTTGCGACTAATCAAAGTCTCAAGAATGGCTATTCTTGCAGGATGACCAAGTGCTTTGGCTAAACGTGCCGCTTTGTTTTGCTTTTCATTAAACTTGTGTGATTTACTTAAACCCATTATCGTAATAATACGATTAATTAAATTAAAAGTTTAAAATGGACGAAATGTTTAGAAAAAATAGTGATCTGTATAAGTAATGCGATGCCTAGAACCCTACTTTCTCCAACATCGCTCCAAACCTAGGGTCACTCCGTAATACTTGAAATTGCGGTTCGATCTTTAGCCAGATCATCTCCACCTCATGGGCTTCATAAGATTTCTCTAGCCATTGAAAGGCCAATTCCTTTTCGCCAATTCCGGCGTAGATCTGAGCAACATAGAAAGCGGGACTTCCCTTCCGAATACTGGAATAGGCTAATTTCAGTTCTTCAATAAACTTTTCGGTTTCGGTTCCCTGCCCGGTTTTGTAATAGGCCACACCTAGTTCCCCCAGAATTGCTGGTATTCTAGCCTCACCTACCTCAATTCCCTGTTGGAGAATCTCAATAGCATCCTGGTATTCGCCCACATTTAAATATATTTTACCCAACATATGATATCCGGTTAAAGTTGAGGGATGCATTCTGATGCCATTTTGAAGGATCCGGATCGCTTCCTCTGGTCGGTTTAAGAAAAACTGATTCCATCCCCCGGTTGGGTCGATCATGGGCATCAAATGGATCCAGGGCATAGCTGATGGCAAACTTTTCCGCTACCTCATCGAAGCGTCCCATCATCAATAGGAAGAACCCATAATCACCAGGACAATTGCATTTCATATATTCCTGCTCAGCCCCCTCGAAATCCCAGTCAAACCAAAACTTAAGCGTAGCCAGACAACTCCGGGCGGCAGATAAATCAGGATTAATCTCCAGGGCTTTTTGAATATAAGGTATGGCTTCATCCCGGGCAGCTTTCGCAGAAAGACTGCCCCTCCAATTTCCCTCACTAATATAATATTTAGCTATTTCAGCATAAGCCTCAGCGAAATCCGGATCAAGAGTGATGGCTTGACGCAATAAGGGAAAGCTTTTGCGAAGCCCGTCCATGCTACCACTTCTTAGTTGGTACACCCCTTGCAAATAGAATTCATAAGCCTCGGGTTTATGGGTTGGCTTTTTACCGAGATTTTGTTCTTCAACCGGGGTTAATTTAGCCTTTAACCCATTAGCTACCTGTATGGCCACGTCCCTTTGAATGCTGAAGATATCAATCAGTTCCCGGTCAAATTCTTCCGACCAAATGTGATTGTCAGCTTCAGCGTCAAACAACTGCACCGAAATCCTAACTTTATCTTCATATTTTCAGCTAAGTTCTAATTATAACAGCATTTTGTTTAAATAGCTCATACAGATGATAGGCTTGATCCGTTAATAGCATAGTCAGAAACCATTGTTTCAAAGTTGTTTTACTCTCTCTTATTCGGTCAGCATAAGCATACCAATTCAGGTAGTTTTGCAAATATTTGGAACTGACACCATTGAATGGGCGTAAGAATGTCCTAAGTTGAGTGTGAACATTGTTTACTTTTTGCAGATGGATTGTTTTATCATCTCTATCCACATGATCTTTGGCCAATAGCGCTTTGTGCTTTATGGAGGGGTTGTCTTTGGCAAAAGCCTTATAAGAAGGGTGCTTATCTGTAATCAAGGCTGCACCGTAGGCCAACTTCCCATCCAATGCCTTTGAAATTTCTTCTTTGCTCAGCCGTTTTGATGCAACAGCTTTAAGGTACCTCTCCCCCTTGCGTTCAACCGCTGTTACTACCTGGACAACTGTGACCTCTTCCTTTCCCATATTCCGTATGAAATCGTTTCCCCTCTTTCTTGCTGCCCTATCTAAATTTCGACTGCCCTTGTTGTTAAGTGCCAGTTCCAATTCATCACATTCTACTTCCGAGGATAACTGTTCGGGAACAAACTCATTTAGTGAACTCAATATCTTATGCCGCCAGTCGAAGCTTGTCTGGATGCTTATTCCGATTTGTTTTGCTATCTTTTTTATCGGCATGCCCTGCTCCATGCAGCGCAGATAAGATTGCCATTTTGATTTAAGCTTGATGTCATACAAAGGTGTCCCTGTTGTTTCACTGTACCATCTTTTACATTCATTGCACTGATACATCTGCACACCTTTTTGTCTGCCCCTCTTATATACCTTCTCGCTTGTGCAATTTGGACAGGGTTTCTTCTTTCTTTTCTCTGCTATTTGTTGTTGAGCGGCAATCAATACTTTGCCTTGTAATTCCTGCTCCTGGAGCAACTCATCCAACAATTCGGTTTGGGAACTTATCGGCAATTGTGCAAATAAATTTTTGATCTCTTGACTTGATATCATATAGCGAAGATAATAATAATTGCTGTGTTATTTAGAACTTAGCCGTATTTTCTTACGCTACCTTCAAGAATATGGGCCACCTCCAATTCCCGGGCAATCTCCCGTGTAGACTTGGTAGTATTCTTGTACATCATGCTGGAAGTACGCGAGATAACTCTTAGTTCCCCAATGTTGGAAAGCTGGCTAATTATGTCCTCAGTGATTCCATCGCTAAAGTATTCTTGCTCCACGTCCTGGCTTAGATTTACCAAGGGCAAAACCGCAATAGACTTTTCCAAATACTTGGCTTCTTCCCAGGGTTTTTGAACTAATGGGAAAATTCCCCCCGCCAGGATCATCAAAATTATAAGCCCATAAATTGCCACTCTTCCCAAACCCCGTTTAAATAACCCCGACCCAATTGGACCGGTCTTGATTCTTTTTCCCGGGATCTCTTCCGGGGATGGGATCACAAGGCCCTGATTGGAAATGCCGTAAATCTCAACCGGGCGGTCTACATTTTTCAGTTTATAGGTTCCTATGGTTTGGGTTTGTATGGATTTTTGATTTTTTATTTCGTCGTAAACTTTATCTGAAACGAGAATGCTACCTCCCACCGCCAGGGACTCAATCCTGGAGGCCACATTGACACCATCCCCGATCACTTCTTCCTGGTCAAAAATGATATCCCCGCTGTGGATTCCAATCCTGACCGGAATCTTTGGATCCTGGCTAAAAGACTGCTGCATATCAATAGCACAATGAACCGCATCAATTGCACTATCAAAAAGGCTCAAAGTGCCTCCTCTGTAATGCTGAAGGTTCGTTCCTGAAAATTTCAGGATTAATGTTTCGAAAATTTGGCGGTATTTCTCCTTAACCCCGGGGGTGGTCACTCCGTTATCCTGCATTATCAAGGAATAATCCTGGATGTCGGTGAACATGATAGCAGCCAGGCGGCGAGTCTGCGACATACCTATTTTGATTGGTTGTAAGATAATGAATTCGGGCAAAAAATTGGGGGATGAAATAGTGGAGAGCTTCCCCTCAAGTAAGATTAATTGAATCCAATCCGGTCAAGCAGATCCTTAAATTGGGGATCACCATGAAGATTTCGGAATTGGGGCTCTACTTTAAGCCAGATCAGGTCTACTTCGTGATTTTCATAGGCTTTCTCCAACCAGGCCAGGGCTCTTTCATCATTTCCCATTCCACTGAATATGTGGGCAAGGAAAAGGCCGATCCCCTTTTCACCATTGGATTCCCGTTCTAACAACTCATCCAGTAAATCCTGGGCTTTATTGAACTCATCTTTGCCAAAATACGCCAGGGAAAGGTAGGCCAGCATGGACGGTGGCCGGGCCAAGGACAGGCTAAGACCTTTTTCTAACTGGCCGATTGCAAGGTCGTATTTACCCTGGTTCAAATAGACTTTGCCTAGTTTATTGTATAGATCCAATATAGTAGGATGAAGTTCAATTCCCATCTCAAGCGTTTCTTCAGCCTGGTCGTACTGTCCAAGGAAAAAATAGCTAAGTCCGTTTTCAAGATAAATCCCGAAATGTAGCGGATCGGTCTCCATGGCCCTTTTACCCAAAATCAGGGCCTCCTCAAATCTGCCCATGTTGATAAGGAATTGCTGATAGAAAACATGAGTTACCCCTCCGGGAGCTATCTGAGAAGCTATCATAAAATACCATTCTGCTTCTTCAAAATTCCATTCAATCCAAAAATTGATAAGTGCCACTGCGATATAAGGCCGGTATAGATCCTCATTTATTGCCATTGCGCGTTCGGCAGCAGCAATAGCCATCTTCTTAGCTTCTTCTGGCGGCAAGTCGCCGGCCCAGCTGGCCAGATAGATATTGCACATAGCCAACAAAGCATAACTCAAACCAAAATTCGGATCTAATTCAATGCTCTGGTTCAACAGCGCTATGGCCTTATAATATCCTTCTGCGGTGTACTGGTCGAAATGATAAAGCGCTTTTAAATAGTCGTCGTAGGCAGAAAGATTTTGAGTTGGTTCTTCTTCTATTTGTGCTTTTGCTATCTCTGAAAGTTCAGCCTTTAAAGCCTCAGCAATACTAAAAGCCAGGTCGGTTTGAATTGAAAATATATCAGAATAAGCCCGGTCATAAGTTTCGGCCCATAGACTGTGATCAGTATCCACTTGGATTAATTGAGCCGATACCCGGATTTGATCGCCCGACTTCCGAATGCTACCCTCCAGTAGATTAGAGACACCCAGTTCCTTCCCGATTTCTTTAAGGGACTTAGCAGAATTCTTGTAATTCATGATGGAAGTTCGAGAGATTACCTTTAAATCCTGGATTTGGGCCAGGCGATTAATAATCTCTTCGGTAACTCCGTCGCTGAAATATTCCTGTTGGGGATCATCCGTTAGGTTTTTAAAGGGCAGTACAGCAATCGATTTGTGTACTACAATGGAGCTTTGTTCGATAAAAAAAACTGTTAAATAGGCCAGCCCCATGATGGCAATAAGTAGAAGAACGCCACCTACAATTATTCGAGCCGTTTTAGGGCTTCGCGGCCTAGGTTTTCCTATTTTAAATTTTTCCCGAATAACGTCTTTTTCTGGAACGGTGAGGCCTTTATTGGTGATTGCAAAAATTTCTACAGGTCTCTTTATATTCTTCAAGTCAAACTGGCCCAGAGATAAAGCCTCTATGGCATTCTGATCTTTGATCAGGTTGTATGCCTGGTCTGAAATGAAAACCGCACCGGATTGGGTCAGCTTTTCGATGGAAGAGGCTATGGTTGCTCCCTCCCCGATGATTTCTCGTCCATCAAAATAGATTCTCCTCGAATCGATCCCTATACGGACTGGTATTTTTGGTTCCCGCAATAACTCCATTTGGATTTCAATGCCACATTCCACTGCATCGATTGTATTATCGAAGATGCTCAGTGTGCCATCACCGTAGTACTGCAGAACTTCGCCCCTGAATTTTGTAGTCAATTCGTCGAAAACTTTGCGATGCTTTTGCCGGTATGCTATGGCCCGTTCCTTGTCTTCCTGCATCATCGCGGTGTATCCTTCGATGTCAGTAAACATGATAGTCTTGAGCTGACGGGACTTAGCCATGTGTGGATGAATTTAGATTGTAATTTAATTATTCTAAGGCGCAGGAGGGTCTGATTTTTTCGCAGGATGATTAAATGATTTTATTTTTTAATTTCCCCCGGTATGGCAGAGGTCTTTTCCGGCTTTGTTTCTTCTGTCCGGGAAGGACACTGCAGATCACCATGCTTTACTGCCCTATAAAATCTTGGGCGGCTACAAGGAGACTTTACCAATCGTAAAATCCATAGCCGCAACTACTGTGGTGGAAAGCAATTTTTACGGATCAGGGCAAGAAACATCCGCTAAAATTAATGGCAGCTATCTGAGGGACTTCTTAATTCTGCAACTAACTTTAGCATATCATTGTGCTTCATGCGATATAGTAAATTTATCTACGTAATGCATCTTAAAGGGGATAATGAATACAAAGACTAGATCAAAATTAAAACTCAGCCTTTCAGGATTTGCACTATTATCATTGCTAAGTATATTGTCATGTACTTACCTAAATAAAGAAGCCAACCCTCCAAATATCATTGTTTTTCTGGTTGATGATATGGGGCCGATGGATACTTCGGTGCCATTTTTGATGGATACGAGTGGTTATCTGGTCAAATATCCGCTAAATAACTTCTATCAGACGCCCAATATGCAAAAACTTGCAGAGCAAGGAATTCGCTTTATAAATTTTTATGCCCATTCGGTTTGTTCACCTACGCGTACTTCTCTCCTTACTGGTCAGAATTCAGCCCGTCATCGAGTAACCAACTGGATTAATTCGGAAAGCAATAACCGTTCGGAATTTGGACCGTCAAATTGGAACTGGAAAGGGCTGACCAAAGAATCAGTGACTCTTCCACGTATGTTACAGCAGAAAGGTTACAGAACCATTCATGTAGGTAAAGCTCATTTTGGGCCATTCAACAGTGAGGGGGAAACCCAATAAACCTGGGATTCGATATCAATATTGCCGGTAGTTCTATTGGGGCACCTGGTAGTTATTATGGCAAGGATGGTTTCGGGCATATCAATGGAAATAAAAAAAGAGCAGTACCAGGTTTAGAAAAATACCATGGTAAAGATATATTCCTAACGGAGGCATTAACACTCGAAGCCAATGCAGCAATATCTCAATCCAAAGAAGAAGGTAAGCCTTTCTTTCTCTACATAGCACATTATGCTGTACATGCACCTTTTCATTCGGATCCTCGTTTTTCAGAACATTATAAAAACTCAGGTCAAACCGAAGGAGCTCAAGCCTATGCTACATTAATTGAAGGAATTGATAAATCGCTCGGAGATATTGTTCAACATGTCAATTATCTTGGATTGGGCAAGAATACACTAATCCTATTTATGGGAGATAATGGTTCTGATGCTCCCTTACCCATTGAAGATGATTACAGTAGTTCGTATCCACTGAAAGGGAAAAAAGGTAACCACTGGGAAGGGGGTATGCGAGTTCCATTTATAGCTTCATGGGTTGTACCCAACAAAAAAGCATACTGGCAAAACAAATTACCTGTAGCACAACATGCTATTCAGCAACAACAGGGTACTGTTATGGATGTTTTTTCAACTGTGTGTGAGCTGGTTAATGTGACCCCTCCTGATAATTATATCACCGATGGATTTGATTTACACGAACAACTTGCCGGAAAACGCAATGAAAAGCGTGAGGAACTTTTTCTCAATCACTTTCCTCATGGAAACCATCGCAGCAATTATTTCACATCCCTAGTTAATTCAAACTGGAAAATCATTTACCATTATCAAGTTAATGGGCAACCCAAATATGAACTGTTCAACCTGAAAGAAGACCCGTTTGAAACCAATAATGTGGCAGGTGAAAATCCAGGACAGCTCAAAATCATGATAGAGGCACTGGCGGATGAAATGAAAAGTAAAAAAGCACTCTATCCTGAAAAAGAGGGACGGCACTGGAAATTGATTATGCCAGAATAGGCTATTAAACTCTTGTTGTAAAGGATTTGAATTAAAATATCAACTTAAGAAAGATATTAAACTGACTGAACCACTATGCACTGAAAGTGCATAGGTTTTTAAAAATAGGCATAAGAATGAAATTCTTATTCAATTATAAAATTATCACTGCCAGGATCTGTCGGACTACGGTGATGTTCAAGGTATTCATCCACCATTTTGTCTGTTATATTTCCCGTACTCCAGGCTCCATATCCAACAGCCCAAAAATGCCGACCCCAATATTGTTTCCTAAGCGCAGGAAACTCTTCTTGAATACGACGAGAAGTTCTGCCTTTCAACCGCTTCACAACGTTACTTATAGAGATGGATGGGGATATTCAATGTGAATATGAACGTGATCTTTGCTCACTACACCTTTCAATATTTTGACATCTTCCGATTCACATATTTGGCGTACCAATTCTCTACATCTTTCTTGAATATCTCCTTTCAAAACATCATAGCGATATTTCGTAACCCATACTATATGAGCTGTCAACCACGTAACAGTATGGCTTCCAAGTCGTTGCTTTTCACTCATGAGTTAAATTTACTAAAGTGTGTAGCAACTAAAGTCTTGCACTAAAAGTGCATAGTTTTAACTAACGATTGGGACCAATAAAACACGAAAGCACAACAATTAGGGGACAAACACAGTGGCCTCACTAGCAATAGATGAGCTGTTGGCACTGTACCCACTGTGTTTTCTCCTGGTGTTGACCAATCCTAAACCGATGCTCTCATGGTGCCTTACCCCTGTGTAATTTCAAAAAGACACTGACCGCCGGTTGCTTTATATTTATGGCAGACGATAGGCGATTGCCCTGCCCTGTTTTGGTGTTTGGGGATGATTTTAGGGCTGAGGATGAAGGTTTGAAGAACGGATGATACTTATTTTTCATTGTTTCAAGAGGATTTGCTAATTTTTGGGCATCTCTGTCCTGCATTCTCTGTTGAGATATTTTTTCAATATGTATTTTGCCGGTCAGCATGCAACAGGCATAGTTGGTGAGCCCCTTGGCCTGGGGGTTTCTGAAATGGTGACCAACAGACCGGTCCCGCATTCTGTGCAAAGGTGGATGTCAACACCGGTGGTAATGTATATCACATCTCTGACCGTGTACTTGACTTTTTCTTTTCCCACTACACCCAAGTTATTCCGTGCCTTTCGGAGTTGTGCGGTTTTTACCCGGGTGGCAAAGATGCCATAATGCCTGATCTTGCAGTACCCTTTGGGCAACACATGCAATAGAAACCTTCCGATGAACCGTTCCCCGGTAAGAGTGAGTGTTTGCTTGCGGTTGGCCTCTCGATCAAGGTAGGAGAAGGTTACGTTTTTATCGTCCATTGTCAGTATCCGGTAGTTGCTGATGGCAATGCGGTGAGTATACCTGCCCAGATACTCTAAAACTGTTGCCGGGTTACCCAAAGGGTCCTTGGCATAGACCACCCATTGCTTCTCATATAGGCTGCGCTTCAACTCCCAAAACACACCCTTATCCTGCAAGCGGGCAAGCTTACCGGTCAGATGGAGGTCACCAGATTTATAGTAGTTGACCAGTTGCTCCATGAACTTACCTCTAAAGGTTTGAGCCAGGGCTTCTACATGGAATAGGAAGTCACCATCACTTTTGGTAGCCTTCCACTTACGGTCTGCGGTAATACCTCCTGCTGGTACAATATGTGGGTGGTATACTAGTGTCTGTGTCCAGGTGTGCAGCACACTTATCATCCCCATCCTGGCCTGTAGCTTCTGCCTGGGATCTTTAGAGAAAGCTTCAATGGTTTGCCAGCCACATTTGAACAGCAGGTTGTATAGCAGCTTTTTGTTTTGCAGGCAGATACCCCGTAGCTCAGAGGGCAGGGTAAAGACCACATGAAAATGTTTGACCGGCAAAAGGTCATGGTTACGTTCCAGTATCCACTTCTCCTTCTTCACTCCCTGGCAGCCCGGGCAGCCGCGGTTGCCACAACTATTGTAATGGACCTTGATGTCCCCACATTGTGTGCAGGCGGTCACATGGCTACCTAAATGTTGCGTTTTACATGCCTTGATGTCATTGATGAGCTTTAGCTGATCTAGACTTACGGGATCTTTTTCCAGAAATGCACTGCCAAACCGGTGCATCACTTCAGCCAGGGTAGCCATTTATGTCTGTAGCCATCGGTCCAGCGGACTAAAGGCCCTTGTCAGGGGTACCTCACTGACATGCAGGTAAACCATGGTGGTATTGATACTGCTATGACCCAAAAGGTATTGGAGGGTCCTTGATGTTCATCCCTCTTCCAGGGCATGGGAGGCAAAGCAGTGCCTGAGGATGTGTAGGTTTACCTCCCCCTGGTGATACCAGCCCGTTTTGTTGCTGCAACCATGGCGTGACGTAATCCTGCGGCACTCATTCGTTCACCGGGAGTCCTCCCGTTGAACAGGTAATTCTCCGGGCGGTAGGCTTGGTAATAGGACCTCAGTTCAGGTAGTAGTTTTTTTGATAGTACCGTAAATCGGTCTTTGTCACCTTTACCTTTGTTGATGCGGATGCGGTATTTACCATCATCGGTGATGATGTCCTCGATTTTAAGGTGTAGCAACTCGTTACGCCTTAGCCCCGACGAATAGAGCAGCTGAAACATCATCCGATGTTTCTTGTTTTCACAGTTATTGAATAGCCGGGCAAGTTCATCCCTGCTAATGATTTGCGGAAGAGAGGGTTTCTCTTTTGGGTAGGGAATCAACAGTACAAACTCCTTGGCTTGAAGGAGATGCTCATAAAACCAGCGAAAAGCCGCAACATAAATCTTGATGGTTCGCCAGCCACGTTGCTGCTCTTGCTGAAGGTCATTGAGAAAGTCGATAATGGTTTTACGGGGAGGCTGATTCTATCGTTAAATTGGAGTTCGTTTTAACCACCATACCAATTTTCGTCGAAGGAGCACTTTTCTCCATCGGAGATACCCATGTAACTCAAGGTCTTGGTGGGGTCTGCGGGACTGCTATCGAGGCACCGATGCGATTCATTGTAGAGCTAAGTGTAATAAAAGGAAAAAAAATCCAAGAGTCTCAATATGAAACGGATGATTACTATGCAGCTACTGGTTTTGACACCCATAGACGGTGCGGCCAAAAAAGCAGTAAAGTATATGGTTAATTACCTTGTAGAAGAAAAAGGAATGGAGCCGAATGACGCCTATGCGTTGTGTTCACTGGCCGGAGACCTCCATATTGCTGAAGTAGTGGATGTACCTCATATGCTAGTATCTGTACATATGCCTAAAGCTATTTTTAAATAAAAAGGAACTAAGCATTATCAGTGGAACGGAGACTAGAAGGGGCTGAATTTGTGAAACATACCGCTAACATCATCTATGAATGAAGGTGGTTTTTTGGGTTACGAAAGTTTGACAGCTCTTGGAATGTTCGCCACTATTAATAAATTTAAACAACGGTGTGGCTTGGTGGTAGAGGAAAGGAGATTGCTTTCTAATCCCCACTCATCATAGCCAAGAATTAGCGTAGTATGCTGAATGGAACCAAAACAGCGAATTAGCTTTTAGAAGAGAGGTTCTTTGAAAAACAATTCCGCTACAATAAAAGCAACTACTGAAATGACGAAACCGAACATAAAAACCGTGTAGGAAATCCGCAGGTACCGGTATTTTTTACCCAAAACATTACCCAGGAAATAGATGTCTTTAATGAGGCTATTATATAAATATTCTCCGTCCTTCATCAGTTCATTCATTGCCCAGGTATAATCCTGTAAACCCATGCTGTGAAAATTACCAAAGAATAGCAGGTTGGTCTTTTTGTTGTGGATGTCTTCCCGGGTGAATGTCCCCCGGGAAACATTAGGACGTGTAGCGAGGACAGCGAATACAATGGTAACCAGACACACAGTAGTTAAAATGACGGTGGGGACAACCATATGAGGAAATTCCTCCAATTTCCTAAAAAGGACAGAGACTAGAATTGACAAAATGATAGAATTAATTGAGATCATTATGTTGGCTTTATTATCGGCCATTCCGCTAAGTTCCAGATGATTTTTGGAGGTGATGCGAAACATCGTTTGCATCCCTCTCTCAGGGTTCTGTTCCTTAGCTTTTTTGAGTTTTAATTCTAATTTTTCAATTTGAGTTTCAAGTTTTCCGACTTGCTTTTTGTCTGCGTTCATGGCAAGTTTTTTATCAATTAATTTAAGGTTTCTGCTAATACCATTTGTGAATTCCTTTGTGGCATAATTGGTGAAGTATTTATGCGAAGCCAGGAAGTCACGATTAGTTCTCAACCATTCCTTCTTTCCAATTTTATGACCTTCTATACCTTCCCATTCTTGTTTTAAAAGCGCTGCTTTATCAAAGTACTCTATTGTAGAGAGATGGTAGAGGTCCGCATCACAAATGACCTTCTGAATTTTATCTTTAGGACATTGTGGCATTTGTGTAGCCATTATGCACCCGGCTACACCCTCAATCTTTTCATCATCATAATTATGTCTGGATAGAAATTCTTTGGCAATTTTAGCTCCGCTCTCTTCGTGATTCTCAATACTTATGCTCAAGCCTGCATCATGGAACCAACCCGCGAGAATTGCAATTTCCAATTCTTCACTATTAAGTCCTTCATTGGCCCCAATCACGGAAATAGCACCTACAACATCATAAGTGTGTTCCAGATTGTGATAAGTCAGCGCTTTAGGTATTTGTTTGCTTAGGATTTCCTCGGCATACTGCTTAGCTTCAACAACTATTTCGTTTTCTTTACTCATGTACCTTCCTTGCCAGTGAAATTAAAGAATTTGGGGCTAATTTTTATTTAAACAATGAGCGCATGAATTTAGTATTAATAAAAAAAATATAATCTGACAAATGTTTAAAGGATATAAATATGGGATGTTTACAGCAGTTATTTCCTTTTTAACATTAATAACGTTATTGCCTTCTGGCTGTACGCAACCAGGCAGGGGCAAATCGGCCGCTGACAGTCTTTACGTGGTGATTCGGGGTGATAAGGCTAAATATGATATTAAAAACCAGGCGCAAAAATATTTTCTCCCCTATGTACTAGAAGAAATTTCAGCGCTGTCTTACTATGAGGATGATGTTTTGGCCTGTGTTCAGGATGAGAGTGGGAAACTATTTTTCTACGATCTCAAATCCGGGGAAATTGTTCATACTACACTTTTTGAATATAGTGGGGACTATGAGGGAGTGGAAATTGTTGGTGACACTGTTTATGTCGTCAAAAGTAATGGAGACCTATTTCAGTTGCCCGTCGATTTCAATAGTGAAAAAAGACAAGCAACCAAATACGAGACAGCCTTCAAATCCAAGCATAATATTGAAGGCTTGGGTTATGATCCGTCCTTGGGAAAACTACTGTTTGTAACTAAAGGCGAAGCGGGTATTAAAAGGGACAGGGGGAAAGATTCACGCGGAGTTTATGGTTTTGATCTTGATGATATGAATTTAGATAAAGATGCAATCTTCATAATAACTGAAAATGAACGAAGAAAATTTTATAAGAAGAATTTACCTAAAAATTCTTATGATGATAAAAGATTACTTTTTAAGCCGTCGGCAATTGCCGTAAACCCAGTCGATGGAAACTACTATATTCTTGCATCTGTTGGCAAAATTATGCTTGTAGTATCACCACAAGGTGAGCTACTGGAATCCTACGCCATTCCGCCGAGTCTATTGACACAACCTGAAGGTCTATGTTTTGCTCCTGATGGGACCATGTATATTTCAAGCGAAGGCGAAGGGGACAGAGGTTACATTTTGAAATATCTTTTACAAAAATGAAGGTAAAAGTTGCAGGAGCATTTTTTTTATTCCTTTTATGTTCACCATTAATTAGTCAACCCAATGAGGAAGACTTGCAATATTCTATTATCCTCATTGGTGACGCCGGTGAGCACAGGCCCTTTTCAAAATCCGTATTTAAGATGGCTTCTGATAGAATACGAAGGTCTGGTAAAAATTCAGCGGTAATATTTTTGGGTGACAATATTTATCCACTAGGCCTACCTACGAAAGAAAATCCTGAAAGGTCAAAAATGGAGGGTAAACTAAGTCCTCAATTGGAGGTAATCCGAAATTCAGAGGGACGGGGGTTTATCATACCAGGAAACCATGATTGGGCTAAGGGTAGAAAAAGCGGGAGGATCCATTTATTAGAACATGTAAGTTCAAGTAATAAGTGCAATTTTCCTTTGTAGCACTTGCTTTGCGTTTAGGTAATTAAATTTTCTAACAGGGCGTTCATTGATTTTGTTTTCAACAACTTTGATTTGCTCCTCTGTAACAAATCTAATATCTGTTTTCTTAGGATAAAACCTTCTGATTACCCCAATCCTATTTTCAACTGTCCCTTTATCCTGACTAGTATAGGGACGAGTGAAATAGGCATCCACATCAAGGGATTGAGCAATCAACTCATGTTTAGAAAATGCCATATCATTATCAAAAGTGAGTGTTTCCAGTTTGTGTTTATCCTGAGAGAGTTCCTCCACAATAGCTTCGGCCATTTGATCGGCATTTTTACTGTGCATCTTTCTGATTCTGGTAAAAAGACTTGCTCGGTCTGTCATCACCAACAAAGAGCCTTTGTGGTTTTTACCCATCATTAAATCGACTTCTATATCTCCCAATCGTTCCCTTTTGTTAATGATCTGGGGTCGCTGTTCAATTGATACCCTATTCGGGATAATACCTCTACGATCTTTTCTGTTTCCTCGTTTGCGCCTTCGTTTGCCATGTTTTAGATATGTGTATAGTTGTTTGTATTCTTGGTTCTCCTGGTGGTTGGTGTGCTTACATTCCCATATCCATTGGTAAATCCATTCATGGCTAAGTGGACATTCTCTCGTTTTCTTTCCCTGATGGCTGATCAATTCAGGACTCCATCTATCTTCTTGGAGCCGGTTAACTATCCAGTCTTTCATGGGTTTGGTGAAAATCACTCTTTTTGGCTTTTCTTGATGACGAAGATTGGTCCTCCTTTGTGCATTTGCTGTTCGATAGACACCAGCTCCCCTACCTCTTGAACCCACATTTCGCTTAAGCTCACGTGAGATCGTAGACGGGTGAAAATGAACGATACAGGCAATCTCCTTTTGAGTAGCTCCTGTTTTCAATAATGCTTCAATTTGATACCTTTGATCAATACTGAGATGTGTGTAGTTTTTTGACATTTTGCAATCCAAAGATTGCACTGCTCAGGCTTTTGAAGGTGAAAAAGCCCTTAAAAGCTTTTTCACCTTCAATTGCACTTATTAGTTGATCTCAGCACAGCAAAGGTTTACCGATGATTATATAGGGACTACAGAAGCTTTCTCTCCACGGGATGCTTGTCCCGGACCGGTAGAAATTTCACTAGATGAAGATCTCATATTAGTGATCATTGATTCTCAGTGGCTGTTATCAGAAGAATCGAATATTGCAAAAAGTGATCACTGTGATTTTAGGTCGGTCAGTGAAGTGATGGCACGAATTAAATCCATTGTCAACGAAAACATGGATAAGAATCTGCTTTTTGTAGCACATCATCCGGTATTAACTTATGGCAGTCATGGTGGCATTTATACATTTAAGCAGCATGTCTTTCCGTTAACTGACATGAATAAGAGTTTATGGATCCCCCTTCCTGTAATTGGTTCGGCTTATCCTCTATATCGAAAGTGGTTTGGCAATATCCAGGACACGACAAATCCGACATACGGATCCATAATGGGCGAGATGGTTAAAAGTTTTGAGACACATCCGAAAGTAATTCATGCTGCGGGACATGAACATGCACTAGAGCATATGGTGAGAAATAATGTTGAATATATTGTGAGTGGTTCGGGATCTAAGACTGAATTTGTAAAGAAAAAAAAGTTCGCAGAATTCGTTTGTGGAGATAATGGATTTTCCCAGTTATACTACTACAGCAATGGGGAAGTGTGGCTGGAATTTTGGGTGTTCAATAAAAATTATCCTACCGGTACGGTATCATATAAAACCCAGCTTTTTACTCACAATGACAACTAGTGTATTCAATTTTATTAATTCACTATGATCGACTATCTGGTCACCAGTTTCGTCGTTTTATTAATGGGGGTTGCCTTTAACATTTATCCTCCATCAAAACTGCATGGGAAATATGGCTATCGGTCAAAGGCGGCATTACAATCAAAAGAAAATTGGGAATTGGCTCAAAGACTTTCAAGGAGGTACCTTTTGACCACAGGTGTTTTGAGCGTTTCGACAACTTTCTTATTATTCAAATATTATGCAGGCGATACAACAAGACTCTTCTCTGTAATCATCCCAATAGGCATATTATTTTATTGCATATATCTTATTGAAAGGAAACTCAAGAAGTAACAGAGCCCTATTTCGTGTCTCTAGGAAGTAACAGAGCCCTATTTCGTGTCTCTAGGAAAACAGCCCTTCTTTTAAAATAAAAATCTCATCCATAAGAATCCTTTTTTATTTAGGTGTGTTATTTAAAGGCACTATTTAAAAAGATTTTTATCATCGTGTTGACTGCTGTCGTAAACGCGAATGGCTACTA
Source organism: Cyclobacteriaceae bacterium (assembly GCA_963664285.2). GTDB lineage: Bacteria > Bacteroidota > Bacteroidia > Cytophagales > Cyclobacteriaceae > JAJCYL01. Next base: position 182,826 of record CAXXNX010000010.1, read on the forward strand.
CTTCAGCTTCAGCAGTTTTGGTCCCCTCGCTATACAAATCACAATGTAAGCTAGTTTTTCTACCTTTTGCTTCCTTAACGATTGCTCGCAATTCAATTGGTTTGTTGTTTGACGTTGGTTTAAGATACTTAATATTTAAAGTGCCTGTAGCGTAGCGGTATTCTGGTAAAGAATCCAGGGATCTATTTTCCAATTTATAAGCATGCGCCATGGCAGAACCCATACAATGACAATCAATGATTGTTGCCATTATACCGCCGTTCATCAAATTGGGCCAGCCGTGATACTTTTCCCGAGATTCCCAGATGCATACTGCCTCTTCACCTTCCCAGAAGCTTTTTATTTGCAAACCATTAGGATTATGCGCTCCACAACCGAAACAAACATTCTCTGGCATAAAATCCTGGAAGTAATTATTACTGTTATCGCTCATAAGTGATTACTATATTTAAATGAATCCCCATTGGGAGATTAATAGACTCAAGATCCAACAACAAAGACTTAATAACCAATGAGTTAAATTTTTTCTGCCAATTAATAACTATGAGAAAAACTTACAGTTAAAATCGAACTGTCAATTAGCCTAAATCTAAGTCTATCAATCTTTTATCTTGTATCTTGAGTCTCCAAAAAGTTTAAAAACTTTTTGGTTTTAATAATTCCTTTAGCAGCAAAAATAAATATCGCCCAGATTCCATGGTGAATGTTATTGATTTAAAGTTTCAAGGTTTTTCGAAGGCTATAGCTTCATTCCTGATAGAATCCGGCGATGGACCTGTGTTAATAGAGACGGGACCGCATTCAACATTTAAAACGCTGGAGCGGTCCGTCAACCAAATAGGCTATGACCTGTCAGACATCAAGCATGTATTGCTTTCACATATTCATTTTGATCATGCAGGCGCTGCATGGGCCCTTGCAAAAAGAGGAGCAAAAATTTATTTACATCCACAAGGCGCAAAGCATATGGAAGATCCTTCCAAACTCTACGAATCTGCTAAAAGGATATACAAAGATAAGATGGACACACTTTGGGGGGCACTTAAGCCCATTAGAAGAGATCATTTATATCAAATTCCCAATGGAGAGTCAATACAACTTGGCGGTCTAAATTTTATCGCTCACCATACTCCAGGTCATGCGATCCATCATATCGCATGGCAATTGGAAGACCTGCTTTTCACGGGTGATGTAGCAGGTGTAAAGGTCAATGACGGGCCGGTTGTTCCACCTTGTCCCCCTCCTGATATTAATATCGAGGACTGGAAATCTTCTATAGCCCTAATCAGAGAGATGAAAATCAGTAAGATATACCTAACTCATTTCGGAGCTTTTGACAATATAGGGGAACATTTAAGCGAACTAGAGGAATGTCTTGATAATTGGGCCAATTGGATGAAAGAAAAATGGGAAAAGAACATTAGGCCTCAAGACGTGACACCTGAATTTCAGGTTTACGTAGAAAATCAACTCAGACTAGCAGGACTATCAAAAAATGAAATTGATAGATACGGAGCAGCTAACCCTGCCTGGATGAGTGTCATGGGATTGCTGAGATATTGGAAAAAAAGGTCGGAAATGAATTAAGAGTACTTCCATCTCACCTCTGGGATCCTATAGGGTTTTTGAGGTGCCCTTAATATTCGCCGTAGTTTTTCTCTCCCACCATCATTTTAAATGGAATGTGATTTTCTTTTGGCGGAATGGGACATGTAGCATATTCTGTAAATGCACAAGGTGGATTATATGCTTTATTAAAATCAACAACTACTTTATTAGATGAATCGGGCATTTCAATGTGAAGATACCGTCCAAGTCCGTATGTCTCAATTCACATATCCCTTTTCTGCTTTCAAACTATTAAGTCGCTTTGTTTTCCAATTCTCAATATCCTGTACATATTCCCTGGTGGGTCTACCGGGGCCGCATCCTAATAGAAGAACCAAAACATATAAGAGAACCCTGTCCATCATTTCAAAAATTTATTCAATAAAGCTAGTTTTTTGTATCTATCAATGCCAGTTGGGCGCTCACTATTTCCAACCCCTCATCGAAACTTCGGGGATTGTAACCTAATTCGCGGTGAGCCTTATCGATGATAAAACCAGTTTTAGCAGGACGCTTCGCAACTTGTGTGAATGAGGAGGCGTCAACTTTTTCAATTAGATTCTGATCAAGGCCAAAGTAGATTGCCGTCTTCATTGCCATCTCATATGGGGTCAATAGTTCTTTTCCCGAAATATTAAATATTCCCTTCGCTCTTTTTCTAGCAATCAGATAGCATCCTTCGGCTAGGTCGTCAGCAAGGGTGGGAGTTCTCCATTGATCATTCACAATTTTTAGATGTTTGCCCTTTTCAAGACTGTCTTTTACCCATAGCGCAATATTCGAACGGCTCATGTCATTTACGATTCCAAAAACTAAAACAGTTCTGGCAATGGCCCAATCAATGTTACTATCCAAAATCAACTGTTCGCTGGCAAGTTTGCTTTCCCCATAATAACTCAATGGATGTGGATCAGCTTCTTCAGTATATGGACCGGCAAGGCCATCAAAAATGAAATCCGTACTAAGATGAATTAGCTTACAATTATTTTCTTGACAAATATCTATTAGGGTTTCAACTGCCCCGACATTTAAATTCCAGCAAGCATCCTTTTCGGATTCGCATTGGTCTACATTGGTCATAGCAGCTGTATTGATAATCATCTCAGGTCTATAATTCCCGATGACATTACACAGATCATCTCTATTTGTAAGGTCAAGATTACAATATTCATAACCACTTTGTGTGATATTGCGATTTGGTCCTTTTGAAGTCGCTATCAGTTTAATCTCAGAAGTTTGATCACCACAGATTAGATTAACCAGTTTTTGGCCAAGCAAACCATTAGCTCCTGTAATCAGGATTGTCATAACTGTTATTTTGATGGGTATTGAAAACCGTACTTATTGGTGATTTCTGATCTTGATAATTCTTCAAGTGTAAAAACCATACAGATATCTTCGATGGGTCTATCACTTTGGTCGGTGCGTTGAGCCGCTATCAGATCGATCACGTCCAAACCCTCAACTACCTCACCAAAGACGGTGTACTGGTCATCAAGATGTTGAGCTCCTCCTATTGTCGTATAAGCTTCCAGTCGATCACTTGGAAAATCTATGCTAAAAGACGTATTGAGCGCTTCCTCAATCGATGGTGTCAGCTCAATCAGTTTTGACATGTATGACTGAGGATCAGTTTGGTACATTGCAATGAGTTCATTTCTTAGAATGGTATCTCCAGAAGCCTCAAAGTATTGACCAACACTAGATGCCAATCGGTTTATATCTGTTGTCAATTGTTCTTTAGTTGAAACTACCCCTTGGGCAAGATAAAACTGACTTCCACTTGATTCCTTGTTGGGGTTCATATTGTCACCAAGCCTCGCGGCAGATAGTGCGCCCTTTTTATGAAATAGATTAGCATTAAACTCAGCCGGAATAGTATACCCGGGGCTACCAGAACCTAGGTACTGACCAGATGCTGCATTTTTTGAGTTGGGGTCACCACCCTGGATCATGAAATTTCTGATAACCCTATGAAAGATCAGACTATGTAAGTTCAAGTAATAAGTGCAATTTTCCTTTGTAGCACTTGCTTTGCGTTTAGGTAATTAAATTTTCTAACAGGGCGTTCATTGATTTTGTTTTCAACAACTTTGATTTGCTCCTCTGTAACAAATCTAATATCTGTTTTCTTAGGATAAAACCTTCTGATTACCCCAATCCTATTTTCAACTGTCCCTTTATCCTGACTAGTATAGGGACGAGTGAAATAGGCATCCACATCAAGGGATTGAGCAATCAACTCATGTTTAGAAAATGCCATATCATTATCAAAAGTGAGTGTTTCCAGTTTGTGTTTATCCTGAGAGAGTTCCTCCACAATAGCTTCGGCCATTTGATCGGCATTTTTACTGTGCATCTTTCTGATTCTGGTAAAAAGACTTGCTCGGTCTGTCATCACCAACAAAGAGCCTTTGTGGTTTTTACCCATCATTAAATCGACTTCTATATCTCCCAATCGTTCCCTTTTGTTAATGATCTGGGGTCGCTGTTCAATTGATACCCTATTCGGGATAATACCTCTACGATCTTTTCTGTTTCCTCGTTTGCGCCTTCGTTTGCCATGTTTTAGATATGTGTATAGTTGTTTGTATTCTTGGTTCTCCTGGCGGTTGGTGTGCTTACATTCCCATATCCATTGGTAAATCCATTCATGGCTAAGTGGACATTCTCTCGTTTTCTTTCCCTGATGGCTGATCAATTCAGGACTCCATCTATCTTCTTGGAGCCGGTTAACTATCCAGTCTTTCATGGGTTTGGTGAAAATCACTCTTTTTGGCTTTTCTTGATGACGAAGATTGGTCCTCCTTTGTGCATTTGCTGTTCGATAGACACCAGCTCCCCTACCTCTTGAACCCACATTTCGCTTAAGCTCACGTGAGATCGTAGACGGGTGAAAATGAACGATACAGGCAATCTCCTTTTGAGTAGCTCCTGTTTTCAATAATGCTTCAATTTGATACCTTTGATCAATACTGAGATGTGTGTAGTTTTTTGACATTTTGCAATCCAAAGATTGCACTGCTCAGGCTTTTGAAGGATGAAAAAGCCCTTAAAAGCTTTTTCATCCTTCAATTGCACTTATTAGTTGATCTCAGCCTATCATAAAAACCTTCATTTATGAGTTTAATAAAATTCTCCTTGTGCTGCGGTGTTTCCTCATACAAAATAGCTTTCATATCTCCAAAGCTCGTTTTTATTGTAATCAGGGAGTCCTTATTTCCAGAGTCACAGCTTATTGTCGAGATGGCTAGAATTAGTATAAATAGTTTTCTCATTATTTTGATTGTTGACCGCCAAAAGTAAGACTAGTCGAATTACAATAAAAGCTATATAGGAGAAGTGACGGATGTAAATTTATTTATCACTAAAGTTCCATCCGGTAATATTAAAAAATTGATCACACGAGGCTCTAACCATTTTTATTTTCAGCTTTGAATATTCATAGGGGTTGACAGAGATTGAACTCTAAACATTTATTTATTAAGGTGAGGGCCAAGTTGTTTTATCATTATTATGCTGCGATGAGTTTCTTCAGGCTGACACGTGTACCAAACCTTTTTATTATAGGATTGACCCAATATGTCACAGCCATCTTTCTTGTACATCACAAATCACAATGGTTGGTTGTTACCGATTACAAGTTTCTATTATTGGTACTGAGTACAACAATGATTGCTGGAGCGGGTTACATCATAAACGATTACTACGATACTAAAGTTGATTATGTCAATAGACCGAAAAAAGTTATTGTAGGACGAATGATAGATAGACGATATGTTCTGGCTTCCTATTTCTCATTAAATGCTATTGCAATATTGATAGGCATGATACTCTCGTTTCAAGTAGCACTTATTAATTTTGTATCCAGCCTTTTACTATGGTTACATTCCAATCAACTCAAACGCCTGCCATTGATGGGTAACTTCATAATCGGTGCATTGGCGGGTTTATCACTCCTAATCGTCGCAATATTTTATAATGGATTAGGAGGATTAGTATATGCTTACGTATTCTTTGCCTTTGCAATCAATATCATCAGAGAGATAGTGAAAGATTTGGAGGCCATTAAGGGTGAGGAAAAGTTTGGATCTTCTGCACTCCCCTCTGTACTGGGTATGAGACGTACGAAAAGGCTGATTTATGCGCTGATACTTGCATCTACACTGGCCTTGAGTTTATTTCTTTACAATATTGAGAACGACGTGGCTATCACCTATTTCGTAATTTTGATTCCCATATTCGTCTATTTTGTGTTTCTCCTTGTGAAAGCGGACACTCAAAAGAAGTTCGCTTTCCTGAGTGACTTTGCGAATTTTATCATGTTAACCGGAATAATAAGCATAACTCTATTTTAAAAAATATATATGTCCCATGCGTATTAGAGTCGCAGTGTTCGCCTCCGGAAATGGAACAAATGCGGAAAGATTGTTCGAATTTTACAGGGATCACCCATCGATAAAAATTGAATTACTTTTTTGCAACAATCCTCAAGCCCAGGTTATTATTAGAGCAGAAAAGTGGTTAATTCCCGTGATATTGTTTGATCGTCAGGAACTTATGAATTCGCAAGTTGTGCAAAATACTCTTAAGGTGAAAGAAATTGATTGGATTGCATTAGCAGGGTTCTTATGGTTGTTGCCTTCTAATATCCTCTCTGATTATCCGAACAAAATTGTGAATTTACATCCCGCACTATTACCTAAGTATGGTGGTAAAGGCATGTATGGCAGACACGTCCATGAAGCGGTTATTAATTCCGGTGATAACCAATCTGGTATCACAATACACATGGTAGATGAAGAATACGATCGAGGTCGGATAGTATTTCAAGCCAAATGTGAAGTTGAACAGCATGACACTCCTGAGTCATTAGCTGAAAAGATCCATGAGCTGGAATATGAATACCTGCCAACTACTTTAGAAAAATTAATTCTGGAGGAAGAACCCTGACCTTCAAACTTGGTAAAGGCTTGAAAAGCAATACTTTTGCATCCTTATTTTTCAAGGCATGGACCGCAAAAAGGTAAAAACCGCATTAATATCAGTATTTTATAAAGATGGGTTGAGGGCCATTGTCAAAGTACTTCATCAAAATCAAGTAAAAATATTTTCTACAGGAGGCACACTGGATTTCATTAGACAGGCAGGTTATGAGGCCGAAGCAGTGGAAGACCTGACTAGTTATCCAGCTATTTTGGGAGGCAGAGTCAAGACCTTGCATCCTAAAATCTTTGGAGGCATACTTAATCGATCCAATAATACAACTGATCAAGAGGAATTAGAACAATATGAAATACCAAACATTGATCTGGTCATTGTTGATGTCTACCCTTTTGAAGAAACTGTTAACTCTGGTGCATCAGAAGAAGAAATTATTGAAAAAATAGATATCGGAGGCATTTCTCTTATAAGAGCTGCGGCAAAGAATTATAGCAATGTAGTCATTGTATCATCACGAGATCAATATAAGAGCGTGCTAGAAGTACTCTCCGATGATTGTACTACAGATCTAGCTGCAAGAAAAATGTTTGCTTCTGAAGCATTTGATGTTTCCTCGCACTATGACATCGCCATTTTCAATTATTTTAATAGGGATAACTCGATAAGTAGCTTCAAGGTTAGCGAACAAACTAAACAAGAACTCAGGTATGGGGAAAACCCCCATCAAAGTGGAAGCTTCTATGGGCCATTGAATGAGGTGTTTGAGCAGCTACACGGTAAGATTATTTCATATAATAATTTATTGGATATTGATGCAGCTGTTTCTTTAGTACAGGATTTTAATGAACCTGTTTTTGCCATTATTAAGCATACAAACGCCTGCGGACTAGCCACAACCGATAATGTTTTGGCTGCCTATACGAAAGCTCTTTCGGGCGATCCGGTTTCCGCTTTTGGTGGGATTTTAGCTACAAATTTGCGTATTGACGAGTCAGTGGCAACAGAGATTAATAAGATGTTTTTCGAAGTATTAATTGCTCCCGGTTTTGACTCAGAGGCACTAGAAATTTTGAAAAGTAAGAAGAACAGAATCCTGATGATTCAGAAAATAAAGGCTGGTCAGGATCATCAAATCAAGTCTGTACTAAATGGTCTTTTAGCTCAGGAAATAGATTCGCAGATAGAAACAAAGTCCGATTTTAATATAGTCACAAAAATAGCGCCATCAACACAAGAAGAAAAGGCGTTGCTTCTGGCCAACAAGATTGTTAAGCATACTAAATCCAATGCCATTGTTTTGGCATCTGAAAATCAGTTATTATCAAGCGGTGTAGGCCAAACTTCGAGAGTAGATGCATTAAATCAGGCCATTGAAAAAGCGAAGAAATTCGGATTTACCTTAAAAGAGGCTGTGATGGCGTCAGACGCTTTTTTCCCCTTTCCGGACTGTGTGGAGATAGCACATAAGGCAGGAATAATCTCAGTTATTCAACCCGGAGGTTCTGTGAAGGATAAGCTTTCAATTGACTACTGTGATAATAATGGTATGTCAATGGTTTTCACAGGGTTCAGACATTTCAGGCACTGAGGAGAGATCCAAAAAGTAGAGATGGATTCTTCATGCTTAATTTAGGGCTTAATTTCTTTGTTTGAAAGCTCAAAATGGGTAACAGGATTTTTTAGTTTAAATTCACATAAACTTAGTCACGCGGTTATTAATATTACTTTTGTAGCTTATTTTGAATACAGAAAATGGGATTATTTGATTTCTTTTCCAATAACATTGGGATTGACCTGGGTACCGCAAATACACTGATAATAAGCAAGGATATAATTGTCGTTGATGAACCGTCAATTATTGCTATTGACAAGACCAACAACAAGGTAATAGCCATAGGTCGTCAGGCTATGCAAATGCACGAAAAAACACATGATAGTATCAAGACAATTCGTCCATTAAAAGATGGTGTGATTGCGGACTTTTATGCGGCTGAGCACATGATACGGGGCATGATCAAAATGATAGATGGCAACAATAAAAGATGGTTCCAATCATCTCACCGTATGGTGATTTGCATTCCTTCAGGGATAACTGAAGTTGAAAAAAGAGCCGTAAGAGATTCAGCCGAACATGCCGGAGCGAAAGAAGTTTATATGATACATGAACCAATAGCTGCTACTATTGGAATAGGTGTTGACATTGAACAGCCTATCGGAGCCATGGTGGTTGATATAGGTGGTGGCACCACAGAAGTAGCAGTCATGGCACTGTCAGGGATAGTTTGCAATCAATCTATACGTGTAGCAGGAGATATGTTTAATAAGGATATACTTGACTACATGCGTCGTCAACACAACCTGTTAATTGGAGAACGTTCTGCAGAGAAGGTCAAAATTGAGGTTGGATCAGCTTTAACAGAATTAGATAGTCCACCCGATGATTATGAGATCAGGGGACGTGATTTGATGACAGGCATTCCAAAAGTGATAAAAATATCATATTCTGAAATTGCCTTTGCCATAGATAAGTCAGTTTCCAAGGTTGAAGAGGCAGTATTGAAAGCGCTTGAAATCTCTCCACCTGAACTATCAGCTGATATCTATGATAATGGCATTCATTTAACGGGAGGAGGAGCATTGCTTAGAGGTCTTGATAAGAGGTTAGCTATGAAAACAAAATTGCCCATTCATATTGCTGAGGATCCATTACGGGTGGTCGTCAGGGGAACGGGTATAGCTTTAAAGAATATAGAGCAATATAAAGCTGTGCTAATGCATTAAGACAGATGCGCCAACTTTTCCTTTTCATTTATGCATACAGGGCATTTTTTGTATTCCTTGTATTTGAGGGCTTCAGCATATTTCTAATCATTCAGAATCAAAATTATCACAAAGCGGCATTCATTAATTCGTCCAATGTTTTGGTTGGTAACATTGCGGAAACCAGTTCTGATATATCGGATTATTTTAATCTAAAATCTCAAAATGAAGTTTTGTCTGTTGAGGTCGCCGTGTTAAAAGAAAGAATTGCCGCTATGGAACTTCAAGTGGAGGCAATTCAGGAAATAAAGGATGATGCCGATACCCTTTATGATTTTATCCCGGCAAAAGTCGTATATAACAGCTACCGGCAGTTGAACAATTATCTGACATTAAACAAGGGACACAAAGACGGGATTAAAATCAATCAGGGAGTTATTGGTGCTGATGGAATCGTGGGGAAAATCAGATCTGCTTCAGAGAATTTTTCTATAGTAGTTTCTTTGCTACATACGGACTTTCTTGTGTCATCATTACATAAAAGATCCGGTACTTTTTGCACCACCAATTGGGATGGTAGAAACCCGGAATTTGCTAACCTAATATATGTCCCGCGTCATGTTTTCGTCAATAAAGGAGATACAGTAACAACTTCAGGTTATAGTTCTGTATTTCCGGCTAATCAATTTATTGGAATAGTTGAAGAAGTCAATACCTTACCGAATGCTACATTTCATGACATCCGAATAAAGCTGGCTACGGACTTTAGTCAAATCAATTTTGTATCTGTAGTAGAAAATAAGCTATCCCTGGAAAAAGACTCAATAGAACACAATGCAGCACTAGTAAATTGATCCGTAATTTATCAAGCCATATTATCCGTCTGGTGTTATACTTACTTCTCCAAGTACTGATATTTAAGCAGTTAGCTTTCTTTGATGTTGCATTCAATTTCATTTATGTTATTGGACTCTTACTGCTGCCAATAGAAATAGGGCACTTATTACTTATCGGAGTTGGATTTATGGTTGGATTGTCGGTCGATCTATTTTACAATACACAAGGAATACAAGCATCAGCTTGTGTATTAATTATGTTTTTAAGACCCTACTATTTTAAAAGAACAACCGGCGGCAGTTACGAAGCAGGTACTCCACTTACTGTGAGAGGAATGGGACTGACCTGGTTTCTTGTATTTTGTTTTCCTTTAATATTAGTTCACCATCTTGTGGTGTTTTTTGCTGAGTCCGGAAGCTGGAGTTTGTTCATCTTTACTTTTAGTAAAGCTTTGTTTAGTGGTATTTTTACCTTTGTAGTTGCACTCATTTTGCAATATCTGTTAACCAAGCCCACTAGAAGACTATGAACGATGAAAGACGAGTTTTTATTCAGGCAGCTATTATCATCGCCGCAGTTGTTTTTGCCATCAGGTTATTCTCAATTCAGATCTTGGACAGTACTTACAAGCTAGCAGCGGAAAATAACATTGTTCAAAAAGTAACGGAATATCCTTATCGAGGCTTACTCCATGATAGAAATGGGGAGTTATTAGTTTTCAATACTCCGATCTATGATCTGATGGTCGTGCTTCAGGAAGTTAGCCTTTCTGATACGGCCATCTTTTGTCAAATGGTTGGAATTACCTCTCAGGATTTTGAGGTCAAAATGGGGGATGCTAGGAAATATTCATCCATTTTACCATATAAGTTCATAGAGTTACTTACCAACGAACAATTTGCTACGATTCAAGACAGGTTGGTGGAGTATCCGGGGTTTCATATCAGGGCGCGAACGGCTAGAAAATATCAATATAACAGCCTGGCCAATGCTTTAGGTTATATTGGTGAAATCAGCAGAGGACAGTTGGAAAGGGACATAACAAAGTTTTATAAGTCAGGAGATTTTGTTGGAATTAGTGGTTTGGAGGCCGCTTATGAGGAAGAATTGCGTGGTCAAAGGGGTGTTAGCTACAAGATGGTAAATGTACGGGGAGTTGAGAAGGGCATGTTCAAAGATGGAGCGTATGATACGCTTTCACAGCCAGGAAGAGATCTTGTGTTGACTATTGACCTGGATCTTCAAACTTATGCCGAAAAGCTAATAAATGGAAAGATTGGTAGTGTAGTAGCCATTGAGCCTTCAACCGGAGAAATACTGACTTTGGTTTCTTCTCCTTCATACGATCCTGATATTCTTACTGGGAAAGACTTTAGTAAGAACTATCAAACGCTTGAACAGGATACGCTGAAACCACTATTTAATCGCCCACTTATGGCTATGTATCCACCGGGTTCGATATTCAAGACTGTACTTGGTCTAATTGCCATGCAAGAGAGAGTCGTCAGCCCGTATGAAGAAATATACTGCGATGGAACACTAATAGGTGATCATGCACCTTCAGGGTATTATGATATGCATAACGCAATCAAATATTCATCCAATAATTATTTCTACCAAGTCTTTCGCAGGGTAATTAGGCAACAACTTTCAGATAACCCGTATACGGATGCCAGACTAGGCCTGGACAGGTGGAAAGAACAATTGCAGAAATTTGGATTAGGCGTGCAACTTGGTATTGATATTCCTAACGAAAAACCCGGATTTGTACCAGGTTCTGAATATTACAACCGTTTGTATGGCAATGGCAGATGGGGATATGCTCATATCTACTCTTTAAGCATTGGTCAGGGGGAGCTGTTATTGAACCCCATTCAAATGGCAAACCTTGCTGCTATCATCGCCAATCGGGGATTTTACTATACTCCACACATGATCAAAAATCATGACCTGGCGGGTTCTTACCAAAAATCGGTTTCAACAGGAATAAAAGATGAGTACTATGATATAGTTATTGATGCTATGGAAGAGGCGCTGTCAGGAACTGCAGGTCGAGCGATTATTAGTAATATCGCTATATGTGGGAAAACTGGCACCGTTGAAAACACACACGGGGAAGATCATTCGGTTTTTATGGCTTTTGCACCTAAAGAGGATCCCAAAATTGCCATTTCAGTCTATGTAGAAAATGCAGGCTGGGGAGGTAGAGCAGCAGCCTCAATTGCCAGTCTCTTAATAGAGGACTATTTGAAAGGTGATATTTCACGTCTTTGGCTTGAAGACTATGTACTTAAAGGAGATTTTCTGGATTGAGACTAAATAGACAAGAGGGAGAAATTGATTGGACCACAGTATTGGTGTATTTAACACTGGTGTTTCTGGGGTGGTTCAATATATATGCCGCTGTATTCGACGAGACTGTACAGCACGGTTTATTTGATTTAGAGACAGATTCCGGAAAACAATTGATCTTTATTGGAGCTGCCATATTGATTATCGTGGGCGTCCTCGCTCTAGATTTCAAATTCTACGATTCTTTTGCTTACCTGATTTACTTCTTTTTCATTGGCTTACTTATAATAGTCCTCTTTTTTGGTAAGGAAGTAGCGGGATCCAAGTCCTGGTTCCAGATTGGTGGATTCGGATTTCAACCTTCGGAGTTTACAAAATTTGCAACTGTATTGGCTTTAGCAAAATATCTGGGGGAAGGACATAAACGTTTGGACAAGTTTAAAGGTCAGTTGTTTGCCTTTGGAGTTGTTTTAACTCCTCTTTTTCTCACAATGGTGCAAGGTGATACCGGCACTGCAATGGTTTATGGAGCCCTGATAATAGTTCTTTACAGAGAAGGAATATCCTCCTTATATATAATTGTAGGACTGCTATCAATTGCGATATTAGTTTTGACTCTGTTGGTCAGTCAAACACTACTAATGATTGTCATTGTTGTCATAACGTTACTAATTATCGCAGTAAGCCCGAGGAACATCAAGAGAACAGCAGTGGTTATTGTCTCTGCAGTTATTATAACCGGTGCGGTTAAAAGTGTCGACTTTTTGTTAACCGAAGTACTTAAACCACACCAGCAAAACAGGGTGATGGCAATGGTCAATCCAAACATTGACCCACGGGGTATCGGTTGGAATGTCACACAGTCGAAGATTGCTATTGGATCCGGGGGAGTTTGGGGAAAGGGTTACTTACAAGGAACACAGACTAAATTTGACTTTGTCCCCTCACAAAGTACGGATTTTATTTTTTGTACGGTTGGAGAAGAACACGGCTGGATTGGCTCTCTTGTTCTGCTTGCCTTGTTTTCTTTTTTACTACTTAGGGTCATTGCTATTGCGGAAAGGCAAAAATCAACATTTGCGAGGGCCTACGGTTATGGGGTAGCAAGTATCATCTTTTTCCACTTCTTGATAAATATTGGTATGACCATTGGGCTTTTCCCAGTGATCGGGATACCTCTTCCTTTTTTTAGTTATGGCGGCTCCTCACTCTGGTCTTTCACTATTCTACTTTTTGTCCTTTTAAAGTTGGATTCACACAGGATGCAGATACTTCAGAGGTCTTAGTGTCAAACGATGTAAGATGATTAAGTCATAGTTTTGAGAGTCAGCTTTTCATAAAAGCCAAAAAATAATTCCAAAAGCCAAACAAATCTCAATGCTCCAATGTCCAAATTCTAAAACTTAGTCATACTTTGCTGTTTTACTTATTGGAATTTGGATATTGGAAATTGTTTTGGCTTTTGATGCTTGTAATTTGTGATTTGGGAAAGAGGTTTTGTTGGTCTGCAGAGGCAAGATCGAACCTAACCGTAAAAGTCAGTGATTGATTAACTAGTATATAGTTTCCTATATAGTATATCAATAATAAAAGTTCTATCTTAGCGGTTGGACCAAAAATAGTGAACCCTATGCCATTTGAGAGTAAAAGAGCAAAAATATCATTTACGACAAAGGAACAGCAAACATTGGAGGTTATAAGTAAATCACGGGTTGAGGCCAAATCACGGGTTGAAAGGGCGAAAATGTTTCTTGGTTATTGGAAAGGGCAAAGCATCAATTCGATAGCAAAACAACTTGGCACGAATCGGCCAAAGGTTGAAAGGACTGTTGATAGGGCAATAGGATACGGTATACTGACCTCTCTGAACGACCTTCCCAGAAAAGGGGCAACCCCAAAGATCACCAATGAGGCCAGGGCATGGTTTTTATCAATAGCTTGCACAAAACCAAAAGACTTGGGCATGGCCTCAGAATTTTGGACCTATAATGCATTGGCCAAGTATGTAAGGGGCAATTGCAAACAGGCGGGCCATCTTTCATTAGGCGAAATACAGAAAGGGACCGTTTCAAAGATACTGTCGAAAAGTGATGTAAAGCCCCACAAACTATCTTATTACCTAGAAAAGAAAGACCCTGACTTTGACCGAAAGATGTCCCAGGTATTGCATGTTTATAAAGAAGTGGCACTTTACAAAGCTAACAAACCGGAAGGATCAATGATTGCCATCTTGTCCTACGATGAAAAACCTGGAATGCAGGCGATAGAAAATACCGCCACTGACCTAAGCCTCATAGCAGGCAAGCACCCAAATTGGGGCAGGGACCATGAATATAAAAGACACGGTACAGTTTCGTTGTTGGCATCAATCGACTTGATTACCGGCAAGATATATGCACGGGTCGAGGATAGACATAGAAGTAGGGAATTTGTGGAATATTTGAAAGGGCTTGATGAACTCTACCCAGTCAGCTTTAAGATCAAGATAATCTTAGATAATCATTCGGCCCATATTTCAAAAGAGACAAAAGCATTCCTGAAAACAGTGCCTAATAGGTTTGAATTTGTATTTACACCTGTACATGCTTCCTGGCTAAATCTTATTGAAGTCTTCTTTAGCAAAATGACCAGGAGCTTTTTAAGGGGGATCCGTGTAAAATCAAAGAAAGAGCTCAAAGACCGGATATTGAAATACATTAATGAAATCAATGAAATGCCAACAATCTTTAAATGGAAGTGGAAAATGGAAGATTTAACTATCGCGTAATCATTGATATGTTAATTAAGAAACTTAATACTAGGATTGATCTACTTACTTAAATTTCTTAATAATGACCTTTAGGAGATCTTTTATCTCCGATGATTGCATGTTCCAATGATAAATTCGGGCATAATTTTGCACCAATAAACCCACTGCATCTTCGAAGGTTACACAATCCTCAACTTCAACGATAGCATTGTCAAAAGCTTCAGATTCACCTTCAAAGAGTTCTTTGATAAACATATACCTCTGATTGACAGCTATGCTTTTATGGATGCTCACTATTTTTTTGGTGGCATGAGCGGTAGCTATATTTACTGTTTCAGGCGCTAATTTCTCATTCACGGTTTTTTGCTCTTTCGCGAATCGATCATTTAACTGCTGGCGGGATTTTTCTATAGCAAGCTCGTCCATTTCTTCGAAGTCCTGAAAAAGACGGTTCTGGATTTCATCTATTTCAGCCTCTTCGGTAGCTGTTAGGGATATGTCCTCAATGAAAAAATCATCTGCCTTTAGCGTATGAATTTTTGAAAGTTCATTTAAATAGGAATCAATATCTTCAGGACCTTCAGCGGTGCTCTTGAAGATACTATCTAGTTTTTCGAAAACATCTTGCTTATCTAAAACCTTGTCTTCCTGTTCTTCCTCTAGAGCCTCGAGCAAGAGCATATATAAGTGTTTATTGATGCGGATGTATTTCGCCTGTGATCGCAAATACTTCATTGTCAGCAAGGGGCTATCTTCAATATTCTTATGATAATAATCGTAAGGAGATAAAATAAGAAAAAGGGTTTCCGAAATGGAATCAGTTAACAGAGGCTTAAAATCATTTTCTTTAATGAGAATATTCTTTGAAAGAACATTCATGAGGGCCTGCA
Source organism: Cyclobacteriaceae bacterium (assembly GCA_963664285.2). Taxonomy (GTDB): domain Bacteria; phylum Bacteroidota; class Bacteroidia; order Cytophagales; family Cyclobacteriaceae; genus JAJCYL01. The sequence goes on from CAXXNX010000010.1 coordinate 198,906, forward strand.
CAGATTTTTTGACTTCTTCATTTTTATAGTTGAAATACGGACTTTCTAATCTGGATAATTCAGCCTGCCATTTGGCAAATAAATTTTTCAAAACAAAGTAGTTGATCTGCTTTATCGAAATCAGATTTAAGACTTCATTACCAGATATTGTTTTCTTTATCTTAAAGAAATTGTCACTTATTTGTTTACTGGCAATCTCGCCGTAAGCATTGATAGCTTCAATATTTAGTTTGCTTTCACTCATTTACGTATCTTCAGAATAAAATCTATTACAAAGGTATAAAAATTGGCTTAGTGAGATGAGGAACTATAGATTACTTACGCAAGAATGTATCTAAACTTTTGTATTTGGAGTGTTTTGGCCCTAAAAAGCCATTAGGACTTTTTAGGAGAACCTGCCTTGCCGGTTCAGGCAAGCAAGATAAAAGACACCCGCCTGCCATTGTTGTGCGGTGGGCTGGAAAAGATTGATAGACTGAGCCCTTTACTAGCTGTAAGATTTGTTACATTATCTAATGGTAGAAAAACTAGTAACTGGTTGATAAGCAAGTCTATTAACTTGGGCAAAACAGAAGAATTATAAAACAAAAAATATGAGGCAAGGTGCCGACGTTGTTTTATGGAAGGAATGAAGAAGTGAGATATTTTCTATTGATCACTGTTTTACTTAGTTCCACAGCAATTGCCCAGGAACTTATCCCAATTGGCGAATGGAGAAGTCATTTCAATTACAAACAGGCACGATTAGTTACCAGGGCTGAAAACCGAATTTACTGTTCAACAGATAATGCGCTGTTTTTCTATGACCAGGAGGATAATAGTCTTAACCGGCTTACTCGTACCGATGGACTGAGTGATGTAAGTATCTCAGCGCTGGAATTCTCACCCCAGGCAGGATGGCTGATTATAGGATATGAGAGTGGAAATATAGATCTCTATTCAGATCTTGAAATTATCAACTTATGTAAGTTCAAGTAATAAGTGCAATTTTCCTTTGTAGCACTTGCTTTGCGTTTAGGTAATTAAATTTTCTAACAGGGCGTTCATTGATTTTGTTTTCAACAACTTTGATTTGCTCCTCTGTAACAAATCTAATATCTGTTTTCTTAGGATAAAACCTTCTGATTACCCCAATCCTATTTTCAACTGTCCCTTTATCCTGACTAGTATAGGGACGAGTGAAATAGGCATCCACATCAAGGGATTGAGCAATCAACTCATGTTTAGAAAATGCCATATCATTATCAAAAGTGAGTGTTTCCAGTTTGTGTTTATCCTGAGAGAGTTCCTCCACAATAGCTTCGGCCATTTGATCGGCATTTTTACTGTGCATCTTTCTGATTCTGGTAAAAAGACTTGCTCGGTCTGTCATCACCAACAAAGAGCCTTTGTGGTTTTTACCCATCATTAAATCGACTTCTATATCTCCCAATCGTTCCCTTTTGTTAATGATCTGGGGTCGCTGTTCAATTGATACCCTATTCGGGATAATACCTCTACGATCTTTTCTGTTTCCTCGTTTGCGCCTTCGTTTGCCATGTTTTAGATATGTGTATAGTTGTTTGTATTCTTGGTTCTCCTGGCGGTTGGTGTGCTTACATTCCCATATCCATTGGTAAATCCATTCATGGCTAAGTGGACATTCTCTCGTTTTCTTTCCCTGATGGCTGATCAATTCAGGACTCCATCTATCTTCTTGGAGCCGGTTAACTATCCAGTCTTTCATGGGTTTGGTGAAAATCACTCTTTTTGGCTTTTCTTGATGACGAAGATTGGTCCTCCTTTGTGCATTTGCTGTTCGATAGACACCAGCTCCCCTACCTCTTGAACCCACATTTCGCTTAAGCTCACGTGAGATCGTAGACGGGTGAAAATGAACGATACAGGCAATCTCCTTTTGAGTAGCTCCTGTTTTCAATAATGCTTCAATTTGATACCTTTGATCAATACTGAGATGTGTGTAGTTTTTTGACATTTTGCAATCCAAAGATTGCACTGCTCAGGCTTTTGAAGGATGAAAAAGCCCTTAAAAGCTTTTTCATCCTTCAATTGCACTTATTAGTTGATCTCAGCTTAACCCAAATCATCAATGCCCAACTTACCGGTTCCAGACGAATAAATCACATCTCTATATTTAATGAACTGGCCTATTTATCAACTGATTTTGGAGTGGTAGTTCTGGATTTATCCAGTGTAGAAATTAAAGAATCTTATCTTAATCTTGGTCCTGCAGGAGAGCGATCAGCGGTTAAGGAGAGTGTTATCAATGGTGATTCCATTTACCTGGCTACCGATTTTGGAATTATTTCCGGGAGTATTACAGAAGGTGACAATCTGCTGGATTTTCAAAGCTGGAAGAGGATTACCTCTCCTTTACCAATTTCAAATGAACCTACAAACTTTGTGAATATTGTTGGTCAATCATTGATTGCAGGAATTAGAAATGCAGGAGTTTACTTACGAACAACCAATCAGTGGGCATTAATACCGATTAATTTCTCTGGTACGATTAAAAGCATAAGCTGAGATCAACTAATAAGTGCAATTGAAGGTGAAAAAGCTTTTAAGGGCTTTTTCATCCTTCAAAAGCCTGAGCAGTGCAATCTTTGGATTGCAAAATGTCAAAAAACTACACACATCTCAGTATTGATCAAAGGTATCAAATTGAAGCATTATTAAAAACAGGAGCTACTCAAAAGGAGATTGCCTGTATCGTTCATTTTCACCCATCTACGATCTCACGTGAGCTTAAGCGAAATGTGGGTTCAAGAGGTAGGGAGCTGGTGTCTATCGAACAGCAAATGCACAAAGGAGGACCAATCTTCGTCATCAAGAAAAGCCAAAAAGAGTGATTTTCACCAAACCCATGAAAGACTGGATAGTTAACCGGCTCCAAGAAGATAGATGGAGTCCTGAATTGATCAGCCATCAGGGAAAGAAAACGAGAGAATGTCCACTTAGCCATGAATGGATTTACCAATGGATATGGGAATGTAAGCACACCAACCACCAGGAGAACCAAGAATACAAACAACTATACACATATCTAAAACATGGCAAACGAAGGCGCAAACGAGGAAACAGAAAAGATCGTAGAGGTATTATCCCGAATAGGGTATCAATTGAACAGCGACCCCAGATCATTAACAAAAGGGAACGATTGGGAGATATAGAAGTCGATTTAATGATGGGTAAAAACCACAAAGGCTCTTTGTTGGTGATGACAGACCGAGCAAGTCTTTTTACCAGAATCAGAAAGATGCACAGTAAAAATGCCGATCAAATGGCCGAAGCTATTGTGGAGGAACTCTCTCAGGATAAACACAAACTGGAAACACTCACTTTTGATAATGATATGGCATTTTCTAAACATGAGTTGATTGCTCAATCCCTTGATGTGGATGCCTATTTCACTCGTCCCTATACTAGTCAGGATAAAGGGACAGTTGAAAATAGGATTGGGGTAATCAGAAGGTTTTATCCTAAGAAAACAGATATTAGATTTGTTACAGAGGAGCAAATCAAAGTTGTTGAAAACAAAATCAATGAACGCCCTGTTAGAAAATTTAATTACCTAAACGCAAAGCAAGTGCTACAAAGGAAAATTGCACTTATTACTTGAACTTACATAAGCACAAATGACAAAAGAATATTTATCTCCCTTGAAGATCGGATAGTCTCTTATGATCTGATTTCTGGCCAGACAACAGAAATTGGGTACACAACCAGTCCCAAGCCAAACGATGTATTTGTTGATGATAATGGAACTTTGTGGATTGCGGATGATAATTCCGGTTTATATGGAGGAAATGAACTGGGTTTCCAGAATTTTGTGATTAGTGGACCAGCCTCAAATAATATTAGTAAGATGTATTTTTTTGAGGATCAAATTTTGGCTCTTCACGGAAGTTTCAATGATAATTTGATTATTCCTGATTATTTCGAAGGTTTTTCATTATTTGAAAACGCGGGATGGGAAGTCATTTCAACCGACGTGCTCCCTTTTGGAAATTACATGGACATTATCGGTGGTTCCAATGCGGGCATAAAAGCGGTATCATTTGGAGATGGCCTGTTGGACTTTGATGATTTGGAGGTCACTAACTCCGGCACGGCAGGAAGCCCATTGGTAGCGGCAAGCAGTGAAGATCGGTCCACTTTATTAACTGGTGTTGGTTTTGACAGCCGGTGTAATCTTTGGGTGTCAAATTATGACAGCCCACAGCCATTACACCGGAGAGATCCACAGGGAAATTGGACTTCTTTCAGCTTCAGCGCTCAATCAGCCAGATTTCCAATATCGCTAGCAATAAACGAATTTGATGATGTTTGGATGAGGCTGGATCCCGAGGAGGGAGGTGGCATTATGGTATTCAATGTTGAGGAAGATCAGGACAACTTATTAACCACAGCTGAAAATTCTGGCGACTTGCCAAGTCGCAACGTGACGGATGTGGTGTTTGACCGTGAGGGTCAGGCATGGATAGGTACGGAGCAAGGAATTGCTTTTATTCCGAATCCGTTCAATATCTTCGATGAAAGTGGCTTTGACGCCATAAGACCAATTTTTGAAAACAGATTTTTGCTGGAGGACGAATTCATCACCTCAATAGCTGTCGATGGAGGTAACCGGAAGTGGATAGGGACAAGGAATGGAATTTGGTTATTTGATGCTTCCGGGGAAAATCTCATATCCAATTATACGATTGACAATGCTCCGCTACCGGATAATACCATTGTAGACATTGAAGTCAATCCATTTACGGGTGAAATCTTTATTGCCACAACTAAAGGGTTGGTTTCTATTAGAGGAGCTTCAACGAAGGTATCAAGGAAACACTTGAACGTCAAAATCTTTCCTAATCCGGTAAGGCCAGGGTTTACAGGGGAAATCGGAATATCCGGATTGGCCGAAGATGCCATTGTTAAAATAACTGATATTGGAGGGAGATTGATCAGGGAGGTGATCGCTGCTGGAGGAACTGCAACATGGGATACCCGAGGATTTGGCGGCAAAACCGCCGAGTCGGGAATATATCTGGTGTTTAGCACCTCACCGGATGGTGACGAAACATTTGTTGGTAAAATTGCAGTGATAAGATAATAGATAGCCGAAGGAAATAATTAGTTGAATAAGATCTATTACGAACAGGGATGCTCTTCAAGACTCGTGGAATTGTAATAAGTTACCTGAAATTCAGAGAGACCTCTATTATTGTTAAGGTGTTCACGGAGAAATTCGGTTTGCAAACCTATATTGTCAATGGCGTCAGAAGTAGCAAAAGCAAGGGGAAAATAGCACTCTATCAGCCATTAACGTTATTGGATTTAGTGGTTTACAAGAATGAGCAAAAATCTATACAAAGAATTTCAGAGTGCAGGTGTGAACGCCCATTTACCAAAATTCCCTTTGATGTGAAGAAGTCGGCAGTTGTCATGTTCTTGGCCGAATTGTTGTCCAAGACCATCAAAAACGAGGGTCTGGAGGATCGTGAGAAATTTTATTTCATTAGAGATCAACTTGTCAAATTGGATAATTCCAGCACAGAAATTGAGCATTTCCCTGTTCGGTTTGGCATTAAACTAAGCAAATACATTGGTTTCGAAATAGAATCTGTTTCGCAATTAGTAAATGATTATGGATATGATACCCCCGACCGGGAATTAATACTTGCGGAATATCTTGATGCACATTTAAAGGAAAAGGAGTTACCATTTACTAACATAGATTTAAGAAGACAAGCATTAACCTGTTTATTGAATTATTACGATAATCACCTCGAAGGCTTTAGGGATATGAAATCGATCCAAGTTTTAAAACAACTCTTCTCCTAAAGGTTGACATTCGGGAGATTATTAGAACCAAGATCAAAGATCAAAGACTTTACAATCATCGGGTTGCAATTCTATCTGCTTATTGATATTTGTAACAAAAACCTACAATTGATTGGGGCTGTTGAATTAATCTAAATCAAAGTCTATCAATCTTTTATCTTGGCTCTTTGTTCTGCCAAAAAAGTCCTAATGACTTTTTTGGGTTTAATAACATTAGACGTAATTTTCATTTCCAATTAACTTTTAAATAAAGAAGAAATGAAAAAAGTGATCTTGAACGTTATTGTGGTGACTATAGTATTCCTCTATTCGTGTGGCCCGACACAGACCAAAGAGAAAGATGAAGATGACACACAGTCTGCCGCCGCTGAAAACGAAACTGAAATCAAACAATCGGTATTTTTTCTAAGCCCATCTGATAATGATACGGTTACATCAACATTTAATGTGGTTATGGGAATCGAGGGAATGGAAGTAGAACCGTCCGGCGAAGTCAAGGAAGGATATGGTCATCACCACATACTGATAAATCTACTAATGTGGCCCGAGGGAGAGATAATACCACCCAGTGACACTACTATACATTATGGTAAGGGTCAAACGGAAACCGAGCTCACGATGGAACCGGGGGAATACACGATATCTCTGCAATTTGCCGACGGTGTTCATCGGTCATATGGTGAATCAATGGCTGCCAGTATAAAGGTAGTAGTGCAATAATCGATGCCGGAGAAAATCTATGACGAAATACCGACCCTGGATCTCCATGATTTCATCAATGGGAATGCTAGTGGGAAAAGAAGTTTTATTACGAATCTCGGTGAAGCATATCAAAATATTGGCTTCGTGGCGGTCAATAATCATGGATTTACAGATGCGAAAAGAGAGCAACTCTATAAAGTAATTCAAAGATTTTTTGCATTGCCTGACAAGGTTAAGCAGCAATACGAGTTTCGGGAATTATCTGGTCAGCGAGGGTACATTGGAAAGGGTAAAGAACATGCCAAGGGAAGAAGCACGGGGGATTTAACCCGAAAAATTCATAGTAGACAATAAAAAACAGGCATAAATTGCTTATATTGAGATAGTTAGACAACAAAATAAGCAATTAATTTATGCCTGAATATAAGGAAAAAGATACCGTATTTTATCGAGGAAAACAAGCTTTTAAATTTGATTTTTCAGCATCAGCGATTAGCTCAGACGGAGCGATATTGTTAAGTGAAAAAGTAGAGAGAAAGACTGGTCTATTAAAAAGCTTCGCCGCACTGATTCCTGACTATCGAAACCCCTTTTTTATCGAATACACTTATGAAGAAATGCTTCGCCAACGGGTGTTTTTAATGATGCAGGGCTATCAGGATTGCAATGACGAACAAAAACTCCGAGAGGATCCGGTGATCCGTAAAGTACTAGATAGCGGATTATGTTCCCAGCCTACTTTAAGTCGATTTGAAAACAAGGCCGATCGGAGTCTGATCTACCAGATGAGTCAATGGTTTGTAGACCGTTATGTAGAGGAGTTGAAAGAGAAGACTGGTCAAATCATCATTGATGTAGATGGTACCGATGACCCTACTCATGGATCCCAACAACTCAGTTTGTATAATGGCTATTATGGACAGACTATGTACCATGAGTTGTTCTTTAAGGACGGGAACACCGGTCAGGTCATTTTACCAGTACTACGTCCGGGCAATTGTCACTCCAACAAATGGTTTGTGGCCTTATTGAAAAGGATTGTCATTAAAATCAGAAAAAAACTGCCCTCAGTAAAGATCCTTATTCGAGCGGATAGTGGCTTTTCAGGAGCATCTTTTTATCGGATAGCTAAGCAGTTTGACCTTCAATTTTGTTTAGGTATTAGTAGTAATGAAGTTTTAAAGACTTTTACCAAACAGACTATCATTGAAGTAAAAAAGGAATATGCTTCAAAAATCATCAAACATCAAGAGTTTGTTGGCCCGTTTACTTACCAGGCCAAAAGCTGGGATCGTTCTGAAAAGCTGTACGCCAAAGTGGAGTCTACCGGAAAAGGAATGAATGTCCGTTACTTTGTGAGCAACTTTGAAGCGATGACCGCTCAACAGATTTACTTTGATTTTTATGTCAAGCGAGGTGATGCCAGTGAAAATCGAATAAAGGAACTCAAAAACATGACTTATTCCGACCGGCTTTCCTGTCATCGCTACTGGGCCAATTTCATGCGTTTAATCATCGCTACCCTCTGTTATGAAATGTTCCGGCAGATTAAATTATTAATTGCCAAAACAAAACACCACTTTGCTAAACGATGGCAAGTGGACAATATCCGGCTTTACCTGATGAAGGTTGGGGCGTGCCTGAAAGAAAGGAAAAGATCATTGACAATACAATTCTCAAGAGCCTTTAGATATCAATACCTGCTGGGCGATTTGCTTACGGTGAACTGACCGATCAGTTAAACAGTTTAGTTTAATCAAAAAAATGTTCTTCCATAAGAACACAATAGAGCTTTGACTGAAAATTGAAAAATTCTAACAAAAAAACGCTCTAATGTCCTTTGAAATCCAGAAACCTGGTTGATCTTCAAATTAATACATACACTCCAATCAAAAATAGTTAGCAACCCATTATTAATCCCAAAATTGGTGGCCTATGAATAATGCGGGTTAAAAGAATTTTTTCATATTGGTCAGCAACTGGAGAAAGATGATGAATTAAAAGATGAATACCCAAATAATATATGGCCCCCTGAAGTGAAGGATTTTAAAGAAAGCACTTTGGAGGCTTATTCATTACTTGAAGATACTGGCTTGATTATGTTGAGAGCAATTGCTCTTTATCTTGGATTGGAAGAAAATTATTTTGGTAGCAAGGTAAAAAAAGGGAACAGTATCTTACGACCCATTCATTATTACCCCATTGAAAATATTGATGAATTACCTGTAGATGCTGTAAGGGCAGCAGAACATGGGGATATTAATTTAATTACATTGCTTATAGGAGCCAGTGCAGATGGCCTGCAGGTGCTTGAGGAGAGATAACAAGTGGATACCGATTTCAGCATTGCCAGAGCAACTTGTCATAAACGTAGGAGACATGTTGTCGAGATTAATTAGGGCTTTCTCAGATTGGATAAAAACGACCTTGATTGCTCATATTAAGCGATTCACGTGTAAATATATTTTTATATATGCAAGGTTATTTGTATATTTGACGTATAGCATTGCATATGATCGATTACACATCGCAGTACCAAACCAAAATAGAAGAATTTTCCTCCATTAACTCCATCAAACTCAACCCAAACAACAGATGGATAGCACTTGCAAACTTGTTGCCATGGGATGAGTTGGTAAATATCTACAAAAGGAAATTCAGCGTCAACATGGGGGCAAAGAGCGTCAATCCAAGGCACATCATAGGGGCATTTATTATAAAACATAAACTGGGGTTGTCCGATGAAGAGACCTTGCTGACCATCAGCGAAAACCCATACATGCAGTTCTTTCTTGGTTTGGACCATTACACACCTGGTTTGGTGTTTTCGCCTACGCTTTTTGTGGAGATGCGAAAAAAACTAGGGGATGATACTTTCGATGCATTCTCGAAAATCATCATGATGGTGTCCCTTCCTGACCGGAAACCAAACCAAAAGGGTGCGGTATCTAAAAGGCCAAAAGGTAAATTAAAGATAGATGCCACTGTGGCAGATCAATACATCACCTACCCAAATGATCTTGGTTTGGTCAATGAAGCCCGTATCAAGACCGAAAAGATGGTTGACCGGTTGTTTGACCTGCTCAGGGACAAGATGGAGGTCAAACCCAGGACTTACCGCAGGATGGCCCATAAGCGTTATTTGCAGGAAGCCAAAAAGAAGAAAAAATCAGTTGTATCGATCCGCAAGGCCATCCGTGTGTTGCTCAACTGTGTAAAAAGGAACCTGGCCATATCGATCAAATGCTGGACCTGTTGGAAGGGCCGTTTCCTTTTCCCCACAAAACCCAGCAGGAACTGATGGTGGTCCATACCCTTTATAAGCAGCAACAAGGCATGTATGAGCAAGAAAGCCCACCAATGTAAAGATCGGATAGTGAGCATCTCACAACCCCATGTACGCCCGATAGTGAGGGGCAAGCAGGGCAAGAGTGTAGAGTTTGGTGCCAAGTTGGGCCTTTCACTCATGGATGGGTTCATGACCAAGGATAACCTAAGCTGGAATGCCTATAATGAAAGTGAGGACCTGATCAATCAGGCAGAGGCCTACAAGGCTTTGTTTGGTTATTACCCTGAACTTATACAGGCCGATAAAATCTATGCTACCAATAAGAATCGCAATTGGTGTAAAGAAAACAGCATAAGGATGACAGCTGCCACAAAAGGAAAACCTGTGAAGAAATCAGCATACCAGAAGGCTAAATCAAAAAAGGAATATGCTGAGAGGAATGCCATTGAGGGAAGAATAGGCAATGCCAAACAAGCTTACTCGCTCAATGAAATCAAAGCCAAGCTTAAATCAACTTCACAAACTTGGATTGCTGCAACCCTATTCGTGCTCAATCTATCTAGGGCTGCTAATTTGATGGGTACTACTTTTTGAGGAAGCCCTAACTAATAACAGATTGAAATCGACAATTCATCGTGTAGTAAATCCTCCAGAAGAGTTGCTGCAGACTTCACGTTACTCTATTCCTTTTTTTATGCATCCAAGATCAAACATGGATCTTGATTGTCTTGAGTGCTGTATTGACGAGGATCATCCAAAGCTTTATGAGGATATTAAAGCAGGTGAATTTTTGAACGAGCGATTGAAAGAGATTGGCTTAAAGAAATAAAAATCCCGAATCAACAGATGCGGGATCATTAATAATCGCATATCGTATCTTATTCCGTTTCAGGAGGTGTAATTCCCATTTTCTTTAATATGAGATTGGAAATATTATCCTCTTCTACGGCATACAGCAAAATAAAACCATTGCCCGTATCAGTGCTGAAGATGTATGAATATCCATTTTCTTCTGCAACTTCGGAAATGGTCTTTTGGATCTTGTCATATGCAGGTTGCAATAATTCAGCTCTCTTCTGGACTATCGACTGTTGAGCTTGCTGCTGAAAACTCTGTATAGAATTCTGCAAATTGACAATTTCTGTCTCCATATCCTTTCTAATTAGCTCATTAGTATCTGGCTGAAGGTTTTGATATTCCTGACCTTTGGTTTGGTATCCTTTAATCTTGGCCTGGAGCTGATTATCCAATTGCTTTTCATAAGAATCTAGCTCTGCCTGGATCTGCTTGGCCTCCGGCATAAGACTTAAAATATAATCGGCATTGGTATATCCAAGTTTAAGCTCCTGAGCGATTATACTACCTGCCACTCCGGCTGTTAACAAGCAGGTAATTGCGAATGATTTTATTTTCATAGTTAACAATTTTTAATTCAATCTTTAATTACATCGTTTTCATCTCCAAGGCCCAATTCTTCCAATACATAATCGGTATAGTCATGAATAGGGTCTGTATAGATCATTACCAGGGCCCCGGATTTGTCGAAGATTATCTGTAACCGGTTGTTTTTAGCCACTACTTCAACAGCGTCAAAAACTCTATCCTGCACCGGTTTAATCAATTCTTTTTTCTTCAGAAAAAAGAGACCCTCGAATCCGAAAACTTTTTTCTGATATTCCTTTAATTCGTCCCGCCTGACATCGATATCAGCCAGTCTTTCATCTTTCATCTCTTTAGTAAGAAGCACTTCTTCTGCTATTAGTTTGCCCTCCATCCCCTCAATGTTCGTAGACATTTCGTTGATTTCATCCTGCCAGCCTTTTGACAATTTGTCAATCTCACTTTTGGCCTCCGTGTATTCTGCCATTTGGTTAAGGATATAATCAGTATCTACATAACCAAATTTTTGCGCAAAGCTACTATTTAAAGCCAAACAACAGATAAAAACATATAAAGACAATGCTCTTAACATAGCTTATCTAATTTGCTGACCTATAGAGAAATGCACTTGACCTCCGGACTTCCTATTGGTATTAGGAAGAACGTCAAATCCATATCCCCAATCTATACCTAGCAAACCAAATGACGGCATGAAAATTCTCGCTCCTAAACCGGCAGATTTTAACAGATTGAAACTATTAAATTGCTTAAAACTATTCCAGTTGTTGGCTGCTTCTACGAAAGTAAGCAAGTAAATTGTTGCGACCGGATTTAGAGATACCGGAAATCGGAGCTCCATTACAAACTTATTAAAAACGGTACCACCCTGGACGCCAGTTTTTGCATCAAATGGTACGATGGAGTTATTCTCATAACCCCTTAAAGCAACAATGTCATTACCTATCAAGAAATTTTGTCCGGACAACCCATCTCCTCCTAGGAAGAACCTTTCGAAAGGTCCTATTCCTGCTTTATCGGTATAGCTACCAATGAATCCAAAGTGCGCCCTGGCTTGCAACACCAAATTCCCAACAATTTGGATGTGATATTTCGCATCAAACAGCCATTTGTGAAATTCTACCCGTTCGAATCTCTCCGCATTATCGAGGGTTTCATAGTCAGCATTGCTGAATACTGAGTAGGGTGGAGTGAATGATGCACTCAGTGAAAGCTGTGACCCCGATCTCGGATACGTGGGATTGTCAATACTGTTCCTGGCGATAGTGGTATTTAACGTGAAATTATTAGCAACTCCATTGGAGAATCCTAGAGACGTTCCGAAATTGAAAACCCTGTATTGTACAAATGAAAGAGAGTTTGAAATGGTAAAGAAGTCATCCGGCCATTTCACTCTTCTGCCAAGGCTCACTGATATATTCGAAACTTTCAATGATCCCTGGGTTTCATTGGTGTTGATCCTAAATGATCCTGGGTCGCGGCCAAACAGGCGTTGAACCGAGTAGCTGTAACTTAAACCAAATGAATTAGGCTTCTTACCACCAAGCCAAGGTTCAACAAAAGACGCGGAGTAGCTTTGAAATCGACGCCCATTCGCTTGAGCTCGAATAGATAGGCGCTGTCCGTCACCTATGGGAAGTGGCCTCCAATTTTTAAAGTGCGGAATATTTCTAGCAGAGAAATTATTAAAGGTAAGCCCAAGGGTACCTATGAATCCCAATTGTCCACCAAAACCACCGGAGAGCTCAATCTGATCACTAGGCTTTTCTTCAAGAGACCATTCGATGTCAACTGTTTCGTCAGCTGGATTAGGAATGGGTTGCGGGGAGACTTTTTCTGGATCAAAATAACCAAGTTGAGAAAGTTCTCTTTGGGTACGAATAATGTTCGCCCGACTAAATTTTTGCCCAGGAATTGTTCTAATTTCTCGCAGGATAACGTGATCATTTGTGCGATCATTGCCTGCAATGATTATTTTATTGATGGTTGCCTGGGCACCTTCATAAATTCTCATCTCCAGCTCGATTGAGTCACCGTCTACATTGACTTCTATGGGCTGTACATTGAAAAAGAGATAGCCGTTATCCATGTAAAGAGAACTGACATCGGCGCCCGTGGGATTATAGTTGAGTTTCTTATTAATTAATTCCAGGTCATAGACATCACCTTTCTTTACACCAAGAACTGCATCAAGTTGTTCGTTGGTATAAATATAATTTCCCGTCCAAAGGACATTCTTGAAATAGTACCGCTGACCTTCATTAACTGTTAATTCGATGTTTACTCTTCTTTTGTCATATGAATATACCGTGTCGGACAATATATCGGCATCTCTGTAACCTTTTTCTCTATAATAGTCAATAAGGAGGTCTTTATCTTCTTCGAATTTGTTACTCACGTACTTCGAAGACTTAAAGACATTGAGTTTGACTTGATCATTTAGGAAAGCCAGAACATCTTTTTTGTCGTAAATAATACTGGAATCAAAGAAGCTTTTAACCTGTTTAGGTCTGAAAATATTGAAGAATTCGTTGAAGATGGTTCTTGTTAGTGCAAGCCTTACATGTTCATTTGTAGACTTCATCTTATTCTTCAGGCGACCTTCACTAAAATTTTCATCACCGGTAAATCCGATTTCATAAATTTTCGTCTTATATCCTTTATTAATCGAAATATCAAGAATTGCACTATTCCTTATAATGGTGTCTTTTCTTTGAACGATATCGACCTGGGTGTTGAGGAAACCTTTTTCGTAGAAGAATTTCTTTATAGTAAGTTCAGCATTTTTAACGGTGGCATCGGTAACTACACGTCCTCTTATGAGCTCTATTTTTTCTCGAACTTCCTTTTCTTGCCCATTCCCAAGTCCACTTATTACAAATTTTCTAAGACGAGGACGTTCGGTCAATTCTATGACCAGATAAACCTTGTTATTGGCAACACTATCAACCTTTATGCCAGCATCACCAATAATCCCTTGTTTCCATAGATTCTTAATTGCACTGGTAATGTATTCGCCGGGGATTCGCACTTTATCTCCCACGCCTAGTCCAGATAGGGAGATAAGTGCATTTTCATCTAGAAATTCTACTCCTTCTACCTTAATGTCTGCAATCTCATATTCCTTAGGATTAGAATAGTTGATTTGTATCTGATCGTTGGATGAAGTATTTCCTCGCGGAAACCTTACCTGGCTAATTCCAAATTGGGTGAAGGAATAGAATAAAGAAATAAGAATAATAATTTTCAACCTCATCCTCCCCTACCTATCTATTTACTTGTTCACTAATTCTGCCAAACCTACGTTCTCTTTGCTGATAAGAAGCTATTGCCTCCATAAGATGCTCTTTTCTAAAATCCGGCCATAACATATTTGTTATATAGATTTCAGTATAAGCCAATTCCCAAAGCAGAAAATTACTTATACGCATTTCGCCACTGGTTCTTATTAACAATTCCGGATCCGGTTTACCCGATGTACTTAGACTATTACTTATTGTTTCCTCAGTAATTTCATCCGGCCTTATTTCTCCGGTCATTACCTGTTCTGCGATACATCGCATGGCTTTATTCAGATCCCATCGACCGCTATAGTTCAAGGCCAATATCAATTCCATACCTTCATTACTCTTGGTAGCATTTATTGCTGACTGCAGCTCAATTTGGCAATTCGTTGGCAGAGATTCAGGATTACCAATGGTGGTGAGACGCACATTGTTCTTCAATAAAGTCTTGAGCTCCTTTTTAATGGTCAATACCAAGAGGGCCATGAGGCCATCCACTTCGATTTTTGGACGGTACCAATTTTCTGTTGAAAACGCATACAAAGTTAAGTACTCAATACCTAGTTCGGCACAGCCTTCTGTAACCTCCCTCACAGCCCTAATGGCATTTTGATGACCAAAAATTCTTGATGCTCCTCTTTTTTTGGCCCACCTGCCATTACCATCCATGATAACGGCGATGTGTTTAGGCAAATTATTTAAGTCAAGCTTATGGTCCATTCCTACCAAGGGTAGTGAATTTTTCAACTTGCAAAGTTGCGACTTTTTTACTGTAAATAAAACTTCAGCCACCTATCAAATATAGGAATATCAATAAATAGTAGGAATGCAAAAAGAATATAAATAGTTGGTTAGTAGGGTCTTATTTTGCTCCTCATCATAGATTGATTGGGAACGTATTGGAATGGACAGGGGATGTTGTAGAAGATATAGCTTAAAGAAATGCCAAAGAAGTAATACCAATCATCATCCGAAGGGTTACCGAATTGGAAGTTCTTGTCGGCAACATCTCCCCCGGAAATGCCATCAAGCAAGTCGAAAAATGTCTTCCTAGCTCCTATTTCGAAGCCAGCGCTAAATCTTTTTCCAACTAAATGTTTAACCCCAATTCCAATCGGAATGACTGGCTGAATCTGGTTAAAATCTTCATTAGTATCTACTCCACTGAATCGGGCAAAACCAAAACCCCCAAATAGGTATGGAGACCATTTTATAGGAGACTTCTCATGCTTATAGTCAAGGAAGTTATATTCAAATGTAATTGCCCCTTCCATAACCGTGGCCGAGAATGTGGCATTGCGTAAGTCAGCAGCAGGGTCAATCGGGTTGCTGTCATTACCTGCGACTTTTCCAACTGTTAGCGAGATGCGAGTGCTTATTACATCGCTGAAATTAAATTTATAAAAGCCAAAGATCCCTGGTCTAATGTGCTTGAAATTGTAACCACGAACCAGATCACCCGAATAATTGACACTGCCAAGCCCTGCTCCCATTTCAATGGCTTGACCTGCTGCCTGTGTGCATAGAAAAAGGTGTGGCAGCCATAATATTAGGAGGAGTCTCCATATGTTGAGTTGGGTAGCATCTTTTTTAGCCACTTGTTTTGAATCGATTATCTGAATTTACCTCTTCGAACTTTTTTGCTGCTAACGTAGTATATAATCTTCAATGACGTTACCAGGTAAAAGTCATTGTCTTTGGAGCCTCCTCTGACACCCCCGGGGCATAATTACTTCCTCTATTATAGGTGACACCATCAGACGCTGTAAAAGTAGTTACAGTATAGAAATTAGGATCACGTACTTTTCCTGAAAAGGCAGATGTTAGCTCAGTACCTCTGTCAGCCAATGCCCGAGCTATCTCACTATCTAATAGTCCAAGGTCTACGTAGTTACCACTCACGTCGTCGATATAATCAAAGAAAAGCTGTCTTAGGCCAAACTCAATATGGGCATCAAAATCATCGAGTAATCTAAATTTTACACCAAATCCGACTGGAATGGCAAGTTGTAGCTTGCTATATTTTCCAGGCAGGCTATCAACCCCAATATTTTGTCCCTCAGTGCCAAGATCTCTCAAACTTACTTTATCACCTGCATTTGGAAAGGGATTTCCCAGCAGGTCATTTTCTGGAACAACACCTTTTGGATTGTGTAAAAATACTGCAGCTCCAATAAAAATGTATGGATTAATGGGGAATCGAGAGTTAGTTCCTCCATAATTTGGAAAAAGATCAAATTCTAAACCCAGGCTAAACTCTTTAAGTGTATTTTCGAAGTGAGGATTTCTTTGAAAGCGACCTAAACTAGTTTCTTCTGTAGGATCAGCCGTATCCAAATCATCACCTGTAAGTGTACCAATATTGAATCCGGCCCTGATTGAAGCATTGGGATGGAATTTCCTGCCTACTACCACACCAAATCCCGATCGGGTAAATCCAATATCGGTACTTAACTTCTTTGGCGCCGGTGCAATGTCACCAAAATAATTCATCGCATTGAAGCTGAGACCAATAAATAAACTTTTGGCTTCTCCCCGGAGATCGTTGACCCTACCTCCATGGTAGCTAGCTATTTTATGCTCTTTTGCCGGAGGTCTTTTATAACGTCTTCTTTGTGCATAGGCATCGTGGGTAACTACAATGCCTAGAAGTATAGCAATGAATGTTAAAATAATACCCCTGTTCATCCTCGTAGGTTTTTTAGTTAATACAATCCCGGTTTTTTGTCAATTTACAAATAAAGATGATTTTCTAAGAAAAATTCAATTTCGTACATCAAAACCCCAATTTAATTTATTTCTTAAGGTATCCAAAAATGAAAAACCTCGCAGTTTTACCAATTTGGCAGTAAATGATTCTTTAATCACCGTCATTATAACGGAAGAATCAACAGTTTCTGATCTGCTGTCTAAAGAAGTTAAGAATTTAGTACCCCTACTATCAACTTCGATACGGATTTTACTAGTATCCGACACTACCATGGGCCTGACATTTAAATTATGAGGATTTATGGGTGTAATGAGAAAATTCTTTGATTGTGGAAGAATTACAGGGCCACCACAGCTTAGTGAATATCCGGTAGATCCGGTAGGAGTCGAGATCATTAGACCATCGGCCCAATAGGTGTTTAGGAATTGATCACCAATAAAACAATTTACTTTTATCATTGACGATGAGTCCTTTTTTATTACGGCAACTTCATTCAGTCCAAAATTAAGATTACCAAAAAATTGTTCCCTGGTTTCAAGTCTCAATAAGGATCTTTCGTCAATAGTAAAGTCATTTTTAAAAAAGATGTCCAAAGCAGATGCTATGTCTTTTTTGGCTATTGTCGCTAAAAACCCTAGCCGACCAGTATTAATTCCAAGTATTGGGATCGGCAATTGTTGAACGTGTGTCACGATGTCAAGTAAAGTGCCATCACCTCCAATTGAAAAAATATAATCCGGAGACTCTTTGGTATTTAGTTTAGTGTAAGTCTTAGATGTATCAATTTCCAATGGCGATTTATTGATAATAGCCGCAAAAGGTGCTGAATAGATAATCTCTATTTTCCTTTTATCTAATTCATCAATAATTTGTTGAATGTAGGGGATAGATTCCTTGATAAATTTTTTGCCATGCAGGGCTACCCTCATATTGATTGGATTTGGCTACAGTATTAGATTTTCAAATACTTCATCAGTATTTCAAGCCGCTCCTTGTCGATGGATCCGGATGCTTTCATATTGTGCGCTTCTACACTGTAATCAAATCGACGAAGTGTTGCTGTTATTCTGTCTAATTCTTCAGTATTAAGCTTAAGTGTCAACTTAATCATATCCGGATTATCAATATCGTTACTAACATAGGAACTTAAGATCTTGGCGTTTTCTGATTCGATTAATCTACTGATCTCAGACAGTGAATAGTCAATTTGCTTGAGTGAAAATGCTAGGATACCACCGGGATAGTTAACTGATGACGTTTGGGCAAACGCTTCAATAACATCCTGTACGGATATCACTCCCAAATATTCAGGTCCATTTGTTACAGCAACTAATCCACTGCCGTTTTCATATGCCAGCCTGACGACATCATAATAATGCTGATTTTCATCTACCACACAGATCTGACCGCTTAGTTCATAGTCCTTTACTAAATCGTAGACCTTTTTGAGATTAAGAACTGTATCTTCATGAATAAAACCCTTGAAGTTGTTTTGCTCTAATACCGGCAATTGATTCACATGTAATTCCTCCATCCAACGAATGGCCTTAGCGATCTCATCCTCTGATCTCAAGGGCGGAATCTTATAGTTTATGAGATCCTTGGCTATCATACTGCTACTTTTTTTAGGAAGTCATCTAATATCACATTGAACTTTTCCGGATGTTCCATCATCGGAGCATGGCAACACTTATCTATAAACTTCAGCTTGGTATTGGGGATTAACCTATCAAATTCATGTGCTACCATAGGTGGTGTAATTGTATCATTTAATCCCCAGACAAGCAAAGTCGGTTGTTGAATTTTAACGATTTCCTGAGCCATGTTATTCCTCTGTGCAGATTTGGCAATAGCCACAATTCGCAAACATTTAGGAATACTTTTAGTAATCTCAAAAATTTCCTCAATATAGTCCTCACCAATGACATTCGGATCATAGAAAGTGTATTGCACACGTTCCTTAATATAGTCGTAATTACCTCTCTTGGGAAAGGATCCACCCATTGAGTTTTCGAATAACCCGGAGCTACCGGTCAGGATTAGTTTACGAACCTTGTGAGGTTCCTTAAGTGCGTAGATCAACGCAAGATGACCACCCAAAGAATTGCCCATTACGGTGAGGTCACTTAAATTCTTCAGTGCAATGAACATTTCGATATGTTTGACCAAAGCTTCCAGGCCTGCTTCCCTTATGGGCATCTCATAGATTGGAAGCATAGGTATCATGACTCTGTGTTCCTTAGAGAAATGTTCAACCACTCCTCCCCAGTTGCTTAATGAACCGAATAAACCATGCAGTAACAACAAAACATCACCTTTCCCCTCGTCTATAAATTGGAATCCGCTGTCTTCTTTTATTTTTATGCTACTCATGGAAACCCTCCAAATCAGTCCTATTATACTACAATCTTTGAAAAATCCCTTGTCAAAATGACTTTCTCTTGAAATAACAACATCGCTTGTTCATAATCGTTTCCAGACCAGGTTAAATCCTGGAGATAGGGAAACATTAATGCCAACGAGTCAAACAAAAATGGAGCTATTGCTGCCACCAATGGGAATATGATGGTGTCCTCGTGAAACCTGGTAAGTGGGTAATTTCCATAGGTTTCTACAATCCAGATCATTAAGCTCAGTACAAGAGCCCATTTCAGTAGTCCTGTAATTGCTCCACTAATGTTATCGAAACTTCCGAGTAATGTCATATCCAGCAATGATTTCAAACCTTTACCGATCAGATTGATAACGACGATAGTTATAAAAAAAATTCCAATAAACGAGATAACAGGAAGTATCTCATCATAGCCATCTAAATATTGACCTAACCAATCAACCCCCCAATACATCATATGGAAGCCACCAATGATGGCAAGAAAAAAGGCTATTATGCCCAATAATTGCATAAGTAATCCAGTTTTAAAGCCCCGGTACATACCAATGCCCAGAAAAACCAACAATACGATATCAACAGTCTCCAATACGATTTAGGCTAATAGTGATTTTACACCTTGAGAAATTGTCTTTCCATCGGCCTTTCCAGCCAGTTGTTTAGTTGCCACTTCCATTACTCTGCCCATATCCCGTGGGCCTGATGCCCCAGTCTGGCTAATTATTGCTTTAAGTACGGCCATGAGTTCCTCCTCGGATAGTTGCTTAGGTAAATAGCTGTTTATCACTTCTAATTCATCCCGTTCCTTAGTAGCAAGATCCTCTCGGTTTTGATCCTTATAGAGGTCAAAAGAGTCTTTTCGTTGTTTTGCCGCCTTCGTGAGTAATTTCATTTCAGTATCCTCATTTAACTCACCCTTGAAGCCTTTTTCTGTTTCGGCTAGCAAGATCATTGACTTGATTGCCCTTAGAGCTCTTAACCTGTCTTGCTCTTTAGCCTTCATGGCCTCTTTTATGTCCTGGTCTATCTTATTTTTTAGGCTCATGATCCGGTATACAATTTCATTGGATATTCAATTAATTTTCTGGTTCAAAAGTAAGCATTCATGTATATAAATTTATTGAAGTAGGCATTTAATAAATACAAATCATTTTATAAGGACAAGGCTTATGATTCACCATTCTGTCCAACAGATTATCAAATATTCCACCTTTCATCTGACTGCGGTTAAACCTATAACAATATTGGTCAATGTATGCCTGAAGGTTATCTACGGAATGATGGATACCTCTAAGCCAGGCCTTGAACATCATAATTGTCCTGTGTAAGTCTGGGAAGTTCTTACCCTTCTTTCCACTATCGGTTTGAACCAGGAGGCTGTATTTATTTTTTAAGGGCATGTATCCCCTCCACTTATCGGTTTTGATGTTAGCCCGACAGGATATATGATCTTCGAAAAAAGGCTTTAGCTGCCTGGTACCTGCGTTGTCAATTATCCTGGCATACATTCGGCTAACTCCTCTGCCTTTCTTCTCAATTGCAACTAAAACCTGCCTTTTTCGGTTATTCTGACGCCCTACAACACCTTCTTCCTGTTCTCCTACTACCGTTTCATCGACTTCTACTTTGCCCATTAGCGGGTATTTGCCACTGCTGGCCATTGCTTTCATAACCTTGTGTTGGAACAGCCAGCAGGTTTTTTGGCGCAACCCCAGTTTTCGGCTCAGTTCAGTAGAAGCAATTCTTTTTTTATTTGTACTCATGTAGTAAACAATATAAAAAGCCTTTAAAAGTGGGAATTTAACCTTGTGGAATAGGGTGCTACTAGTGGGAGTAGCCTGATACTTGCATTTAGTGCATTGCCGTGTATGCTGCAGCTTCCCACCGCAATACCGGTCATGGCCACACCTCTCACATTTAAACCCTTTGGGCCATTTCAATTCGGCCAGGTATTCTTGGCAACTGTCGTTATCGGGGAATTTCTCCTGAAACTCGAAAAGTGTTAGACTTTCATACTTTTTCTCCATATCTTGAAATTTAACTTTTACTCTTAATTGATATTAATATACTGAATATCAGTGACTTAACAAAGTATTTCAAGCTGTTTTTAGAGTCAAAATCATTATTTATTATATGCCTACTTCAATAAATTTATTTTCAAAGGTCACATGGAATCTCGATGAGTCTATTCATCTCTGTTTGGTGCGCTCTGCTCATCTCGATTTCATGATTTCATAATGACGCGGCTGAGTGTCAATATTAACAAGATTGCAACACTACGTAACGCCAGGGGAGGTAATAACCCCAATGTGCTAAAAGTAGCTATGGATTGCGAGCGATTTGGAGCACAGGGAATTACGGTTCACCCCAGGCCAGATGAACGGCACATAAGATACCTGGATGTGTTAGATCTTACGAAAGTAGTAACCAAGGAGTTCAACATTGAAGGATATCCTGACAAACGCTATATGGACCTGGTTACCAAAGTCCACCCGGCACAAGCCACCCTGGTACCTGACGGGCCGGATGTAATTACTTCTAATCAGGGTTGGGATACTGTCAAAAACAGGGATTTCCTCAAAGAGCTCATTGTAGATCTAAAAAAAACGGGGGCCAGGGTTTCCCTCTTTGTTGATCCTATAACGGATATGATAAATGGCGCCAAAGAAGTTGGGGCAGATAGAATTGAACTCTATACAGAACCATATGCAGCGAGCTATCATGTAGATCGGGGGAGGGCTATAAAATCATATATTGAATCAGCTAAAGTGGCGCAAGATGTCGGCTTGGGAATTAATGCTGGTCATGACCTTGATTTGGACAATTTAAAATTCCTTAAACAATCTATCCCTTTTTTGGACGAGGTTTCAATTGGCCACGCACTGGTTTGTGACGCTTTGTATTACGGGCTGGAAAATGCTATTCAGATGTATCGGAGGCAACTTCAGTAGCTTTACGGCATTTACTAATTGCAGAAATTTCTTGTTAACAATATCTCGTTTAAAACTCCGAGTTTTGCATTTAATTTTCCCATGGATATCTGGCGTTTAATTATAATAGCATATTTCTTATTCTTCATTATATCATCTAGTGTTGAGGCCCAGCGAAGCAGCCGGATACGCTATACAGCAGATACCCTAAAAAATGGCAAAAATGATCGCGGCCGCTACCGGAAGTTAATTAGTAATGTTGTTTTTAGGCAGCGGGGAACGACAATCTATTGCGACTCTTCCTACTTTTACCCCCGGGAGAATCTAATGGAAGCTTATGGTAAGGTGAGGATTATAGGTGATTCGACAATCGTAACCTCAAGAAAGCTTACATACCGGGGTGATGAAAGAATTGCCAATCTTCGTCAGGATGTTGTATACACCAATGGCACCAGAACCCTGTACACAGATATTCTGGATTACAATTTGGACTCCAAAGTGGCGTCTTTCTTCGAGAAAGGCCGGTTGGTAGATGTCGAAAATACCTTGACCAGTAAGCGTGGATTTTACTATGAAAATAGTGAAGTAGTGTTCTTTTATGATGATGTCAAACTTGTGAATGCACAGTATACCTTGTATGCAGACACCTTGGAGTATCGTACTCCATCGAAAGTTGCCTATACTTATGGTCCTACAACTATAGTGGGCAAGGACAGTTCAATTTTAAATTCTCTAGGTGGAGAATATTTTACTGACATCAAGCAGGAGAAATTCTCTGAAGGTCAGATTTCAACCCCGGATTATCTGTTGGATGCAGATCGGTTGTTTTTCGATGACCTTACAGGTTTTTATCAGGCGATTGGAAACGTTAAGCTCACTGCTAAACATGAGGATTCATGGATAACCGGTGAAGAAGGCACTTATAATAGTGAACTTGGTTTGACTAAGATCTGGGGGAATGCCATTATGAGGAAATTGATGGATGACGAGGATACTTTTTACTTATCAGCCGATACGCTAGTTTCAATTGAGAGCGAAATTGATGCAGAGGAACGCGTGCTTGCGTATTATGATGTAAAAATGTTTAAGACCAACCTTCAAGGCAAGTCCGACTCAGCCTCATATGTTCTCATAGATTCTATAATCTATTTTTATGACGACCCGATTTTATGGAATGAAGGAAATCAGCTGGAATCTGACTCAATTAATGTATTGTTAGTGAACAACCTCATTGATAAGATGTTCCTAAATGAGAACGCGTTTGTGATTTCCAAGGATACACTGAGGAACTTTAACCAGATAAAGGGCCGTAATATGATCGCTAAATTTGATGGTAAACAAATAACTCAAATTGATGTCAATGGAAATGGTGAGAGTAATTACTATTATTTATTAGAAGACTTTACGGGGATAATGGGATTAAACCACATATTGTGTAGTAATATGGTGTTACGCTTCCAGCAGGGTCTTCTGGATAATATCACCTTTTACACTAATCCTGATGCTACTTTCTTTCCAACACACGAAATCTTTAATGCCAGCGAACACTTAGAGGGATTTAGTTGGAGAGTCGAAGAAAGACCCTCTTTAGGGGATGTAGTATACTACTATAGAATCGAGGAAGAAACCGACGATCAATCAATAGGATTGTCCAAAAAAGCGACGGAATTGAGGCAGGAAAATTAGCCCATTAATTGTTCCAACACCTTGCCTTGAATTCCCACCACTGCTGACCGCGGAATGCTGTCCCCACCTTCAGGCCAATGGCTGGTAAGTTGATCAAGGCTTTTGCTCTCAGAGCCGGGATGCTGAATACTTAGGGCTTCCTCAGATTGGATAAAAACGACCTTGATTGCTCATATTAAGCGATTCACGTGTAAATATATTTTTATATATGCAAGGTTATTTGTATATTTGACGTATAGCATTGCATATGATCGATTACACATCGCAGTACCAAACCAAAATAGAAGAATTTTCCTCCATTAACTCCATCAAACTCAACCCAAACAACAGATGGATAGCACTTGCAAACTTGTTGCCATGGGATGAGTTGGTAAATATCTACAAAAGGAAATTCAGCGTCAACATGGGGGCAAAGAGCGTCAATCCAAGGCACATCATAGGGGCATTTATTATAAAACATAAACTGGGGTTGTCCGATGAAGAGACCTTGCTGACCATCAGCGAAAACCCATACATGCAGTTCTTTCTTGGTTTGGACCATTACACACCTGGTTTGGTGTTTTCGCCTACGCTTTTTGTGGAGATGCGAAAAAAAATAGGGGATGATACTTTCGATGCATTCTCGAAAATCATCATGATGGTGTTCCTTCCTGACCGGAAACCAAACCAAAAGGGTGCGGTATCTAAAAGGCCAAAAGGTAAATTAAAGATAGATGCCACTGTGGCAGATCAATACATCACCTACCCAAATGATCTTGGTTTGGTCAATGAAGCCCGTATCAAGACCGAAAAGATGGTTGACCGGTTGTTTGACCTGCTCAGGGACAAGATGGAGGTCAAACCTAGGACTTACCGCAGGATGGCCCATAAGCGTTATTTGCAGGAAGCCAAAAAGAAGAAAAAATCAGCTGTATCGATCCGCAAGGCCATCCGTGTGTTGCTCAACTGTGTAAAAAGGAACCTGGCCATATCGATCAAATGCTGGACCTGTTGGAAGGGCCGTTTCCTTTTCCCCACAAAACCCAGCAGGAACTGATGGTGGTCCATACCCTTTATAAGCAGCAACAAGGCATGTATGAGCAAGAAAGCCCACACCAATGTAAAGATCGGATAGTGAGCATCTCACAACCCCATGTACGCCCGATAGTGAGGGGCAAGAGTGTAGAGTTTGGTGCCAAGTTGGGCCTTTCACTCATGGATGGGTTCATGACCAAGGATAACCTAAGCTGGAATGCCTATAATGAAAGTGAGGACCTGATCAATCAGGCAGAGGCCTACAAGGCTTTGTTTGGTTATTACCCTGAACTTATACAGGCCGATAAAATCTATGCTACCAATAAGAATCGCAATTGGTGTAAAGAAAACAGCATAAGGATGACAGCTGCCACAAAAGGAAAACCTGTGAAGAAATCAGCATACCAGAAGGCTAAATCAAAAAAGGAATATGCTGAGAGGAATGCCATTGAGGGAAGAATAGGCAATGCCAAACAAGCTTACTCGCTCAATGAAATCAAAGCCAAGCTTAAATCAACTTCACAAACTTGGATTGCTGCAACCCTATTCGTGCTCAATCTATCTAGGGCTGCTAATTTGATGGGTACTACTTTTTGAGGAAGCCCTACTTAGTGTCTCTAAGAAAACAGCCCTTTTTTTATAAAATGAATTATTATGGATGAGATTTTCATTTTCTTTCTATGAGTTAATACCTGAGTATCAATCGATTAGAAAAAATGGAAAGATCGACCATAAGAATAATTTTTAATTTAGGTGTGTTTTCTTAGAGACACTACTTAGTGTCTGTATGAAAACAGGCTAATATGCTGATTATCCATCATATTCGTATTTTTTCCATCAAATCAGCGCTGAATTATTCTCGAATCTGATTCAGTAGAATTATCAAATTCACAAATATTATCAAGAACAGTTGCGTTGTAGCCTGTTAATTGGCCATTTGAAGGTTTTCCATTCAAAACCCCCAAAGAATTCACTTTGAGATTCGCAGGCTTTTTGGTCTGTCGGGGAGTAAAATCCCTGTCCTTTTTTTGTTCATTCAGTGTAGAAAAGAAACGATTTTTTCGGTTGGTTTATCAGGATTAATCATTATATTGCATATAACCGATATAAATACAAACCATGAGGAAATCCTTCCAGCCCCAACTTACCCTGGGATGCACACCCATCGAGCAAGTAGAGGCTCCGGTGAAAACTAAAAGCCACTTAGCTGCCCTGGCAGCCGCCCTTCAATATATCTATGTCCAACCTGAATGGAACCAGCGTATTTTTGAATTACTTTCTTCCAAACTCATTGAGGGAAAGAAAAAGACGGGCCGTGAGGGTATGAGTCTGTGGGAGGTCTTCGTATTGGCCCAGGTGCGCCTGTGCATGAACATCTCTTACGATGAGTTACACCATATCTCCAATTACGACACGTTGGTACGGGGCATTATGGGGGTGCTACCTACCGACTACTCTGTGGGCAAACAGTATAAGTACCAGAACATTTATGACAATGTGACCTTGCTGGACGATGAACTGCTCATCGGCATCAATGATGTAATCGTAGCAGCAGGTCACCAGGTGTTTAAAAAAAAAGGAAAAACCGGAGGGGAGGAAGTTGCCTTGCGTTGCAAGACCGATAGTTTCGTGGTAGAAACCGACACCCACTTTCCTACCGACTACAACCTGCTATGGGACAGTGCCAGAAAGTGTATAGATGTAGCTGATTTATTGGTCTCAAAAAGGTATTTTACTGGCTGGCGTAAGTCCGGGGATTGGCGCAGATCCCTCAAAAGGCTGATGCGCAGCGTGGGCAGGACCACCGGCTCAGGAGGAAAAAACAAAGAGGAGCGGGTAGAGCAGGCTGCCACTTCCTATCTGACTAAAGCCCGTGCTTTGAGCAAGAAAGTGGGCCAAATGTTGGAAAAACATCAGGGAAACTCTATCGAGGAGTTCGCAGCCCTGATGGCATTGACCTATTATCTTGAGATGTTGGAAAAGCACATCGAGTTGCTCGACAGGCGGTTGATCAGAGCAGAGACCATTCCCCATGCCGAAAAAGTCTTTTCCATCTTTCAACCTTATGCCGAAATGATCAAAAAAGGCAAACTGCACCCCAATGTGGAGATCGGTAAGAATCTGGCCATCACTTCGGATCAATACCATTTACTCATAGACTGGCAAATAGCTGAAAAACAAACCGACAACCAACTTACCCTATCAATTGCCCGGCGTATCGCTGAGAAATACCCCATCCAAAGCCTGAGCGCCGACAAGGGGTTTTCCGATAAAGAGGATAAAGCAACTCTGCAAACCTTCATCCCAGAAGTGATCATGCCTAAAAAGGGTAGGTTAAACAAAGAAGAAAAAGCCATCGAATCAGCGCCAGCCTTCAAAAGGTTGAAAAACAAGCATTCTGCTATCGAATCCAACATTAATGAGCTGGAACACCGGGGATTGGACCGATGCCCGAACCGTACCCGCAAAACTTTCAATAGCTACATCGGGTTGGCCATTACTGCCTACAACCTTCACAAGATCGGGCGTAAACTCCAGGCTGACCGTCTGGCCGCCCAGCAGCAAGCCAATTGCCAGAAACAAGCAGCTTAATCACCTTTTAGCTGTTTAATAAGGATTAGGCACTGGCAGAAGTGCGTTCTGGCCAGGCTAAAACCCGGCTATTTTTATCAAAAACCATCAAAAACAATGAATAAAAGCAAAGTCACCCTTTATTAGTCAGCAAGGTGAGTGATTTTTTCATTGTTCCATTTTAAGCAATATTTTAATACGACCTAAAACTCGCTGTTTTCTTAGAGACACTACTTAGAAACAATGTTGAATTATCGGGCGAGAAAGCAGGACCCGTTAATTCGCAATCTGTTGGTCCGCTTGCAACACGAATAGCTTTACCCGCTTCAGGGCCAGACATTGGCACATAGAACAGTCCGTTGTTTTTGAAATTCGAATAGGGAGATTGATTCATGCCAGAGCCGGAAATATCACTGCAAAACCACAGGTTACCCTTTTTGTCAAAGACCATATTATCAGGACAAGAAAAACCTGTTTCTTCGCCTCCGGCAAGAAAAGTGTCGGCCGAAAACTCTAAAGAAGTTTTATCGTTATTCTTTTCACTGATTTTCAAAATTGAACCGTGATAATTAATTACCCTTGTCGCTGTTGTTTGTGAGAGTAATGAAGATACCTCCGGTAATGGTATCAATCTCAATGTCCTCAGGGCGATCAAGAGGCGTTCCTCCTACAAGTTTCGCGGCTTCACGGAGTCTGATTTGGATTTCAGTTTGATCCTTGAATTTTTCTTTTAAGATGTGTTGATCATTGATATTTAGTGAAATCCAATTTCCATTTTCAGTGTCTGCAACATAGAGATTGCCTCGAGTCAAGCTATTGGGCTCAGTACCGATGAATTTGTAGAGGCATTCGTTCTTTTTATCATCCCCAGTGTATACAATACAAATCCCATCTTCCTGTTGATGCAAACCTGCCGCTTCATGTGCGCATCTACCCAGTGCTATCAGTTTTTTAGCCGCTCCTGTTTTCAAATCTACTTCGACTACCCATCCATAATGCTCTGGTGGATGATCATAATATTTCTCCCATCCATAAAAACCTTCTCGGGCCTTTCGGCCAGTGTTGTAATCTCTTTCACCAAAATAGTTCTGATAATTTTCTTCACAGGTAAGAATGGTTCCCCAAGGGGTGAGCCCACCGGCACAATTAGCGATGGTTCCTACGGCTTCTCTTTTGCCGAAAATGGGTTCGTCCCAATCAAAAGGGATCACTGTTCGTCCGTCTAGCCTCCGGTTATAAGGATCATTTTTGACCAATTCCCATCTTCCGATTGTGTTTTTGCGGATTCTATTTATGCTTCCTCCAACTGCATCTAGTTCCATATTGACCTGCTCAAGGGTCTTTTCGGTTCCTGGAATGTACCTGCTCGTGATAATTGGTGAGGTTGATTCATGATTTACCCAGAGCAATCCGTCATTTGGATCATCTCCTAAAGGCTTGAAAGCGGTGTAGTCATTTTGATCGCCAAACATTTCGGTGTTATTAATTTGATCCCCCACTTTGGCAATTACGTGGTAATCAAATCCATCGGCCGATACCAGTTCATCAGCGTCTGTTGGTTCAATTGGATTGAAGGGCAAACCTGCTCTTTTTTCAGATTTTGACTCATTACCATAAGGAATGCATCCCGGAAGGAAAGAAATGCCAGCTGCGGCGACACCAGCTCTACCAAAAAATTTAATAAACGCTCTCCGATCTGACTGAACTTCTTTCATACCATCAAATATTGGGACTTTTTATCTGCACATTAAATAAGCGTTAAGTCGAAGTTAAGAATTAATCAATATCGTGTTCAAATAAGAAGAGCTGAGATCAACTAATAAGTGCAATTGAAGGATGAAAAAGCTTTTAAGGGCTTTTTCATCCTTCAAAAGCCTGAGCAGTGCAATCTTTGGATTGCAAAATGTCAAAAAACTACACACATCTCAGTATTGATCAAAGGTATCAAATTGAAGCATTATTGAAAACAGGAGCTACTCAAAAGGAGATTGCCTGTATCGTTCATTTTCACCCGTCTACGATCTCACGTGAGCTTAAGCGAAATGTGGGTTCAAGAGGTAGGGGAGCTGGTGTCTATCGAACAGCAAATGCACAAAGGAGGACCAATCTTCGTCATCAAGAAAAGCCAAAAAGAGTGATTTTCACCAAACCCATGAAAGACTGGATAGTTAACCGGCTCCAAGAAGATAGATGGAGTCCTGAATTGATCAGCCATCAGGGAAAGAAAACGAGAGAATGTCCACTTAGCCATGAATGGATTTACCAATGGATATGGGAATGTAAGCACACCAACCACCAGGAGAACCAAGAATACAAACAACTATACACATATCTAAAACATGGCAAACGAAGGCGCAAACGAGGAAACAGAAAAGATCGTAGAGGTATTATCCCGAATAGGGTATCAATTGAACAGCGACCCCAGATCATTAACAAAAGGGAACGATTGGGAGATATAGAAGTCGATTTAATGATGGGTAAAAACCACAAAGGCTCTTTGTTGGTGATGACAGACCGAGCAAGTCTTTTTACCAGAATCAGAAAGATGCACAGTAAAAATGCCGATCAAATGGCCGAAGCTATTGTGGAGGAACTCTCTCAGGATAAACACAAACTGGAAACACTCACTTTTGATAATGATATGGCATTTTCTAAACATGAGTTGATTGCTCAATCCCTTGATGTGGATGCCTATTTCACTCGTCCCTATACTAGTCAGGATAAAGGGACAGTTGAAAATAGGATTGGGGTAATCAGAAGGTTTTATCCTAAGAAAACAGATATTAGATTTGTTACAGAGGAGCAAATCAAAGTTGTTGAAAACAAAATCAATGAACGCCCTGTTAGAAAATTTAATTACCTAAACGCAAAGCAAGTGCTACAAAGGAAAATTGCACTTATTACTTGAACTTACAAGAGTAAATAGGAGGATAAAGAAAATAAACAAAGGTATTTCGGATTAAAAAGACAACTCCACTTGAAAGCGATATCTGAATTGGTCATCGGAATCGTCAAAATCGGTATAGCTAAAGTCCGATTGTACCTTCAGGCTATGACCAACAATGTACCTTGACAACCCGAAAGTGTACTCCTTTTCACTAATAAGCCCGGAGGTGAAATTGTCAGGCTCAATAGTAGTGAACCTCAGTGCAGGCTCAAAGTTGTTCTTAAATAAATATCCTGCCTGAATCACAAAACCCGAACCAGTGCCAAAACCATTGTTAAATCTTCCGGAACCATCTTTTGCAGCAAATTCCGAAACCACGGAAAGCCCTTGATATTTAAACATCATATCAAGGAATAAAGAGGTAAGGTCATTGCTTAGCTGAACTCCGTTACCATCAACAATGAAACTTCCGAGTTGCCCACCTTTACGGACCGCATTGTCATTGTAGTCAACTGTCACCCCTAAGGCCAGTTTGGGAGACTCTTCCCTTTCCAGATCTGATAAGAAATAATCGCCCTTATTGGTAAATTCACCTAAAGGTAGAAGTTCGATCCTGCCTGTATAATCGTATCCGCCTGGGTTGTCGGAAGTAACATCACGGCCTTCTCCGATAGAAATGGAAGCTATTTCCTTAATGACCATGTTTCCAAGTTTGTCTTTGTGGCGTAACTGAAGTCCTATGTCGCGATCTAAGGTAAACCGAGAGTTAACTAGGCTGCGATCTACAAATTGTAATTTTTGTGACGAAATTACCCGCTCTCTATTACCAGGTAGTTTCGTTTGTCCAAACCACAATTCCCAATTTGTCGCAAATTTATATTTGAGAACGGCGTCCAGGATTATATTTGAAGTACCACTATTTTGTGGGATACCACCACCGCTGGAGTTTCTAGTATCACGATTGGAAAGACCTAACTCAATCTTATATACAAGTTTCGGTGAGAATGCATAACCATCAAACTTGAGCCTTGCTCTTCGTACTAATAGCTGGTCAGAGTAATCATCAGTTTCAAGATTGAGTTTGCCGACATAAAGGGTCTGGAATCTTGTGCTGAATTTCATCTCGAAAGAACCGTCCTCCGCTTTAATCTTTATACCTTTTCCAAAAGAGTTTTTTGTTATCTGGGCTTTGCAGAAAAACGGGAGTATAAAAAATGCGATTGCCGCTACCCATGTTAGGGTCGAAGGTTTCATAGAAAAGTAATTAATGTTGATGAGTGAAACATTTACTGGGGCGAAGGTAGGAATAACGGTGAGGGCTAAACACATGGTAACTGAATGACATTTAAGACTTAACATTGGCTATATAGTTGGAGAGAATTCAAAGAATTAGTTTTGCGTTGATTAAATAGAAAGAGATTTCTTATTTTGGACTTGATTAATTATCGCTTGTGGTTTTCTTACACCTGACTTACACCTCCTTTCACACATGAAATTCGGCTTTTTTGAGGTACTCCAGCTTTTTGGGGCCCTTGGTTTCTTTATTTATGGCATGAAGGTTATGAGTGAAGGGATACAAAAAGTGGCCGGGACAAAAATGCGCCAGGTATTAAGCGCCATGACTTCTAATAGGCTAAAGGGAGTTTTTACCGGGTTTGCCCTGACCAGTTTGATCCAATCTTCCTCTGCAACCACGGTATTGGTTGTAAGCTTTGTTAATGCTGGATTACTGTCCCTGGTGGAAAGTATTGGTGTAATTATGGGAGCTAATATTGGTACAACTGTTACTGCCTGGCTGATTTCAATTATTGGATTTAAAGTAAAAATAGCAACCTATGCCATGCCCATCATAGCATTGGGGTTTCCAATGCTGTTTTTTAGCCGAAGTAAAGTCAAATCCTGGGGAGAAGTCCTCATTGGCTTTGCTTTATTGTTTTTAGGGCTGACTTATCTTAAAGACTCTGTTCCTGATCTCAAATCCAACCCTGAAATACTTTCATTTCTTTCAGGCTATACCGATCTAGGATTTCTATCTCTATTAATATTTGTTGGTATCGGCACACTTATTACCGTCATAGTTCAATCCTCTAGTGCGGCAATGGCTTTGACTTTAGTAATGGCTAATAACGGATGGATTCCATTCGAGTTGGCGGCTGCCATGGTTTTAGGTGAAAATATTGGAACTACTATTACTGCAAACCTGGCTGCTATAATCGGGAATGTTCATGCAAAGAGAGCGGCTGCCGCACACTTTATGTTCAATATTTTTGGAGTGCTTTGGATCATGCTATTAATGCCCATTTTTCTCAATGCCATTGATTCATATATGATGTTGACGGGAGGGTCATCGCCGTACAACAATGCTGAAGACATACCTATTGGCCTTTCAATTTTTCACAGCAGTTTTAATATCATCAACACACTTATCCTGGTAAATTTTGTGAACATAATTGCTAAAGCAGTTACAAAAATGGTTTCATCAAAAGGTGATGATGAGGAATTCCATTTGGAATATATCGGAACCGGGATGATGGATACGGCAGAACTATCCCTGGAAGAGGCGGCAAAAGAAACTTCTAAATTTGGGGAGATTACGAGTAGGATGTCGGGCTTTCTGAGAGATCTTCTTGAAGCCAAGAAAACAAAAAAACAAAATAAACCTCATGGCTAAGATTAGAAAATACGAGGAGATCACCGATAGGATGGAGGAAGAAATTTCTACTTACCTGATGAAAGTCTCCCAGGGCCAATTGAGCAGTACAGCTTCTGTTCGGGTAGCGAGTTTAATGAGCGTTATCAATGATTTGGAAAGAGTGGGGGATGTCATTTTCCAGATGTCCAAAGATGTCGGACGAAAGATTGAAGATGAATTGGAGTTTAGTGAGGAACAAATAAAAGGCGTTCATAAAATGCTGGATGCTATTGATAAGGCTTTTCTAGTGATGAATTCCAACTTAAAAAAGGACTATAAACGAGTAACCATTACCTCTGCTTTCAAAAAGGAGGCTGATATAAATAACCAACGGGATAAACTAAGAAAGCAGCATTTGAAAAGAATGGAGGATAGCAGTTATGATCTTAAAAGTGGCACTATTTACAGGGATATGTTCTATGCCGGAGAAAAAGTTGGGGACCACATCATGAACGTAACCGAAGCCATTACTGGTGAAAAAGAACGGGAAGTTAAGGAGCATCAGCTTGAGACAGCTCTACAATAGCTATCCAGGCCATTAGCCCTGCGCCGATTTCCAGAGCCGACTCATCAATATCAAAAGTAGGGGTGTGGACACCAGAAACGATTCCTTTTTCTTCATTGCGGGTACCCAGCCGATAAAAACAAGCGTTTGTTTCCTGTGAATACCAGGCAAAATCCTCGGCTGCCATCCAGATATCAAGGTCAACCACGTTTTCTTCACCCAAATAATCCACAGCAAAGGAGCGGGCTCTTTCGGTAACCTCCGGGTGATTCATGAGAAAGGGATACCCTTTTTTTATTTCGATATCGCAGCTTCCACCCATACTTTCCGCGATTCCTTCTGCCAGTTTCCTGATCTTTTCATGCGCTTTGTTTCGCCATTTTTCATCAAAGGTCCGGAACGTGCCCTCAACTATTACTTTATCCGGTATCACATTAGTGGCGCCATCAGCTATAATTTTGCCGAATGATAAAACGGATGGGATCTTAGGGGGAGCATTTCTCGATACGATTTGTTGAAGAGCGATGATAATATGAGAGGTGATCAATATGGGATCAATATTTAGCTCCGGCATAGCCGCATGCCCACCTTTCCCCTTAACCGTCATATAGATTTCATCAGCGCTTGCCATATACATACCTGGTTTAAATCCCACTTTTCCTGCCGGAATAAAGGGCATCACATGCTGACCAATAATGGAAACAGTTTCGGGATTTTCAAGCACCCCTTCTTTGATCATAATAGATGCGCCTCCCGGTAGCCGTTCTTCTCCCGGCTGAAAAATGAGTTTTACCGTTCCCTCAAATTGTTCAGAAGTTTCACTAATTATTCTAGCGGCACCAAGTAGGCTGGTAGTATGCACATCGTGACCACAAGCATGCATTACACCTTCATTTTTGGATTTATATTCAACATCATTTGCTTCGTGAATGGGCAAGGCATCCATATCAGCTCTTAATGCAATGGTCTTCTTATCCGGATTCTTTCCCTCAATTAAGGCTACTATTCCAGTATCTGCCATTGAAGTATAAAGCACATTCAATTTATCCAGTTCAGCCTTCACAAATTTCGATGTCTCATATTCCTTAAATGACAATTCAGGATGAGCATGTAAATGACGTCTGATGCGTACAAGGTCGGGATGGATCTCTTTAGCCCTTTTTTTTATTGTCGGAAGAAGATTCATTCTTGGAGAGGTATTCTTTCCGGAAGGACTAACGCTTGTGGGAATCTTTTTCGAAGTTGGTTAAAACTTTTTTCCGCTTCCAGTCTTGTATAGTACCGGCCTACCTTCACACGAAACATGGGTTGATCGTAATAGACTTTCACTTCCTCATCTATCAAAATTTTATATACTACTCTTTTGGCATTATTGGCTCTCTCGCGGCTACGGCCCGTATAAACTTGAATGGTGAATCCTTGCAGATAACCAATATCCAGGTTGCGAGAGACTTTGATTCGTAAAATGCTATCAATTTCTGCTCTCAAATGCTCAGTAGGCTCTACATACTCAACCTCCTCAACGTTTGCAGTTTGTTGTCGATCCTCTTCAATTGAAATTTTCGGTACAGCCGGACGATATTGTGAGAGGTCTTCTTCGTATGAAGAACTCAACGACGTAAATAGTTGCGTCGTTGGACTGCAGCTGCTTACAATTACCAACAATAATATTGAGTATAATACTCGCATGTCTTTATTGTCAGTCCTCAACGATAACGCATTTACTATTATTCAAATCTTCTTCAATGTGTTTGAATTTAACCTCTTTTTTAATTGTTCCGTCGGTGTATTGAACCGAAACTCTTTCGTTTCTACCAGCAATTTTTGTTGATTTCGCCGGAGCAACTTTCTCCACAGGAGGTCGGCGTTGTCCTTGAGCATGACCACCTGAAAGCAGTGACTTGGATTCTTCCTTACTCTCTTCATAGTCCTGCGAAGACCTTTGCCTTCTGGCTTCATCGACTTGTAAAGATTGTTGAATCGGAATGGTGGCTTTGGTCAGGAAAGAGATAGTATCCTCGTTCACTCTCGCAATAAAGCGCTTAAATAATTCAAAAGATTCAAATTTATAGATAAGAAGTGGATCTTTTTGTTCGTAAACCGCGGCTTGAACAGACTGCTTCAAATCATCCATATCCCTTAAGTGCTCTTTCCAGGCCTGATCTATAAATAACAGGGCAGCAAATTTTTCCATCTCCCGGGTCATTTGTTTACCCTCAGTTTGAATAGCCTTTTCCAGGTTAACTGTTACCCCAATTTGCCTTTTCCCATCTGTGAAAGGCACAAGCACATCAATAACGGTGGCTCCACGATTTTTTAGGATGTCCTTAAGAATGGGGAAAGCCCGCTTCGCCAATTCGATATTCTTTTCGTCGTAACGATTAAGCGCCTCCTGGTAGACGTTATCACTCAATTCTTCATTGGTGATTTTAGCAAATTCATCCTGGTCAATTTGGAAATCTAGGCCGAAAAGGCCAAGACAATTGAGCTTGAAACTATCGTAGTCTTCCGAATCTTTAGCATTGATAACGATATCCTCAGAAATCTCGAAATACATGTTTAAAATATCGACCTGGAGACGTTCTCCGAACAATGCATTTCTCCTCCTCTTATAAATAACCTCCCTTTGGTAATTCATTACATCGTCATATTCAAGTAAACGCTTCCTGATGGCGAAGTTATTCTCTTCCACTTTTTTCTGAGCCCGTTCAATTGATTTGGTAATCATTGAGTGCTGGATGACTTCTCCCTCCTCGAGGCCTAATCGATCCATCCATTTAGCTACACGATCAGAACCGAAGAGGCGCATAAGGTTATCCTCCAGGGAAACATAAAATTGTGTAGATCCGGGGTCACCCTGACGACCGGAACGACCCCTTAATTGACGGTCAACTCGCCTGGATTCATGTCTTTCCGTACCAATAATGGCTAACCCGCCTGCTTCTTTTGACTCAGGTGTTAGCTTAATATCGGTGCCTCTGCCAGCCATATTGGTAGCAATGGTGACCGTTCCAGGTTCACCGGCGTGGGCCACTACTTCCGCTTCCCGTTGATGCTGTTTGGCATTTAAAACCTGGTGCTCAATACCTTTCATTTTAAGCATCCGGCTAATTACTTCGGAAATTTCAACTGATGTGGTTCCTACTAGCACTGGCCGTCTCGCTTTGGTGAGGTCCACAATCTCATCACTAACTGCTTTGAACTTTTCGCGTGTGGTTTTGTAAACCATATCTTCCCGATCGTCCCTTACTATCGGCCTGTTGGTTGGGATAACCACCACATCTAATTTGTAGATCTCCAAGAATTCTCCCGCTTCTGTTTCAGCAGTACCGGTCATACCTGCCAGTTTGTGATACATCCTAAAGTAATTCTGAAGAGTAACTGTGGCGTAGGTTTGGGTGGCATCTTCAACTTTCACATTTTCTTTTGCCTCTATGGCCTGATGTAGCCCATCGGAGTAGCGTCTACCATCCATTACCCGACCAGTCTGCTCATCTACAATTTTTACTTTATCATCGACCAGGAGATATTCGGTATCTTTCTCAAATAGGCAATAAGCTTTTAGTAATTGATTAATGGAATGTATTCTTTGAGCTTTTGTGGTATAGTCTTGTATTAAAGCTTCTTTGTTACTTAGGCGTTCGGATTCTACAATACTGGTATCGTTTTCAATTTTTGAGATTTCCACACCAATATCAGGCATGATAAAGAAACTCTTGTCTTCACCTTCATTAGTTATGAGATCAATTCCTTTCTCCGTCAGGTCAATACTATTGTGCTTTTCATCAATGGTAAAATATAGTTCCTGGTCTGCTTCCGGCATCATTTTCTGATTGTCCTGAAGGTAGAAATTCTCTGTTTTCAGAAGCACTTGTCGGATGCCGGTTTCACTCAGGTATTTGATCAAGGGTTTGTACTTCGGAAGACCCCGGAATACTCGGAATAAAGGCAAACCTCCCCCATCTGAATTGTCTGCGATCTGTTTTTTTGCCTCAATCAGATATTGCTGGGCCAATCGCTTTTGTGTGTCCACTAATTTGGCTATTCTCGGCTTTAGTTCATGAAATTCATGTTCATCTCCCTTGGGGATAGGGCCAGAGATGATCAGTGGCGTTCTGGCTTCATCAACAAGTACGGAGTCGACTTCATCCACCATGGCATAATGGTGCTTTCGTTGCACCAGTTCTTCAGGATTTCTCGACATATTATCCCTGAGGTAGTCGAAACCGAATTCATTGTTAGTACCATAGGTGATATCAGCATTGTACGCAGCCCTGCGCTCTGGCGAGTGAGGTTGGTACTTGTCAATGCAATCGACACTCAATCCATGGAATTCAAATAGGGGGCCATTCCATTCAGCATCTCTTTTGGCCAGGTAGTCGTTGACGGTTACAATATGAACACCACGCTCAGCCAGGGCATT
The DNA here is from genome assembly GCA_963664285.2 of Cyclobacteriaceae bacterium. Classification (GTDB taxonomy): domain Bacteria; phylum Bacteroidota; class Bacteroidia; order Cytophagales; family Cyclobacteriaceae; genus JAJCYL01. The sequence goes on from CAXXNX010000010.1 coordinate 237,221, forward strand.
CAGATATGCGGGTAAAGTAGCAACGAAAGTTTTGCCTTCACCGGTTGTCATTTCGGCAATTTTGCCTTGATGCAATACCATGCCACCAATCAACTGGACATCATAATGAACCATTTTCCATTCCACCTCAGCACCTCCTGCCATCCATTTGTTCTTCCAGATAGCAATGTCACCTTTGATCTCTACATTGTCGTTTTTAGCGGCTATTTCCTTATCGCGAATAGTTGCTGTGACATCCAGGTGCTCATTCTCAGTTAATCTCCTGGCAGTTTCTTTCATTACGGCAAATGCCTGTGGAAGAATTTTCATAAGTGTGTCTTCCAGGGCTTTATCGCGTTCCTCTTCGAGTTTATCAATTTTAGTAAAAAGGTCCTCTTTTTCTGTAATATCCAGATCAGGATTGTCATCCACTCGACTCTGATGCGATGCTATTTGTTCATCAATAGACTTCAGATCGTTTTTTATGTATTCTTTGAGTTCGGTTGTTTTACCTCTGAGATCATCATCAGATATTGAGATGAGTTTCTTAAACTCATCATTAACTTGCTCAACAACAGGCATTAGTAACTTAATATCCTTATCCGACTTTGATCCCAACAGTTTGGCAAAACTCTTAGCTATCGTCCCTAACATTTGATGTTATATCTTACTTAATTAAACTTTGAAGACACAAGAGGCAAGATACCTGTCAGCTAAAGTACTTTGTACGGCGGACAGAAAATATTGATAGAATGTTGTTTATCAAGCCTTTGATCCTTGTTTCTATGTCTGGTTATTTCCCGAAGGTAATTTCGGGTTTAAAATTAAACGGTTTAAGCGAGCAAAGGTAGGAGTAAATGGGGATTTGTTAATTGTTGATTATACTCTTTAGATTTCTATTGCACCTTGAAATACCAGAATTGCTGATCCTCTTAGATAAATGTTTTGGAAGCCTTTCTCACTTTTTTGAAAGGAAACTCTCAACACTCCACCCCTAGTCTTGACAGTGACTGGGCTAGAAATACCTTTTATACTAGCTCCCAGAGCAGCCGCGACCACGCCGGTTCCGCAAGATAATGTCTCCTCCTCAACTCCTCGTTCGTAAGTACGAACAGAGATTGTGTTTTCTCCCATGATTTCGGCAAAATTCACATTAGTTCCATCAGGGCGAAATTTTTCATCATACCTGATTTTACTACCTTCCTGAAAAACATCCAATTCATCAATATTTTTCCTGAAAGCTACATAATGCGGAGAGCCGGTATTAATGAACTGGTCATTACCCATTGTTCTGATTTTATCAATATCAAAAATTTTGAAACTAATTTCCTCCTCATTAATGCTGCCCTGATGAACGCCATCCGTAGTGAGAAACGTCGTTTCTGTTCCTATAATTCCCAGTACATGAACAAAATGTATGGCACATCTGCTGCCGTTTCCACATAAACTTTTGCTGCCATCTGAATTAAAGTACACCATTTCAAAATCATACTCATTGTGATCCTGAATGAGGATTAATCCGTCGGCGCCCACCCCTAATCTTCGATCACAGATTTGTGAGACCTGACCTTCACCTGGCAACCATTGCAAAGTGCGATTGTCGACTATCACAAAATCGTTTCCTGTTCCCTGGTACTTGTGGAATGAAAGTCTCATTGTTTGGAAGATTTACAGGACCAAGATACAAGAACAAAGATTTGATTTTCAATAAGTTATGACTTTGCCAAATACAGATAGATAAGAATCTGCAGTCCGATTAATAGATTTTTAAATCTAATGTACAAGGTCAATCAATCTTTTGATCTAATATTTTGGCTCTTCAAAAAGTTTATAAGAAATTTTTGAGTAAAAGTGACTCAAAAATAAAAAAGCCCTCCGGATCAAACAGGAAGGCTTCGTATTACTTTCTTAGTTAGAATTACAATTTCTCTTTGATCCTGGCGGCTTTACCCTTCCTTGTTCTCAGGTAGTAAAGTCTTGCTCTTCTGACTTTACCTTTTCTAACTACCTCAATCTTATCAATGCTAGTCGATATTATGGGGAAAATACGTTCTACTGCTATTCCGGATGACATCTTTCTTACGGTAAAGGTTTCACCGTTACTGTTGGGGTGTCTGCGTTGGATAACGGTTCCCTGGAATTGCTGAATTCTTTCTTTGTTGCCCTCACTGATTTTTACGTGGACATTAATAGTATCCCCAGCTTGAAAAGCCGGAAATTTCTGCCTTTTCTCCTTAGACTCAGCCTCTATAAATTCGATCAGTTCACTCATTACTGAAATAAAGTTGCTTTAAAAAACGGAGCGCAAATATAGAGCATTATTCTTGTATTAAAAACAAGGGATCAAAAGGATTTTAGAGGTGCCTTTTTATTGACCCACCATGACAAAAGCTCCCCAGAAATAAGGTTGACTATACTTTTCTCTCAGTTTTTGCTGGGCGGCCTTAAAAGCAGAGGGTTTATCTCCAGTCTTGAGCCACTCTGAATAAAAATTGGTCATGAGCTGCTGGGTGGCGTCATCGTCTACGGTCCAAAGTGACATAATGATACTCTTGGCGCCGGCTATCTGGAATGATCGCTGTAAACCATAGACTCCTTCACCATTTGTCACTTCACCCAAACCAGTCTCACAGGCTGACATTACAACCAACTCTGTGTCATCGAGATTCATGTTCATGGCCTCAAATGCCGTCAATATGCCGTCCTGGCCATCATCTTCCCCTTCAAGAAATTCTCCTGAACTGAGGAAACTATTCGCACCGGCAAAAATCAAACCTGATCTCAGCAATGGATTTTGGACATAATCATCATCACCTGGTACGTCTGTCTCTCGATCGTCCTCAAGGAAAAATCCATGTGTAGCTAGGTGAAGCGTGTGTGGATTTTTGACACTTTTCAAATTGGTTTCTATGGCTTGATTTGCAAGATAAGTTAAGGGCGGCGTATTATTTGTTTCATAGAGGTTCTTTATCAGTTCAATTTCTGTTTTAGTGCCGGGCAGCAACGCCAGTAAGCTGTTATCATCGATGTAACGCTGAAGGTTTCCACGAAGACCACGGGAAATACCTCCTCTGGTACTCCTGGTATTACTACCACCTCCGCTTCTGGCGCCACGGCCTCCTCTTGAATTACCACGAATTTCCCTGCCCTGACTGGCAGCCGCAACAACGCTTGAAGCTATTTCGTCAGATGAAGCCTGTAGTTTTTCTTCATAAGACCCTTTGTTATAATTGGGGTAGCCGAATAGATAAGCTTTCCTTTCACCAGGATATGATGATGGGTTATCTGCATAGGCGATGAGATCTTTCGTACTGGTCATTACCTGTATAGCCCATTCATCAATAGAGTATTCGCCTGTTTTCGGATTTTTGAGCGTATAAATACTTATTTGATTATAAACACCATCTGGTGAGAAGTAGATTTTGTTAATGCCTTTTAATCGATTGGCAATTGGTCTCCAGAAAAAATTATAGGAGTATTGGTCATCCATACTAAACTTGATCGCATTTCTGTAATAAGCAATAAATCTCTTTTCCATATCCGCACCGCTCCTGAGCAATACCATGTCCGGGTAATCTTCGGTATCCTCTCTGACAATCAGAGCAGCATAGTAAACCTCGCCATTAAAATATCCAGCTGAATCCGGTAAAAAATTCCGAAAGCGGATAATTTCCACAGCAGCCTCATTAGGTTTGAGTTGGGCCTGAACTTCTTTCCAGGTAACCTTCTTGCTGGTAAAAGTGTTGGCAAAAGCTTTAGAGGATGCGCTTAATTCTTTCTCCATATCGTTTGCACGTGTAGATAACGAATCAATTAATTGATTCCGTTCTTCCGCCTCTAATTCAAGCGTACTGTAAAGTTTAGACAACTGCTCTTTATAGCTTATCCAGGTATTGTACTTATTAATCAGCAGACTATCTCCACTATTGAAAATGGCCTGGCGCACCTTATTAGTTGCATACATGATAAGTCCCTTGGTGGCCAACTGATAGTCATACATTAATCCGTTTAAATGTCTGCTCTCCCTGCTTCCTTCAAAGGCGAATGAGTTAAACTGCTCAAATGCCGGTTTAAGCTTAGTGCTATAAAATTTGGCTTTCTCTTCCTCGCTTAGGATGGGAAAATATGCTTCGATCTGATTAAAATAATTGTCGAAAGTTTCTTTGAAATAGCTTTCACTTTCTTCATACCGATGTTTTGCCCACTTCTGAACGGCCATCTTCTTGGTTGATTCGGCATATAAAGGATGGTTCACACCAAGTGCCTTTTTTCTAATGTTGAGCGCTTTCGTGTATTGTGCATCAGCATTTTCCAAACGATTAATACTGGCATAGATATCACCCAGATTTGATAAGTCAAAAGCGTATAGTGGGTGGTCATCGCCGAAAAGATCTTTGACAATATTGACCGCTTTTTCCTGGGCAGTAATGGCTTCCTCATATCTTCCGGTTTTGCGATAGATAAATGCCAGTTGAGCAAGATTTATGGCATAATCATAGCTCTCCTGTCCGTAGAAATCCTCGAATGTTTTAATGGTTTGTAAATACATTTCCTCGGCCTTATCATAATCTTCAAGGTCAATATACACGCTGGCAAGGTTCGAATAGGATAGGGCATAGGTGGGATCTTCTTTTCCGTATAATTCTTCATCCAGGGCCAGCACTCTTTCATAATATTCTTTTGATTGTTGGTAGTTGCCCAGGCCCTTATATAACGTGGTAATTTCATTATAAACCACTGCATAAAAATCTTCGTTGCTTCCACCCAATTGATCGAGGATGTTCAATGCCTCCCGAAGCACCTCTTCAGCTTCAGGATATTTTCCTAACTGTTTAAAAAGTCTGGAATACCCGCTAAGAACGGTAACATTCTCCGTAGATGCGTATAATCCCTGATCCTCAAGCGCTTCATTGGCGTTGGACAATTGTCTTTCAGCCTGGCTATATGAACCTTGCTCAAAATAAACCATGCCAAGGTCGTGCGAAAAAAAAAAGTATAGAGCTCATCGTCTTTCTTGAGCGACCGGAGGTGCTTTCTATAAATTTCTAGCGCCTTATTGTATTCCTGAAGACTTACTAAATGCAGCTAAGTTCTAATTATAACAGCATTTTGTTTAAATAGCTCATACAGATGATAGGCTTGATCCGTTAATAGCATAGTCAGAAACCATTGTTTCAAAGTTGTTTTACTCTCTCTTATTCGGTCAGCATAAGCATACCAATTCAGGTAGTTTTGCAAATATTTGGAACTGACACCATTGAATGGGCGTAAGAATGTCCTAAGTTGAGTGTGAACATTGTTTACTTTTTGCAGATGGATTGTTTTATCATCTCTATCCACATGATCTTTGGCCAATAGCGCTTTGTGCTTTATGGAGGGGTTGTCTTTGGCAAAAGCCTTATAAGAAGGGTGCTTATCTGTAATCAAGGTTGCACCGTAGGCCAACTTCCCATCCAATGCCTTTGAAATTTCTTCTTTGCTCAGCCGTTTTGATGCAACAGCTTTAAGGTACTTCTCCCCCTTGCGTTCAACCGCTGTTACTACCTGGACAACTGTGACCTCTTCCTTTCCCATATTCCGTATGAAATCGTTTCCCCTCTTTCTTGCTGCCCTATCTAAATTTCGACTGCCCTTGTTGTTAAGTGCCAGTTCCAATTCATCACATTCTACTTCCGAGGATAACTGTTCGGGAACAAACTCATTTAGTGAACTCAATATCTTATGCCGCCAGTCGAAGCTTGTCTGGATGCTTATTCCGATTTGTTTTGCTATCTTTTTTATCGGCATGCCCTGCTCCATGCAGCGCAGATAAGATTGCCATTTTGATTTAAGCTTGATGTCATACAAAGGTGTCCCTGTTGTTTCACTGTACCATCTTTTACATTCATTGCACTGATACATCTGCACACCTTTTTGTCTGCCCCTCTTATATACCTTCTCGCTTGTGCAATTTGGACAGGGTTTCTTCTTTCTTTTCTCTGCTATTTGTTGTTGAGCGGCAATCAATACTTTGCCTTGTAATTCCTGCTCCTGGAGCAACTCATCCAACAATTCGGTTTGGGAACTTATCGGCAATTGTGCAAATAAATTTTTGATCTCTTGACTTGATATCATATAGCGAAGATAATAATAATTGCTGTGTTATTTAGAACTTAGCCAAAAATTGTTAAAGAGAACAAGGCGGATTGGTATTGCTCTTGATGATTTATGTACGATTGAAATCATAGGTAATGAATTTCAGATTCTTTCAGTTGGAAAGATGCTATAGCTCGAAAAATGTGGTGGGAAAAGGGAAGCTATAAAGAGATTGTATTGCCAAAAAATGAATTTAACTCTCTTGATAGCATTTTGAGTAAATACGCATCTTCACAGCAGATGTCTCTTGTTATTTAATGAGACACATAACAATTGGCTAACTATCACAAAGTGATAGTTAGCCAATTGTTATGTGTGAGAAGTTAATAGATGGAATCAACCGCAAACACTACACTCAAGCTCAAATTCCTTAAAAATAGGAAAATAGAAATAGCTGAGATCAACTAATAAGTGCAATTGAAGGATGAAAAAGCTTTTAAGGGCTTTTTCATCCTTCAAAAGCCTGAACAGTGCAATCTTTGGATTGCAAAATGTCAAAAAACTACACACATCTCAGTATTGATCAAAGGTATCAAATTGAAGCATTATTGAAAACAGGAGCTACTCAAAAGGAGATTGCCTGTATCGTTCATTTTCACCCATCTACGATCTCACGTGAGCTTAAGCGAAATGTGGGTTCAAGAGGTAGGGGAGCTGGTGTCTATCGAACAGCAAATGCACAAAGGAGGACCAGTCTTCGTCATCAAGAAAAGCCAAAAAGAGTGATTTTCACCAAACCCATGAAAGACTGGATAGTTAACCGGCTCCAAGAAGATAGATGGAGTCCTGAATTGATCAGCCATCAGGGAAAGAAAACGAGAGAATGTCCACTTAGCCATGAATGGATTTACCAATGGATATGGGAATGTAAGCACACCAACCGCCAGGAGAACCAAGAATACAAACAACTATACACATATCTAAAACATGGCAAACGAAGGCGCAAACGAGGAAACAGAAAAGATCGTAGAGGTATTATCCCGAATAGGGTATCAATTGAACAGCGACCCCAGATCATTAACAAAAGGGAACGATTGGGAGATATAGAAGTCGATTTAATGATGGGTAAAAACCACAAAGGCTCTTTGTTGGTGATGACAGACCGAGCAAGTCTTTTTACCAGAATCAGAAAGATGCACAGTAAAAATGCCGATCAAATGGCCGAAGCTATTGTGGAGGAACTCTCTCAGGATAAACACAAACTGGAAACACTCACTTTTGATAATGATATGGCATTTTCTAAACATGAGTTGATTGCTCAATCCCTTGATGTGGATGCCTATTTCACTCGTCCCTATACTAGTCAGGATAAAGGGACAGTTGAAAATAGGATTGGGGTAATCAGAAGGTTTTATCCTAAGAAAACAGATATTAGATTTGTTACAGAGGAGCAAATCAAAGTTGTTGAAAACAAAATCAATGAACGCCCTGTTAGAAAATTTAATTACCTAAACGCAAAGCAAGTGCTACAAAGGAAAATTGCACTTATTACTTGAACTTACAATAAATGATTTTGATGAGTTATTATAATTGAAAAGCCTTCGCAAAAAGATCATAGTAAACAAGAAATAGCAGATCAAAAAAAACCATTATAGTAGAAAGTGATAAGAGACCGCCAGCCAAACAGAATTGATGCCTCCCCCAACTCTTCCAGTTATTTTTATAGGCCTGAGAAGTTAGCGCAGTCCTCGCTTTATCAAGACCATTAATATGCTCTCATTAAAACGCTCATTTTGTGAGTCTCTCAATCACATCCCTTTTGAGAGACTCCCCTACTATTTCCTATTTGGTTCTATATCAATAAAGAATACGACCGTTTTATTGTTTGAGCTGGTCAAATCACTTTAATAAAACTGGCAGGTAAAGAGTATCTCTGGATGCTTTTATTCTCATTTATTTTGGGTGCACCTTTGGGTTTCTGGTTGATGAGTTGGTTAATTGATTCATTTTACCCTGATCCGAACCGGTGGAATCAATGCCTTTTATCATTTCAATCTTAATAATTTAATTACAGTGACCATAGCTTTGACTGTCTCAGGACAAATCTTAAGGGTGACAAAATTAAACCCAGTTCGATATTTAAGACATGAATAATATCGTACCTGTAATCTAATCTTGGAACTGCAGATAGTCTCATAAAACTCACGCTTTCGAATATTAGAAGTCCGAGTATCTTTTATGATGGAGTTAACAAACGGTGGTTTTTCTTAACCGAACAGTTTGCGATAAATATAGTTTCAAAATGCTAACCGACCCATTTCTAAATTGTAAACCGTCGGGTTTTTTCCTGTTGTTTAACTACATCAAGACCCGTTTCGTCCCGGTTTATTTGGACTCCTTACCAAAAAGGGTTTTTTACCTTAGATTATGAAAAATGACTAATGCTTTAACGAGTTAATATCTAACTTGTTGCTTACCAACTAGTTACATTCCAATATTTTCAAGAACTACTCAATTACTGCGAGAATTTTATATTTTTGAATCCAACCCAAATCAATCAATTTTACATTTTGTTTTACCAATTAATTTAAGTAGCTGAATTTCAGTGCATTACAAAGCCCTGCCGAGGCTACTTTCCCTCTTTGGGCTTCAACATTACCCCTTCTGCAAATCGTCAAAATGAAACTGGAAAATTTTAGAAAAAAAATTGATGCCGTAGATGATCAGTTAATTAAGCTACTCAATCAGAGGATGGCGGTCGTCAAAGAAGTTGGCGCTTTCAAGCGTAAATCCAACACCACAATATATAAGCCCGACCGGGAAAAAGCGATCCTTAAAAGACTGATTAGTAATAGTAAAGGTCTTTTGACCCCCGCAGCTATCGAGGCTATTTTCCTCGAAATATTTGCAGTGAGTCGCAACCTGGAGTTACCGGAAAGAATAGTATATCTTGGGCCGGAAGGAAGCTTTACACACCAGGCGGCAGAAAGCAGATACGGGGCTATGAGTGAATATCTGCCGGTAAATTCAATTAGCTCAGTTTTTGAGACAGTATCCTCTGACAGGGCCAAGTACGGTGTTGTGCCCATCGAAAATAATCAGGAAGGTATAGTAGAAGAAACGCTTGATCTCCTCGGACAATCGGACCTGAAGATCGTATCTGAATTATCAATTCCAATTCATTTCGCTTTTGCCACTAGGGAAGAAGAGATTAAAAATATCACCAAGATCTATTCTAAGGACATTGCGTTCAGGCAATGCCGAAAATTCATCCAGGATCTTTATGGGAAAAAGGTAGAGCTCATCCCGGTAAATTCTACTTCTACTGCCTGTGAACACGCCCTGGAAGAGGTCAAAGCTGCAGCTATCTGTTCGCACATTTCAGCAAAAGAAGTCGGATTGCCTATTCTTTTTGAGAATATCGAAGACTCCGCTGACAATCACACACGCTTTCTCATATTTGCCAAGGGTGTGATCAATAATGTCAGCAATGATGACAAAACTTCGATTTTGGTCAGACTTTCTGATTCAGATAAACCCGGAGCGCTTGCTTTGTTCCTTCAGGAATTTCACAAAGCCAAAATCAATCTATCGAAAATTGAAAGTCGACCCGCTAAAAATGGTACTGATTTCAAATACGTCTTTTTCATTGATTTTGAAGCGCATATTGAAGACAAAAAAGTGAACAAAATCGTCAAGAAATATGGGGACGCCATTAAATGGCTTGGTAGCTATCCTCGTACTTGTTAAGCTTTATGAGCAACTCTAAAAGCCGCCCTTGAGGTTATTATATTTGCCATCCCTAAATATGATAGTATGCGTATAGTATTTGCAATTATCCTTACCAGTCTACAATACCTGGTACTTAGCCAGGACAGTTTGGATTATAGCCTTGAAACCCCTTACAATGCTGTATATACCCATCTCTATTTTCTTCAGGATGAAAACTACCGTCCGGAACTAGCTGCAAAAGTCTTTAATCAATCTCAACGGTCAGAAGATGAAGCCATTGACCTGGCCGTGAAACTAAAACAAATCCTTGATGGCGGAGGACATTACATACATGTCGATGAAATACCCAAGGCGCCTGATCATGTCGACTCAACAACTCTCAGAAATCGTTATGTTCTGGTGGATGTTTATCCCAACATTTATCTGGAAAAAACAGGGAACAGGTGGTTATATTCAGAGAGAGCGGTGCGTGAGATAGAAATTATTCATCAAGAGATATACGCTTACGGGACTGACAAACTACTCAACCTTTTGCCACAAGCCGGAACCAAAAAAATATTAGGGCTTCATCTCTGGCAGCTCCTGGGAATTCTGATACTGGTATTTTTGAGCTTCCTTATTCATAAAGTTTTCACCCTCATCTTCGAAAAGCTTATAATTAATGTCTTACATCGATCTGGTTATAAAGATGTTGCGGAGAAATACATACTTCCGGTCGCCAGACCACTTAGCATCTTCTTTGTTGTTTCCTTATTGGTTGCGCTGGTGCCCGTTCTTCAATTACCGGCATTTGGTTCAAGATATATCATTCTTGGGCTTAAGGCAGTACTCCCACTACTTGGTACCATTGTTTTTTACCAGATGGTAAATGTCCTGTCCTACTATCTAACCAAGCTGGCGTTAAAGACTGAGAGCACCCTGGATGACCAACTGGTTCCTTTGTTCCGAAAATCACTGAAGGCATTTGTGGTTATCGTTGGTTCTCTATTTATCCTGGAAAACCTTAATGTCCCCATTGTACCTCTCCTGACAGGTTTATCAATTGGTGGCCTGGCTTTTGCCCTGGCGGCTCAGGACACCATCAAGAACTTCTTCGGATCATTGATGATATTTATTGATAAACCGTTCCAGATTGGGGATTGGATAACCTCAGATGATGTGGACGGTACGGTTGAAGAAGTAGGTTTTCGATCTACGAGAATACGGTCTTTCCGTAACTCGGTCTATTATATTCCCAATGGTAAACTGGCTGACCGCACCATAGATAATCATGGCCTCAGACGATATCGCAGATTTTTTACAACCATAGCCCTCACCTATGACACCCCGCCCAACCTGATTCAGACCTTTGTAGATGGTTTGGTAAAAATCGTTGACAACCATCCTAATACGAGAAAAGATTTTCACCAAATACATTTCAATGATATGGGCGAGTCATCGCTCAATATCATGTTCTACATATTCTTTGAGGTTCCTGACTGGAGTGATGAACTAAAAGCCAGGCATGAAGTATTGATGCAAATTGTAAGGTTAGCAGATAAGTTGAATGTCAACTTTGCATTCCCCACCAGGACATTGCACATGGAAAATTTTCCAGGGAAGCCGTCATTGAGTCCCCAGTACAAAAACAAAGAAGCGTTGAGAAAAGATTTGGATGAATTCTTTGCAGATGAAAGCTAAATCATTCTTTCAAGAACAAATTTTGTTTTGACTTGTTCCAACCCTCGTTGCAGTCGCATAAATATCCTCTTTCCAGGCTTCGATCTTAACAATGCATTGACATAGTTTAGACTTGCCCCGGAACTAGCCATACCATTTATTGACTTGATGATATCCCCTCTTTGAATCCCAGCGATGTGAGCAGGAGAACCTTCCCTCACGTATTTGACCATAATGAAATCATAATTCTGACCAAAGCTCATGACTTCCAGTCCTGAAAGGTCAAACTCAAACTGTCTATCAAATTCAGCCCCTTCCTGCAGATAAAGTGCCTTGTTACTGTAGTCGATCACGTAATTGAAACGCGTCAGCAACTCTCCTCCAATTGTTCCATTGCGATCTCCGGAACGCAGCCCGTATCCATAGTGATCCACATCCGGATAGAAGGTAACAACATCATTAAACTCAAATTTATCAAGCCTTATTTGGTCTATTCGTCCCACCAAGCCGTAGATCTCACCACCTAATCCTCTCCCAAGAACTGATCTTAAACGTTCTTCGGGTACTTTAATTCTTTCGCTGGTCGCCGGGTTAAGTAGCACAGCGTGACTAGCCCCTGTATCAACCATCAGCTTCACATTTTCCTTTGTTCCGTTTTGTTGGACGATCCGAGCACTAACGTATGGCTTGGTACGTTCGATGGAAATGGGAATCTTTTTAAAATATTTTTTGCGCTTATAGTACTTCCTTTTCTTAAAACGTTCAGGATCATGAAAAATAATTTTATTGTCATTGAAGTGCACTTCGATCACAAATTGTTTGAACAAATCATATCCGATAATTCCATGGACATCCGCCCCAAGATTGTTGCCTAGTTTGAGAAAATCCTTTTCCAAAACAACCAGGGGCGTATTCTTACCCTTAATTTTAGCTATAGACATATCGATGTTATCTACTACCAGAACTCTGATAGAGTCATTCTCACCAGGACCAAGTATTATAACCTCGCGGTCATACTCCAATCCCAATATGTCTCCGTACAGCCTATTGGTAAGAATGGTGTTTTGTACGCCAGTATCCAAAATGAAATTCAGTGTTATCAGATTGTTAATGGTGACGGGAATAACAACCAGGTTATTGTACCGTTTAAACGGAATTTCCATCCGTCGTACACCGCGTTCAAACGAAAATCCAACCTGCAGTTGACCAGTACAATAAAATGGAATCAACGAAATACAAATTGTCGTTATAACTCTAAGCGCTCTCATCTTGGTTAAAAGGTTGCTTATAATATAGTGAAATTGCCAAAACCCCTACTCCTCTTTCTATTATACTGTAAAATGAGTGTTCTTGTTAATGAATTGTTAAAGACATGACCGAAAATCCATGTTTTAAGTAATTTCACTAAATGAAGAGAAAAGCCATTCGCCTGGTAATTATTCTTGGTGCTATATCAATTGTAGGTATCATTGTTACCCAGGTATTTTGGCTGAAAAGGGTTTTTGATTTAAAAGAAACAGAGTTCAACCACAATGTCAATATTGCGCTCAAAAACGTGGTTGAATCACTTTGTCAATACAACGGTACTGATGTTCCGACCGCCAGTGTGGTGGATCAAATTTCTAGCAATTATTTCACCGTTAATGTCAACAATATGATCAGTCCGGAGGTGTTGCAGTATTATCTCAAGGCTGAGTTGGGCAAAAAATCAGTCAACTTTGATTTTGAATACGGCATATACGACTGCTCAGATGAACAGATGGTTTTTGGTAATTATGTCACCATGAGCTCGCCAGAGTCCCCTGCGCCAAAAATAGAAACATCAAAATTCCCCCAACTTACCACCGATAATTACTATTTCGGAGTCTATTTCCCCCTAAAAGAAGCCCAACTCATCAGTAATATGGGTATATGGACTTTTTCTTCATTGGTTCTTTTAGTCGTGTTGATCTTTTTCGCTTACGCCATGTTCGCCATTCTGAAGCAAAAAAGATTATCCGAAGTTCAGCGGGACTTTATTAATAACATGACCCATGAATTCAAAACACCGATTTCTACCATTGCTGTTTCTGCGGAGGTTTTACAACAACCGGCTATTAAACAACAACCGGAGAGATTAAAAAACTATGCGACCATCATTCAAACGGAAAACAACCGTTTGAAGAAACAAGTGGAGAGGGTGCTTCAAATGGCGGTGCTTGATAAGGAAAAACTGGAGATTAAGCGTGAAGATGTGGACATCCATAAAATATTAGCTGATGTAATTCAAAGTATGGACCTCTGTATAAAGGAAAGGAACGGTAAAATAAACTGTTTCTTAAAAGCCGCGAGAAGCATTATCGTAGCTGACAAACTTCATATGACTAACATTTTCTACAACCTAATTGATAATGCAGTTAAATATTGCAAGTCGATACCGGAAATCGAAGTCGTGACAAATAATATAAAATCCGGAATTGAAATAATCCTGAAAGACAATGGCATCGGCATCAGAAAAGACGAGCACAAAAGAATTTTTCATCGGTTTTACAGGGTTCCCACCGGTAATGTCCATGATGTAAAGGGATTCGGGCTAGGGTTGAATTACGTAAAAACGATGGTTTCTGCTCATCATGGTCAAATATCGTTGAGTAGCACTCCCGGAAAGGGAAGTAGTTTCAAAATATTCCTGCCTTTCGATCAGTGAGTTTAGACAAAAAAATATCCATTCTTCTGGTCGAAGACGATACCAACCTCGGCTTTGTCGTCAAAGACAATTTGGATCTAAACGGCTATAATGTTACGCTAAGTGAAAATGGTGAAATGGGCTGGGCGAATTTTAGCAAGAGAAAATTCGACTTGTGCATATTGGACATCATGCTACCTAAAATGGATGGGTTTTCATTAGCTGAAAAAATCAGGGCTATTGATGACCAGGTACCAATCCTGTTTCTATCCGCGAAATCTCTGAAGGAGGATAAAATCCAGGGTTTCAAAATCGGAGCAGATGATTATATCACAAAACCATTTAGCATTGAGGAACTGCTTTTGAGAATTGAAGTGTTCTTACGCCGCTCCTCTCGACAGGATCTGGATAAGGAAACCAGTTTCGAAATAGGTAAATACCATTTTGACTATAAGAACCTTCGCCTGGAAATAAGTGGTAAAAAGAAAGGCTTGACCAAACGGGAGGCTGACTTACTCAAACATCTCTGTTTACATAAAGATGCAGTTCTTAAAAGGACAGATATCCTCAACCGTTTATGGGGTGACGATGATTATTTTAATGGTAGAAGTTTAGACGTCTTTATTTCCAAATTGAGAAAATACCTCAAAGACGATCCAACCATCAGCATAGTCAATTATCATGGTGTTGGATTCAAATTGGAAGAAAATTCTTAATCATTTATAATCAACCTGTAATTCGCAACCGACTGATTCGCTTCGTCCGTATCAATGATGTTCAAAATATAAATACCATGTCTCAGTTGAGATATATCAAGCTCAATTTGCTTGAATCGACCCTCGTCGATCTCAACAGTTTCAATAGCCTGTCCGGATAAGTCAATCAACCGTATTTCAAGAGATGCACTATTGAGCTTCTCATAGGTTATAGTTACATAGTCCCTGGCTGGATTCGGATAGACGACCAGGTTTTTAAAGTACTTTCTATAAAAACCTGTTTCTTCAATTAATTGTAACCTGATTGCATCAGGCAAGGCCAAGGCCTCTACATTAAACACCTGGTCTTCTATACTTTCATCGATGACAAATTCAATTAAATTGGTTGTGTCCATCGGTACACCCGGTATTTGAATGTTAAGGAAGTAGTTACCCGGTGGGATATCTCCAAAGGTGAACTCCCCGTTGTTATCTGTTTCGGTGTAGGCCCCCAATATCAGCGTGTCTTGTAGGACCCTGTTCTTGGCTCTTGAACGAAGGAGCGAACAGCCTGCCCTCCTCACTCTTCTCCTTGCATCAGTCCTTAGTCCCGCCTCCGGATCTACGAAGTCAGGAAAATCAGACTCCACTAGTCCTAATACCGTCCCGTCACCCAATGTTGGATCAAAGGGCTCAGGTTCCGTTAACATATTAATGTCAATTCCCTGCACCACATCTCTCAATTGCAATGGATCAGCCAGCACCCAGTCGTTGATACTTACATAATAGGTTTGAAGCACATCTTCGATGTAGGTCGGGCCAGGTCTACCGATCACGATATAGTCGCCCAAAAAGACGTCATCAAAACTGTAAGTACCAGGGACGCTTAATACCGATGTCCCAATCAATTCGAATGGTTGACCGGGCGCTAAGATCTCATAGATCAGCACATCTCCATCATCCATGACTACTCCCGCCTGCTGATTGAGAAATACGGTGCCGAAAATGTCGGTTACCGCAAATACATTCTGGTTCCGGTTACGGATCGTCAGGCCAGGCAGCGCCTCATTGGTCACATTCACATAGTAAATACCCATGTTGTCAAAATTGATGTTCTCGATCAGGTAGTCAGGTGTATTCGAATTCGGTATGGCAGTACCCAAATCATCTTCCGGTTTTCTTCGCTCTTTCCTGTACCACTCATAAGTATTGTTATCACCGGAAATATCAATCGACACCGTGAAGTTCTCTCCCACCTGTACCGTCTGATTCAATGTCACACCAAATCTCCTTTGTGGGTCAAAAGTGAAGTTTGGAATGGATGAGTTCGGTACCAAGTCACCAAAACCCAGTCTATTGCCTGCCACACTCAAGGTTGTAAGTTGTGTTAGCCTGGTCACATCCGGTAGCGCTCTCAGCTCATTATCCTCCAGGCTGATCTCTGTGATCTGACCAATGTCTCGTAGATCTGTTGGCATATCACCTAGAAGGTTGTTGGCTGGTAAGGAAAGGACGGTAACCCGGTTATTGGCCACGGTAACTCCAAACCAGGTCGATACATCGGCACCTAGCCAATCGGTATTGTCCGTCCAATCCGGTCCGCCAGTTGCATTATAAATATTGGTCAAGGCTATCCTGTCTCTTTCCAGGGAGGAGACCTTTAAGAGGTAATTGGCTGTATTTATAATTAGGACTGGTACAATCGAACTGGTCACTTCTGATCTGTAGATCCCTTCATCTGTAAATTGTGCACTGACCAGCGTAAGGGTGGGACCAGTCTCTCCCGGCACTACAACATTGTCCTTATACCAGGTATAAATATTAGCGCTCCCTGTGGGCTCCTCGCGGTTAATCACTAATTCGGTATTCACTTCTGCCAGTACGTCTACTTCAGTGAAGAATGTCTTTTGTGGGCTATATACTATTCCGGTGATCTGATAGTTGCCATTATCCAGTGACCCAAATCCCAGCAGGTTATCGCTCACATTAGGTGCACTCAAGACGGGTAAACCTGATATATCTGGGATGCTGGTAATGGTATTTCCTGATAAATCCAGGGTAGTCAAACCGGTAAGATCAGTAAAGCTGGCAGGCACATCTCCTGATAAATTATTATCCGGTAAACTTATGGCCCTTACCCTATTGAGCTAAGTTCTAATTATAACAGCATTTTGTTTAAATAGCTCATACAGATGATAGGCTTGATCCGTTAATAGCATAGTCAGAAACCATTGTTTCAAAGTTGTTTTACTCTCTCTTATTCGGTCAGCATAAGCATACCAATTCAGGTAGTTTTGCAAATATTTGGAACTGACACCATTGAATGGGCGTAAGAATGTCCTAAGTTGAGTGTGAACATTGTTTACTTTTTGCAGATGGATTGTTTTATCATCTCTATCCACATGATCTTTGGCCAATAGCGCTTTGTGCTTTATGGAGGGGTTGTCTTTGGCAAAAGCCTTATAAGAAGGGTG
Source organism: Cyclobacteriaceae bacterium (assembly GCA_963664285.2). Taxonomy (GTDB): domain Bacteria; phylum Bacteroidota; class Bacteroidia; order Cytophagales; family Cyclobacteriaceae; genus JAJCYL01. The sequence goes on from CAXXNX010000010.1 coordinate 254,500, forward strand.
CTTATCTGTAATCAAGGTTGCACCGTAGGCCAACTTCCCATCCAATGCCTTTGAAATTTCTTCTTTGCTCAGCCGTTTTGATGCAACAGCTTTAAGGTACTTCTCCCCCTTGCGTTCAACCGCTGTTACTACCTGGACAACTGTGACCTCTTCCTTTCCCATATTCCGTATGAAATCGTTTCCCCTCTTTCTTGCTGCCCTATCTAAATTTCGACTGCCCTTGTTGTTAAGTGCCAGTTCCAATTCATCACATTCTACTTCCGAGGATAACTGTTCGGGAACAAACTCATTTAGTGAACTCAATATCTTATGCCGCCAGTCGAAGCTTGTCTGGATGCTTATTCCGATTTGTTTTGCTATCTTTTTTATCGGCATGCCCTGCTCCATGCAGCGCAGATAAGATTGCCATTTTGATTTAAGCTTGATGTCATACAAAGGTGTCCCTGTTGTTTCACTGTACCATCTTTTACATTCATTGCACTGATACATCTGCACACCTTTTTGTCTGCCCCTCTTATATACCTTCTCGCTTGTGCAATTTGGACAGGGTTTCTTCTTTCTTTTCTCTGCTATTTGTTGTTGAGCGGCAATCAATACTTTGCCTTGTAATTCCTGCTCCTGGAGCAACTCATCCAACAATTCGGTTTGGGAACTTATCGGCAATTGTGCAAATAAATTTTTGATCTCTTGACTTGATATCATATAGCGAAGATAATAATAATTGCTGTGTTATTTAGAACTTAGCCTTCAATGTTGTCGTATTGGACACATGAAGAATCTGTCGAAATTGACCATTTTCAATCAGCAGGTTATTTAATGCGCCTGTTCCAGCTCCAAGATTTAGGGTAGTGACCACCATTCCTGAAATCCTGGTCCCACTGGCCGCTGCGTCAGGGATATCAATCTGAGACATGGTAGATCTGGAACCACCATCGGGGAACAAGCCAATGCCAAAAATATTGAGACGTTTGTCAATGGTTACTGTCCCGTAACTGTTGGTACTGCGAATTACATGAATGATGTCGTCATTCACTGCGGCTGCAATCGCGTCCTGCAGTGCAGTTGCGCCTACAAATACCGCTCCAGGCACAGCAACCGCTCCAGGGTTATTGTCTGCGGTAAGAATATTTTGTGCACTAACATTAAAGGCGATTAAAATGGCTGCACAACCAGCCAAAACTTTGAATAAAGTTTTCATGATCCTAAAATTTTTGGATTGATGATTGGCAAAATTTCCAGCACTCCCCTTTCCCCTAAAGGGGCAAGCCAGCACTCAACACGATCAGCAGGAGTGTCCCTTTAGAATCGAAAAGTGAGTGATGGACATAAATGGCATCACATCAATCGGTTAAACATTTATTTGAGCTGGTGAAAGGACTTTCGTCTTTCACGTAACTAAGGTGGTCAATCAATTATGGGGAGGCTAACAGGGATGTTACATATCGTAACACATATGTTACATAGCTTAAAAGAATCCATGGAATATCAATTAATCGTCATCGGTAGTGAAACGAAGAATCCCGTCGGTGGTACTAATCACGGGATTCTTTCGCTGCGCTCAGAGTGACTGCCTCTTATCAAATCTTACCGTCATGTCGAACGACAGTGAGACATCCCATCAAGTACCATGACAAATTTCTTGGGATATCTCAGTCACTCCGTTCTTTCGATATGACGTTGCTGAGGGAAAGTAAAAGAAGAACTAGGACTCAACTTCAAATTCTGAGGGTAGAACCCCAAATTGTTCTTTAAAACACTTGGCGAAATAGGAAATATTATTGAACCCAACCTCATAGGCAATTTCGGTCACCGTGGCGCTCTTTTGCTCCAGTAATTGTTTGGCCCTTTTCAACCGAATGGTGCGAATGAACTGACTGGCTGATTGGTCAGTTAGGGCTTTCAGCTTACGATGAAGATGGATCCGGCTCATAGCCATAGCGTCACTCAATTTTTCCACACTCAATTCGGAGTCTGACATGTGCTCCTCAATCTCTTCGATAACCTGAGTGATAAAATTCTCTTCCATCGAAGGCACGGTAACGCTGGCTGGCTGCATCATCAGTTCCTTGCTTATCCGTTCCCATAGTGTCTGTCTTACCTTTATAAGGTTGTTTATTCTCGCAATAAGCTCCTTGCCGTCAAAAGGTTTTGTTAAATAATCATCCGCCCCTGTCTCAAGCCCTTCAATCTTGTCCTCGCTGCCAGCCTTCGCAGTGAGCAGAATCACCGGAATGTGTGAGGTCTTGATATCGGTCTTCAATTTTGAGGTTAATTCAAACCCATCCATGATGGGCATCATTACATCGCTTATGACCAGGTCAGGAATTTGTTCTCTGGCTATGGTTAGTCCCTCCTCACCATTCTTTGCTTCTATTACGGCATAATCAGGTGATAAATGCCCTTTGATATATTCTCTCACGTCATCATTATCCTCTACCACCAAGATCAATAGATGGTCAATGCTTTCGATTCCGAACTCTTCGGTGTCACTACCGGGTTCAGCTTTTCCTTTGCTATTAAAATTCAATTGCATCTTGTCTTTCTCAACGGGTGGTCTCTCCACAACTTCGCCAGAATCAAAATGTGTAGTGCCTTTCAACAAGGTCACTGTAAATTGCGAACCTTCACCAGGCTTGCTGGTCACTTCAATGGTGCCATGATGCAACTCTACAAGTTCCTTGGTCAAAGCTAATCCGATGCCGGAGCCTTCCTGAAGCTTGGTCTGCGATCCATCTACCTGGTAAAATCGATCAAAAACATGGGTTAACTGATCAGATACGATTCCAATCCCGCTGTCCTTCACCTCTATGATAACCTTGTCATGTTTATCACGCATTTCAACTACTATACGTCCATTTTTATCAGTAAATTTTAAAGCATTGGAAACCAGATTAAACAATATCTTTTCAAGCTTGTCGTCGTCAAAATAGAGTTCTGATTCTTGCTGGTCAGCAATTACTTCAAGAGCTACTTGTTCACTACTGGCAAGCGACTCAAAAGACATCACCAAACCCTTGACAAACGGGACAATATTTCGCTTCGTAGCCTGAAGCTTAAGACCTCCGGTTTCCAGTTTTGATAGATCAAGCAGTTGGTTAATCAAGCGTAGTAAACGATCAGCGTTAGACCGCATCATGTTATATTCTTTTTTGGGAATAGTGGCTTCCTCATCAGTGGATTTCCCCTGCAAAGGTCCCATAATTAAGGTGAGTGGTGTTCGAAATTCATGGGAGATGTTGGCGAAGAAGTTGGATTTCACCTTATCCATTTCCTTTAATTTCACTGCCTGCTCTTCTAGCTGTTTATTCTTGATGACTATTTTATTGGTCCTCTCAGTGACCGTATGCTCCAACTGCAGCTTTTCAAGTTTCAGCTGTCGGGATCGCCATTGAATGATCAGTTGAATAAAGCCAAGGGACAAGGTTGCATATGTGATATAAGCCCACCAAGTGCGATACCAGGGAGAAAGAATGGAAAAAGAAAACTGATCCTCTGTCCCTAGGGTTTGGTAAACATTTCTGGCTTTGACTTTAAATGTATAATCTCCTTCCGGCAGGTTGGTGTAATCTTTTTGAGTGTCAAGCGTCCAGTTAGACCAATTCTTATCAAATCCTTCCAAGAAATATTGAAACTGATTTACGGACTCACCTTCATAGCTTGGAAGGGCATAGCCGAATTGCATTGAGTTATTCTCATAGGGAAGCCGATAATTTTGGCTACTATTTTCATTACCAAAAAATACCACTGAGTCTGCAACAGATACCTGCCTAATTGCGGCATTAACTCCATGTTCATAATTTTTAGTTACGTTCTGATCAAATCTTACTAAACCCTGGGTTCCACCAAACCACACGACGCCGTCCTTCTCCGGGTAAATGGCGTGAATAACCATACTTTTTGACAAATTCATGAAGGGCTGACTATTCAATTTGTAATCGCCATTTGGAAGAGGTGTCGCCATAGTTATTTTGCTGGAATTGTAGGCAGTTTCAGAACCTACCGAGTAAACCCAAACCGTACCTTGGTGGTCCTCAACCAGCCTAAAAACCTGATGCGCCTTATCAAAATATGGAGGTCCCAAAGTACTATCAAGTTGGAAGTAAGTTTCTTCGGGGGTAAATCAGCGAAGCCCCGATATGCTTCCAAAAAGAGTCTTTTCTGCAATGTAAAAACATAATTCTCAGAAGGTGAGGGCAAACCATTATCCTCCCCGAAATATTCGACTCTATGAGGGTTCAGAAGGTCATCCAAATCAACAAAAACTCTTATTAAACCATCGGTCCTGGTAGACAGCCAAAGATTTCCGCTAACATTTTCAACGATACTTCGAATCTCGTGGTCAACACCAGCCATTTTACCTCTATTAATCCATTTACTTCCCGCTTTTTCGATGACCATTAAGCCATCGGTTGTACCGACATAGATGATAGATGGTTTCTTGTTTGAGCTCTTTAGGAAAAACACCCTTGACCCCAAATCTTTGAGCATTTCGGCTCGATTGCCCTTAATTTGATAAAAATTTCCTCCACTCCCCGCCAATAACTGATCGCCTAAAATTTCAAGAGAGTGAGACGCTGATATTTCTAATATTGATTTAAATGTTAATCCATCTCTTTCTTTTTTTCTATCCAAATAAAAAACCCCAACGTCGGTGGCTACATACAAAATTCCAGCATGTCTGGTCACAGACAAAATGGTCCCCTCAATACCAGCATTTTCAGAGAATTCGGTGATTGGAGTTGGATAGGAAATGCGACTTATGCCTAAAAATGTTGCCAACCATAGGCCTCCTTGATCGTCAGAATAAACGGAAGCAATTACATCGCTGCCCAAACCATTCTTTTCGCTGATGTGATTTACTAGCTCACCTTTATTATTAATAATAAACAAGCCACCATTGAAGGCTCCAATGGCATAATTCGTATCAGGAAGCCTTATCCCACGTCTTGCTGGATGCTTTATTAGAATGTCATCGATTTCTATTGAAAAAGGTACCGTAGAGATACCATCATAAAGAAAAGCTCCGCTACCACGTGTAAATACCAAAAACTGTTTTGTACCATCACCATTATCATAAGGAAATACAGCTAAGTTCTAATTATAACAGCATTTTGTTTAAATAGCTCATACAGATGATAGGCTTGATCCGTTAATAGCATAGTCAGAAACCATTGTTTCAAAGTTGTTTTACTCTCTCTTATTCGGTCAGCATAAGCATACCAATTCAGGTAGTTTTGCAAATATTTGGAACTGACACCATTGAATGGGCGTAAGAATGTCCTAAGTTGAGTGTGAACATTGTTTACTTTTTGCAGATGGATTGTTTTATCATCTCTATCCACATGATCTTTGGCCAATAGCGCTTTGTGCTTTATGGAGGGGTTGTCTTTGGCAAAAGCCTTATAAGAAGGGTGCTTATCTGTAATCAAGGTTGCACCGTAGGCCAACTTCCCATCCAATGCCTTTGAAATTTCTTCTTTGCTCAGCCGTTTTGATGCAACAGCTTTAAGGTACCTCTCCCCCTTGCGTTCAACCGCTGTTACTACCTGGACAACTGTGACCTCTTCCTTTCCCATATTCCGTATGAAATCGTTTCCCCTCTTTCTTGCTGCCCTATCTAAATTTCGACTGCCCTTGTTGTTAAGTGCCAGTTCCAATTCATCACATTCTACTTCCGAGGATAACTGTTCGGGAACAAACTCATTTAGTGAACTCAATATCTTATGCCGCCAGTCGAAGCTTGTCTGGATGCTTATTCCGATTTGTTTTGCTATCTTTTTTATCGGCATGCCCTGCTCCATGCAGCGCAGATAAGATTGCCATTTTGATTTAAGCTTGATGTCATACAAAGGTGTCCCTGTTGTTTCACTGTACCATCTTTTACATTCATTGCACTGATACATCTGCACACCTTTTTGTCTGCCCCTCTTATATACCTTCTCGCTTGTGCAATTTGGACAGGGTTTCTTCTTTCTTTTCTCTGCTATTTGTTGTTGAGCGGCAATCAATACTTTGCCTTGTAATTCCTGCTCCTGGAGCAACTCATCCAACAATTCGGTTTGGGAACTTATCGGCAATTGTGCAAATAAATTTTTGATCTCTTGACTTGATATCATATAGCGAAGATAATAATAATTGCTGTGTTATTTAGAACTTAGCCCTCCTTGATAATCGAATGTCGGGGTAGCAGGATTCGAAACTATGCCCCTTGTATTATTAATAGACCTCGTTCCGGACCTTAAAGTCCTAATTATATAAGCTTTTACATCAATTAGACATATTCTATCATTGCCTAAAATGAAGGTATTCCACAAACGGGACGTTTCAATGCACAATTTCGATGGCATGAACATAAGGTGAATTTCTACCCACAAAAAACCGCCTTAGCACCAGTTTTCCAAACAGTTGCTCCATTATCCAGACCCGTTTTCATATCGACGCCATGTTTGCGCCAATACTTCATCATCTGATACGTATTTCCTTCACCGACATAGATAATATCGGCATGGCCAATCTTATCTTTAATCACCCATGAAATCGGATCTTTATTAATTAAGAGGGCTAAGTTCTAAATAACACAGCAATTATTATTATCTTCGCTATATGATATCAAGTCAAGAGATCAAAAATTTATTTGCACAATTGCCGATAAGTTCCCAAACCGAATTGTTGGATGAGTTGCTCCAGGAGCAGGAATTACAAGGCAAAGTATTGATTGCCGCTCAACAACAAATAGCAGAGAAAAGAAAGAAGAAACCCTGTCCAAATTGCACAAGCGAGAAGGTATATAAGAGGGGCAGACAAAAAGGTGTGCAGATGTATCAGTGCAATGAATGTAAAAGATGGTACAGTGAAACAACAGGGACACCTTTGTATGACATCAAGCTTAAATCAAAATGGCAATCTTATCTGCGCTGCATGGAGCAGGGCATGCCGATAAAAAAGATAGCAAAACAAATCGGAATAAGCATCCAGACAAGCTTCGACTGGCGGCATAAGATATTGAGTTCACTAAATGAGTTTGTTCCCGAACAGTTATCCTCGGAAGTAGAATGTGATGAATTGGAACTGGCACTTAACAACAAGGGCAGTCGAAATTTAGATAGGGCAGCAAGAAAGAGGGGAAACGATTTCATACGGAATATGGGAAAGGAAGAGGTCACAGTTGTCCAGGTAGTAACAGCGGTTGAACGCAAGGGGGAGAAGTACCTTAAAGCTGTTGCATCAAAACGGCTGAGCAAAGAAGAAATTTCAAAGGCATTGGATGGGAAGTTGGCCTACGGTGCAACCTTGATTACAGATAAGCACCCTTCTTATAAGGCTTTTGCCAAAGACAACCCCTCCATAAAGCACAAAGCGCTATTGGCCAAAGATCATGTGGATAGAGATGATAAAACAATCCATCTGCAAAAAGTAAACAATGTTCACACTCAACTTAGGACATTCTTACGCCCATTCAATGGTGTCAGTTCCAAATATTTGCAAAACTACCTGAATTGGTATGCTTATGCTGACCGAATAAGAGAGAGTAAAACAACTTTGAAACAATGGTTTCTGACTATGCTATTAACGGATCAAGCCTATCATCTGTATGAGCTATTTAAACAAAATGCTGTTATAATTAGAACTTAGCTGTAATTAGTAATTTTAGTATCCAAGAAAAAGGGCCATAGGCATCCCTTCGGGACAAAACTTGAACCAGTTTTTCTCAAGGAAGCCATTGGAATCCCTTCCGAACAAAACTTGAAACAGTTTTCTTTGGGGAGATTGCTTCACAATCTTCGCAATGATGAGAGTTAAAGTAAATTTTGTTACAGGAATTAATGTTTTTGGCCACGCAGCACTTTATTAATTTGCGATCACTAACCCAAATCAATGGCAAAACCAACAATTTCTCCATCCGTACTGGCAGCAGACTTTGCCAATATCCAGCGAGACGTGGAAATGTTAAATAATAGCGCTGCTGACCTGATCCACATCGATATAATGGACGGTGTTTTTGTACCCAATATATCATTCGGGTTTCCGGTGTGCAGCGCTATTCGCAGGCATGCAAAAAAACCTCTGGATTATCATCTTATGATCCAAAGGCCAGAGCAATATCTTATTGACTGTAGGAAAAACGGAGCAGATACTATCTCGGTTCATTATGAAGCCTGTCCACACTTGCACCGCGTAATCCAGGAGATCAAAGAACTGGATTGCAAAGCTGGTGTGGCTTTGAATCCTCATTCTCCAGTTGATCTATTGATTGATATACTACCTGACCTTGATGTTGTGCTAATAATGTCCGTCAATCCCGGATTTGGAGGGCAAAAATTTCTGAATCACACCTATGACAAGGTTAGGGCGCTGAAAAAAATGATCGGGCAACAAAACCTCACTTGTCAAATAGAAATTGACGGCGGAGTTACCAATGAGAATGCCGGACAGTTATTGGAAGCAGGCGCTGATATCCTTGTGGCCGGTAGTTTTGTCTTTAACTCCCCGGACCCTATAAGTACGATCGCCGACCTTAAGTCGTTATAGAATCGCCAAACTGATTAGTGTGAATTTGTTTCATCGGCTAAGTTCTAAATAACACAGCAATTATTATTATCTTCGCTATATGATATCAAGTCAAGAGATCAAAAATTTATTTGCACAATTGCCGATAAGTTCCCAAACCGAATTGTTGGATGAGTTGCTCCAGGAGCAGGAATTACAAGGCAAAGTATTGATTGCCGCTCAACAACAAATAGCAGAGAAAAGAAAGAAGAAACCCTGTCCAAATTGCACAAGCGAGAAGGTATATAAGAGGGGCAGACAAAAAGGTGTGCAGATGTATCAGTGCAATGAATGTAAAAGATGGTACAGTGAAACAACAGGGACACCTTTGTATGACATCAAGCTTAAATCAAAATGGCAATCTTATCTGCGCTGCATGGAGCAGGGCATGCCGATAAAAAAGATAGCAAAACAAATCGGAATAAGCATCCAGACAAGCTTCGACTGGCGGCATAAGATATTGAGTTCACTAAATGAGTTTGTTCCCGAACAGTTATCCTCGGAAGTAGAATGTGATGAATTGGAACTGGCACTTAACAACAAGGGCAGTCGAAATTTAGATAGGGCAGCAAGAAAGAGGGGAAACGATTTCATACGGAATATGGGAAAGGAAGAGGTCACAGTTGTCCAGGTAGTAACAGCGGTTGAACGCAAGGGGGAGAAGTACCTTAAAGCTGTTGCATCAAAACGGCTGAGCAAAGAAGAAATTTCAAAGGCATTGGATGGGAAGTTGGCCTACGGTGCAACCTTGATTACAGATAAGCACCCTTCTTATAAGGCTTTTGCCAAAGACAACCCCTCCATAAAGCACAAAGCGCTATTGGCCAAAGATCATGTGGATAGAGATGATAAAACAATCCATCTGCAAAAAGTAAACAATGTTCACACTCAACTTAGGACATTCTTACGCCCATTCAATGGTGTCAGTTCCAAATATTTGCAAAACTACCTGAATTGGTATGCTTATGCTGACCGAATAAGAGAGAGTAAAACAACTTTGAAACAATGGTTTCTGACTATGCTATTAACGGATCAAGCCTATCATCTGTATGAGCTATTTAAACAAAATGCTGTTATAATTAGAACTTAGCTAACTGAACCACTATGCACTGAAAGTGCATAGGTTTTTAAAAATAGGCATAAGAATGAAATTCTTATTCAATTATAAAATTATCACTGCCAGGATCTGTCGGACTACGGTGATGTTCAAGGTATTCATCCACCATTTTGTCTGTTATATTTCCCGTACTCCAGGCTCCATATCCAACAGCCCAAAAATGCCGACCCCAATATTGTTTCCTAAGCGCAGGAAACTCTTCTTGAATACGACGAGAAGTTCTGCCTTTCAACCGCTTCACAACGTTACTTATAGAGATGGATGGGGGATATTCAATGTGAATATGAACGTGATCTTTGCTCACTACACCTTTCAATATTTTGACATCTTCCGATTCACATATTTGGCGTACCAATTCTCTACATCTTTCTTGAATATCTCCTTTCAAAACATCATAGCGATATTTTGTAACCCATACTATATGAGCTGTCAACCACGTAACAGTATGGCTTCCAAGTCGTTGCTTTTCACTCATGAGTTAAATTTACTAAAGTGTGTAGCAACTAAAGTCTTGCACTAAAAGTGCATAGTTTTAACTAACGATTGGGACCAATAAACCTACATCTCTTTATAATTAAAGAACTCAGCGAGTCAAATTTTGAACAATTTAAAATTGAGTATAATACAGAGGCCAAGTTAGAAGACCTGGCTAGTCAGTCTTCTATTGAAATTGAAATAAAAAGAGGTGATTTGGATCGTGTAGTTACCTTTTTTGGAGACAAATTGCAACGTATAGAAGAAGCTGATCTCAACGAGGTGGACCGAAAAAAGCTCTTTGGAGATTTAACCCGCATTATTCATAGGCCACCAATTTTGGGATTAATAATGGGTTGCTAACTATTTTTGATTGGAGTGTATGTATTAATTTGAAGATCAACCAGGTTTCTGGATTTCAAAGGACATTAGAGCGTTTTTTTGTTAGAATTTTTCAATTTTCAGTCAAAGCTCTATTGTGTTCTTATGGAAGAACATTTTTTTGATTAAACCAAACTGTTTAACTGATCGGTCAGTTCACCGTAAGCAAATCGCCCAGCAGGTATTGATATCTAAAGGCTCTTGAGAATTGTATTGTCAATGATCTTTTCCTTTCTTTCAGGCACGCCCCAACCTTCATCAGGTAAAGCCGGATATTGTCCACTTGCCATCGTTTAGCAAAGTGGTGTTTTGTTTTGGCAATTAATAATTTAATCTGCCGGAACATTTCATAACAGAGGGTAGCGATGATTAAACGCATGAAATTGGCCAGTAGCGATGACAGGAAAGCCGGTCGGAATAAGTCATGTTTTTGAGTTCCTTTATTCGATTTTCACTGGCATCACCTCGCTTGACATAAAAATCAAAGTAAATCTGTTGAGCGGTCATCGCTTCAAAGTTGCTCACAAAGTAACGGACATTCATTCCTTTTCCGGTAGACTCCACTTTGGCGTACAGCTTTTCAGAACGATCCCAGCTTTTGGCCTGGTAAGTAAACGGGCCAACAAACTCTTGATGTTTGATGATTTTTGAAGCATATTCCTTTTTTACTTCAATGATAGTCTGTTTGGTAAAAGTCTTTAAAACTTCATTACTACTAATACCTAAACAAAATTGAAGGTCAAACTGCTTAGCTATCCGATAAAAAGATGCTCCTGAAAAGCCACTATCCGCTCGAATAAGGATCTTTACTGAGGGCAGTTTTTTTCTGATTTTAATGACAATCCTTTTCAATAAGGCCACAAACCATTTGTTGGAGTGACAATTGCCCGGACGTAGTACTGGTAAAATGACCTGACCGGTGTTCCCGTCCTTAAAGAACAACTCATGGTACATAGTCTGTCCATAATAGCCATTATACAAACTGAGTTGTTGGGATCCATGAGTAGGGCCATCGGTACCATCTACATCAATGATGATTTGACCAGTCTTCTCTTTCAACTCCTCTACATAACGGTCTACAAACCATTGACTCATCTGGTAGATCAGACTCCGATCGGCCTTGTTTTCAAATCGACTTAAAGTAGGCTGGGAACATAATCCGCTATCTAGTACTTTACGGATCACCGGATCCTCTCGGAGTTTTTGTTCGTCATTGCAATCCTGATAGCCCTGCATCATTAAAAACACCCGTTGGCGAAGCATTTCTTCATAAGTGTATTCGATAAAAAAGGGGTTTCGATAGTCAGGAATCAGTGCGGCGAAGCTTTTTAATAGACCAGTCTTTCTCTCTACTTTTTCACTTAACAATATCGCTCCGTCTGAGCTAATCGCTGATGCTGAAAAATCAAATTTAAAAGCTTGTTTTCCTCGATAAAATACGGTATCTTTTTCCTTATATTCAGGCATAAATTAATTGCTTATTTTGTTGTCTAACTATCTCAATATAAGCAATTTATGCCTGTTTTTTATTGTCTACTATGAATTTTTCGGGTTAAGTTTGACAATCAAAAGATCATCGGCTAAATCTTCTTTAGATAAATTAATATGACGCGTTTCGTAGCCAACATAGCTTACTTCAAGTTCAATATCAGGTCCAGACAAATCAAATAAACTAAAGTAACCGTCAAGATTTGTGGTTGTTCCCCTGGTAGTGCCTGCGATGGTAACCGCCGCATGAGGTAATGATTCAGCTGTTTCAGCCTCAATCACCTTGCCTGAGATAGTTAATTGAGCAAATCCGTCAACTTTAATAAAGAACACCAGAAGGACTATTCCCAGCTGTTTTTTGAATACTGACACACCCAAATTCCTAATCACAGAATTTAAAGATATGAACTATCCATAGAAAGAAAAGAGGGGTTACGAGAATTGTGAATCTGATATTATAATTCCTTGACCTATACCGATTCCTCCATTAATATTAGTTTCAAATCTATCTAACAAAACAGGATTTGAAGGATCTTCAAGGTCGTATACCCTGAGACCAGCATCATAGAAAGAGACGTACAATATCCTGTCATTGATATAGACATTGTGTGAAATGTCGTTAAAAACAATTATAGTACTCATCAATATGGGGTTTGAAGGGTCACTCACATTCCAAATTGTTAAATTAACACCTGATGATTCTAAGGGTCTCAGTTCATCAGAGATTACTAGTATACTATTGTCGTCTGTGGCCCAACCACTATGATGGGTTATGCCCAATTGATCAATGCGACTTAAGAATAATGGATCCGTTGGATTACTTATATCGTAAATAATTGTACCTAAATCCCAGTGAAAGTCATACAACCTGTTACCAATTACTGTAGCATCATGACCTATGGTTGGTTCTGTGTCTACCCAAACAAAGACCGGATCAGCAGGATTTTGGTTTAAATCATAAATAGAAAGACCACTGTTTACGTCTTCATCTGGCAGATACATGTATCCATTTTCGTCAATAAAAACATTGTGAGCATCAGGAAATGTACCTACCTCTATGGGGTTAGCAGGATCGGAAATGTCGAATATTGCACTTGGGTTTGCTTGGATAGATGCTGGACCCAAGCCACCATTAGAGATGTATAGATAATTTTTCCAATCTTTTACATCTTGGCCCAACACGTCCGGAATGACAGAAACAATCTCCGGACTGGTAGGATCAGTTACATCAACAATTACAACACTACCGCCAATTCTGCATTTTGGTGTGCCGGGATCCGTGTCACACTCTCCCTTATAGAACTTAGCAATCCCAGAAATATCCCCTACTATAGCATATTCGCGTCCTTCATTAAAATAACCCCAAACATCTGAAATTACGGAATCTTCCATTGGTAGCCTTGATAGCATAGTGAGACCACCAAGTGGGGGATTCATATTATCATCTGTGGGGCTTATATCATCTGAGGGGTTTAAATCATCATCTCCTCCGCAGGAAAATAGGAAAATGATAGCCGTAGCCATTATCACTGTGAAATTCTTGAATCCACGATAATTTTTGACTGGTTTCTAGTATTGACGTTAAAAAATGATTAGGAGAAAGTCAAGTATTAACTTGCATAATTTTCAAATATTTCTTCAAACCATAGAATAGGTTGTATGAGTTTGAAGCTTAAGACCTAAACTCATTTAAATACGTCAGTTTTATTTAATTCACCTACTTAGTTTTAATCCCGGTATTCTATAAAACGACCGTAAACAACTCCAATACCCCGTTTAGATGGCATTGCTAGAAAAATCCATGAGTGTACCGTGATGGCAGTTGCTGTATTGATTTGCCTTACACTAGATTCCTCTAAATGCTTTATTTCTATATACTGAGATTGTATAATTTGATCTTTGGCCTTGTTGTGCAAAAGGATAATAACAGCACAATCAGCCATGAGAAAAACCAATCCTTTTTGAAACATAAAGAACACAATATACTCACCAAATTGATTGATTGATGCCCCCTAGTTGTAAGTGCAAAAAATGTGATAGCGGTCAACCTTAGCGCTAATGAAACGAACACTATAGCTGATAGTCCCAGGAGTCTCCTGGTTGTTAATAGACTTGGGTTTATTTTAATCCATTGCCAGTTAAGAACCCCGAAAGGAAGGTTAATAAGCAACCAAATTGACCAGTAGACAGCATGTCTTTTGAATAAGGTTAAAAAAGTATAATCTAGTCCCTGACCGAGATTATAGGTATCGACATAATATTTCTGCTGCAACGTATCAAAAGCGATGAGTAGCAGAAGAAATGTTATTGATGCAAGACTGATCTTTTTAGGTAACATACATCATTTAATTACACTCCTCACCTCCATTAAATCATCCTTAAAGTCAAATTGCAGATCAGGATGTAAAGCCGCCAGTGCCTTTTCGATTGATCTGACTTGCCGTTTATACAGATTGAGCAATGCCTGGCTTCTGTCAATCCTGAGGCCCGTTTCCTTGATCTGCTGACAAAAGAAAAGCCTAAGCTCAATTTCGGTCTGCTTTTGACCAGAAAACCGAATGTATTTATTAATGGTACGCAATATCTTTCGAATGGTCTTTTTGGCCCAGTACAAATTGGTCATATTCATAGCAGCAAACTCTTCTGTAATATCTTCCTTAATTGCTGAGATAAATTCCTGTTCATTCGAGGCTTCGAATACCAGGTAATGAAGCAATTCCTTGTTCTCCTTTTTGTGTTTAATGATCCTGAGGCATGTATCTCTCAGTTGTTCCTCTGAAAGTGTAAAGAGTTCTTTCCTAAGTTCGTTTAGGCTAGCAGTTTTCACTGATTCCGGCTTAATTCCAATGGTTGTACCTTTACATTCCGGAACTTAATTTCACCATTTTCGGCCGCTTGAAGCGCAATGTTACCCGCTGATAATAAACTGTCATTGATATCAGCCGTTTTGATACCGTTTATCCACGCCTGGATGCGATCTTTTTCGTACCTGATCTCATATTTGTTCCATTTATCAAGAGTCTCTACCCTATTAAGTTGGTGAGATCTTGTAACGATCGCTCCCGTTCGATAATCCTGGTTGGGGTGAAGTCCAAGATATTGATCTCGTAGCAATCCGTAGCGGAAATCTCCTGATTCTTGCATCTTACAAAAACACCTGAATTGACTGTGCTATAAAAAGTTCCTCATAATAAGTTACGCTGCAATATGAAGTCTAATTTAAGGTAATTATCTAATTCGCTCTTAATAGTATCATGGTAGTAATTATAGGAAAATAATTTAAGGCTGCTTATTCCATTATCTCCTTAACTCGGCCAATTTGACCATCTTCTAATCGTACTTTTATACCATGATGATGGTCTGCGGATTTTGTTAGGATATCCTTTACCACACCGTCTGTCAAATGACCCGTTCTTTGGTCTTTTTTCAGAACGATCTTAACTTTTAGGCCTCGTTTAATGTTAGTTCTTGATGTTCTTTTCATCACCTAGGTTACTATCTTCTCAAATTTAGAACTGGCATTAAGTAATCCTTCATCCGTACTTGTTTTGTAAGCATAGGTGAACCCTTGGTAAATACAAAAGGAACCAAAAGAGCCATCTTTGCGCAGGGCCAGGAAACCTACCTGTAAGTTTTCAATGCTCTTTTCTTTCTTAATGATCCTTTCCACGATCATTTCACAGGCCTTTTCAGGTTCGGCGCCATTTCTCATCGTCTCCACTACCATGGCTGACCCAGCTGATCTAATTACCGCTTCTCCCAGACCAGTAGCACAGGCCCCTCCTATTTCGTTGTCAACAAAGAGTCCTGCTCCTATTAGTGGCGAGTCCCCAACGCGACCATGCATTTTATAAGCAGCCCCACTAGTTGTGCAAGCTCCAGCAAGATTCCCGCTTGAATCAAGCGATAACAACCCTATAGTATCGTGGTTTTCAATATTAATAACAGGTTGATACTCAGATGTTTTAAGCCATTCATTGTACTCATCAGTTGAGATTTGGGTGAGAAGATTTGTTTCTTCGAAACCATTAGATAAAGCAAATTGCTTGGCGCCGGCTCCCACGATCATGGCGTGTGGAGTTTGCTCCATTACCAATCTGGCAACACCAATCGGATTTTCGATATCCTGTAAGAAAGCTACTGACCCACATTTCCCACTTTCACCATCCATAATACAGGCATCCAGGGTAACGTGTCCTTCCCTATCAGGGCGAGAACCGATTCCCACCGTTCTAACTTCCGGATTAGATTCCACCACCATCACACCCTTTTCAGAGGCATTTAACGATGATCCATTGGAGCTTAGAATTTCCCAGGCCTTGTTATTGGCTGGTATACCATGATCCCAGGTAGAAATAACTACGGGGCCTTCTGCCTTTACTGTAGAATTGGGCTTCGTGGCTGCTTTCTCACAACCAGTCAAAATGTTTGCGGAGCCCAAAAGGCCGATACCCACAGATGACTTCAATACTTCTCTACGATTCATGTACTAAACATAATCATAAGTTATAGATTTCTAAATAGTCGAGAAAAGAGCTCCAGTATTGAATATTGTATCCTCTGGTCTTATGCACTCAATTCAGATAGTGCCTTTACTAAAACATCCAATTCGTCAGTTGTGGTATAAACATTTGGCGTAATCCGCAACCCTCTCACACCCGGTCTGTCTATGGCTACAGTCCAGATCTTGTAGTCATCCAAGAGTTTCTTAGCAAGATCTGCCGGTTCAATTCCTTCAACTCCCACATTACCAATAGCACAATGCCGGCGCTGATCTGCAGGGGTATTAACAATCACTCCAGGTATATCTCTTAATTTGCTTGTCCAATAATGCTGCAGATATCGAAGCCTGGATTCTTTGCGGTCCATACCAATTTTATTGTGGTAGTCAATTGCATTACTGATGGCCAGATCCGTATGTACAGGATTGCTTTTGAGGAATGTTCTTTTATCCATGGATAATGATACTTATTTTAATGCCATTAAGATAAGGTGTTTCCTTCTGTCGCCGTGGCTTTGCTACTTCAAAAAACCACCCATATTAGGGCCTGTAAGTCATAAACGAGGTGCGGGTAAGCTTAGGACACCTTATCTAAATGGCATTAATAATTATTTGTTGATTGAATTTAAGAAGAAAGCACATGGTAATCAATTCGTTAAGCCAATGATAGTTGAGAACCCAGCTAATCCTTGGGCGTAATGCCTCTAATTAGCTTTCAAACTTTCCGAAGTTATCCGCTATTTTTAATTGTATGAGGAACTAAGCAGGCACATACGCTTGCTCAGATTTATTATTACACATTCTTTACACGATGAAATCCCTTATTATACGGGGCAAACGCAAAAAAATAAACCTAAGAAATAGGATAATGAAGCGGACTTAATAAATTAACGGTTAAACTAAATATTGACGACGACATTTTTCTGTTGCAGATTTTTTCAAAAGCAAAGTTAAAATTTTAACACTAAACCTAATATGAGAATTGGAATAATAATAGGCCGAATTGGAGGAGTTGATGGCGTAGCCCTGGAAACCATAAAGTGGATTGAAGTATTAAAAAGGATGGGGCACGAAGTATTTGTCATGTCCGGAGAGTTTGAGAACTGGGAGAAACTCGAATTTAAACATTATCGCTATCCGGTACTTTCATTCTTTTCACCAGATGCAGAGTGGGGACAGAAAAGAGCATTTTATGCACCTGATGACAACCCTGAGCCTCTCCTGGAGCATATTGAAAGAATCTCAAATCTAATTGGTAATAAATTGGAGAAATGGATAATCTCCAAAAAAATTGATTGTCTACTATCTGAAAATGCATCGACCCTACCCAGTCACTTATCGATGGGTGTTGGGATAAAGAAACTGGTTGAAAAAACGGGAATCAATACTGTTACACATGATCATGATTTTCATTGGGAAAGAGGAGACCGTTATAATTCGGTTCACCATGAAATCAACCAATTGGTTGACGATACTTTTCCACTGCTAATTCCTCATGTAAGACACGCTGTTATCAATACTTTCGGCGTGGAAACATTTAAGAAGCGGTTCAATATTGAGGCTATGAACGTTCCTAATGTCATGGATTTTTCAAAACCATACGGAATACCCGATGAAAATAATGAATCCTTTTTTCGCAAAATGGGTGTAAGAAAAAATAACATTGCCCTGCTTCAGGTGACAAGGATCGTAAGAAGAAAAGGAATAGAAACAGCCATTCTATTATTGGATAAACTCCAGGACACCAAGATCAAGCTTGTAATTACAGGAAATTACAAAGATGATGAAAACAAGACCTACAGCAACGAGCTGGTGGATTTGGCTCACGATTTGAACCTGACTTCCCAGATCATTCCCATGGCTCATGAGGTCTTGAATCATGACCATCTCTCAGACGTATATGCTCATGGAAGGGCATGTACCTATTTCAGTACCTATGAAGGATTTGGAAATGCCTTCATAGAAAGTGTATTGGCCAAAAAACCAATTTTCGTCAACAATTACAAACCGGTTTACATGCCGGATATTGGCAGTAAAGGTTTCAAGACAGTAATGCTTGAAGATAGCAAATTAACCGATGCTAAAGTGAAGGAGATGGCAGAGATTATTTACGACCCCGAATTAGCAAAGGAAATTGGTGAATACAATTTTAAATTAGGCAAAAAACACTTTTCTTATGAGGTGCTCGAGGAAAAACTGACACAATTATTTTCATTTTAGCTCTCCCGTATGAAAGGAAAGCAAACCAGTAAAATGCAACACACTAAGAAGAAAGCTGCAAGAACAGCATCTATGCTGGGGGAACTAAAAAATGAGCAAATCAAAACATGGTTCGACCTGGGATTATTTTTAGATCGGATACGCGACAATCTACCTAGGGCTTCATTCCCAGGTGATCTATATGATTTTAAACAACACATCGAAGCTGGAGGGATAGGCTTGATATCGTTTTATTTTTCAATAGATGGCATAACGATAGAAGCTAACAAATACACCCGGGTACTGAAGAATATCTATCCGGAAGCTAACATTCATTACATAGCCGGTGAAATCCTGCCGGAAGCAGCAGACCTTATTGACTCTCCATTTATAAAAGAAATTAAAGAGATGGATGGCTTTGACAATTGGCCACTGTACAACAAGTTCTTTAAAGATAAATTGGAACGGGGCAGCGAATCCTATAACCAATTAATCGGAGAGTTCTGGGAAGAAGTGTTGGTCATTACAGAAAAACTTAGCACCTATATCGAAGAGCAGAACATCAATTTGCTTTACATCATCAATGTTTGTTCCAATCCCGGGAACGTTTCTTTGGCGTTAGCAATGGTTTTGATTTCAGAATATCTTGGTATTCCGGTCATCAACAACAACCATGATTTTTATTGGGAAGGTGGAAACCGTAAGGTCGACATCATCAATCAGGGTTTAAAAAAAGGACCGAGGGATTTTTTCTTTACCAATTCTCACGTTGGCGAATTTTTCTCCATCATCGAGGTTCTTTATCCCTGGGAAAGAAAGTCATGGATGACGGTTAACATTAACCGACTTCAATATGACAAAGCCATCCGGCTGAACGGGCACAATCCGGTAAATATTGAGCAAATTGGTACCGCAATAGATCATAGATCGCACCTCAATATTAGTAAGCGAAGCATGATTAGAACTTTTAAGCAGGTGGCCTACATCTTTGCCAATAATAAAGATAGTGTCACTGTACATGCCATTAAAAGGAACATCAAGAGCGATCGTTCACTACGTCCCATACTACTGGGACACATCACAAAGCATCATTTTGATTTTGTCAATAACAACATTGTATTCCTCCAGCCTACCAGAGTAATCAGTAGAAAATCAATTGAATTGAATTTCAAGCTAATCTCCAAACTATTATCAGAAGAAAGGTTCTGCAAGAAACTAATTGATAATCCTGAACTAAAAATATCACTCATAGTCACCGGGCCCATTCCACATGGTCAGCAGGATTACTACCAGAATTTATTACTTGACTTTAGTTCATTCCTAAAAAGTGTGCCCAAAGAATTCAAATCGAAAGTTTTTCTTGGATTTTTATTCAGTGAATTTGATAAAGATGCTTTCAAACAGAAATACAATGCCCCTATTGACATCGGCCAGTTGTACCAAATTGCTTCTTTGATATTGCTTCCAAGCCAGATAGAAGGCAGAGGCCTTCCCATATTAGAAGCTGCAGCAAGTGGAACCCCTATATATTGCAGGCAATATGAACCCAGGGAGGTTTACGAAGAAGTTATTGGCACGCACCTGAACGAAAAAAATCGACTGAGGGTATTGGAGTTTAAAGGCAACAAGCTAACCGGGCGTTTAATCAACAAAATTATTGACCAGGTCTTTTATCCACAAAATAATGTGGATGATGTAACACATAATCTCAATGTGATCAAAAACAGGTACAGCTATGAGGCCCTGGAAATTAAAATGAGAGACATCATTAAAAAATTACACTTCCAATTAAACTCCATTTACTACCATGAAGAAAGCGTCATAGTTGAGAAAATGTTCAAACGTTACAATGCATCTACCAACTTTAGAAACGCTGATTTAGCCGCCATCATGAATCTGCAAACACGTCATTATCTACCGGGATATGGCCGATTATCCTTCATGATTTACCTGAAATCGTTGATCGATCCAAGTTTTTTCAGAGTTGAGGAGCAGCTCTTTAAGGGGCGAATTCTCAATTATGCTACTGAAATTCAACATGCTCTCAAGGAACATACTAAAGAATCGAAGGTAAATCTTCCGCGGTTTTACAACCTGGTAGAAGCCATTTTTCATTACCAGGAAGGTGAGTACATAATCCGGCATGATCATGCAATGGCTTACAGGCATCGTAACAGAAAACGTTTTGCCTTCATGGATTATACTTATCAGGAATTAATAGGCCTGGTAAACATGATTTATTATGAAGTATTACAACCCATAAAAAAAGCAAGTCTGGTTATTTCCCCACAGTTTTTTACCAATTGGGAATTAGCGCTGTTTCAGTTAATCAATAGCGAATCCCTTGGAATTGACAATCGAAAGCGTCTAACCCAGATGCTCAAAGCAAATGTTCCAAAAGGCTATTTCCCCGGAGAATACATCAAACACGAAATGGAATATTTCATCCTTCAGCCATTCAGGTCAAGGTTAAGTTTATCCATAGAAGAGGAATTGACAGAGGAAATGTTGATTGCTAAAAAAGAGAATCTTGAACACTCATATATCTTTGTTCGTGAGCCTCTTAAAGACGAATGGTTTAACGGCACTTATATCACCGAGTATATTGAGAGTGAACGTGAACCGGAGTTAACCTTACTCTATAAACACGGACTGGTAGAAATAGTAAAAACACAACAATTGTGCAATGGGGTACATTTCCCGCAAATGGGACCCGACGCACTAAAGGTACTGCTAATAATCAAAGAAAATGATGGTTTTCTCATTACCAATGGGGAGCATGCTGCCATGATGACTGATATCATTAATATTGATCATTTTCATATTGGAAAAGCAAAAGATCCAATGACTGCCAAAATAATGGGGATTCCACAGGATAGTGGGTTTATACAATTTGTACCAGCCGGTGTAAGAACAACATTGGCGTATCCTACACCTGTCCAAACTTCAAAAGATTTTGACGAAGCATTAAACTCTTCATTATTCAAGCGATTGGTGAAAAAATATGGGGAAAAGAAGCTGTTCAGGATGATCGGTGAGGACGCTGAGAAAAACGGTACACCCATTGCCAAACTTCTTGAGAGCTTCGATAAATCGGGTAAAAAATCCACTCTTTCAACGGATGTTGAATCCCAGTATGTTGGTGGTATTTATGAGGATGGACTTCCCTGGAGTGGTGTAATTGCAATAATCAATACGAAAAAAGCCAAATGGAATTTCAATGCTTATATGGCAAAAGAAGGCCCAAAGAATGTACCGTCTTTACTGAAAGAGTATGCGAAAAAATATAACAATTCAAATGCAATCAACCTGGCCTGGAATGGAGGATACATCCTCAATCCTGAGTTGGTTGGTAAATTAGAATTACCTGAACCGTACATTGGCTCACCGCTGGGCCTTCTTATTTTGGATGGACAAGTAGAATGCCCTCCCCTGTTTTACAAGCCAGCTTTTATTATCTATAAAGACGGAAACATTGATATCTCAAGGGTAACTTGTAAAAACGGTTTTACAATAAAAAAAGGAAAACATCAGCTAACTTTCAAAGCGGAAGGGTACAATGTTCAGCTTGATCATATGCCCTCTTTTTACGATCTCAGCTATGAGGAGGAATCTATTATTGGTAATGGAAATATAATTGTCAGACTTGCCGGTACTACGGTAAAAGAAATTATTAAAACAGATAAATCTCAGTCTGTAAAAATCATCCCTGTGGGAGTTACCTTATCCATCCCGGAGGAAACGTTCTCCAATGAACTCTTCAAATTAGGAAAAAGTGTTGAACTAAACCTGTTCGAAAATACCTCTGATGGTATTAAATGGGAAAACATCTCCTATGCTATAGAAGCCGGGCCCATGTTATTGGACCATGGGGAATGTGTGATAGACATGGATTCAGAAGGATGGAAAACAAAAAATTCTATTAAAACCCAAGCGGCTCGTTTAGATTTCAATGACATGCGAGGACCAAAAATTGCCGTTGGTATTGGCTTAAACGGAGAACTAAAAGTATTGGCAGTGAATGGAAGAATACGTGAATCTGTTGGAGCTACTCATATCGACATGGCCAATATATTAAGAGATCAAGGTATGCAAAAAGCAATGGGATTTGATCCGGGAGGAAGTAGTACATTGTATATAAATGGTGAGATCATGAATATATCGCCATACAATAAGCGATATGAAAAAGATATTTATGCATTACCTCCGGAACCTCGCTTTGTTTCAAACATTATATTAGGATGGCGCAATAAAAATATGTTTTAACGATTTGTGTTATAGCGAGATGTAAATCGAGAAAGGAGTTTGAATTTAGGCGGTTACAATTTCTGCTCTAATATTTGGGCTTGCACATTTACCAAGGAAAATCAGGAGAAATAACGACCGGAATTATTAAGCTTATAATGGGGATGATATTTTTCCGAAATCGCCAAATCTTTCTATTGCAATGTTTACACACGGATTTTAGATATGATAGGAATGTCATTGATTTACTTAGGTGAAGAAAGAACAATTACGGAGTTTATTAAAGGGTTAATCTTATAGCTAATGAGGAAAATAAAATTAAATCTCAACATTTGAATGGAAATCAAAGGTTATTGATCTTCTGATTGTAATTATTGGAATAACTATTGCTTTTCAGCTCAACAACTGGAATGAATCTAAAAAGTCAGATTTAGAAGTAAAAGATTACATTGAAAGTTTTTATGAAGAAAATATTGATAATGAGGCTAATCTTGTTTCTGCTCTAGAGTTTTCAGTATCAAACAAAAAGAATATTGACACTTTAAAACAAATTCTTCTATCAAAGAACTATACAGATAAAAGAATCAAAATACTTACTGCAAGTATGATGGGATTGGCAGGTTATAGTCCATCTATTACTACAATGGAGAATATTACAGCATCGGGTGAATTTGAATTAATAAAGGATATTGAACTCAGAAAGAAAATAATTAGCACCTATAATACTTATAATACAACATTAAAACTAGAAGGCTTGTTGGCAGAATATGTAAACACGTACGTTACACCATTTTTCTTTGACAATGTACGTTTTAGTGACTTTAGCTCTATACATTCTGACTTTATTAAAGAACCATTATTTGAAAACATTGTTTTCGGCTATGAAGTTTTATTGAATCAACAAATAAGGGGTTATCAGGATAACTTGAAGAAAATAAAACTGTTAAATGAAAACTTAAAAACCGCTAACTAGTATATAGTTTCCTATATAGTATATCAATAATAAAAGTTCTATCTTAGCAGTTGGACCAAAAATAGTGAACCCTATGCCATTTGAGAGTAAAAGAGCGAAAATATCATTTACGACAAAGGAACAGCAAACATTGGAGGTTATAAGTAAATCACGGGTTGAGGCCAAATCACGGGTTGAAAGGGCGAAAATGCTTCTTGGTTATTGGAAAGGGCAAAGCATCAATTCGATAGCAAAACAACTTGGCACGAATCGGCCAAAGGTTGAAAGGACTGTTGATAGGGCAATAGGATACGGTATACTGACCTCTCTGAACGACCTTCCCAGAAAAGGGGCAACCCCAAAGATCACCAATGAGGCCAGGGCATGGTTTTTATCGATAGCTTGCACAAAACCAAAAGACTTGGGCATGGCCTCAGAATTTTGGACCTATAATGCATTGGCCAAGTATGTAAGGGGCAATTGCAAACAGGCGGGCCATCTTTCATTAGGCGAAATACAGAAAGGGACCGTTTCAAAGATACTGTCGAAAAGTGATGTAAAGCCCCACAAACTATCTTATTACCTAGAAAAGAAAGACCCTGACTTTAACCGAAAGATGTCCCAGGTATTGCATGTTTATAAAGAAGTGGCACTTTACAAAGCTAACAAACCGGAAGGATCAATAATTGCCATCTTGTCCTACGATGAAAAACCTGGAATGCAGGCGATAGAAAATACCGCCACTGACCTAACCCGCATTATTCATAGGCCACCAATTTTGGGATTAATAATGGGTTGCTAACTATTTTTGATTGGAGTGTATGTATTAATTTGAAGATCAACCAGGTTTCTGGATTTCAAAGGACATTAGAGCGTTTTTTTGTTAGAATTTTTCAATTTTCAGTCAAAGCTCTATTGTGTTCTTATGGAAGAACATTTTTTTGATTAAATTAAACTGTTTAACTGATCGGTCAGTTCACCGTAAGCAAATCGCCCAGCAGGTATTGATATCTAAAGGCTCTTGAGAATTGTATTGTCAATGATCTTTTCCTTTCTTTCAGGCACGCCCCAACCTTCATCAGGTAAAGCCGGATATTGTCCACTTGCCATCGTTTAGCAAAGTGGTGTTTTGTTTTGGCAATTAATAATTTAATCTGCCGGAACATTTCATAACAGAGGGTAGCGATGATTAAACGCATGAAATTGGCCCAGTAGCGATGACAGGAAAGCCGGTCGGAATAAGTCATGTTTTTGAGTTCCTTTATTCGATTTTCACTGGCATCACCTCGCTTGACATAAAAATCAAAGTAAATCTGTTGAGCGGTCATCGCTTCAAAGTTGCTCACAAAGTAACGGACATTCATTCCTTTTCCGGTAGACTCCACTTTGGCGTACAGCTTTTCAGAACGATCCCAGCTTTTGGCCTGGTAAGTA
The DNA here is from genome assembly GCA_963664285.2 of Cyclobacteriaceae bacterium. GTDB lineage: Bacteria > Bacteroidota > Bacteroidia > Cytophagales > Cyclobacteriaceae > JAJCYL01. The sequence goes on from CAXXNX010000010.1 coordinate 279,838, forward strand.
AACGGGCCAACAAACTCTTGATGTTTGATGATTTTTGAAGCATATTCCTTTTTTACTTCAATGATAGTCTGTTTGGTAAAAGTCTTTAAAACTTCATTACTACTAATACCTAAACAAAATTGAAGGTCAAACTGCTTAGCTATCCGATAAAAAGATGCTCCTGAAAAGCCACTATCCGCTCGAATAAGGATCTTTACTGAGGGCAGTTTTTTTCTGATTTTAATGACAATCCTTTTCAATAAGGCCACAAACCATTTGTTGGAGTGACAATTGCCCGGACGTAGTACTGGTAAAATGACCTGACCGGTGTTCCCGTCCTTAAAGAACAACTCATGGTACATAGTCTGTCCATAATAGCCATTATACAAACTGAGTTGTTGGGATCCATGAGTAGGGTCATCGGTACCATCTACATCAATGATGATTTGACCAGTCTTCTCTTTCAACTCCTCTACATAACGGTCTACAAACCATTGACTCATCTGGTAGATCAGACTCCGATCGGCCTTGTTTTCAAATCGACTTAAAGTAGGCTGGGAACATAATCCGCTATCTAGTACTTTACGGATCACCGGATCCTCTCGGAGTTTTTGTTCGTCATTGCAATCCTGATAGCCCTGCATCATTAAAAACACCCGTTGGCGAAGCATTTCTTCATAAGTGTATTCGATAAAAAAGGGGTTTCGATAGTCAGGAATCAGTGCGGCGAAGCTTTTTAATAGACCAGTCTTTCTCTCTACTTTTTCACTTAACAATATCGCTCCGTCTGAGCTAATCGCTGATGCTGAAAAATCAAATTTAAAAGCTTGTTTTCCTCGATAAAATACGGTATCTTTTTCCTTATATTCAGGCATAAATTAATTGTTTATTTTGTTGTCTAACTATCTCAATATAAGCAATTTATGCCTGTTTTTTATTGTCTACTATGAATTTTTCGGGTTAAGCCCCATAGCAGGCAAGCACCCAAATTGGGGCAGGGACCATGAATATAAAAGACACGGTACAGTTTCGTTGTTGGCATCAATCGACTTGATTACCGGCAAGATATATGCACGGGTCGAGGATAGACATAGAAGTAGGGAATTTGTGGAATATTTGAAAGGGCTTGATGAACTCTACCCAGTCAGCTTTAAGATCAAGATAATCTTAGATAATCATTCGGCCCATATTTCAAAAGAGACAAAAGCATTCCTGAAACAGTGCCTAATAGGTTTGAATTTGTATTTACACCTGTACATGCTTCCTGGCTAAATCTTATTGAAGTCTTCTTTAGCAAAATGACCAGGAGCTTTTTAAGGGGGATCCGTGTAAAATCAAAGAAAGAGCTCAAAGACCGGATATTGAAATACATTAATGAAATCAATGAAATGCCAACAATCTTTAAATGGAAGTGGAAAATGGAAGATTTAACTATCGCGTAATCATTGATATGTTAATTAAGAAACTTAATACTAGTAAGCTCTAATGCAGTGTTGGTAGCAACAATTCATTAGAGCAAATGTTGGACTGCTACTTTCGATGCGGGCTATAGTTTGTTAGCTGTAATTTCAGAACACTTATACATTCATAATTATGGAAAATCTTAAAAAATGCCGTGTTAATGTGATGGTGTCAAACATGGATAACGCAGTTGAATTTTACTCGGTAAAACTTGGGAATAGAATTAATAAACAGATATGGTGATCATTATGCCGAAATTCAAGCACCCGGTCTGATGATTGGATTACATCCTGCTTCAGAAAAAATATCGATAGGAAATAATCTTTCTATTGGATTTGGGGTTATAAATTTCGATAAGACAATAGAAAACCTTAATGCAAAAGGGATTGAATTTACGATAGATCAGGGTGGGTGGATTAGATTGGCATATTTTACAGACCTTGATAATAACCAGTTGTTTTTAGCAGAAAATAAAAACTAGAACTAATGTCAAATAGAAAACCCGGCGAGAAAAAGTAAATGAGTTAGAAGATAAAATACATGTAAAATATACCGCTAATTGGGGCCCACAATTACAGCAGCCGCAATTCATAAGGAAGGCAGAGTCGGTCTGCATTCCACCTTGAGTAATTGAACCGAGGTGCTTTCTCCAGCCTGGACCGGAATTTGTTGCATGGTGCGGAAATTGCTATTTTCGGTTCAAAACAACTGTAACGAACGTTTTTAAACATTAGCGTTATAGCCAAGAAAAATCATGAATAAAAGAACTCTTATTTTAAGCCTTGCTGTTTTCTGGGCCTGCACATCACCTCAGCCATTTTAAACTAAAACCGCTCAAGAGGGAGATTATGCTTATGAATATGTTGAGGGAGATCCTATGAAAACCCGCGTTTATACTTTGGACAATGGGCTAAAAGTATACCTCAGCCACTATGACGATGCACCCCGAATTCAGGTATACATCACTGTAAAAGCTGGTGGTAAAAATGATCCTGCAGAAAATACCGGACTAGCCCACTACCTGGAGCACATGATGTTCAAGGGTAACAACAAATTCGGTACGTTAAATTTTGATGAGGAATCCATAATGTTAGACAGCATAGAGTCCATGTTTAACTATTATGCTACACTAACTGATGAAGATGAGAGAAGAGCATATTATACCAAAATAGACGAATATTCTAATGAGACAGCAAAGCTTGCGATCCCAAATGAATATGATAAAATGATTTCGCTGATAGGCGGAAAAGGTCTGAATGCCTATACGACAGAAGACCGCACTGTATATACTGTGGATATTCCATCAAATGAATTAGGAAGGTTCCTTGAAATCAAAGGATCACGGTTCAGACAAATTGTTAACCGTTTATTTCATACCGAATTGGAGGCTGTGTATGAAGAGAAGAACCGCTCGCTGGACGTTGATGGATGGAAGGTTTATGAAAATCTACACAAATTGATCTTCAATAAGCATCCATATGGTACACAAACTGTAATTGGCACTATCGACCATTTGAAAAATCCTTCGATTACAAAAATCAAAAACTATTTCAACGCCTTCTACAAGCCAAACAATGTTGCTATTTGTATGAGTGGTGACCTGGATTATATGGAAACCATCAAACTGATTGATCAGCACTTTGGTAGTTGGAAGCGAAATAACGAATTGCCTGTGTGGAACAAAATTGTAGAAGACCCTATCACGAACCCTAGAGCTGTTGAAGTATATGGTCCTGATGCTGAATTTCTAAATATGGCTTTCAGATTTGATGGCACAAGTTCGGATGAATACATTAAGGTTCAATTAATTGACATGATCCTAAATAATTCCGAGGCAGGACTTATCGACTTGAACCTAAAACAAAAGCAGACAGTCCTGAATGCAGGCTCATACGTGGATAATATGAATGATTATTCCCTCCACACAATTTTTGGTAATGCTAAGCAGCAACAGACTCTAGAAGAGGTCAGAGACCTGATCCTGGAGCAGATTGAATTATTAAAAGCAGGTGAATTTGATGGATGGTTATTGGATGCTGTTATTACTGATTTCAAAAAATCGAAGATGACCAGCCTTGAGAGTAATCGATCCAGAGCTAACTCGATGGTGATGGCTTTACAAATGACATTCCATGGTCAGAACACATACAAAATATCAACAAGATGGAGCAAATCACCAAAGAAGAGCTTGTCGCTTTTGCGAACGAAAAATACGGTGACAATTACGCAATAGTATATAAGCGCAATGGAGAAGACCCCAATAAACAACGTGTTGAAAAACCACAAATAACGAAAGTCCCGCTTAATAGAGATACTAAATCTGATTTTCATGTGGCAATTACGGCTAAAGAAATAAACAAACTTCAACCCGTCTTTTTAAATTTTGATAAGGACATAAATAAAGTCATTGTCAATAATGTGAATGTACTTTCTAAAGTCAATAGTGAAAACGAACTCTTTGACCTGATATACTTGCTTGATTTTGGCAAAAATGCAGATCCGAAATTGGCAATTTCTGTACAGTATCTTGAGTTTATTGGTAACGACCAATACAACGCTGAGGAACTTAAAAAAGAACTCTATAAAATTGGTTGCAGTTTCAGTGTCTTTGCAGCAAATGAGCGAACCTATGTTGTGCTTTCAGGGCTGAATGAAAATATGGAAAAAGCAACAACATTGTTTGAAGCCCTGTTGGCAAGTCCGACCCCAGATCAGGAAGCATTGGACAAAATGATTGACAGAACCCTGAAAGCCAGGGCCGATGCAAAGAAAAGTAAAAGGAATATCCTTTGGAGTGGTTTGAGAAACTACGCGAAATATGGTGTTGACAATCCTTTTACCAGTGTTCTGATAAATTATCAACTTCAGGAATTACAAGCTGAAGAGCTTACGAAAATTATTCAGGGTATCACAAAGCTGCCACATAGAATTTTATATTATGGCCCCAGAAGTTCTGAGGATTTGGCAGCATTTCTCAATGAATACCATCGGGTCCCACTTGAATTTGACCCTGTCCCGGAAATAAAAGAGTTTGAAGAATTGACCATCGCCAGGCCACTGGTTTATTGGGCAGATTATGACATGGTTCAAACGGAGATTGTTTTCCAGTCAAAAAGTATCAATTATGACGTTAGTATGGTTCCGGTTTCAAGAATGTTCAATGAATATTTTGGGGGAGGAATGAACAGCATCGTATTTCAGGAAATAAGGGAAGCCCAGGGTTTAGCGTACTCCGTCTTTTCCAGTTATTCTCAACCAAGCAAAAAAGACAGGGCAAATTACTTGTTTGCATATATTGGAACCCAGGCTGATAAACAGGCAGAAGCAATGAATGCCATGATAGAATTACTAAACAATATGCCTGAATCTCAGAATGCTTTTGACATATCAAAAGAGGCTATTCTAAATAAAATAGAAAGTGAAAGGATCACGAAATCAAATGTGATTTGGAATTATATTGGGGCTATGGAAAAAGGTCTTGACTATGATGTCAGAAAAGATATCTATGAACAGGTTCAAACTATGGAGTTTAGTGATCTGATGGCTTTCCATCAAAAGTATATTAAGAATAAAAAATATGTTACAGTACTTGTAGGTTCACGTGATAAAATAAATTTCGCTGAACTTGCCAAATACGGTGAAGTCAGAGAGCTGTCTCTTGAGAAATTGTTTGGCTATGAAAACTCTGAATTCATAGAGATACAGTGATCTAGTTTGAAAGTAAAAATCAATACTGGCAATAGAAAAATAGAAGGCCTTAAAACAACCTTTTACACAAACCAACTCTGGCCTTAGTTTATAGCTTATGCCCATAATGGTTTGGAAGTTTCCAACTTCAGCCTATCAACTCAATCGGTAACAAACATTTGCTTCCGATATAATCAATTGCACTACTATAAATATAATCTTGAGGATCCATCACCAATCCTTCTTCCTCTGGATAATTCAAAAGCTTCAGTTACAAACTGAAGCTAGCGTGACGGGCTATATGTGGTTTCTATCAACTAAAACTTCAAGCAAACCGGACTAAATACCTCTACTTCAGTACCAGTATAGCTCAGCAATCCTGTTATCTTATCCACCTCAAAAACCACAATATTGTCGGTGTATTGGTTGGCCACCAGCAGGTAATTGCCATCTGGAGAAAGTGTAAAATTCCGGGGCCATTCTCCACGGGTAGATTCAGTGCCTATCCTTTGAAGGGCTCCCTCTTCAGAAACCGAAAAAATAGCGATACTGTCATGACCACGGTTGGAAGCATAAAGAAACTTTCCATCAGCACTAAGGTGAATATCAGCGCATTGGCTCTGCTCTGTAAAGTCATCAGGTAAGGTTGATTCCCTGGTAATGACCTCGAAAGTTCCTTTTTCATGATCAACTTTCATGGAAACTAAGGTGTTAGAGAGTTCATTGATCACAAATGCATAATCTTTGGTCGGATGAAAGATCAAATGGCGAGGCCCGTCCCCCGGATTGAGGTCAAAAGCAATATGAGGTTCACCCAACAAACCATCTTTTATAGGGTAAGCAATGATTTGATCAATGCCGAGATCTACAACATATAAATAATTATCACCTCGAAAGATAGAACAGTGGGCATGCGGGCCTTCTTGACGATCCACAACCGGTCCCTTTCCAGCATGCTGTATGACCTGTGGTGTGGTATTGATTTCGCCTTTTTTGTTCACACCGAATGATGTAATATTTCCGGAAGTATAATTTGCAACGGCAAGCACATCTTCAGTAGAATTGAGATCGATATAACAGGGATGAATTCCTTGCGTTGGTAACTGACTTATTAGTTCCAAATGAGTGCTGTCCTTGTTCCATTTAAAGGAAGACACACCCCCGGTTTCTTCTTCATTCACAGCATAGACAAATCGATTGTCTTTGCTGATGGTTAGGTAAGAGGGATTGGCAGTAAGAACCATTAACTCTCCAGCTGAAAGACTGCCAGTAGCGGTGTCAAATTTGAAGCGGTAAATGCCTTCACTTCTTTTGTCGGTCTAGGTTCCCACCAGTAAATCCATTGTTTCGCTTGTCTTATCATTGGAAGCTGGTTGTTGATCACAGGCAATAGTCAAAACTAAAATTAGTGAGACTATCCAGTATATTTTAATCCTCATCACAGCGCTCTAGATTCATCAGATGGCGCAATTAATGGAGATTATTCCTAATATCCATTCTCATTTGTCACAAAGACGCATTCACCATTGTATTTTAACCCGAAAAATTCATAGTAGACAATAAAAAACAGGCATAAATTGCTTATATTGAGATAGTTAGACAACAAAATAAGCAATTAATTTATGCCTGAATATAAGGAAAAAGATACCGTATTTTATCGAGGAAAACAAGCTTTTAAATTTGATTTTTCAGCATCAGCGATTAGCTCAGACGGAACGATATTGTTAAGTGAAAAAGTAGAGAGAAAGACTGGTCTATTAAAAAGCTTCGCCGCACTGATTCCTGACTATCGAAACCCCTTTTTTATCGAATACACTTATGAAGAAATGCTTCGCCAACGGGTGTTTTTAATGATGCAGGGCTATCAGGATTGCAATGACGAACAAAAACTCCGAGAGGATCCGGTGATCCGTAAAGTACTAGATAGCGGATTATGTTCCCAGCCTACTTTAAGTCGATTTGAAAACAAGGCCGATCGGAGTCTGATCTACCAGATGAGTCAATGGTTTGTAGACCGTTATGTAGAGGAGTTGAAAGAGAAGACTGGTCAAATCATCATTGATGTAGATGGTACCGATGACCCTACTCATGGATCCCAACAACTCAGTTTGTATAATGGCTATTATGGACAGACTATGTACCATGAGTTGTTCTTTAAGGACGGGAACACCGGTCAGGTCATTTTACCAGTACTACGTCCGGGCAATTGTCACTCCAACAAATGGTTTGTGGCCTTATTGAAAAGGATTGTCATTAAAATCAGAAAAAAACTGCCCTCAGTAAAGATCCTTATTCGAGCGGATAGTGGCTTTTCAGGAGCATCTTTTTATCGGATAGCTAAGCAGTTTGACCTTCAATTTTGTTTAGGTATTAGTAGTAATGAAGTTTTAAAGACTTTTACCAAACAGACTATCATTGAAGTAAAAAAGGAATATGCTTCAAAAATCATCAAACATCAAGAGTTTGTTGGCCCGTTTACTTACCAGGCCAAAAGCTGGGATCGTTCTGAAAAGCTGTACGCCAAAGTGGAGTCTACCGGAAAAGGAATGAATGTCCGTTACTTTGTGAGCAACTTTGAAGCGATGACCGCTCAACAGATTTACTTTGATTTTTATGTCAAGCGAGGTGATACCAGTGAAAATCGAATAAAGGAACTCAAAAACATGACTTATTCCGACCGGCTTTCCTGTCATCGCTACTGGGCCAATTTCATGCGTTTAATCATCGCTACCCTCTGTTATGAAATGTTCCGGCAGATTAAATTATTAATTGCCAAAACAAAACACCACTTTGCTAAACGATGGCAAGTGGACAATATCCGGCTTTACCTGATGAAGGTTGGGGCGTGCCTGAAAGAAAGGAAAAGATCATTGACAATACAATTCTCAAGAGCCTTTAGATATCAATACCTGCTGGGCGATTTGCTTACGGTGAACTGACCGATCAGTTAAACAGTTTGGTTTAATCAAAAAAATGTTCTTCCATAAGAACACAATAGAGCTTTGACTGAAAATTGAAAAATTCTAACAAAAAAACGCTCTAATGTCCTTTGAAATCCAGAAACCTGGTTGATCTTCAAATTAATACATACACTCCAATCAAAAATAGTTAGCAACCCATTATTAATCCCAAAATTGGTGGCCTATGAATAATGCGGGTAGCATTATTTTTCCTGAAATAGCCGGGGAAAAATTTGAAGCTACCATATCCAGAATAGCTAATGCCCTCGATCCCATTACCAAGACCATGAGGATTGAAGTAGATATTACCAATAAAGGTCTGAAGCTCAAGCCGGGAATGTATGCAAAAATTGAATTAACTATCCGTTCAACTGCAAACTCACTTTCCGTTCCGCACCCTGCTTTGCTGGTCGAAAAAAATCAATACTTCATTTACAAAGTAGTTGATGGTATCGTGGAAAAGATATCAGTAAGACTAGGTGTACAGAACAAGAACTTTGTAGAAATATTGAATGGGGAGTTGAAGGCTGACGATGAGATAATTGTGATGGGAAAACAATTGATAAGTCAGGATATGAAAGTTGAGGCAATAAACAAAAATGAAGACAAACAACCATGATGAAAAATTTTCAAATACTTAATAACAGGTTAATCTTTGGCCTATTGCTCATAGCAGTATCCAACAACGTTACTGGGCAGGTCAACGGTACAGTACCTGATCTGACTGCGGGACTTCAAACTTATCGGATTGATCTCGAAACTGTTTTAAAACTAGCAGGAGCCAATAACCTGAGTATAAAAGAGTTCACTACCAAACACCATTTGGTAACTCTGGATGAAAAAATTGCCAGAGAGTGGTTGATCCCTGACCTTTTTATAGAATCTACCCTGCATAACCTTAATGGGTCAGCAATGAACTCTGACGGGAGGTACTTTCGGGGGGTTGACTGAAACAGGCTTTGGGCCGGTGCAAGTATTGGCTTGAACTGGATTCCTGGAGATGAAATTTATAAAGCATTAGCTGCTAAACAGAATACGATGGCATTTGGCTATTTATTACAAGCCAAAAAAAATGAAGCTATTCTTAAGGCCATATTGGTATTTTATGACCTCCAGGGAAAACAGGCCGAATATGAAACTCTGACTAACCTACTAAATTATGCCGGCAGGATCTCCGGACAGTTAAAAATTCAAGTGGACGGTGGTCAACTGTATAGATCCGAATATCTTTTGGCGCAATCAAATTACTATAACGCATGGGTTGCTTTGCAGCAGGTCATTAAGAATATACACAGTATTTCTGCAGAACTCACCGAGGTGCTGAATATTGAAGATGAGGACATTCTCCTGTTGAGTTCTACAAATGATGTCGAGCCTGTTGAGCTTTTAGATAAACTAATGGTCACTACAGAACTATACGATTCTGCATATTTACGTAGGCCTGAATTGCAGTATCACCAAAACATGATAGAAGCGCGGAAACTTGATCAGAAACGGCTTACAAAGGGACTCCTCTTACCTCAGTTAAACCTTTCGTTGACTGATGGGAGTGTCGGGCCATTTAACGGTGTCCCTAACAATAATCCAACAGAGTTTATGAACAGGTTTGAAAATACTTTTGAAGTCAATGTGGTTGTTGGTTGGAGTATTCCGCTGGATGTATTGATATCCGGTGGACAGCGTAAGAAGGCTGTCGCTCTAATTCAGTGGTCCCAAATCCAGCAGAATCAACAAAAAATTTTGATCAAAAAGGAAATATCGCAAGCGCTTAGCGATTATCGGGAAAGCAAAAATCAACTTCAAATAGCCAAAGAAAGCTCTCAGTTTGCGGAAGCAGCTCTTGAGCAAAGTACACAAAGACAAAAGCTCGGAACGGCTAAACCCTTTGAAGTATTTCAGGCACAGGAAATTTATTGGTCCCAATCGTTAGTTAAAACTATGCACTTTTAGTGCAAGACTTTAGTTGCTACACACTTTAGTAAATTTAACTCATGAGTGAAAAGCAACGACTTGGAAGCCATACTGTTACGTGGTTGACAGCTCATATAGTATGGGTTACGAAATATCGCTATGATGTTTTGAAAGGAGATATTCAAGAAAGATGTAGAGAATTGGTACGCCAAATATGTGAATCGGAAGATGTCAAAATATTGAAAGGTGTAGTGAGCAAAGATCACGTTCATATTCACATTGAATATCCCCCATCCATCTCTATAAGTAACGTTGTGAAGCGGTTGAAAGGCAGAACTTCTCGTCGTATTCAAGAAGAGTTTCCTGCGCTTAGGAAACAATATTGGGGTCGGCATTTTTGGGCTGTTGGATATGGAGCCTGGAGTACGGGAAATATAACAGACAAAATGGTGGATGAATACCTTGAACATCACCGTAGTCCGACAGATCCTGGCAGTGATAATTTTATAATTGAATAAGAATTTCATTCTTATGCCTATTTTTAAAAACCTATGCACTTTCAGTGCATAGTGGTTCAGTTAAAGACCATGATCAGCTATCAGTCGGTTGTAAATAATTACAACAAAGCCCAATACCGCCTTTATGTAGCAATGGGCAATAATTTTTAATGAAAGGACCAGTTTTTTATTTAGGGCCTATAACACCAAAAGGCGAGTGCTGCTCGCCTTTTGGTTAGACAGGGTTTCACCTTTGATGAAATCACGCTGTACAACCGTTTGAAATTATTGAAGTACAATATAACTTCTCTATAAATAAAAGCCAAGTCATCTTGGTAGTTTATGCTGGATTCCTCCGATACTAACCCGGAAATAGTCCAATGATAATTTTGAGTTTGCAATGGAAATTATTCAATTGGCCCCTGAATTAATTTCAATCCGGAGAGATGAAAGCTTTCAATGAGAGAAGACTTCAAATTGGCAAGAATAAATTGTCAACTCAGAACATTATCAGGAATAAAATTGTAGCTCGGGTTTTCGCAGTTGTCAAGAGAGGAACACCCTATGTGGAAACCATGGAATACGCAGCATAAATTAGATTTTTCTTAGAAGTTTTTCTTGGAATTGCCTTAGAATACTCAAGGTCAAAAGAATCAATTAACCAGGAAACCTTACTTAATTTGCAAAAACCGTCTACCATTCAATGGTAAATTCGGTCCGCAGGTACTTCTATCTCTCTTAAATCCAACATAGAATTAATTAAACTCACTTTTTCAAAGTTCTTCAAACTTTCTGTTTTTATATCGGCCTCAATGATTTCACCTCTTTCTAATAGAGATTGGCGCATAGTTCCTGAAAGCAAAGGTGTCTTTGGGGTCAACCAGTTTTCACCGTCAAAAAATACCAGGTTACAATAGAAAGAATCAGTTGGTCTGCCATTCACTGAAATAATAATGTCATCGGCCTCCCCCTTTTGGTTATAAAGATCAATTAGGTCTGATCGGTTCTCATATTTATAGGTGTAATCGATATGATCTGGTGATTCAATAACTTTAAGAGATTTTATTAATAATCTTTTTTGATCCTTAAACTCAAACTTAAAATCATATCTATCATACACCACTCTGCATTTGAAAAGACCCTCAGCATGAGTATGCGGAATTTCAATTTTCTTTTGTAAATCGGATATATCGTAGCCTGGATAAAAATGGGCAAATGTCCGGTTTACTCTTAATTGGTGCATATCTAAATTGCTAATTGCACCGTCCTGCAGTTTCATCGTTTCAATAAACCGGCACATAGATCTTATCAATCATTTCCTGATACTCTTTTTCCAAATTACTTTGCGCTGTGATACCTCCTCCACTGCGATAATAAAGCTCATCACCTACCTTTTCTATATACCTGATCATAACCGCACTTTCCAAAACATTTCCTGTAAAAACACCAAAAACTCCTGTAAAAAACCCTCGGTCATAATCTTCAACTTTCTTTATAATCTCTACAGTCTTTTGTTTTGGTGCCCCTGATATAGATCCAGCGGGAAGTAACTTGTAAATTACAGATCCTAAGGAGTTTCGATATTCTCTTTTAATTACACCTCTTATCTCAGAGCTAACTTGCAAAAGTGTCTTCTTATTTGTTTGAACACGATCTATATAGCGAAAGCGAGGTACACTAACATTATCGGCTACTATACTGATATCATTTCTCAGTAAATCAACAACCGTGACGTGCTCGGCTTTCTCTTTGGGGTCATTTAAAATATTTTCCTCAGCATTTGATATCGACGCATCAATCGTACCTTTCATTGGTTTAGTACTTATAACATTCTCCTCAATTCGAACAAAGGACTCCGGCGAAAAGACTACTATCCGATCACTTAACTTCAGCTTATATTTTGCCGAACTATAGTCATAAATTTCTTGAAGGGATAACGAACAAGTTATTGGAGTTTCTACTGACAAATTTACCAGGTAACTATTACCTTTTTTAATTTCATCCGCAACCCCATCAAACTTCCTTTTATATTCTCTAAAAGACACTGGCATCAAATCAAATTCAAAAGGCAATTTGTACGAATTCGGGTGTTGACAATTAATCGAGTAACTGATTCCCATAGATTCAACCACGGATAGCGGAACAACAATATTCTGTAGACAATCAAAGTCTACGGCGAAAAAGAACGGTTCTCTTCTAAGTCCTAGAGCATTTATTATATCAATTGCTTCTTCCTTACTCTTCACGAACCTTTTCAGCATTAGCCAATTTCCATTAGGTTAGAGATTTAATTATGCTTGCAATACCCTTGGAATCGATTTGATTCAGGAATTCAAACACACTTTCTTTTAAACCTGATATTTTCGTCAGATCACTTTCCCAGAAAGACTGATTCGAGAGTACATTGGCAGAGATATCCTTATTTGATTCCTTCTTTATCTCATCAAAAAACTCCAAAACCCCCTCATCATCCTTGATGTCAAAATCATCACTTCGCAGGTAAAGCTTGATGAGACAAGCTAATGAAAAAACTAGTCCAAATGGCAAAATGCCATGCTTTTCCTTATGATCCAGGATAGATGGCAGGACTCTTACTTTGAATTTCGAAATGGAATTAAGCGAGATGGCAATCAGTTCGTGGTTTATAAAAGGATTCAAAAATCTTTCAATAACCTCATTAGAGAACAGCTTGACCTCATTGGTAGGTAATTTTATCATCGGTCCTATTTCTTCTAGTATTAGTTTCCGGATAAATGATCCGACTGTTGAATCTTCAATTACCGCTCTAACCGTATCATAACCGGATAACAAACCAAGCCCGACCATACAAGTTATGTGCTCCGTTGAGTATTCGCACCTTCCTTGTCCTGTACAGGTTGAGGTCATCCACAACTTCACATTGAGGCCATATTTATCGGCTGGAAATACATGCCGGATTCTTGGTGAACCCTCAATTACCCATAAATGGAACGCTTCTGAATCCACAACGAGGCTATCACTGTATCCAAGATGACACCGTATCTCGTTGATCTCTTCTCTAGGAAATCCTGGAACGATCCGGTCGACCAGCGTACTGGCAAAATCGCAATGATCCAATACCCATGAGATGAACAGATCACCATAATCCCATAGTTTGGCGTAGCTTATAATAGCCTACTCCAGTCGGTCCCCATTGTTATCAATCAATTCATATGGAAGGAATACCAATCCTCTTTCCGGACTGCCTTTTAAAAAAGTCAAATTTACTTTGATCTTGGTCAAATTCCTTAGTTGAATAGATGATTTACCAAAAAGAAGCAATGATCATCAAAAATTGATGGCATTTAATAAATCGATTCTAAAGAGCTAACAAATCTAGTAGACTAATTAAATTAATTGACCAGCCTAAAGGATTGATCTAACTAACATTATTTATAGGCATTCTAAGGGCATTATTAGAGCTATTGTGCTTAAGTCAACCCCTCTCCATATGTTAGAAAAGCCAATATGTTTTAGGTATGTTTTAGCTATCGAGTAGGAGACAAAACTAACCATTAAGATTAGTTTTGTCGACCTCTCACACCACCGTATGTACTTACGCGTACGGCGGTTTCCTTAGATTGATTTCCCTCGTAACTTTTCAATATTCTAAACTAAGACTAAAGAAGCCTTACTCTGCAAACCAACGATTGTTCATCCCTATATTGATGGCAGGGCTATTGCTCAATCGCCACCATCCTTTCCCGCTTAACCCGCATTATTCATAGGCCACCAATTTTGGGATTAATAATGGGTTGCTAACTATTTTTGATTGGAGTGTATGTATTAATTTGAAGATCAACCAGGTTTCTGGATTTCAAAGGACATTAGAGCGTTTTTTTGTTAGAATTTTTCAATTTTCAGTCAAAGCTCTATTGTGTTCTTATGGAAGAACATTTTTTTGATTAAACCAAACTGTTTAACTGATCGGTCAGTTCACCGTAAGCAAATCGCCCAGCAGGTATTGATATCTAAAGGCTCTTGAGAATTGTATTGTCAATGATCTTTTCCTTTCTTTCAGGCACGCCCCAACCTTCATCAGGTAAAGCCGGATATTGTCCACTTGCCATCGTTTAGCAAAGTGGTGTTTTGTTTTGGCAATTAATAATTTAATCTGCCGGAATATTTTATAACAGAGGGTAGCGATGATTAAACGCATGAAATTGGCCCAGTAGCGATGACAGGAAAGCCGGTCGGAATAAGTCATGTTTTTGAGTTCCTTTATTCGATTTTCACTGGCATCACCTCGCTTGACATAAAAATCAAAGTAAATCTGTTGAGCGGTCATCGCTTCAAAGTTGCTCACAAAGTAACGGACATTCATTCCTTTTCCGGTAGACTCCACTTTGGCGTACAGCTTTTCAGAACGATCCCAGCTTTTGGCCTGGTAAGTAAACGGGCCAACAAACTCTTGATGTTTGATGATTTTTGAAGCATATTCCTTTTTTACTTCAATGATAGTCTGTTTGGTAAAAGTCTTTAAAACTTCATTACTACTAATACCTAAACAAAATTGAAGGTCAAACTGCTTAGCTATCCGATAAAAAGATGCTCCTGAAAAGCCACTATCCGCTCGAATAAGGATCTTTACTGAGGGCAGTTTTTTTCTGATTTTAATGACAATCCTTTTCAATAAGGCCACAAACCATTTGTTGGAGTGACAATTGCCCGGACGTAGTACTGGTAAAATGACCTGACCGGTGTTCCCGTCCTTAAAGAACAACTCATGGTACATAGTCTGTCCATAATAGCCATTATACAAACTGAGTTGTTGGGATCCATGAGTAGGGTCATCGGTACCATCTACATCAATGATGATTTGACCAGTCTTCTCTTTCAACTCCTCTACATAACGGTCTACAAACCATTGACTCATCTGGTAGATCAGACTCCGATCGGCCTTGTTTTCAAATCGACTTAAAGTAGGCTGGGAACATAATCCGCGATCTAGTACTTTACGGATCACCGGATCCTCTCGGAGTTTTTGTTC
The DNA here is from genome assembly GCA_963664285.2 of Cyclobacteriaceae bacterium. Taxonomy (GTDB): domain Bacteria; phylum Bacteroidota; class Bacteroidia; order Cytophagales; family Cyclobacteriaceae; genus JAJCYL01. The sequence continues at coordinate 295,341 of CAXXNX010000010.1, forward strand.
GTCATTGCAATCCTGATAGCCCTGCATCATTAAAAACACCCGTTGGCGAAGCATTTCTTCATAAGTGTATTCGATAAAAAAGGGGTTTCGATAGTCAGGAATCAGTGCGGCGAAGCTTTTTAATAGACCAGTCTTTCTCTCTACTTTTTCACTTAACCCGCATTATTCATAGGCCACCAATTTTGGGATTAATAATGGGTTGCTAACTATTTTTGATTGGAGTGTATGTATTAATTTGAAGATCAACCAGGTTTCTGGATTTCAAAGGACATTAGAGCGTTTTTTTGTTAGAATTTTTCAATTTTCAGTCAAAGCTCTATTGTGTTCTTATGGAAGAACATTTTTTTGATTAAACCAAACTGTTTAACTGATCGGTCAGTTCACCGTAAGCAAATCGCCCAGCAGGTATTGATATCTAAAGGCTCTTGAGAATTGTATTGTCAATGATCTTTTCCTTTCTTTCAGGCACGCCCCAACCTTCATCAGGTAAAGCCGGATATTGTCCACTTGCCATCGTTTAGCAAAGTGGTGTCTACCGGTTTTGGCAATTAATAATCCGTTAATCTGCCGAGCAACATTTCATAACGATGACCGGTCAGCGATGATTAAACGCATGATTTTTATGCCCAGCGAGGCGATGACAGTGAAAGCCGGTCGAATAAAGGAACTCAAATGTTTTTGAGTTCCTTTATTCCGACCGGCTTTCACTGGCATCACCTCGCTTGACATAAAAATCATGCGTTAAATCATCGTTGAGCGGTCATCGCTATCAAATGTTGCTCGGCAAAGTAACGGATTATTCATTGCCTTTTCCGGTAGACTCCACTTTGCTAAACGATGGCAAGTGGACAATATCCGGCTTTACCTGATGAAGGTTGGGGCGTGCCTGAAAGAAAGGAAAAGATCATTGACAATACAATTCTCAAGAGCCTTTAGATATCAATACCTGCTGGGCGATTTGCTTACGGTGAACTGACCGATCAGTTAAACAGTTTGGTTTAATCAAAAAAATGTTCTTCCATAAGAACACAATAGAGCTTTGACTGAAAATTGAAAAATTCTAACAAAAAAACGCTCTAATGTCCTTTGAAATCCAGAAACCTGGTTGATCTTCAAATTAATACATACACTCCAATCAAAAATAGTTAGCAACCCATTATTAATCCCAAAATTGGTGGCCTATGAATAATGCGGGTTAAGTGAAAAAGTAGAGAGAAAGACTGGTCTATTAAAAAGCTTCGCCGCACTGATTCCTGACTATCGAAACCCCTTTTTTATCGAATACACTTATGAAGAAATGCTTCGCCAACGGGTGTTTTTAATGATGCAGGGCTATCAGGATTGCAATGACGAACAAAAACTCCGAGAGGATCCGGTGATCCGTAAAGTACTAGATCGCGGATTATGTTCCCAGCCTACTTTAAGTCGATTTGAAAACAAGGCCGATCGGAGTCTGATCTACCAGATGAGTCAATGGTTTGTAGACCGTTATGTAGAGGAGTTGAAAGAGAAGACTGGTCAAATCATCATTGATGTAGATGGTACCGATGACCCTACTCATGGATCCCAACAACTCAGTTTGTATAATGGCTATTATGGACAGACTATGTACCATGAGTTGTTCTTTAAGGACGGGAACACCGGTCAGGTCATTTTACCAGTACTACGTCCGGGCAATTGTCACTCCAACAAATGGTTTGTGGCCTTATTGAAAAGGATTGTCATTAAAATCAGAAAAAAACTGCCCTCAGTAAAGATCCTTATTCGAGCGGATAGTGGCTTTTCAGGAGCATCTTTTTATCGGATAGCTAAGCAGTTTGACCTTCAATTTTGTTTAGGTATTAGTAGTAATGAAGTTTTAAAGACTTTTACCAAACAGACTATCATTGAAGTAAAAAAGGAATATGCTTCAAAAATCATCAAACATCAAGAGTTTGTTGGCCCGTTTACTTACCAGGCCAAAAGCTGGGATCGTTCTGAAAAGCTGTACGCCAAAGTGGAGTCTACCGGAAAAGGAATGAATGTCCGTTACTTTGTGAGCAACTTTGAAGCGATGACCGCTCAACAGATTTACTTTGATTTTTATGTCAAGCGAGGTGATGCCAGTGAAAATCGAATAAAGGAACTCAAAAACATGACTTATTCCGACCGGCTTTCCTGTCATCGCTACTGGGCCAATTTCATGCGTTTAATCATCGCTACCCTCTGTTATAAAATATTCCGGCAGATTAAATTATTAATTGCCAAAACAAAACACCACTTTGCTAAACGATGGCAAGTGGACAATATCCGGCTTTACCTGATGAAGGTTGGGGCGTGCCTGAAAGAAAGGAAAAGATCATTGACAATACAATTCTCAAGAGCCTTTAGATATCAATACCTGCTGGGCGATTTGCTTACGGTGAACTGACCGATCAGTTAAACAGTTTGGTTTAATCAAAAAAATGTTCTTCCATAAGAACACAATAGAGCTTTGACTGAAAATTGAAAAATTCTAACAAAAAAACGCTCTAATGTCCTTTGAAATCCAGAAACCTGGTTGATCTTCAAATTAATACATACACTCCAATCAAAAATAGTTAGCAACCCATTATTAATCCCAAAATTGGTGGCCTATGAATAATGCGGGTAAGGCGAGTTGATTTCATGGAGGTGGTCCACAAACGCTCTCGTCCGCAGTAAATTCACGACATAGTCCAGGACCTGCTTGCCGAGCCGGTCCCACGCCGACTGGAGATCAGCCTTGTTATCCTGAGCATGAAGTTTGTGCATATCCGAGCCCATGTGATGCACACATCCGAGCAGCACATAAACCAAGAAATCCAGCCGAAAGCCGAAGCCTGCATTCTCCAGGTCAGCAAGCTTGGCCTTGAAAAGGTCACGCGCCTCAGGCCAATACCCGGAAATCTGCGCCATCGCCAACTCGGCATCGGTCAGCGCAACACCGCTGGCGTTTACCTTATAGAAAATGTCGATGGCTTCCCGGATATTGGCTTTGATCGGGATCGTTTGTTCAGGAAACTCACGGTCCTTGATGCGTGTAATTGCGTTGATATTATCGTTGTAGTGATTCAGCTCGTCGATTGTGCGGCTCTTGCCGATAGTGGAGCAGGCAAACTGGAGGTCGAACGCGCTTATCTTGCCACGAAACAAATCAGTGATGTCCCGCCAGAGCGGGGTCCTTTCCATCTTTGTCTTCATGTAGTAAGCCAGTTCTAATGTATCGACGTTCACATAGAGTCCGCGCGGGTCGGCCATGATCTCAGCCGCCGTATAGTAGGGTGGCAACTCACCGCGGATCAGCATGTACAGCGTTGTGACGCGCTGCTGGCCGTCGAGCAGGAGTCGTACTGCGCCTTGTTTCGCGTTGTACTTATGCGACCCCTTAAGCTCAGGCGGTTGGTCAGTTTCCCAAGTCAGCATCGTGCCCGTCGGGTATTCCTTGATCAACGAATCGATCAACAGCTTCGCGTCGTCGCGTTTCCAAACGTACTCGCGCTGAAACGCAGGTACGAATAGCTGCTTCTCGTCAACTTTGTCGAGAATCGTGGAAATCTTCATAAGGTGGCCTCCAGAAGTGTGTCAGCGTCCTCCACGCAGAGTTCTCCGGAAATGAGCTTGAGAAGGAGCGTGTTCCAGAAGGTGGCCAAGGTGCGTGATTCCTCGTTCCATCAACTACCTAGCTGCCGCAAGCCAGCGAGCACCTCACGAAAACTATTCAGGCCAGCCTCCAGGTTTTCAATGATCTCTTCGGCGAGGTCGTCGGGCTCAGGCAGGTTGTCCAGGTCCGTCAGGCTCTTGTCCCTGAGCCAGAAAATATCGAGACTGGTCTTGTCGCGCGCGCGGATCTCCTCATAGCTGTAGCTGCGCCAACGGCCTTCCGGTGTGTCCTTCTCGTCCCAGGTCGCCTTGCGCTTGTGACGGTTCTGCGGGTTGTAGCAGTTGACGAAATCCAACAGGTCATCGAAGCGCATCGGCTTCTTCTTCAGCGTGTGGTGAATATTGGTGCGATAGTCGTAGTACCAGACCTGCTTCGTCCAGGGGTTCGGGCTGGCTTCGTGGTTGTCGAAGAAGATCACATTAGCCTTGACCCCTTGAGCGTAGAACACGCCGGTCGGAAGGCGCAGGATGGTGTGCAGGTCAGTATTGTCCAGCAGCTTCTTGCGAATCGTTTCACCGGCACCGCCCTCAAACAGCACGTTGTCCGGTACGACGACGGCAGCGCGGCCGGTGGTTTTCAACATCGTGCGCATGTGCTGCACGAAATTGAGCTGTTTGTTCGAGGTGGTCGCCCAGAAATCCTGCCGGTTGTAGGTCAGGTCGTCCTTGTCCTGTTCGCCCTCCTCGTTCGTGAAGCTCATGGAACTCTTCTTGCCGAAAGGCGGGTTCGCGAGCACATAGTCAAAGCGCTTGCCGGCATCGGCCACCAGCGAGTCATTCGACGATATGGGCGCGCCGTCGCCGATCTCACCGATATTGTGCAAGAACATGTTCATCAGGCACAGGCGGCGCGTGTTGGCGACGATCTCGTTGCCATGAAATGCTTCGTGTTTCAGGAACGCCTTCTGCTTCTTGTCGAGCTTGAAGTGATCCGAGTTGGTCATGAAGTCGTAGGCGCCCAGAAAGAAACCGCCTGTACCACAGGCCGGGTCGGCGATGAGCTTGCCCGGTTCGGGCCGTGCGCATTCGACCATGGCGCGGATGAGCGCGCGTGGCGTGAAATACTGACCGGCGCCTGATTTGGTGTCCTCGGCGTTTCGCTCCAGCAGATTTTCGTAAATATCGCCTTTGATGTCGGCACCCATGGTGACCCACTCGGTGTCGTCGACCATGTCGATAAGGCGGAACAGCTTGGCTGGGTCCTGAATCTTGTTCTGAGCCTTGGTGAATATCTGTCCCAGCATGCCTTTCTTTATGCCGAGTTCACGCAGCAGCGCGATGTAGTGGCTTTCAAGTTCTGCACCTCTCTTTGACTTCAGGGTCTGCCAGTTGTGTTCGGCGAGGACGCCGACATCGCGGCTGTAAGGCGGTTTGGCATACTCGTCAGCCATCTTGAGGAAGATCAGATAGGTGAGCTGCTCCAGGTAGTCGCCATAGCCGACCCCGTCATCGCGCAGGGTGGTGCAAAAACTCCAGACTCTGGAAACGATGGGGGCGGTGTTCATGCGGCGGGCTTCCTCTTCTTTCTGGTTCTCTTGGTGGTCTCGCGACCCTTGCTGGCCTCTTTCCTCTCCGCCTTGATCTGGTCCAGGAGAACCGACGCGGGCTCATCGCTGGGGTCCTGCGCGACGAGCTGACCGGCAAAGGCTTTCTTCAAGATCGACTGGCGGAGGGCAACGGCTTTAAGTAGCTGATTGTCAAGCTCGGCTTCGATGCCCTCGATCGCGGACAGGCTTGCAGAGTCGTTCGACT
>CAXXNX010000011.1:0-79804 GCA_963664285.2 Cyclobacteriaceae bacterium
CCTCAACCTAAATTATCAGGTTAATATTCTTACAAATTAATTGAGTAAGTTCGTTACATCTAACAAGAAAGAACAGATATGATGGTCAAACAATTGATATTCATTATCAATCTGGTTCTCCTGGCTTTTAGATTTTCTTCTCTAAACCAATCCCTGGAAGGTTTTTGACCTTTAGCACTTCAAAAGGAGTTAGTCCATAAAGATGCACTTGAAAAAGTCAAATATAGGCCTTGATTTAACAGGAACAGTGAGATACGAAATTTCGAAGTAGTAAGTATGAAATGGTTTTGTTATGTGCAGCGCATAAACATCCTAAGTTATTAAACTAAGGATGTCGGTACTTTTAACCCGGATTTGTCATTGGACTTTGTAGCGGTCAGTCTAAGTTGCTGTGAGACAGGTACTCACACGGGATTTCGAGTGGAGGCATAGTATCATTTGGTGAGCATCGAAATTCGAGCCTGCCTTGCCGTCAGGCAGGCAAGTGCCTGAATTGCAGTAAATTAGGCTGCGCAGTAAATTTCTAATGACAATTCCGGGTTAAATTAAGAATTACTGGTTGACCTGCGTTGTGGGTGGTTCTCCCTGAAAGTACGTTCGTAATGTTTTCAGCCGCAATCATGGCCATCTTATTCCTTGTATCGATGGTTGCACTGGCAATGTGCGGACAGGCAACAACATTTTTCAAGGCCAGTAATCCTTCTGCAGCTTGGGGCTCAAACTCATATACATCAAGTCCCGCAGCGGCAATAGTGCCTGACTGAAGCGCTTTCACCAGTGCTTTTTCATCAATGGTTGGTCCACGGGAGGTATTAAATGAGCCGTGGCCGTTGGCTTCATCAGTTCAAGCTCCTTTTCGCTGATCAAATGTTGTGTTTCGGGCAAAAGCGCTACATGTATGGAAACAAAATCCGATTGCGACAGGAGTTCTTCCATTGAAACCCTTTTTGCGTTGAGCTTTGACTCTAATTCTTCGTTATCCACAACGTCAGTATAGAGTACCTTCATATCAAAACCGATTGATTTCAAGGCAACGTTTGTGCCTATTCTACCGGCTCCAATGATACCCAGGGTACTTCCCGTGATGTCCGAACCTATAAACTGAAGCGGTCCCCAGCCTGACCACTGACCTGTTCTCATATGGGCATCACTTTCAACAATTCTTCTTGCCGTTGAGAACAGCAGTGCCCAGGCCATATCAGCAGTCGCGTTCGACAAAACACCGGGTGTATTGCTGATTATGAGATTGCGTTTTGAAGCAGCGTCAAGATCAACGTTATTGAATCCAACCGCCATGTTGGCAAATATCTTACACTGGGGTCCCGCAGCTTCATAGACTTCGTCATTGATAATATCGGTGAGCAGGCATAGAACTGCATCTCTTCCTTCTACATTTTTTAATAATTCTTCTCGTGTCAAAACCCGGTCTTCAGAATTCACATCCACCCGGTCACACTTTTTTTTAAGATGTTCAATTCCTACTTCAGGAATTAGTCGTGTTACATAAACGTTACTCATGACATACCAACTTTATTGAGTTCAAGATAAGATTTTAACCGCCCCAGACCTTCTTCAATTTGGTCCACACCAATGCCGGAGTAGGCAAAACGGACATATTTGCTTCGTTCACCAGCCAACTCTCTGCCGAAGTGAAGCCTGGTACAGAACGAAACCCCGGTATTTTCCAGGGCATTGGTTCTGAAGACGTTATAATCGTCAATGCCAAGGTTTTCCATTGCCTGGGTGACATTCGGGATAAAGGTAAAAAGTGGCTTCAGGTTTGAAGCAACTCACTCCCTCAATGTCGTTTAGCAGGGCTATCGCCTTATCCCTTCGTTCTTCTAATATTTTTAGAATATTTTCCGCTCCCGATTGATCTCCGGTCACTGCTTCTATACCCCCATATTGGACAAAATGATTGGAGCATGATTCGTCATTGATATTGATTTTGGTAATGACTGATATAATATCCCTAGGGCCGATTGCCGCTCCCAGTCTCCAGCCAGTCATGGCAAATTTTTTAGAAAACGTATAAAGGATCACGGTTCGCTCTTCCATCCCGGTAAAACTCAATAAGGATTGTGATTTTCCATGATATCGATTTTCAAAATAGGCTTCATCGGCCAATACTTGAAGGTCATATTTAGTAGCGAGTTCCGCTATTTTCCCTAATCTCCTCATCTGATGATTCTGCTCCAGTAGGATTTTGGAGATTGTTAAAAATGAGAATCTTGGTTTTCGGAGTGATCAATTCCTCGATGGAATCAACATCCAGCATAAAATTCTTCTCTCCTTCATGAAAGGAATATGGTTTGGCTACTCCGCCATGAAACTCGATTTGACTTTCATATATAGGATAGCCTGGGTTCGGATATAACACTTCATCACCCGGATTCATCAGGGCCAAAATGAATTTACCAATTACCGGCTTTCCCCCGGGTTGTATGGCAACATTATCTGCCTCGTAATGTGTTTCATGGGTCTTATTGATGTCCTCTGCTAACGCTTCACGTAGGGCGGGTATTCCGGCCGCAGGACAGTAGCCGGTTTTTCCATCCTTAATCGCTTTTATACGTAGCTTCTGTGATATTTTCAGGCGTAGGGATATTCATATCTCCGAGGTGAAAGGGAAATACCTTGTTTCCTTTAGCCGCAAAATTTGCTGCCTCTTGTGAAACTGCAAAAGCAGTCTCGGTCCCCAGGTTTCGGATTCTGTTTGCAATGTTCATAGCGCTCAAAAATAGGTCAATGTTTAACTAAAAAGGTTCTAAGATTAATCAAAACACAGTTGGGTATTTCTCAGTCTCCATGTAATTTTCATGAAAATGATTTCTCTGCAAAACACTTCTCTGCAAAACACTATTGAATCCTCGAAATGTAGCTATATACACGATTAAGACCAGCTCAGCTCATAAGACCCCATATCAATTACCCCCCTCATTTTCTCACTATACCTTCAATTAACTCCAACGGAGCATCAGAAGTAAAATGTGTCCCGGATTCAAACAAGAACCGCTCTTGAGAAAAGACCAATTGCCACTGAAATAAACCATATGACACAATCATCGTCCAACAAATTGTCATTAGAATCTGATTATTACATTTGCAGCAAACAATCCAGCTAAAAAAATGTCTAAATATTATATCCAAACAGATTAGGTGACATTAATTTAACTATACTCCCAATGCTTTCACCTGCGTTCTTCTTTGTATATCCAATACCTAGTATTTCAGACACTGTAGCAGCAATTTGATTTCTGATAGAACTGGCCTTTAGTTTCCTCCCCTAAGGCAATTATACCCGGTCCAATTGCAGCGATCCAAATTTGGTCAGCACCATTCACTTTCTTGCCATGACTCTTCCAACTTTCGACGGGTACAGTCCCTCTGCCATGATCGGTTGTGATGATGAAAGTCGTATTATCTTTATATTCCTCGGTTGACTGAGCAAATTCCCAAAGCTCTCTTATGAATTCGTCTGTCTGCCGGGCAGACTTTAAATAATTATCGTATTTTCCGTCATGAGCAAAATCGTCGGTTTCTCCATAGGCTATATACACCAATCGAGGCTTTTTCTTTTTTATATACTCTATAGCAAAATGATGAGTGAATGCATCTAACCTGACTGAACCCCAAGGGCTTGGAATTTCACTCTGAAGTTCATTTAGAAAAACTTCCCTTTCACTTAAAGGCTCATCAACCGAATTTTCAAATCCAGCATTTACTGGTACTCCACTACGATCTTCATTAATAATATATGGAAAAACATCCCACGAGCCGAAAGCAGACACTTTACATTGAAACCCCTCCTGCTGATTAATGAATTCTAAAACAGTGATATTGGGATTAGGAATTTTTTTATTCGAGTTAATCCGTTCATCATCTGCCATCCCCGTTAGTATTTCATTATACCCCGGATATGAAAACCTCATCTTGTTGGTAGTAATTACCATGCTGCCTCTCATTCGATTCCCATATAGTTGCCCTTCATTAGCTATAACAGACCAGAAGAACGGCATCAACTTCATCCTCCTTTCTTTTGGATCCTCTGACCAAAACATCGCTTTCAGCCCTTTTGCATCCTCAACAAATTGTTCGTTGGCCAGAAGCACCGAATCAGCGCCACTAAATAACTCCTGCCACCTCAAACCATCCAAGGTGATTAAAAAAAATATTTTGTGTCTCTTTACTTTGACCAAATGATGCTAGTGAATAAGAGAATATAAGAATAGTAAATAAGATATTATTACTGATCCTCATAATAATTAGTCAATTATAGAAATTAATCATCCATTTAAATTGTCCAGGACTGCCACCATTAATCCAACAAATTATCTTTTCAATTTCGTCCTCTTCGAGTGTACGATCTTGTCAAAACCGCATAGCCCGGCTATAAAATAAATATTTAATATAGAAAATATAAATAGGGAGCAAAAAGCTCCCTATTTATTAACCATGAAACAATTGTAATACTTATTGTTCCCACCAACCAGCCGAATTAATATCGTCACCGTCAGACATCTTGGCCACAGCTGTCGCGTAGTTATCGGCATTCAATGCTTGTTCATCGTCGGGATAAAGAAACCTTACCGGTATCTTGTCCCCATTTACATTTTCCGTGGAAGGAAGTACAAAACCTGGGTTGTCCAATACGTCGTATATCATACCACGCTTCCAAACCGACCAAAAATGAAGCCAACCATTTTTGAGTCATAATTGTTAACATAGTACCATCATATGCGACCCCAGCCTGAGCTAAATACGAAGTCACGTCTTGGCCTGAATTCCAATACTCATGAGAAGCGGTAACACCGTTTTCATAATAAGTTTGAGCATCGCCAGTAATGAAACCTCGCTGAGCTGCTTCGGCCAATACAAATTGAAGCTCATCATACTTCATCAGCATAGCCTGAATTCCAACTGGATTATCAAACATCAGAACCTCATTCGCTCTTGAGACATTAAGCGTACCACCCTTATAAGTAGATGCATTATTTTCACTTAATCCAGAAGCCTGTCCTGAAAAAAATGCTGGGTCATCATCTGGATTGTCTGTTGGTAGGAACCAGATAGCTAGTCTATTGTCATTAAATAGCTCTAATTTATCGAATATAGTTTCACTCAAGACGGTTTGATTAAAAGAACCAATTCGGCGTGCAGCTGTTGGAAACCAAGTTGCTCTACTTCCAGCCTCAAAATCCATAATAGCATTGTCTCTATTATCTTCGAAAATAAGGCTATTATCTACTATCTGTTGCATTCCAGTACCACCGTTTCTGTTTGAAGTTCTTAGCAAGTAGCGCAGTCGTAATGAGTTCGCAAGTTTCCTCCATTTGTTCAGGTCACCATCATAAATTAAGTCTCCACCCGCAATAGTCTGGCCTTGGGCTAACAATCCGTCTGCCGTAGCCAGATCAGCGAGAATACCAGCATAGATTGCACTTTGTTCATCATATACGGGAGCGAAAATGCCTTCACTCTGCCCTTTGATAGCTTGAGAATAAGGGACATCTCCCCACGAGTCTGTAATATTTGAATAGATCCATGATTTCAATATCAAAGCCATCGCTTCATAACTTGTATTGGAAGTTTCGGGATTACGACTAAATTCAAGAATAAGTTCTACTTCTGTAAGAGCGCCATACAAAATATTCCAATGAGTGTTTTCTGATGTCCAGTTGTAGCGGTCAAAATCCGTGAAAATACTTTGCGCAGATAATTGAGCTACTATAAGACCCCGTCTAAAACTAAAATCTGCCATTTCTCTACTCGTGACAGATATTACAGTCGACAACAACAGATTAGGAGATACAGCTTCTGGCGCATTAGGGTTAGTGTTGATCTCCTCAAAATCATTCGTACATCCTGAGTACCATAACAAAGTACCGGACAATATATATATACTAAGCTTTTTCATTTTTTTATCTTTTAAATTTAAAAATTAGCAATGATATTGAATCCCATGCTTCGTGTTGTAGGTGTTGCCATATCCTCTACTCCGGGAACAATTGTTCCTGCATTAAATGAAAGTGTTTCAGGATCAAAATGTGGATTTTCTGTCCATACAGCTAAGTTACGACCAACCAGTGAAATAGTGAGGCTTTGAAAAGGTGTTTTTGAAATTATACTTTCCGGGAAAGAATATCCCACTCTCACTTCTCTTAACTTCAAGAAAGTAGCGTCAAAGATTCCCTGTTCTTCATTACCTCGATTCCAATTCCACCAGTTAAAATCTCTACCACTAAGCCTGACATCATTGGGACGAAAAGTTCCATCGGCGTTTTCGATGACACCTTCTGAGAGGATCCCCTCTTCTCTGCCAGCTACAGTAAAGTCCATCATGCCCGACGTTCCGCCAATTAGTACGGTTCTGGACAAAACTTCTCCTCCCTGACGCCAATCAAGCAACACGCCCAGGTTAATTCCTTTGTAAGTAAAATTATTTTGCCAACCTACCATAAAATCAGGGTTGTAGTTACCCAGGTTTTTCAAAGTCGGATCACGGATAACAAATCCTGCATCGTTATGAATATTTTGTCCGAAAAAAGGGCTGTTTTCGTCTGTTACCGATTCGAAACCCGTACCCCACATGTCTCCCATTCTCCCTCCTACTTTTGCCAATAACTGAATATAATTGTTCGAAATTTGAAATGTCTCAAGCCCCTCAGTTAATGCCTTTACCTCACCTCTATTACGCGTAAAATTAGCTGTACTAATCCAGCTAAAGCCATTGGTTAATTGAATAGGTATTCCTGTTATGGTGATCTCAACACCCTTATTTTCAATTTCCCCGGCATTAATTACACGCGCAGTATATCCTGAAGTAAGTGTTACCGGTAAGCTTAATATTTGATCTTTAGTATTAGACTTATAATAAGTAAAATCAATTGCAAGACGATTAACAAAAAAACGAATGTCAGTACCAATTTCAATAGAATTCGCTTTTTCCGGTTTCAGAATAGCATTCTTCAAAGTTCCAGTCGCACTTACTCGTTGTACACTTCCCCAGGGTTCTTCAAAAACAAAGCTATTTCTCAATTGGAATGGATCGGTATCATTACCAACAATAGCCCATCCAGCTCTAAATTTTAAAAATGAAAACGCTGAAGAAAGCTCAACCATATCGGAGATAATGGTGCTCACTGATACCGATGGGTAAAAGAACGAATTATTGTCTGAAGGCAAAGTGCTGGACCAATCATTTCTGCCAGTCACATCTAAGAATAGTATGTTTTTGTAGGAGAAATTGGCAAAACCATAAAGGCTATTCACACGCTTCGTATCATTAAATTGCGTTTTGGCAAGTGGCTGACTGGCATTCTCAAAATTATAAACTGCAGGAATACTGAGGCTATTGGCGGATATCCTTTTATAGCGGCTCTCTCCATTTCTACGATTTCCGCCAACTGACAACGTTAACCGATAATCACTACTGATATCCTTGTCGTATGTCAACAAGAAGTCAGTATTCTCTTCCTTAAAGAAGATTATATCCTCCCTGTATTGACCTTGTGGAAATCTCTGCGAACTAAATGCTCTTTTACCTACCCTTAATTCATTGAAGAAGTCTATTCCTGACCTAACCATCAATGAAAGATCATCAGTGATCTCAAAATCCAATTTTACGTTACCAAAGATCCGATCTTTGTCAAATGCGTTGGTGTTCTCAAACACAGTGAAGAACGGATTATCGTGCCAGTTATAGTTGTAATTAAACTGATAAACGTCTTCGAATCCTGGTTGCCAGTAGTCCCTCAAAGAGTTCATATCTATCTGACGGCCAAACCACACCCACAAATACATTATATTCTCAGTACCATAGGAATTATTATTTCTGTTCTTACTGAAACTATTTACATAGTTCACAGAAGAAGAGACCTTCACCCAATCATTAATATCATATGAACCGCTAATTGAAAAAGAATTCCTGTTATAGTCAGTGTTTGGAACTATTCCTTCACTGTTCAACCTCGTGTAGGAGGTTCTAAAATTACCCGCGTCATTAGACCCACTAACTGCTATATTGGTTGAAGAAGTTACTCCAGTTTCCATAAAATCACGAATATTATTCGGAGCTGGCGTCCAGGGTGTAGGAGTAATCGTATCAGTGAAAGCACCGAAAGCATCTGTTGGCCTGAGTAAAAAATCTCCTGCCCTGACCCCTGAAGACGTGGGGCTATCGTGTTGTGGAACTAATTGACCATCCATTGGTGGCCCCCAACTTTCATCAATATTATCATTTATTCCATTTCCAAAACCATCACCAAATTCAAACATTCCCCCAGCTCCCTGACCATATCTATTTTGGTATTTTGGAATCCTCAAGGGCTTGTCAAAAGTTAAATTTTGGCTAAAAGATACACCCAGAGACCCTTGATCCTTTCCAGATTTCGTAGTGATCAGAATTACCCCATTCGCACCTCGAGAACCATAAAGTGCGGTTGCACTTGGTCCTTTCAAAACAGTCATTGATTCGATATTGTCAGGATTCAAATCCTGAGCGCCATTACCATAATCGGTTTCCAGGTTTCCCTCTTGCCTGTTACTTGTGGTAGTGTTAGAAATTGGAATGCCATCAACTACAAATAATGGAGAGTTTTGGCCCGGAATTAGAGAACCCTCACCTCTAATAGTAATGATAGATGTTGATCCAACCCCTGAAGCGCCGTTTGAAACTTGCACACCGGCAACACGCCCTGATAATGAGTTAAGTACATTAACTTCTCGTGCAACATTTAACTCGGCACCACTTACTGTTTGAACCGAATAACCTAGGGCTTTTGTCTCTCGCTCCACGCCCAAAGCGGTCACTACTACTTCAGATAAGGCAGTTTCGTCCAGAAGCAAACTGAAATCTATAACAGAACGGCCACCCACAGCAATCTCATATGTAGCATAACCAACATAGGAAACGACCAACGTGGCATCTTCCGGAGCGTTTATTGTATAGATCCCTCCAGCGTCAGTAATCGTACCCAGAGTAGTCCCTTTTACTATTATTGAAGCGCCAGGAAGGGCTTCTCCCTGATCATTGTTTACTTTTCCTGTAATCTCGGTGTCAACTTGCCGCCCAACAGAAATATTCACTAAACTTAAATTGATAAACAGTGGTAATATTCCAAAGGCACAAATTCTCACAAAATCTAGAATTTTGGTAAAATTCTTTAGTTTCATAATGTTAAGTTTTTAGTTAAACAAAGGTTTATTTCCAGGGAACTCAGCGTTCGGCAAAAAGCTCTGATTCTCCGGGGATTATTTTTTTTTAATTGTCTATCCGGTATCGTCATATATCTTTTCCATATTTTTATCGTTTAAAAGTTGAATCGAATGGTTAGAAGCTTGTAAATAATGGTATAATCAAACTATGCGACTTAAAATTTTATCGAAAACTTTATTTCCATCACTTTCCTCCCTCGATGTGAAGCGTTACAAAGTTTCGATGGTAATTAAAGATAATAAAATTTTATCGGAAAAACCTCAGATAATCAATGGAAAATATTTGGTTCTACCGTTAATCAGGTAGAAATGGTTGGTATTATTTAGCTTCCCCGTCTGATCTTCGGGAAAATCGACTATACCCGGTATTTTATTAAAAACCAAATAACAAGCTCATAAAGCTAAAAATAACATTATCTTTTGCAGTTTTGTTATTATTCAAAGCCATTTTATTTGATGCATACGTTTGCATAAACTAAGAAAAAATTCCTAAAAAATGTTGGTGTTTACAATTTCTTTTGGGCAATCACTATAGCCAGGTGCTCGGAACTATTAAGGAAACCAGAACGAATAGCAAGAGAGTCCTATATTATAAACCGAGACTGCTTAAAGGCGCCTATTAGAAGGAACTCTTTCAGGGTTGACATTATCTTATTTATATAAACCATAAAAATAACAGATTAAATATTCGATGAAAAGACTTGAGAAGAATGTGGCAATTATTACGGGCGGAAGCAGCGGTATCGGCAGAGAAGCCTGTATCTTATTTGCCAATAATGGAGCAAAAATAATAGTGGCTGATGTGAATGACACTGAGGGAGAAAAAACCGCTGAGACAATAAAATCCGGAGGTGGACAGGCATCCTATATTCATACAGACGTATCCAAAGCGGAGGATTGTCAATCAATGATTGATCACGCCGAGAATACTTTCGGACAACTTAATATTCTTTTTAATAATGCTGGTATCATGCATAGCAATGATGATAATGCAGAAGTGACGGAAGAAAGCGTTTGGAACCTGACCATGGACATCAATGCTAAAGGGGTCTTTTTGGGTTGTAAATATGGCATTCCCGCGCTGAAAAGAGCAGGAGGTGGTTCTATCATCAACACTGCTTCATTTGTGGCCTTGTTAGGTGCGGCGACCCCTCAAATTGCTTACACGGCCAGCAAGGGGGCGGTTCTTTCAATGACACGTGAACTAGCCGTAATACACGGAAGAGAAAATATAAGGGTTAATGCCCTATGCCCTGGCCCATTGCGAACGGAGTTGTTAATGAAGTTCCTGGATACCAAAGAAAAGAAGCAACGCCGGTTAGTTCATATTCCCATGGGTCGTTTTGGTGAAGCCCATGAAATGGCCAAAGCAGCATTATTCCTTGCTTCAGATGAGTCTTCCTACATAACAGGGTCGGAATTTGTTGTTGATGGTGGCATAACTGCCGCTTATGTCACACCCGAGTTATCAGATCCGATTAACAGTTAATTGTAGGAATGTCAAATAAAGTAATGAATAAAATTCAAATCATATCGCCGGTTGACGGCTCGATTTACGCTGAGCGATCTTATGCCAATTCAGATGAAATTGAAAGAGCACTTTCAAAAAGCACGGAAGCACAAAAGGAGTGGAAAAACACCTCACTAGACGAACGTAAAGCTATCTGTGCAAAGGTTGTGCAATACTTTCTCGACAATGTGGATGAAATTGCCCTGGAGTTGACAAAAATGATGGGAAGGCCCATTCGCTATACACCTTTTGAAATCAATGGTGGGTTCAAAGAAAGGGCACTGCACATGATCTCTATAGCCGATGAAGCTTTGGCAGATATTCAACCTGCAGAAATTGATGGTTTTAAGCGTTTTGTTAAGAAAGAGCCCATCGGTACTGTTCTTGTACTTTCGCCATGGAATTATCCTTACCTCACATCTGTAAACGCAGTATTCCCAGCCATCCTTTCGGGAAATGCTGTAATTCTAAAACAAGCCGCTCAGACTGTTTTATGTGCTGAACGTTATGCGGATGCTTTCAAGGCTGCAGGACTACCCGAAGGAGTCTTCCAATACCTGCATTTGACACGTGACCAGGTGGCTGACATAATACAAGATAACCGGATAGCTCATGTCGCATTCACCGGATCTGTCACTGGAGGAGAAGCTATACAACACGCAGTAAATCAAAGGTTCATTAGCGCAGGATTAGAGTTGGGTGGTAAGGATGCCGCTTATGTAAGGGAAGATGCAGACCTGGAAATTGCAGTTAGTAATCTTGTAGATGGCAGTTTCTTTAATTCCGGACAATCATGTTGTGGCATAGAACGAATTTACGTACATGAAAGCGTTTATGAACAATTTGTAGGACAGTTTACCCAAATGACAAAAGAATACCTTCTAGGAGATCCAACCAACCCTGAGGTCACAATCGGTCCAATGGTCAGGGTGTCTGCCGCCGAAAATGTACTTGAGCAAATTGAAGATGCCCTCAGTAAAGGCGCTCACACAGCAATTGGCCCTGACACTTTCCCAGATAATTTAACCTTACCTTATTTACCACCCCAAATACTGACCGAGGTTGACCACAATATGAACATCATGACCGAAGAAACCTTTGGGCCGGTCGCGGCCATCATGAAAGTAGCCGGTGATGATGAAGCGATTGAGTTAATAAATGACAGTCAATATGGTCTCACTGCCTCTATTTGGACCAAGAATCCAGATAAGGCATTAGAACTGGGCAGCAAAGTGGAAGCCGGAACTTTTTTTATGAACCGATGTGATTACCTTGATCCGGCGCTTGCCTGGACCGGTGTTAAGAATTCTGGCAAAGGATGCACATTGTCAATACTAGGTTTTGGCCAGTTTACAAGGCCAAAATCATTTCATTTAAAGATGAAATGAATGCGACTCTGCTAATTTGTGATCATATCAGGGAAGAGCTTTTGCCTATTGATGGTGAATATCCCGATATGTTTAGTAAGCTATTACCAGAAATTGACTTTTACACCCTATTGGGTCTGCGCTGGTGAATTCCCTGAATCAGTGGAGGATTATATAATGTGTACATCTATTCTGGGTCAGAATTCTATGTGGTCGATGATCCTGGTGCTATTGCCATTGGGAAGGAAGCAATAATGGATGGAGAATGGTTATTGCTAATGTGACAAGCGCTGGTTAACCCGCATTATTCATAGGCCACCAATTTTGGGATTAATAATGGGTTGCTAACTATTTTTGATTGGAGTGTATGTATTAATTTGAAGATCAACCAGGTTTCTGGATTTCAAAGGACATTAGAGCGTTTTTTTGTTAGAATTTTTCAATTTTCAGTCAAAGCTCTATTGTGTTCTTATGGAAGAACATTTTTTTGATTAAATCAAACTGTTTAACTGATCGGTCAGTTCACCGTAAGCAAATCGCCCAGCAGGTATTGATATCTAAAGGCTCTTGAGAATTGTATTGTCAATGATCTTTTCCTTTCTTTCAGGCACGCCCCAACCTTCATCAGGTAAAGCCGGATATTGTCCACTTGCCATCGTTTAGCAAAGTGGTGTTTTGTTTTGGCAATTAATAATTTAATCTGCCGGAACATTTCATAACAGAGGGTAGTGATGATTAAACGCATGAAATTGGCCCAGTAGCGATGACAGGAAAGCCGGTCGGAATAAGTCATGTTTTTGAGTTCCTTTATTCGATTTTCACTGGCATCACCTCGCTTGACATAAAAATCAAAGTAAATCTGTTGAGCGGTCATCGCTTCAAAGTTGCTCACAAAGTAACGGACATTCATTCCTTTTCCGGTAGACTCCACTTTGGCGTACAGCTTTTCAGAACGATCCCAGCTTTTGGCCTGGTAAGTAAACGGGCCAACAAACTCTTGATGTTTGATGATTTTTGAAGCATATTCCTTTTTTACTTCAATGATAGTCTGTTTGGTAAAAGTCTTTAAAACTTCATTACTACTAATACCTAAACAAAATTGAAGGTCAAACTGCTTAGCTATCTGATAAAAAGATGCTCCTGAAAAGCCACTATCCGCTCGAATAAGAATCTTTACTGAGGGCAGTTTTTTTCTGATTTTAATGACAATCCTTTTCAATAAGGCCACAAACCATTTGTTGGAGTGACAATTGCCCGGACGTAGTACTGGTAAAATGACCTGACCGGTGTTCCCGTCCTTAAAGAACAACTCATGGTACATAGTCTGTCCATAATAGCCATTATACAAACTGAGTTGTTGGGATCCATGAGTAGGGTCATCGGTACCATCTACATCAATGATGATTTGACCAGTCTTCTCTTTCAACTCCTCTACATAACGGTCTACAAACCATTGACTCATCTGGTAGATCAGACTCCGATCGGCCTTGTTTTCAAATCGACTTAAAGTTAGGCTGGGAACATAATCCGCTATCTAGTACTTTACGGATCACCGGATCCTCTCGGAGTTTTTGTTCGTCATTGCAATCCTGATAGCCCTGCATCATTAAAAACACCCGTTGGCGAAGCATTTCTTCATAAGTGTATTCGATAAAAAAGGGGTTTCGATAGTCAGGAATCAGTGCGGCGAAGCTTTTTAATAGACCAGTCTTTCTCTCTACTTTTTCACTTAACAATATCGCTCCGTCTGAGCTAATCGCTGATGCTGAAAAATCAAATTTAAAAGCTTGTTTTCCTCGATAAAATACGGTATCTTTTTCCTTATATTCAGGCATAAATTAATTGCTTATTTTGTTGTCTAACTATCTCAATATAAGCAATTTATGCCTGTTTTTTATTGTCTACTATGAATTTTTGGGTTAAGGTCATACAGTAAAGAAAACCATTCTGTTTACATATCTACCCATCAAATATGCAAAACCAGGAACAAAATTAACCGTTGAAATTCGTTTAGAAAAATTTGAAGGAACGGTCGAAAAGAATACTATTCTTGATCTTAAAAATGAAAGAGTTAAGATTTAACAATCATAATCATGACCATGTCATGGTGTTTTATGTGGCTTTAAATTGAAAGTTGTTTGTTTTATATTCAGGAATTGTTTCCCTCCATGGTTAATCAGCATTGAACTCTTTTTATAAAGAAATACAAACATGACAAATACCACTGTTAAAGCGGTCACTTTTGATTTATGGGACACATTATTCATTGATGACACTGATGAACCAAAACGGAAAGCACAAGGGCTTCTTCCTAAACCAGAAACCAGAAAACAATTATTACATCAATTCATTAATGAAGTTTCATCTGTTTCAAGAGAAACAATAGATACAGCCTATGACATGACCAATGCGGCTTTTCGGCATGTATGGTATGAACAAAATGTCACATGGACTGTTGGTGAACGTTTAAGTGTTACCCTGAAAGGGTTGGGTTGTCAATTATCGGAACAAAGATTCAATGAGTTGGTTTAAAGTACATGAAGAAATGGAACTTGAAGTCAGCCCTGATATGATTCCAGGAGCAGCAGAAGCAATCCAGAGTTTAAGTAAAAAATATAAACTGGCAATCATTTCAGATACTATCTTCAGTCCAGGACGAGTACTTCGCAAATTATTAGAAGCGCAAAATATCTTAACCTGTTTTAGTGGCTTTATTTTTTCTGATGAAATTGCGAGCTGTAAACCAAGTCCTGTAGTCTTTGAAGCTGCAGCTCAATCTCTTGGGGTAAATGTCAAAGAAATAGTTCATATTGGTGATCGTGAACAAAAAGATATTGTAGGTCCTCATGGTGTGGGTGCAAAAGGGGTTTTATGTACTGCTTCTATAGATCGGGATAGTCAAAATACTAAGGCAGATGCTGTTTTTAATGACTACTCTAAACTAGAATCAATTATTGAAAATTTATATTAAAAAAATCCTCACTCCCACTAATGTAAGTTCAAGTAATAAGTGCAATTTTCCTTTGTAGCACTTGCTTTGCGTTTAGGTAATTAAATTTTCTAACAGGGCGTTCATTGATTTTGTTTTCAACAACTTTGATTTGCTCCTCTGTAACAAATCTAATATCTGTTTTCTTAGGATAAAACCTTCTGATTACCCCAATCCTATTTTCAACTGTCCCTTTATCCTGACTAGTATAGGGACGAGTGAAATAGGCATCCACATCAAGGGATTGAGCAATCAACTCATGTTTAGAAAATGCCATATCATTATCAAAAGTGAGTGTTTCCAGTTTGTGTTTATCCTGAGAGAGTTCCTCCACAATAGCTTCGGCCATTTGATCGGCATTTTTACTGTGCATCTTTCTGATTCTGGTAAAAAGACTTGCTCGGTCTGTCATCACCAACAAAGAGCCTTTGTGGTTTTTACCCATCATTAAATCGACTTCTATATCTCCCAATCGTTCCCTTTTGTTAATGATCTGGGGTCGCTGTTCAATTGATACCCTATTCGGGATAATACCTCTACGATCTTTTCTGTTTCCTCGTTTGCGCCTTCGTTTGCCATGTTTTAGATATGTGTATAGTTGTTTGTATTCTTGGTTCTCCTGGTGGTTGGTGTGCTTACATTCCCATATCCATTGGTAAATCCATTCATGGCTAAGTGGACATTCTCTCGTTTTCTTTCCCTGATGGCTGATCAATTCAGGACTCCATCTATCTTCTTGGAGCCGGTTAACTATCCAGTCTTTCATGGGTTTGGTGAAAATCACTCTTTTTGGCTTTTCTTGATGACGAAGATTGGTCCTCCTTTGTGCATTTGCTGTTCGATAGACACCAGCTCCCCCTACCTCTTGAACCCACATTTCGCTTAAGCTCACGTGAGATCGTAGATGGGTGAAAATGAACGATACAGGCAATCTCCTTTTGAGTAGCTCCTGTTTTCAATAATGCTTCAATTTGATACCTTTGATCAATACTGAGATGTGTGTAGTTTTTTGACATTTTGCAATCCAAAGATTGCACTGCTCAGGCTTTTGAAGGATGAAAAAGCCCTTAAAAGCTTTTTCATCCTTCAATTGCACTTATTAGTTGATCTCAGCTGATTAAAAAATGGCAGTCATCGACAGAAGCTATTTTTTTTCGGGCGCACTAATATTAGAATCCTCAAAAATCCTTCTGGTTGCTAAAGTGTATGTAGTATTCATAATTGTTTGTGTTAAATTATTTTTATTTGAAAATCAAGGACTTTCCAGGTTGATATTTAACTGAAAATAATGTTCTATGATATTATAGTACACATAAATTAAACGGACTGTTGCTTCGACAAGGAATTATTATCAATCGGTACCGAATTTGTCGGATACAATTAGGGCAGTTGGTAACTTAATTCACAGATGCTTCTTTAATATATGATAATTTATTGGTCCCAATCGTTAGTTAAAACTATGCACTTTTAGTGCAAGACTTTAGTTGCTACACACTTTAGTAAATTTAACTCATGAGTGAAAAGCAACGACTTGGAAGCCATACTGTTACGTGGTTGACAGCTCATATAGTATGGGTTACAAAATATCGCTATGATGTTTTGAAAGGAGATATTCAAGAAAGATGTAGAGAATTGGTACGCCAAATATGTGAATCGGAAGATGTCAAAATATTGAAAGGTGTAGTGAGCAAAGATCACGTTCATATTCACATTGAATATCCCCCATCCATCTCTATAAGTAACGTTGTGAAGCGGTTGAAAGGCAGAACTTCTCGTCGTATTCAAGAAGAGTTTCCTGCGCTTAGGAAACAATATTGGGGTCGGCATTTTTGGGCTGTTGGATATGGAGCCTGGAGTACGGGAAATATAACAGACAAAATGGTGGATGAATACCTTGAACATCACCGTAGTCCGACAGATCCTGGCAGTGATAATTTTATAATTGAATAAGAATTTCATTCTTATTCCTATTTTTAAAAACCTATGCACTTTCAGTGCATAGTGGTTCAGTTGGTTTATATTTCATCCAGGTACTTTGAAAATCAGTGATTTGCGTCGGTGAATTTTCTTTTATCGACCTTCACGATTTATGAGACAATAATTGCCTCATAAGCAGTCTCACAAATTCGTTACCAAGCCAATAAATAGTTCATCAGGAATATCGCATTTGACAAAATAGAAACGGTCATTTACAGAAATGCATTATTCAGATTAGGGAAGGCTTAAATTAACGGTACTGGATTATGCTTTCTGTCAATTACGAAATTTGGGTAAATAATTGAATCAATGAATCAAATCAATTGCAACTAATACCGGAGATTATCCGTAATATTGCTCATATCATAAAACTTAACATGAAGTTTTCTTCTGGAATATTTTCACATCAGTGTAGCACATGTTGCTGCTGTAGATTTTTATATTCCAGGGAGTAGTTAGCCATAAATAAAAAATGTATTGAGCCCTTTCCTTGATGTTTCCGGAAAGGGCTTTTTTATTGTAAAACAGGATATTATGAGGCGAATACTTGATGATGAAGCGAAACCAAAGGTCTACATCTTGCACGAAAATAGAGAGTGGATTCTTCCTTTAATCGAAGGCCTTGAAATGTTGCACACTCCATTTGAAGAATGGTCTCTTGACCGAGGAACTATTGATATCGCCAAGGCTCCTCCTTTGGGCATATTCTATAATCGCATGAGCGCTTCCTCGCACACACGAGGCAACAGGTATGCTGTAGAGATGACTGGGCCGGTACTGGCATGGTGTTGGCGGCACATAACCGGAAAGTTTTAAATGGAAGACGTGCGCTGCAATTGGAGGTTCGAAAGATAGAACAATATTTGTCTTTGCAACAATTTGGTATTCACATACCACGGACTATTGCAGCGGTAGGTAAATCGGAAATCATCAAGGCTGCATATAAACTTAACCCGCATTATTCATAGGCCACCAATTTTGGGATTAATAATGGGTTGCTAACTATTTTTGATTGGAGTGTATGTATTAATTTGAAGATCAACCAGGTTTCTGGATTTCAAAGGACATTAGAGCGTTTTTTTGTTAGAATTTTTCAATTTTCAGTCAAAGCTCTATTGTGTTCTTATGGAAGAACATTTTTTTGATTAAACCAAACTGTTTAACTGATCGGTCAGTTCACCGTAAGCAAATCGCCCAGCAGGTATTGATATCTAAAGGCTCTTGAGAATTGTATTGTCAATGATCTTTTCCTTTCTTTCAGGCACGCCCCAACCTTCATCAGGTAAAGCCGGATATTGTCCACTTGCCATCGTTTAGCAAAGTGGTGTTTTGTTTTGGCAATTAATAATTTAATCTGCCGGAACATTTCATAACAGAGGGTAGCGATGATTAAACGCATGAAATTGGCCCAGTAGCGATGACAGGAAAGCCGGTCGGAATAAGTCATGTTTTTGAGTTCCTTTATTCGATTTTCACTGGCATCACCTCGCTTGACATAAAAATCAAAGTAAATCTGTTGAGCGGTCATCGCTTCAAAGTTGCTCACAAAGTAACGGACATTCATTCCTTTTCCGGTAGACTCCACTTTGGCGTACAGCTTTTCAGAACGATCCCAGCTTTTGGCCTGGTAAGTAAACGGGCCAACAAACTCTTGATGTTTGATGATTTTTGAAGCATATTCCTTTTTTACTTCAATGATAGTCTGTTTGGTAAAAGTCTTTAAAACTTCATTACTACTAATACCTAAACAAAATTGAAGGTCAAACTGCTTAGCTATCCGATAAAAAGATGCTCCTGAAAAGCCACTATCCGCTCGAATAAGGATCTTTACTGAGGGCAGTTTTTTTCTGATTTTAATGACAATCCTTTTCAATAAGGCCACAAACCATTTGTTGGAGTGACAATTGCCCGGACGTAGTACTGGTAAAATGACCTGACCGGTGTTCCCGTCCTTAAAGAACAACTCATGGTACATAGTCTGTCCATAATAGCCATTATACAAACTGAGTTGTTGGGATCCATGAGTAGGGTCATCGGTACCATCTACATCAATGATGATTTGACCAGTCTTCTCTTTCAACTCCTCTACATAACGGTCTACAAACCATTGACTCATCTGGTAGATCAGACTCCGATCGGCCTTGTTTTCAAATCGACTTAAAGTAGGCTGGGAACATAATCCGCTATCTAGTACTTTACGGATCACCGGATCCTCTCGGAGTTTTTGTTCGTCATTGCAATCCTGATAGCCCTGCATCATTAAAAACACCCGTTGGCGAAGCATTTCTTCATAAGTGTATTCGATAAAAAAGGGGTTTCGATAGTCAGGAATCAGTGCGGCGAAGCTTTTTAATAGACCAGTCTTTCTCTCTACTTTTTCACTTAACAATATCGCTCCGTCTGAGCTAATCGCTGATGCTGAAAAATCAAATTTAAAAGCTTGTTTTCCTCAATAAAATACGGTATCTTTTTCCTTATATTCAGGCATAAATTAATTGCTTATTTTGTTGTCTAACTATCTCAATATAAGCAATTTATGCCTGTTTTTTATTGTCTACTATGAATTTTTCGGGTTAATGTTGTTTATGACTCTGTAGGAAAAGACACATTCGATCAAAGTTTAAATTGTCTGATGCCATTTGGCTACATGGTGACATTCGGTAATTCTAGTGGTCCGGTACCTGCCATCCAACCACTGGATTTAAATAGAAAGGGATCCTTATTCTTAGTGCGTCCATCCATACTACACTACGTCAACAACAAGGATCGGTTGAATGAAAGCACAGAGCGATTATTTAATTATATGTTAGATGATCGGCTGAAAATAAATATTGGATTGGAACTGCCTCTTAAACAGGCGGCTGAGGCGCATCGCGCATTGGAGGCAAGGGAAACAACCGGTAAAGTGTTGCTGAAAATATAGATCAAATATTATTAACTGATGAAATTTTGGGTGATGTAGAAACTGTAAACGTTGGAAATTATAGCTAAGTTCTAATTATAATCCAGCATTTTGTTTCAAAAATAGCATCATACAGTATGATATTTGGAACTGACACCATTGAATTAAGATCCGTTGAAATTGTTTAGCATAGTCAGAAACCATTGTTTCAAAGTTGTTTTACTCTCTTCCCATTGCCTTTGAAATTTCTTCTTTGCTCAGCCGTTTTGATGCAACATAAGCATACCAATTTTGGGATTAATAATGGGTTCTAATATTTTTGATTGGAGTGTATGCAATTAATTTGGAACTGATCAACCATTCTGGATTTGATAGGACATTAGAGCGTTTAATAGAATAGTCAGAAACCATTGTTTCAAAGTTGTTTTACTCTCTCTTATTCGGTCTTGAGAATTGTCAGCATAAGCATACCAATTCACTTGGTTTAGTTTTGCAAATATTCTGGAACTGACACCATTGAATGGGCGGAATAAGTCAGAGTTCCTTTATTCGATTTTCACTGGCATCAGTTGACATAAAAATCAAAGTAAATGAGCGGTCATCGCTTCATGTCCTAAGTTGAGTGTGAACATTGTTTACTTTTTGCAGATGGATTGTTTTATCATCTCTATCCACATGATCTTTGGCCAATAGCGCTTTGTGCTTTATGGAGGGGTTGTCTTTGGCAAAAGCCTTATAAGAGAACAACTCATGGTACATAGTCTGTCCATAATAGCCATTATACTTGGCCAATTGCTTTGATCTTGAGTGGAGGGGTTGTCTTTGGCAAAAGCCTTATAAGAAGGGTGCTTATCTGTAATCAAGGTTGCACCGTAGGCCAACTTCCCATCCAATGCCTTTGAAATTTCTTCTTTGCTCAGCCGTTTTGATGCTTTACAGCTTTAATTGCTTTTGTCTAACTATCTCAATATAAGCAATTTATGCCTGTTTTTTATTGCTTTAAGGTACTTCTCCCCCTTGCGTTCAACCGCTGTTACTACCTGGACAACTGTGACCTCTTCCTTTCCCATATTCCGTATGAAATCGTTTCCCCTCTTTCTTGCTGCCCTATCTAAATTTCGACTGCCCTTGTTGTTAAGTGCCAGTTCCAATTCATCACATTCTACTTCCGAGGATAACTGTTCGGGAACAAACTCATTTAGTGAACTCCAATATCTTATGCCGCCAGTCGAAGCTTGTCTGGATGCTTATTCCGATTTGTTTTGCTATCTTTTTTATCGGCATGCCCTGCTCCATGCAGCGCAGATAAGATTGCCATTTTGATTTAAGCTTGATGTCATACAAAGGTGTCCCTGTTGTTTCACTGTACCATCTTTTACATTCATTGCACTGATACATCTGCACACCTTTTTGTCTGCCCCTCTTATATACCTTCTCGCTTGTGCAATTTGGACAGGGTTTCTTCTTTCTTTTCTCTGCTATTTGTTGTTGAGCGGCAATCAATACTTTGCCTTGTAATTCCTGCTCCTGGAGCAACTCATCCAACAATTCGGTTTGGGAACTTATCGGCAATTGTGCAAATAAATTTTTGATCTCTTGACTTGATATCATATAGCGAAGATAATAATAATTGCTGTGTTATTTAGAACTTAGCCGAAATTATTAGTGAGTCATTCGCAAAAGAATAGAATGAGCAGTCTTTATAAATCATAAGTTGCCCTAATCTCCGTCAACAGGGAAAACAAACAACACCGAGTCAGACCGTACCGCCGAACCAAAAACGCCCATCACCCCAAAAATTTTGGACTCTAGTAAAACCGGATCAACAAAAGGATTGATGCGTGTCTGCAATTGCAGGTCCATTTGCTGCATCGAAGGGTTGGTTCTATGTAATTAAATATGTTCAGAGCATGGGCAATAAAAAGTTGGATCAGCTTTTCTCGAAATCCTCAATAAATGTGTAGTAGTTCATTTCAACTCTCCCGGGATTGGTCTGTCGCTTGTTGGTAGTTCATTGAGGATTGAAACGATCTTCCAGTTTCCATCCTGTCGAATCAAATGAATACTGTCCACCCCCTGCCGGTTTGATTCCACGCCCGGAATTCTCGGCTCGTATAACTAACACATGAGCCATATCTCCAAATTCGAAGACCTTAATCCCGGCAACATTTTCATAAAATCCTATTTGCTCCAATTGCCTATTAACAATAAAGTCCTTAAAGTCTTGGATCCATTGGGTTAGCGTAAAAACACTGACCTTGTCCCTGGATGCACGCAGAGTAATTATAGCCTTGTCGTGAAACATATTTTCAACACTATTCCAATCGGGAAGTGTCCCGGGTTGAAAGCTAATGGCCGCATAAAGGGTTTTGACGAATACCTCTGGTGAGCGGGTAGTCCCTAAAGAATATGAAATTCCAGCGGTTACAAAAAGAAGTAGGCAAAGAAGCATGTAAAGAGATATTTTTCTTAAAATCATGATTAAATTTATTATAGATATTTTACATAACTGCACTCAATGTCTTAAAACCAGATTGTCAGTATAGCTTCTACTACATCGAATCAAAAAGTATCTCCATTTTCTTTCTCATATCTTCATCAGGTAGCCTGCCTCTGGCTGCACCAATGTTGTCCACAAGGTACTTGACCTTTGCCGTACCTGGAATGGCACATGTCACTGATGGATGAGATATGATGTATTTTAGGAAGAATTGGCCCCACGATTTAGCATCGAATTCGGCGGCCCAATCCGGTAATTTGCGGTCGCCTACTATCTTGAATAGTTTGCCTCGACCATAGGGTAGATTAACTAATACGGCCATTCCACGATCTTTGGCCAATGGAAGAATTTTATCAGCTGCCACACGATCAGCAAGTGAGTAGTTAACCTGTATAAAATCCAATTCCTCCTTTTCCATCATTTTCCTGAAGTCTGCATGCTGCCGTTCATTAGATGTGCTGGCACCGATGTACCTGATGCGGCCTTCTTTTTTCAAATCCCGCATAGAAGAAAGAATGTTATTTATTCCTACCAGGTTATGAACCTGGAGTAAATCTATTTTCTCAATACGAAGTTGTTTAAATGATTGCTCTATCTCTTTAATACCATCTGCCTTTTCTGCCTTGCGTACTTTTGTCGCAATAAAAAGTTTATTCCTATTGCCTATCTCTCTTACCAGATCACCCACTACCGGTTCTGCTCTACCATAGGAAGGTGCCGTATCCACCAGTTGGCCACCCTTTTCAGCAAATTGCTTTAAAACTGTCTTAAGAACAGCTCTTTCCTCGGGTGAACTTCCAACGTCATATCGCCTTGAGGTTCCTATACCGATTGCGGTGATCTTTTCTCTGCTTGACGGGATGACCTTTTTGATCAAATTTTGAGACTGTGTCGGTAGGCTGTAAACCGGAAAACCTGACATTGCAAATGTTCCAGTCCCTAAACTAACCTGAAGAAACTTTCTTCGTGAAGTAATCATAGATCAGAATTTTTATAGTTCCTAAAATCCGCACACTCTTCTTGTAATTGATAATCAGCGAATTAAACCTTTAAGGGTTCATTCAAACTGGTGAACATCCCCCATATGTAACCTGCTGATTTCCAATGCAAACCTTGAAGGTTTGCGGATTTTATGAGTTTATAATACTACCAAAAAAATGAGACTTATGAACGAACACTTTTGTGATGATACATCTACCGGTTATGAAAGGTTAAGCAAGAGGGTTTTGATGAAGGGTTACTGGTTATGATTCCTGATTATATATATTGAGTCATCGTTTATTTATCAATTTATCTATCATGAATTCAAAAAGAAGAGACTTTATTCGCTCGGCAGGAATGATTGGAGCTGGTTTGGCGCTTGTTCCAAATGCTGCAGCTTTAACAAGACTACCCTCAGTTTCGACTAATCCTCAAAAATTTGCTCCCAGGAAGATCTTAATTCTCGGAGGCACCGGATTTATTGGACCTAATATGGTGAAATATGCTGTAGAGAGAGGTCATGAGGTGTCCATTCTCACAAGAGGGAATAGCAAAAGTGAAACCCCCGGGGTTGAGCACCTTATTGGTGATCGAAACAATGATTTAAGTGCATTGAAGGGAAGGAAATGGGATGTGGTAATGGATAATAATACCTATGATTACCGGTGGGTTAATTTGAGTACAGAAACACTGAAGGATTCCTGCGACCACTATATATTCGTTAGCTCGATATCGGCATATAATGCAGAATCTGAAAATTACGAATTCAAAGACAGGGTTTTAAGAGAACCAATTATTCACGAGGATTATGAAAGATATGCACCCACAGGAGATTGGAAAGATGGAGATGAAGCATCCTATGGATTGACCAAGGCTTTAAGCGAGAATATTGCGCATGGTGCTTTTCCAGGTCGAACGACGGTAGTGAGGCCGGGTTTGATTGTTGGGCCTGGAGACAGAACAGATCGATGGACCTATTGGCCCGTCAGAATAGCTGAGGGTGGTGAGGTCTTGGCTCCGGGAAATCCTGATCATGCTAATCAGGTTATTGATCAACGTGACCTGACTGAATGGATTGTGCGGCTGGCTGAAAGTGACACTATGGGCAATATTAACCCGCATTATTCATAGGCCACCAATTTTGGGATTAATAATGGGTTGCTAACTATTTTTGATTGGAGTGTATGTATTAATTTGAAGATTAACCAGGTTTCTGGATTTCAAAGGACATTAGAGCGTTTTTTTGTTAGAATTTTTCAATTTTCAGTCAAAGCTCTATTGTGTTCTTATGGAAGAACATTTTTTTGATTAAACTAAACTGTTTAACTGATCGGTCAGTTCACCGTAAGCAAATCGCCCAGCAGGTATTGATATCTAAAGGCTCTTGAGAATTGTATTGTCAATGATTTTTTCCTTTCTTTCAGGCACGCCCCAACCTTCATCAGGTAAAGCCGGATATTGTCCACTTGCCATCGTTTAGCAAAGTGGTGTTTTGTTTTGGCAATTAATAATTTAATCTGCCGGAACATTTCATAACAGAGGGTAGCGATGATTAAACGCATGAAATTGGCCCAGTAGCGATGACAGGAAAGCCGGTCGGAATAAGTCATGTTTTTGAGTTCCTTTATTCGATTTTCACTGGCATCACCTCGCTTGACATAAAAATCAAAGTAAATCTGTTGAGCGGTCATCGCTTCAAAGTTGCTCACAAAGTAACGGACATTCATTCCTTTTCCGGTAGACTCCACTTTGGCGTACAGCTTTTCAGAACGATCCCAGCTTTTGGCCTGGTAAGTAAACGGGCCAACAAACTCTTGATGTTTGATGATTTTTGAAGCATATTCCTTTTTTACTTCAATGATAGTCTGTTTGGTAAAAGTCTTTAAAACTTCATTACTACTAATACCTAAACAAAATTGAAGGTCAAACTGCTTAGCTATCCGATAAAAAGATGCTCCTGAAAAGCCACTATCCGCTCGAATAAGGATCTTTACTGAGGGCAGTTTTTTTCTGATTTTAATGACAATCCTTTTCAATAAGGCCACAAACCATTTGTTGGAGTGACAATTGCCCGGATGTAGTACTGGTAAAATGACCTGACCGGTGT
Source organism: Cyclobacteriaceae bacterium (assembly GCA_963664285.2). Classification (GTDB taxonomy): domain Bacteria; phylum Bacteroidota; class Bacteroidia; order Cytophagales; family Cyclobacteriaceae; genus JAJCYL01. The sequence goes on from CAXXNX010000011.1 coordinate 25,550, forward strand.
TCCCGTCCTTAAAGAACAACTCATGGTACATAGTCTGTCCATAATAGCCATTATACAAACTGAGTTGTTGGGATCCATGAGTAGGGTCATCGGTACCATCTACATCAATGATGATTTGACCAGTCTTCTCTTTCAACTCCTCTACATAACGGTCTACAAACCATTGACTCATCTGGTAGATCAGACTCCGATCGGCCTTGTTTTCAAATCGACTTAAAGTAGGCTGGGAACATAATCCGCTATCTAGTACTTTACGGATCACCGGATCCTCTCGGAGTTTTTGTTTGTCATTGCAATCCTGATAGCCCTGCATCATTAAAAACACCCGTTGGCGAAGCATTTCTTCATAAGTGTATTCGATAAAAAAGGGGTTTCGATAGTCAGGAATCAGTGCGGCGAAGCTTTTTAATAGACCAGTCTTTCTCTCTACTTTTTCACTTAACAATATCGCTCCGTCTGAGCTAATCGCTGATGCTGAAAAATCAAATTTAAAAGCTTGTTTTCCTCGATAAAATACGGTATCTTTTTCCTTATATTCAGGCATAAATTAATTGCTTATTTTGTTGTCTAACTATCTCAATATAAGCAATTTATGCCTGTTTTTTATTGTCTACTATGAATTTTTCGGGTTAATGGTGTTGGCCCATCAAACCGGATGTCGATGGCCCAAATGCTTTATGGAATTTGGGGCGGTACCGGAGGAGATACTAGCTTTACCTGGATAGAGGAAGATTTCCTCCAGGGGCAAGAGGTTAAGCCCTGGTCAGATATGCCTTCGTGGATACCGGGAGAGCCGCTGATGTATTGTACCAATCAAAAATCAATTGAAGCCGGACTAACATTTCGCCCCCTGGCTGTTACCGCTGCTGATACACTTGGATGGGACTTGGCGAGGCCTGAAGAAGAACGTCAAAACCGCAGGGCGGGAATGAAGCGTGAACGTGAAAAAGAAATTCTTGCCGCCTGGAAGAATAGGGGATGAAATCCCAAACAATGTCATAAAACCAAATAGACGAAGTTTTATAGGTCAATTGATATGAATTAGAGCTGGCTGATCCGAAATTGCCTCGACTTTATCCAACTACGAGCTGGTAACTCCAGACCTCAACTAGTAACTCCAGACCTCAAAAAGTTGACCCCAAGAGATTTTTGATTTATACTGTTAGGGAATTCCAATTTTAAAACGAAGGATTTCCATAACTGTTTGAACTCATTTATGAGCGGTTAATTATGTTCGGGACGGTGGTGTAACTTTCAATTTGAATTTTGAGATTATGGTAAAAAAGATACTTCAGAGAGTTGCCGATATAGAGTCAAATGAGGTTAACGCAACGGTATCTTCTTTCTTTTTTGTTTTCATTCTGATGGCTGCTTATTACATCTTAAGGCCCGTCCGTGATGCCATGGCCAGCGACTGGTCTGATTCAGAAGTCAGTCAACTTTGGACATTGAATTTTTTCATCAGTACCGGGCTCGTGGCACTATACGGATTTGTAGTATCTAAAATTAAGTTTGGACACCTCGTTCCGACTATTTATGTATTTTTTGCAGCAAGTTTTGTCCTTTTTTATGTCTCTATCTTCTCCTTTCCAGACCGAACCTTGGTGGACAAATCGTTCTATGTGTGGCTAAGCGTATTCAGTATGTTTCATCTTTCAGTATTCTGGAGTTATATGTCCGATCTATTCAATAAAGGACAAGCCAAACGGCTTTTTGCAATCATCGCGGCGGGGGCCAGTGCCGGAGCATTAACTGGTCCGCTGATACCTACATTATTTGTCAGAATTACCGGAACCGATAATTTAATCCTGATCGCATCGGTTATGCTGTTAATACCGATTCCAATTATACTTTACCTCACAAAGCTCAAGATTACTGATTTACACAATGAAGATGTCCATGCTGATTTAAGTGCTATCAAGATTGGTGGCAACCCATTTGCAGGATTCAAATCGTTTGTGACAGATCCTTATCTGTTGGCGATAGGTGCTTTCATTTTGCTTTATACAATGATTAGTTCATTTGTATACTTTGAGCAAAAAAACTTGCTCACTGCATATGATCGGGAAACACGCACCCAAATTCTAGGTAGTATCGACTGGATTGTTAGTGTCTTGACATTTGGAATAGCTTTTTTTGCTACAAGTAGAATCGTAAAAAAACTAGGAATGGGTCTAACACTGGCTTTATTACCATTTTTAATATGCGTTGGCATTTTAATCTTGGCCTTTGCTCCCATCATTACTGTTCTACTTGCCCTTCAGGTTGTTCGCAGGGCGGGCAACTATGCCGTAACTCGTCCGGCCAGGGAAATGCTTTTTACTGAAGTGGACAAGGAAACGAGATTCAAGGCAAAACCAGTGATTGACGTTGTCGTTTATCGAGGTGGAGATACTATTACGGCTTGGTTCTTCACGGGTTTAACCGAGGGTTTGGGACTTGGTTTTGCCACTGTAGGCATCATAGGTGCTGGAATTGCTTCGGTTTGGGCTGGGATTGGAATATTCATGGGTAAACTATACGATAAACGCGGAACTTAAAACACAATTCCAAGCCTTAGTAATCTTTCATGTAGAATTGAATTATTTCTATACATCATCTTTCTAAGATAAAATAAATTCATTGTGAAATTGAGGCTCAAAATAATGAATGCTTATTTGAACAGCTTATAGCTCTCCTCAAATGTTACTCTATCTTTGCAACCTAATTCTAATTCATGCCTAATATCGTAGCTATCGTAGGTCGGCCTAACGTCGGTAAGTCCACGTTTTTTAATCGCCTGATTGAAAAGAGGCAGGCCATTATGGACAATGAACCTGGAGTTACAAGGGATCGCCACTATGGTTATTCAGAATGGAATGGCAAGCACTTTACCGCAATCGATACAGGGGGATACGTAGTTGGCTCAAATGATATATTTGAAGGTGCCATTCGAGAGCAGGTAAAACAAGCCCTCGATGAGGCATCCGTTGTATTATTCATGGTCGATTGTCACGATGGCCTCACCGATCTGGATAAGGATTTTGCAAATATTCTCAGGGAGATCTCTAAACCGTGTCTCATTGTTGCAAATAAGTCGGATACCATTGAGAAGGCGTATATGGCCCATGAATTTCATGCAATTGGCCTTTCTGAAGAGATTTTCCCAATTTCTTCAATGACTGGTGCAGGCTCTGGTGATTTATTAGATGAGGTGGTAAGACATTTTGAAACGGAAGCGGATAATGGTCAAAAAGATGAAACTCCTAAAATTGCCATATTAGGTCGACCTAATGTAGGCAAATCATCATTTCTCAATGCCTTATTGGGTCAGAAAAGAAGTATTGTCACCGATCTAGCCGGTACAACTCGTGATGCCATCAACAGCCGATATAACCTTTATGGTAAGGATTTTTTGCTGGTAGATACTGCAGGGATCAGGAAAAAATCTAAAGTTAAGGAGGATATCGAGTTTTATTCGGTATTAAGGGCGATCCAGGCGCTTCAAGACAGTGATGTCTGCATAGTTATTGTGGACGCTACACGAGGCTTTGAGTCCCAGGATATGAACATTATATCCCTGGCTCACCGCTATAAGAAAGGAATCATGATAATGATCAATAAGTGGGATTTGGTTGAAAAGGATCATAAGACGGCCGATAAGCTTAAAAAGCAAATAGCGGAGCGACTGGGTCCATTGAGTTATGCCCCTATAATTTTCACTTCAGTCATTCAAAAAAAGCGGATTTTTCAGGCCATCGAATTGGCAATGGAAGTTTATGAAAACAGAATTAGAAGAATAACCACTTCAGCTCTAAATGAGGTGATGTTGAAAGTAATAGAAAATTATCCACCTCCTTCCATCAAGGGCAAATACATCAAAATAAAGTACATCACTCAATTGCCGACAAAAACTCCTACATTCGCCTTTTTCTGTAACCTTCCACAGTACATTAAAGAGCCCTATGAGCGCTACCTTACCAATAAGTTGAGAAGTCATTTTGATTTTTCAGGGGTGCCCATAAAACTTGTTTTTCGAAAAAAATAAGACGTAAATTCTTTAACTTTATATCGTATTCAACTCTTAATGTGATGAAAACCAATCAATTAATTCCCCTAGTGCTCATTGTTCTGCTTGCCGGTTCGGTGGCATTCTATATGATGGATTTTGGGCCAAAAGTGATAATTGATATTGAAGATGAGGTTCAACTCGATATCAAAAGAGAAGTTGAATCAGCGTTGAGAGATGCGTTTAATGGCGTAGATGACGCAATGGACGGAATTGATGAGGCAATAGAAGGTGTTAATGAGGCTATCGACCAGATTGACGAGGCTTTTGAAGAAGGCATAGATGGTACTATGGAGGAAGCAGATAAAGGCATAGATGAATTAATGGATGATCTCGATTCGGAATTGCGGGGTATTCATAGAGCTCTCGATGATATCCTCAATGAAGTTCAAAAGGAAATAGAATTGTCTGATCACATTAAGATCAAACGCGAAATGAGTAAAGAAGAAATAGAGGTAGTAAAGAGAAGAGTTAAATCAATTGTGAAACGTATTATTGCTGAAGCAATTGAAGATGAACCTAAGTTAGAAGAGAAACCTTGATTCACACCGACGCGAGCCGACAAATTATTCAAAAATATGTACCTACTGCCGCGGTTGATTATTGTCTGGATTTATTAAACCATTATGGCTTTCGACTTAAAATTACCCGTTCGAGGAAAACTAAATTAGGGGATTACAGGTTTCTATCTCAGGAACAAAAACACGTTATTACAGTCAATAATGATCTAAATAGATACCAGTTTTTGGTCACGTACTTGCATGAAGTGGCGCATTTGATCACATTTGAATCCCATCAAAACAGGATTCAACCTCATGGCAAGGAGTGGAAAAATAATTTCAGAGATCTGTTGGAGCCCTTGAATAAATCGTCTGTTTTCCCACAGCATTTGATGGAAGTGGTTGATTTATTCTTGAAAACCCCCAAGGCCTCAAGTTGTGCTGATCCCACACTCTTCAAGGCGCTTGGTCAGTATGACGGTAAAAAGGATGGTGGAAAATGCTGGCTGACCTGGAACCTGGAGACGTTTTTCAATTCAATAACCGATTATTTCAGAAAGAATTCAAGAAGCGAACCAGGTCTGTTTGTCTGGACATTAAGACGGGTAAGCAATACCTTATACCGGAAGTGGCTACAGTGAACCTTAAATCGCCAGGTCACCTTTAAACGATTTGCCAACCGGAATAAATGTCTGATTGATTTCTACGCTTTCAGGGTCATATGATTTAATCCGCACTTTGTTCACTACATAAGATTTATGTATTCTAATAAAATTGGAAGGCAGCAGGTCAAGAGAGTCTTTGAGACTTATATAACTAATTAGGGCTTCCTCAGATTGGATAAAAACGACCTTGATTGCTCATATTAAGCGATTCACGTGTAAATATATTTTTATATATGCAAGGTTATTTGTATATTTGACGTATAGCATTGCATATGATCGATTACACATCGCAGTACCAAACCAAAATAGAAGAATTTTCCTCCATTAACTCCATCAAACTCAACCCAAACAACAGATGGATAGCACTTGCAAACTTGTTGCCATGGGATGAGTTGGTAAATATCTACAAAAGGAAATTCAGCGTCAACATGGGGGCAAAGAGCGTCAACCCAAGGCACATCATAGGGGCATTTATTATAAAACATAAACTGGGGTTGTCCGATGAAGAGACCTTGCTGACCATCAGCGAAAACCCATACATGCAGTTCTTTCTTGGTTTGGACCATTACACACCTGGTTTGGTGTTTTCGCCTACGCTTTTTGTGGAGATGCGAAAAAAACTAGGGGATGATACTTTCGATGCATTCTCGAAAATCATCATGATGGTGTCCCTTCCTGACCGGAAACCAAACCAAAAGGGTGCGGTATCTAAAAGGCCAAAAGGTAAATTAAAGATAGATGCCACTGTGGCAGATCAATACATCACCTACCCAAATGATCTTGGTTTGGTCAATGAAGCCCGTATCAAGACCGAAAAGATGGTTGACCGGTTGTTTGACCTGCTCAGGGACAAGATGGAGGTCAAACCTAGGACTTACCGCAGGATGGCCCATAAGCGTTATTTGCAGGAAGCCAAAAAGAAGAAAAAATCAGCTGTATCGATCCGCAAGGCCATCCGTGTGTTGCTCAACTGTGTAAAAAGGAACCTGGGCCATATCGATCAAATGCTGGACCTGTTGGAAGGGCCGTTTCCTTTTCCCCACAAAACCCAGCAGGAACTGATGGTGGTCCATACCCTTTATAAGCAGCAACAAGGCATGTATGAGCAAGAAAGCCCACACCAATGTAAAGATCGGATAGTGAGCATCTCACAACCCCATGTACGCCCGATAGTGAGGGGCAAGCAGGGCAAGAGTGTAGAGTTTGGTGCCAAGTTGGGCCTTTCACTCATGGATGGGTTCATGACCAAGGATAACCTAAGCTGGAATGCCTATAATGAAAGTGAGGACCTGATCAATCAGGCAGAGGCCTACAAGGCTTTGTTTGGTTATTACCCTGAACTTATACAGGCCGATAAAATCTATGCTACCAATAAGAATCGCAATTGGTGTAAAGAAAACAGCATAAGGATGACAGCTGCCACAAAAGGAAAACCTGTGAAGAAATCAGCATACCAGAAGGCTAAATCAAAAAAGGAATATGCTGAGAGGAATGCCACTGAGGGAAGAATAGGCAATGCCAAACAAGCTTACTCGCTCAATGAAATCAAAGCCAAGCTTAAATCAACTTCACAAACTTGGATTGCTGCAACCCTATTCGTGCTCAATCTATCTAGGGCTGCTAATTTGATGGGTACTACTTTTTGAGGAAGCCCTAATTAGGGCGTCTTTGAATAAATTAAGATTCTGATAATCAAAGAGTTAAAAGAGGTTTGAAAGGATAAAGAACCCCGAAATCGGCCGAATAGGGCTTTTTTCGGGGTTTTTGTTTTGCTAGATTGTGGTGTAGAACACATCTAACACCACAAATTAGAATGCAAAAAAGGCTTTTCCAACCCGAATATGGTTTAACTCCAAAATGGTATTTGTTTAAGAGCAGTAAATTGGGTGCAGTTTATGATAGTCTACCGTGGAATCAGTTAGCGGACTGCCTGCCTGAAGAAAATAACGGACCTGGTGCTCCCCGGTGGTTTTCCTCAAAAGGGATGTTTGCGCTGATGTTTCTTAAGTCCTACCTGAGTATCAGTGATGAGAAACTAATAGAACGCTTTAACTCCGATTGGAGCCTACAGTTGTTCTGTGGCAAAATGTTATCAGACACAGAGAAGATTCGAGACAATGCTATCGTAAGCCGCATCCGCAGTTATCTGGCTGAGCATACAGACTGGCAACAGCTCCAACAAATATTGATCGAACATTGGAAAAGAGACATGAATAATACCCATGTGCTTTTAATGGACGCTACCTGTTATGAGAGTTATATCCGTTTTCCTACTGATGTAAAGCTGTTATGGGAATGCTGCCATTGGGTGTTTGAAAAGCAATTGTTCCGATGGTGTAAAGTAGTGAGAAAGAAAAGGCCTCGCTCCAAATATGTTGAACAAAAGCGCAGACAACGCGATTATGAGAAAAGACGCAGGAAGACCTATAAAGAAGGACGTAAGCGTAAAAAAGCCCTGTTGTATCTGCTACACAAGGGGTTGATCCAACTTCAACAAGTTCTCAACGATGCTAAACTGCCACTGCTTAATGAGCAGGAAAGAGATTACCTGAGAACCATCAAAAAAGTACTTGAACAACAGCAGTTCCTACAAACCCACCCGGCCAAAGAGTTAAAAAACCGCATCGTATCATTGGCAAAACCCTATGTCAGGCCGATAGTCAGGGGAAAAGAGAACAAAAGAGTTGAGTTTGGCATGAAGGTACATATGCTGCAAGTGGATGGGATCTGCATGATTGAGTGTATGAATTTCAACGCTTTCAATGAATCCACCCGGCTCAAGATTAGTACTGTAAAGCACAAACGACACTTTGGAGCACTTAATCAATTGGGAGCTGACCTGATCTATGCCACAAATGCCAATCGAAGATTTTGCACCAAAAAGAAAATCTTCACTTGCTTTCCTAAGAAAGGCCCCAACCTCTTACTAAACAAGACAGTCGGCTCAGTGGACTCATCGCCAATCAAAGGGCTACAGTGATGGAAGGCAGCTTCGGTGACCACAAAACTCATTACGGGACCAACAGGATTAAAGTTAAAGGAGAGAAAAATGAAAGACTGTTTGTCTTTTTTGCTGTGATGACCGCTAACGCAGTAAAAATTAGTAAAAGAAAACTATTGCTAAATACAGTTGATCCACCATTCCAACAGGCCGCATAACTAAAAAACAAAAGTCGTTTTCTACTTCAAAGGAAGCACTATGTCTATACACCAAAAACGCACTTTCAAACTCTATTTTGTAACAAAAATTGTACTCTTTCAAGAGCAGGTAATCAGTATGATGATCAATCTCTCCTCTATTGAAAATCCTGATCCCATTTTTAACCCCTCTTTCTTCTCGCTGAACTAATTTTCAAGGACGCCCTATTTTTTGGAGACACAATAACGAATCTTGAAGCCGCGAGAGAAGTTGGTGTAGACTTTATTGGCATAAATAATTCTCTAAAAACAAGTCCCTTGGAAGGTCAGGAAGTCAAATTGATAGCAGATTTTAATGAATTGTTAGGGGCAAGTTGATATGGTATCTAAGCGTAATTATCTATTTTGAAAATGAACAACGATTCGCTCATAGAAACTAATCGTAACAATTTTACCGAAACCCGTCGGCAGAATCCACAAGGGTCTGACCAAAGTCAAAACAAATCACTTTGATCATGATTTCATCCAAATAGGAACGTGCTTTGGCCGTACGTTATTAAAGAACTAGAACAGAAAATAAAGTCTAATCCTTCTCCCATTTCTTGAGATAGTCACCGAAAAGATATTCATCAGTTGGAATATTTTCTTTGATCGGTGTCGACAGCCATGTATAGTTGAGAAAGTTTTTCCAGTTGATATTGTCGGTTGTCATGTTACCTGCCCATGTGCCGCATCCGATTGTATCTGTGGTGGGGTTCCCGTTAAACCAACTACCGCTGTTTGCCGCAGCATGGGGCATATTACAGTTGACCCGGCCAACGTTTGCTTTGATGGCTAACTCTTCCTGGCGCTCGACGTTAGTACTGTGAATAGAAGCAGAATGGCCTTCACCGGAAAACCGGTGCATCTCCTTCATGCGTTCAATCATTTCACCAAAATCAGTCCATTTCCAAACGGTTAATATCAAAGAAATTTTTTCACCGGAGAACCTGTCCTCAGGACCCGCTTTCTCACCTATCACCATCATAAACCGGGTACCTTCCGGTACTTTAAGACCAGCCTGTTCGGCAATCCACATCGCAGGTTTGGCAACGATATCTCTGTTAAGATGTTTTCCGTCTGTCCACATATATGCGCGCAGTTTCTCGCGTTCTTCTGTCGAGCACATATATCCGCCCTGATCTACAAAACATTCCAGCATCTTTTCATAAATGCTTGCCTCTAATGCTATAGCATTTTCCGAAGAACACGAAGCGGCGTTGTTGGCAGTTTTTGACTTGATGATTTTTGCGGCAGTCTCTTTGAGATCGACGGTTTTATCTACGATTGAAATAACATTTCCTGCTCCAACCGTGTGACATGGGGTAGCTGCTTCATACACAACTTTAACCAGGGCAGCCCCGCCTGTTGCAACCGCGAAATCGCATTTTTCCATAAGCTCCCGTGTTTTATCATGACTTGGTTCCTCAATGCATTGCATCAAGTCCTCCGGAGCGCCAATCTTTTTAAGAGCAGCCCTGCCGTATTCCACCGTTTCGTAGGAAGTTTTTTTGGTTCTGGGGTGTGGAGATACAATCATCGCGTTTCTGGTTTTAAGAATATTTGAGCCAATACAACAAACGGTTGACTCGGGATTGGTACATGGCACCACATTAGCAATAACACCCATGGGTTTTGCAAATATTTTAAGTCCCAATTCTTTATCTTCTCTGATCAATCCAGCAGATTTTTGTCCAACCATATCCCGCATGGTTCCACGAGTTTTATTCTGAATTTTATGGAGTTTGTCCTCGTAGACTCCAATACCTCCAGACTCATCAACAGCCAGCTTCGCAAGTACTTTTGCGGTACTTTCCCTGGACCATAGCCATGCGGCAGCAGTAGCCATCTCATCTGCCCGTTCCTGAGAACAGTATTCTATTTCCTCAAACGCCGCCCGGGCTCGTTTATACATATCATCAATATTATCAGCCATAGTACTCTATACCTCCTTTCAGGTCGTATCTTATAATTTTTTACCGACCGATTTAATTCCGGTCTTTTTACTTGGATCCTCGATCTCCTCGATTATTGCAAAACCGCTACCCCTAAGTTTCTTTCTCTCTTCAAACATCTTCTTCCATTCATCCGTTGTTTTAGTCTGACCGGGGTTCGCGTTTTTGTTTCTGTCCGCTAACGGGGGAACCGGCCGGTCGGCCGGACCGTCGTAATCTTCCTTGGGTGTTAACTCTTCACCTAATCGTGTGTACCCTTCACGCTCGACCTCTTCTATATAATGAGCGCCAGCCCCAAATGAGCGTGTTACTGCAATAATTGACCATATTGCTTCAGGTGTAAAGCCTAAATCCATTGTCGCCGCTGCAGTTGCACCAAGTAGATCCAGATCAACCGGCTCATCAAAAATATCCTGTGCCGCTTTGACGATCTCTTTGGTAAAATCGATGTACTTGCCCGACACACCTGACTGTTCAGCTCGTGCAAAAATCCGTTTGGCTGCAGGGTCTTTAAGCATCAGGTTTGAAACACCCAACGCTTCATCGTCTTTATTTTCTTCGACCAGCGTCCGTGCCATCTCTGTTAGAATTACGCCTTCACTTTCAGCCCGTTCAACATACTCAATCAGTCGGTTACCAAAAGCAGAGTAAGCTCCATATGCATGGCCAAAAGACAGGATAGAAGTAGCGCACGCCTGTGTTAAAAAAGTTTTTGATCGCGCAACGATGCGTGACAACTGTGCGGGCAAAGTCAATCCGTCTTCAAGTGTCAGAATCATTATGTAATTCAACATTTTTTCTTCTGCAACCGTAGGAATCCTTGCTTGAAAATCTATAAACAAAACATCCACCAGTCCGTATCCTTGTTCCATCAGTTCTGTTGTGTCATAACCCCTGGTTACAATTCGGTGAACATTTTTATATGCAATTTCGGACACCCACTGAAACCCGGCACGCGTTTTGTCTAGAGGAACCGTCCCGTATTCACGCTCAGAATAGTTGTAAGGTAATTTTGGATCGTCCAGGTTACCGATTTTTTTCTTTGTCATATTACCCATTTTTTGTACTCTCCTGATTCTTTTTGTTTTTTCGCATATTCCTCTCGGTCTTCCTGGGTCGGCACTTCGCGGTCCTCCGGTCCTATGTACTTGATCATGGATAAATCAAGCATCTGTACCATGGGCTCACTTTTAGAAGCAGCCCAAGCCCGTCCTTTTTTCATGGTATACACCGCATGTGCCGCACAACTAAATCCACGTGCCACGCTTCCAATACACCATGCAGCGTTTGGAGAAAAACCAATATCACATAGAGCCGTGTTACCAGCGCCTACAACATTCACTCCGACATACGATTTTCCTTCGGCCTCTCTTCTGGTATGAAAATGTTTTTCAACCGCTCTTTGAAATTCGAGATAGACCCCATCAATTTCCAATTCTTCCTGTTTTAGATGTGTGGGTTCTGCTCGAGGATCTCCGTCACGGTGCTGAGGCTGCCCCATACCCATAACCGGAGTTCCGCTGTCCATATATTCATCCACAAGTATTTTTGCCATCTCATCAAGATTTTTTCCCTCTTTATGAGCTCTATCAATATATTTATTCATCATATAACCGTGAGCTGCTCCTGGACCATGAACACCACCAAACGTCATGACGGACGCAGCGACTGCACAAGGCAGATTGGGCCGGCCGGCTGTTACAGAAATTGCAGAAGCTGCGGATGGGGACATTGAATGTTCCATAAACTCACCCATCTCATATTTAAGCATTTTTTCCTCGGGCTCAGTAGGGATTCTGCCTTGGAATAGGATATACATTGCATCATAGAATGAGTATCCTTCCTCGGCAAGCTCGCTCAAATCATATCCACGCATAACCGTCTTTTCTTCTGTTTTGTAAGATATAGAAGATTTTCTGCGAAACTGAGTTTCTCTTTTCATACTTTTTCTCCTGTGTGTCGTTTTCTCGAATTTAAAACATTAAATAAAACTCATACTACGAAATACAATCGAATAATATCAATAAATATACTATTTGTAAAAATTAAAAAATTGTTTTTTGTAAGTTCAAGTAATAAGTGCAATTTTCCTTTGTAGCACTTGCTTTGCGTTTAGGTAATTAAATTTTCTAACAGGGCGTTCATTGATTTTGTTTTCAACAACTTTGATTTGCTCCTCTGTAACAAATCTAATATCTGTTTTCTTAGGATAAAACCTTCTGATTACCCCAATCCTATTTTCAACTGTCCCTTTATCCTGACTAGTATAGGGACGAGTGAAATAGGCATCCACATCAAGGGATTGAGCAATCAACTCATGTTTAGAAAATGCCATATCATTATCAAAAGTGAGTGTTTCCAGTTTGTGTTTATCCTGAGAGAGTTCCTCCACAATAGCTTCGGCCATTTGATCGGCATTTTTACTGTGCATCTTTCTGATTCTGGTAAAAAGACTTGCTCGGTCTGTCATCACCAACAAAGAGCCTTTGTAGTTTTTCCCACCCATCATTAAATCGACTTCTATATCTCCCAATCGTTCCCTTTTGTTAATGATCTGGGGTCGCTGTTCAATTGATACCCTATTCGGGATAATACCTCTACGATCTTTTCTGTTTCCTCGTTTGCGCCTTCGTTTGCCATGTTTTAGATATGTGTATAGTTGTTTGTATTCTTGGTTCTCCTGGCGGTTGGTGTGCTTACATTCCCATATCCATTGGTAAATCCATGTCATGGCTAAGTGGACATTCTCTCGTTTTCTTTCCCTGATGGCTGATCAATTCAGGACTCCATCTATCTTCTTGGAGCCGGTTAACTATCCAGTCTTTCATGGGTTTGGTGAAAATCACTCTTTTTGGCTTTTCTTGATGACGAAGATTGGTCCTCCTTTGTGCATTTGCTGTTCGATAGACACCAGCTCCCCTACCTCTTGAACCCACATTTCGCTTAAGCTCACGTGAGATCGTAGACGGGTGAAAATGAACGATACAGGCAATCTCCTTTTGAGTAGCTCCTGTTTTCAATAATGCTTCAATTTGATACCTTTGATCAATACTGAGATGTGTGTAGTTTTTTGACATTTTGCAATCCAAAGATTGCACTGCTCAGGCTTTTGAAGGATGAAAAAGCCCTTAAAAGCTTTTTCATCCTTCAATTGCACTTATTAGTTGATCTCAGCTTTTCATATATTGTAATAATCATATTTTGTCATTCCTTGCTTGCCCGCCCGAACAGGCGGTCCCGCAGGAATCCAGGGAACCTGCTGAGGTCCTTATGGATACCGGATCAAGTCCAGTACGACACAGTCATGATTGAGAGGGAACCTGTTGAGGTCTTTATGGATACCGGCGGGAGTGCCCGTGCACTCAAGTCAGGCCGGGCCTGCATTCAGGATTACACATCCATGATTGAGGATAAAAATTATAATCAAGCGCTCGTTCAAAGCGCTAGGGATAATTTTGTTTGGGTACTTTAAGTAAAAGTAAAAATGTTTTTACTTTTACTTTTAAGATGCAGAAAGGATCCAGTGATTGACCCAATTTCTAAATTCACATTGCCGAATACTTGGTGACAAAACATCATCATCAATGGCTAACTGCCATCTTAGATCTTTACTATCAGGATTTTCATAAAGAGTTTCCATATCACTAACCATTTTCTCTAACTCCAACTTATTTTTATAAAATCCCAATCTTATTAATTTTTCCGCACGTGCTGCAATAAGCCGTGCCATTTCATGTAGATTATACTCAGGGTGATATTGAACCGACCAAAATGTTCCCTTTTTATGAGTTACTGATAATGCCTGAACAGAAGTAAAATCATTTCCTGCTAGTAATACAGCACCATCAGGGAGTTCTGTCACATAATCATCATGGCTGATAAATGCCTCAAAAACAGCTGGTTTAGAAGCCATTAAAGGGTGTTTCGAGCCTTCTGGAGTTACACCGATTTTACGAGCAATTCCCATTTCTCTTCCCTTAGGATTGACCCCTATCTTTCCTCCTGCAGCAACCACCGATATTTGTAATCCCCAACAACTACCAAAACTGGGAGCGCCAACCTCATAAGCATTTTTAGCAAGCTCAATTTGATTGATAATAGAGGAATTGGAAGTATCTAAAACGGATAAACTACACCCTGTCCATAGAATCCCATCATATTTTGATAAGTCTTCTTTTGCAGGTGTTTCTACTCCTTCATCACTTGGCAGCCAAATGTTATATTCAGCATCTGGAATACACGTATGAAGCATCTGGACATACAACTTCCAAGCAAGGGTCATCCCTGAGTTTTCTAATTGATCTCTACTTTCTTTTGTATAACCATCAATTATTAAAAATAATTTGTTTTTCTTCATCTTGTTATTTTAGTGGGAGTGAGGATTTTTTTAATATAAATTTTCAATAATTGATTCTAGTTTAGAGTAGTCATTAAAAACAGCATCTGCCTTAGTATTTTGACTATCCCGATCTATAGAAGCAGTACATAAAACCCCTTTTGCACCCACACCATGAGGACCTACAATATCTTTTTGTTCACGATCACCAATATGAACTATTTCTTTGACATTTACCCCAAGAGATTGAGCTGCAGCTTCAAAGACTACAGGACTTGGTTTACAGCTCGCAATTTCATCAGAAAAAATAAAGCCACTAAAACAGGTTAAGATATTTTGCGCTTCTAATAATTTGCGAAGTACTCGTCCTGGACTGAAGATAGTATCTGAAATGATTGCCAGTTTATATTTTTTACTTAAACTCTGGATTGCTTCTGCTGCTCCTGGAATCATATCAGGGCTGACTTCAAGTTCCATTTCTTCATGTACTTTAACCAACTCATTGAATCTTTGTTCCGATAATTGACAACCCAACCCTTTCAGGGTAACACTTAAACGTTCACCAACAGTCCATGTGACATTTTGTTCATACCATACATGCCGAAAAGCCGCATTGGTCATGTCATAGGCTGTATCTATTGTTTCTCTTGAAACAGATGAAACTTCATTAATGAATTGATGTAATAATTGTTTTCTGGTTTCTGGTTTAGGAAGAAGCCCTTGTGCTTTCCGTTTTGGTTCATCAGTGTCATCAATGAATAATGTGTCCCATAAATCAAAAGTGACCGCTTTAACAGTGGTATTTGTCATGTTTGTATTTCTTTATAAAAAGAGTTCAATGCTGATTAACCATGGAGGGAAACAATTCCTGAATATAAAACAAACAACTTTCAATTTAAAGCCACATAAAACACCATGACATGGTCATGATTATGATTGTTAAATCTTAACTCTTTCATTTTTAAGATCAAGAATAGTATTCTTTTCGACCGTTCCTTCAAATTTTTCTAAACGAATTTCAACGGTTAATTTTGTTCCTGGTTTTGCATATTTGATGGGTAGATATGTAAACAGAATGGTTTTCTTTACTGTATGACCTTAACCCAAAAATTCATAGTAGACAATAAAAAACAGGCATAAATTGCTTATATTGAGATAGTTAGACAACAAAATAAGCAATTAATTTATGCCTGAATATAAGGAAAAAGATACCGTATTTTATCGAGGAAAACAAGCTTTTAAATTTGATTTTTCAGCATCAGCGATTAGCTCAGACGGAGCGATATTGTTAAGTGAAAAAGTAGAGAGAAAGACTGGTCTATTAAAAAGCTTCGCCGCACTGATTCCTGACTATCGAAACCCCTTTTTTATCGAATACACTTATGAAGAAATGCTTCGCCAACGGGTGTTTTTAATGATGCAGGGCTATCAGGATTGCAATGACGAACAAAAACTCCGAGAGGATCCGGTGATCCGTAAAGTACTAGATAGCGGATTATGTTCCCAGCCTACTTTAAGTCGATTTGAAAACAAGGCCGATCGGAGTCTGATCTACCAGATGAGTCAATGGTTTGTAGACCGTTATGTAGAGGAGTTGAAAGAGAAGACTGGTCAAATCATCATTGATGTAGATGGTACCGATGACCCTACTCATGGATCCCAACAACTCAGTTTGTATAATGGCTATTATGGACAGACTATGTACCATGAGTTGTTCTTTAAGGACGGGAACACCGGTCAGGTCATTTTACCAGTACTACGTCCGGGCAATTGTCACTCCAACAAATGGTTTGTGGCCTTATTGAAAAGGATTGTCATTAAAATCAGAAAAAAACTGCCCTCAGTAAAGATCCTTATTCGAGCGGATAGTGGCTTTTCAGGAGCATCTTTTTATCGGATAGCTAAGCAGTTTGACCTTCAATTTTGTTTAGGTATTAGTAGTAATGAAGTTTTAAAGACTTTTACCAAACAGACTATCATTGAAGTAAAAAAGGAATATGCTTCAAAAATCATCAAACATCAAGAGTTTGTTGGCCCGTTTACTTACCAGGCCAAAAGCTGGGATCGTTCTGAAAAGCTGTACGCCAAAGTGGAGTCTACCGGAAAAGGAATGAATGTCCGTTACTTTGTGAGCAACTTTGAAGCGATGACCGCTCAACAGATTTACTTTGATTTTTATGTCAAGCGAGGTGATGCCAGTGAAAATCGAATAAAGGAACTCAAAAACATGACTTATTCCGACCGGCTTTCCTGTCATCGCTACTGGGCCAATTTCATGCGTTTAATCATCACTACCCTCTGTTATGAAATGTTCCGGCAGATTAAATTATTAATTGCCAAAACAAAACACCACTTTGCTAAACGATGGCAAGTGGACAATATCCGGCTTTACCTGATGAAGGTTGGGGCGTGCCTGAAAGAAAGGAAAAGATCATTGACAATACAATTCTCAAGAGCCTTTAGATATCAATACCTGCTGGGCGATTTGCTTACGGTGAACTGACCGATCAGTTAAACAGTTTGGTTTAATCAAAAAAATGTTCTTCCATAAGAACACAATAGAGCTTTGACTGAAAATTGAAAAATTCTAACAAAAAAACGCTCTAATGTCCTTTGAAATCCAGAAACCTGGTTGATCTTCAAATTAATACATACACTCCAATCAAAAATAGTTAGCAACCCATTATTAATCCCAAAATTGGTGGCCTATGAATAATGCGGGTTAACCAGCGCTTGTCACATTAGCAATAACCATTCTCCATCCATTATTGCTTCCTTCCCAATGGCAATAGCACCAGGATCATCGACCACATAGAATTCTGACCCAGAATAGATGTACACATTATATAATCCTCCACTGATTCAGGGAATTCACCAGCGCAGACCCAATAGGGTGTAAAAGTCAATTTCTGGTAATAGCTTACTAAACATATCGGGATATTCACCATCAATAGGCAAAAGCTCTTCCCTGATATGATCACAAATTAGCAGAGTCGCATTCATTTCATCTTTAAATGAAATGATTTTGGCCTTGTAAACTGGCCAAAACCTAGTATTGACAATGTGCATCCTTTGCCAGAATTCTTAACACCGGTCCAGGCAAGCGCCGGATCAAGGTAATCACATCGGTTCATAAAAAAAGTTCCGGCTTCCACTTTGCTGCCCAGTTCTAATGCCTTATCTGGATTCTTGGTCCAAATAGAGGCAGTGAGACCATATTGACTGTCATTTATTAACTCAATCGCTTCATCATCACCGGCCACTTTCATGATGGCCGCGACCGGCCCAAAGGTTTCTTCGGTCATGATGTTCATATTGTGGTCAACCTCGGTCAGTATTTGGGGTGGTAAATAAGGTAAGGTTAAATTATCTGGGAAAGTGTCAGGGCCAATTGCTGTGTGAGCGCCTTTACTGAGGGCATCTTCAATTTGCTCAAGTACATTTTCGGCGGCAGACACCCTGACCATTGGACCGATTGTGACCTCAGGGTTGGTTGGATCTCCTAGAAGGTATTCTTTTGTCATTTGGGTAAACTGTCCTACAAATTGTTCATAAACGCTTTCATGTACGTAAATTCGTTCTATGCCACAACATGATTGTCCGGAATTAAAGAAACTGCCATCTACAAGATTACTAACTGCAATTTCCAGGTCTGCATCTTCCCTTACATAAGCGGCATCCTTACCACCCAACTCTAATCCTGCGCTAATGAACCTTTGATTTACTGCGTGTTGTATAGCTTCTCCTCCAGTGACAGATCCGGTGAATGCGACATGAGCTATCCGGTTATCTTGTATTATGTCAGCCACCTGGTCACGTGTCAAATGCAGGTATTGGAAGACTCCTTCGGGTAGTCCTGCAGCCTTGAAAGCATCCGCATAACGTTCAGCACATAAAACAGTCTGAGCGGCTTGTTTTAGAATTACAGCATTTCCCGAAAGGATGGCTGGGAATACTGCGTTTACAGATGTGAGGTAAGGATAATTCCATGGCGAAAGTACAAGAACAGTACCGATGGGCTCTTTCTTAACAAAACGCTTAAAACCATCAATTTCTGCAGGTTGAATATCTGCCAAAGCTTCATCGGCTATAGAGATCATGTGCAGTGCCCTTTCTTTGAACCCACCATTGATTTCAAAAGGTGTATAGCGAATGGGCCTTCCCATCATTTTTGTCAACTCCAGGGCAATTTCATCCACATTGTCGAGAAAGTATTGCACAACCTTTGCACAGATAGCTTTACGTTCGTCTAGTGAGGTGTTTTTCCACTCCTTTTGTGCTTCCGTGCTTTTTGAAAGTGCTCTTTCAATTTCATCTGAATTGGCATAAGATCGCTCAGCGTAAATCGAGCCGTCAACCGGCGATATGATTTGAATTTTATTCATTGTAAGTTCAAGTAATAAGTGCAATTTTCCTTTGTAGCACTTGCTTTGCGTTTAGGTAATTAAATTTTCTAACAGGGCGTTCATTGATTTTGTTTTCAACAACTTTGATTTGCTCCTCTGTAACAAATCTAATATCTGTTTTCTTAGGATAAAACCTTCTGATTACCCCAATCCTATTTTCAACTGTCCCTTTATCCTGACTAGTATAGGGACGAGTGAAATAGGCATCCACATCAAGGGATTGAGCAATCAACTCATGTTTAGAAAATGCCATATCATTATCAAAAGTGAGTGTTTCCAGTTTGTGTTTATCCTGAGAGAGTTCCTCCACAATAGCTTCGGCCATTTGATCGGCATTTTTACTGTGCATCTTTCTGATTCTGGTAAAAAGACTTGCTCGGTCTGTCATCACCAACAAAGAGCCTTTGTGGTTTTTACCCATCATTAAATCGACTTCTATATCTCCCAATCGTTCCCTTTTGTTAATGATCTGGGGTCGCTGTTCAATTGATACCCTATTCGGGATAATGCCTCTACGATCTTTTCTGTTTCCTCGTTTGCGCCTTCGTTTGCCATGTTTTAGATATGTGTATAGTTGTTTGTATTCTTGGTTCTCCTGGTGGTTGGTGTGCTTACATTCCCATATCCATTGGTAAATCCATTCATGGCTAAGTGGACATTCTCTCGTTTTCTTTCCCCGATGGCTGATCAATTCAGGACTCCATCTATCTTCTTGGAGCCGGTTAACTATCCAGTCTTTCATGGGTTTGGTGAAAATCACTCTTTTTGGCTTTTCTTGATGACGAAGATTGGTCCTCCTTTGTGCATTTGCTGTTCGATAGACACCAGCTCATCTGAACGTGAGATCGTAGCGGGTGAAAATGAAGATACAGGCAATCTCCTTTTGAGTAGCTCCTGTTTTCAATAATCAATTTGATACCTTTGATCAATACTGAGATGTGTGTAGTTTTTTGACATTTTGCAATCCAAAGATTGCACTGCTCAGGCTTTTGAAGGATGAAAAAGCCCTTAAAAGCTTTTTCATCCTTTTGCACTTATTAGTTGATCTCAGCCATTACTTTATTTGACATTCCTACAATTAACTGTTAATCGGATCTGATAACTCGGGTGTGACATAAGCGGCAGTTATGCCACCATCAACAACAAATTCCGACCCTGTTATGTAGGAAGACTCATCTGAAGCAAGGAATAATGCTGCTTTGGCCATTTCATGGGCTTCACCAAAACGACCCATGGGAATATGAACTAACCGGCGTTGCTTCTTTTCTTTGGTATCCAGGAACTTCATTAACAACTCCGTTCGCAATGGGCCAGGGCATAGGGCATTAACCCTTATATTTTCTCTTCCGTGTATTACGGCTAGTTCACGTGTCATTGAAAGAACCGCCCCCTTGCTGGCCGTGTAAGCAATTTGAGGGGTCGCCGCACCTAACAAGGCCACAAATGAAGCAGTGTTGATGATAGAACCACCTCCTGCTCTTTTCAGCGCGGGAATGCCATATTTACAACCCAAAAAGACCCCTTTAGCATTGATGTCCATGGTCAGGTTCCAAACGCTTTCTTCCGTCACTTCTGCATTATCATCATTGCTATGCATGATACCAGCATTATTAAAAAGAATATTAAGTTGTCCGAAAGTATTCTCGGCGTGATCAATCATTGATTGACAATCCTCCGCTTTGGATACGTCTGTATGAATATAGGATGCCTGTCCACCTCCGGATTTTATTGTCTCAGCGGTTTTTTCTCCCTCAGTGTCATTCACATCAGCCACTATTATTTTTGCTCCATTATTGGCAAATAAGATACAGGCTTCTCTGCCGATACCGCTGCTTCCGCCCGTAATAATTGCCACATTCTTCTCAAGTCTTTTCATCGAATATTTAATCTGTTATTTTTATGGTTTATATAAATAAGATAATGTCAACCCTGAAAGAGTTCCTTCTAATAGGCGCCTTTAAGCAGTCTCGGTTTATAATATAGGACTCTCTTGCTATTCGTTCTGGTTTCCTTAATAGTTCCGAGCACCTGGCTATAGTGATTGCCCAAAAGAAATTGTAAACACCAACATTTTTTAGGAATTTTTTCTTAGTTTATGCAAACGTATGCATCAAATAAAATGGCTTTGAATAATAACAAAACTGCAAAAGATAATGTTATTTTTAGCTTTATGAGCTTGTTATTTGGTTTTTAATAAAATACCGGGTATAGTCGATTTTCCCGAAGATCAGACGGGGAAGCTAAATAATACCAACCATTTCTACCTGATTAACGGTAGAACCAAATATTTTCCATTGATTATCTGAGGTTTTTCCGATAAAATTTTATTATCTTTAATTACCATCGAAACTTTGTAACGCTTCACATCGAGGGAGGAAAGTGATGGAAATAAAGTTTTCGATAAAATTTTAAGTCGCATAGTTTGATTATACCATTATTTACAAGCTTCTAACCATTCGATTCAACTTTTAAACGATAAAAATATGGAAAAGATATATGACGATACCGGATAGACAATTAAAAAAAAATAATCCCCGGAGAATCAGAGCTTTTTGCCGAACGCTGAGTTCCCTGGAAATAAACCTTTGTTTAACTAAAAACTTAACATTATGAAACTAAAGAATTTTACCAAAATTCTAGATTTTGTGAGAATTTGTGCCTTTGGAATATTACCACTGTTTATCAATTTAAGTTTAGTGAATATTTCTGTTGGGCGGCAAGTTGACACCGAGATTACAGGAAAAGTAAACAATGATCAGGGAGAAGCCCTTCCTGGCGCTTCAATAATAGTAAAAGGGACTACTCTGGGTACGATTACTGACGCTGGAGGGATCTATACAATAAACGCTCCGGAAGATGCCACGTTGGTCGTTTCCTATGTTGGTTATGCTACATATGAGATTGCTGTGGGTGGCCGTTCTGTTATAGATTTCAGTTTGCTTCTGGACGAAACTGCCTTATCTGAAGTAGTAGTGACCGCTTTGGGCGTGGAGCGAGAGACAAAAGCCCTAGGTTATTCGGTTCAAACAGTAAGTGGTGCCGAGTTAAATGTTGCACGAGAAGTTAATGTACTTAACTCATTATCAGGGCGTGTTGCCGGTGTGCAAGTTTCAAACGGCGCTTCAGGGGTTGGATCAACATCTATCATTACTATTAGAGGTGAGGGTTCTCTAATTCCGGGCCAAAACTCTCCATTATTTGTAGTTGATGGCATTCCAATTTCTAACACTACCACAAGTAACAGGCAAGAGGGAAACCTGGAAACCGATTATGGTAATGGCGCTCAGGATTTGAATCCTGACAATATCGAATCAATGACTGTTTTGAAAGGACCAAGTGCAACCGCACTTTATGGTTCTCGAGGTGCGAATGGGGTAATTCTGATCACTACGAAATCTGGAAAGGATCAAGGGTCTCTGGGTGTATCTTTTAGCCAAAATTTAACTTTTGACAAGCCCTTGAGGATTCCAAAATACCAAAATAGATATGGTCAGGGAGCTGGGGGAATGTTTGAATTTGGTGATGGTTTTGGAAATGGAATAAATGATAATATTGATGAAAGTTGGGGGCCACCAATGGATGGTCAATTAGTTCCACAACACGATAGCCCCACGTCTTCAGGGGTCAGGGCAGGAGATTTTTTACTCAGGCCAACAGATGCTTTCGGTGCTTTCACTGATACGATTACTCCTACACCCTGGACGCCAGCTCCGAATAATATTCGTGATTTTATGGAAACTGGAGTAACTTCTTCAACCAATATAGCAGTTAGTGGGTCTAATGACGCGGGTAATTTCAGAACCTCCTACACGAGGTTGAACAGTGAAGGAATAGTTCCAAACACTGACTATAACAGGAATTCTTTTTCAATTAGCGGTTCATATGATATTAATGATTGGGTGAAGGTCTCTTCTTCTGTGAACTATGTAAATAGTTTCAGTAAGAACAGAAATAATAATTCCTATGGTACTGAGAATATAATGTATTTGTGGGTGTGGTTTGGCCGTCAGATAGATATGAACTCTTTGAGGGACTACTGGCAACCAGGATTCGAAGACGTTTATCAGTTTAATTACAACTATAACTGGCACGATAATCCGTTCTTCACTGTGTTTGAGAACACCAACGCATTTGACAAAGATCGGATCTTTGGTAACGTAAAATTGGATTTTGAGATCACTGATGATCTTTCATTGATGGTTAGGTCAGGAATAGACTTCTTCAATGAATTAAGGGTAGGTAAAAGAGCATTTAGTTCGCAGAGATTTCCACAAGGTCAATACAGGGAGGATATAATCTTCTTTAAGGAAGAGAATACTGACTTCTTGTTGACATACGACAAGGATATCAGTAGTGATTATCGGTTAACGTTGTCAGTTGGCGGAAATCGTAGAAATGGAGAGAGCCGCTATAAAAGGATATCCGCCAATAGCCTCAGTATTCCTGCAGTTTATAATTTTGAGAATGCCAGTCAGCCACTTGCCAAAACGCAATTTAATGATACGAAGCGTGTGAATAGCCTTTATGGTTTTGCCAATTTCTCCTACAAAAACATACTATTCTTAGATGTGACTGGCAGAAATGATTGGTCCAGCACTTTGCCTTCAGACAATAATTCGTTCTTTTACCCATCGGTATCAGTGAGCACCATTATCTCCGATATGGTTGAGCTTTCTTCAGCGTTTTCATTTTTAAAATTTAGAGCTGGATGGGCTATTGTTGGTAATGATACCGATCCATTCCAATTGAGAAATAGCTTTGTTTTTGAAGAACCCTGGGGAAGTGTACAACGAGTAAGTGCGACTGGAACTTTGAAGAATGCTATTCTGAAACCGGAAAAAGCGAATTCTATTGAAATTGGTACTGACATTCGTTTTTTTGTTAATCGTCTTGCAATTGATTTTACTTATTATAAGTCTAATACTAAAGATCAAATATTAAGCTTACCGGTAACACTTACTTCAGGATATACTGCGCGTGTAATTAATGCCGGGGAAATTGAAAATAAGGGTGTTGAGATCACCATAACAGGAATACCTATTCAATTAACCAATGGCTTTAGCTGGATTAGTACAGCTAATTTTACGCGTAATAGAGGTGAGGTAAAGGCATTAACTGAGGGGCTTGAGACATTTCAAATTTCGAACAATTATATTCAGTTATTGGCAAAAGTAGGAGGGAGAATGGGAGACATGTGGGGTACGGGTTTCGAATCGGTAACAGACGAAAACAGCCCTTTTTTCGGACAAAATATTCATAACGATGCAGGATTTGTTATCCGTGATCCGACTTTGAAAAACCTGGGTAACTACAACCCTGATTTTATGGTAGGTTGGCAAAATAATTTTACTTACAAAGGAATTAACCTGGGCGTGTTGCTTGATTGGCGTCAGGGAGGAGAAGTTTTGTCCAGAACCGTACTAATTGGCGGAACGTCGGGCATGATGGACTTTACTGTAGCTGGCAGAGAAGAGGGGATCCTCTCAGAAGGTGTCATCGAAAACGCCGATGGAACTTTTCGTCCCAATGATGTCAGGCTTAGTGGTAGAGATTTTAACTGGTGGAATTGGAATCGAGGTAATGAAGAACAGGGAATCTTTGACGCTACTTTCTTGAAGTTAAGAGAAGTGAGAGTGGGATATTCTTTCCCGGAAAGTATAATTTCAAAAACACCTTTTCAAAGCCTCACTATTTCACTGGTTGGTCGTAACTTAGCTGTATGGACAGAAAATCCACATTTTGATCCTGAAACACTTTCATTTAATGCAGGAACAATTGTTCCCGGAGTAGAGGATATGGCAACACCTACAACACGAAGCATGGGATTCAATATCATTGCTAATTTTTAAATTTAAAAGATAAAAAAATGAAAAAGCTTAGTATATATATATTGTCCGGTACTTTGTTATGGTACTCAGGATGTACGAATGATTTTGAGGAGATCAACACTAACCCTAATGCGCCAGAAGCTGTATCTCCTAATCTGTTGTTGTCGACTGTAATATCTGTCACGAGTAGAGAAATGGCAGATTTTAGTTTTAGACGGGGTCTTATAGTAGCTCAATTATCTGCGCAAAGTATTTTCACGGATTTTGACCGCTACAACTGGACATCAGAAAACACTCATTGGAATATTTTGTATGGCGCTCTTACAGAAGTAGAACTTATTCTTGAATTTAGTCGTAATCCCGAAACTTCCAATACAAGTTATGAAGCGATGGCTTTGATATTGAAATCATGGATCTATTCAAATATTACAGACTCGTGGGGAGATGTCCCTTATTCTCAAGCTATCAAAGGGCAGAGTGAAGGCATTTTCGCTCCCGTATATGATGAACAAAGTGCAATCTATGCTGGTATTCTCGCTGATCTGGCTACGGCAGACGGATTGTTAGCCCAAGGCCAGACTATTGCGGGTGGAGACTTAATTTATGATGGTGACCTGAACAAATGGAGGAAACTTGCGAACTCATTACGACTGCGCTACTTGCTAAGAACTTCAAACAGAAACGGTGGTACTGGAATGCAACAGATAGTAGATAATAGCCTTATTTTCGAAGATAATGGAGACAATGCTATTATGGATTTTGAGGCTGGAAGTAGAGCAACTTGGTTTCCAACAGCTGCACGCCGAATTGGTTCTTTTAATCAAACCGTCTTGAGTGAAACTATATTCGATAAATTAGAGCTATTTAATGACAATAGACTAGCTATCTGGTTCCTACCAACAGACAATCCAGATGATGACCCAGCATTTTTTTCAGGACAGGCTTCTGGATTAAGTGAAAATAATGCATCTACTTATAAGGGTGGTACGCTTAATGTCTCAAGAGCGAATGAGGTTCTGATGTTTGATAATCCAGTTGGAATTCAGGCTATGCTGATGAAGTATGATGAGCTTCAATTTGTATTGGCCGAAGCAGCTCAGCGAGGTTTCATTACTGGCGATGCTCAAACTTATTATGAAAACGGTGTTACCGCTTCTCATGAGTATTGGAATTCAGGCCAAGACGTGACTTCGTATTTAGCTCAGCCTGGGGTCGCATATGATGGTACTATGTTAACAATTATGACTCAAAAATGGTTGGCTTCATTTTTGGTCGGTTTGGAAGCGTGGTATGATATACGACGTATTGGACAACCCAGTTTTGTACTTCCTTCCACGGAAAATGTAAATGGGGACAAGATACCGGTAAGGTTTCTTTATCCCGACGATGAACAAGCATTGAATGCCGATAACTACGCGACAGCTGTGGCCAAGATGTCTGACGGTGACGATATTAATTCGGCTGGTTGGTGGGAACAATAAGTATTACAATTGTTTCATGGTTAATAAATAGGGAGCTTTTTGCTCCCTATTTATATTTTCTATTAAATATTTTTTTATAGCCGGGCTATGCGGTTTGGACAAGATCGTACACTCGAAGAGGACGAAATTGAAAAGATAATTTGTTGGATTAATGGTGGCAGTCCTGGACAATTAAATGGATGATTAATTTCTATAATTGACTAATTATTATGAGGATCAGTAATAATATCTTATTTACTATTCTTATATTCTCTTATTCACTAGCATCATTTGGTCAAAGTAAAGAGACACAAAATATTTTTTTAATCACCTTGGATGGTTTGAGGTGGCAGGAGTTATTTAGTGGCGCTGATTCGGTGCTTCTGGCCAACGAACAATTTGTTGAGGATGCAAAAGGGCTGAAAGCGATGTTTTGGTCAGAGGATCCAAAAGAAAGGAGGATGAAGTTGATGCCGTTCTTCTGGTCTGTTATAGCTAATGAAGGGCAACTATATGGGAATCGAATGAGAGGCAGCATGGTAAATACTACCAACAAGATGAGGTTTTCATATCCGGGGTATAATGAAATACTAACGGGGATGGCAGATGATGAACGGATTAACTCGAATAAAAAAATTCCTAATCCCAATATCACTGTTTTAGAATTCATTAATCAGCAGGAGGGGTTTCAATGTAAAGTGTCTGCTTTCGGCTCGTGGGATGTTTTTCCATATATTATTAATGAAGATCGTAGTGGAGTACCAGTAAATGCTGGATTTGAAAATTCGGTTGATGAGCCTTTAAGTGAAAGGGAAGTTTTTCTAAATGAACTTCAGAGTGAAATTCCAAGCCCTTGGGGTTCAGTCAGGTTAGATGCATTCACTCATCATTTTGCTATAGAGTATATAAAAAAGAAAAAGCCTCGATTGGTGTATATAGCCTATGGAGAAACCGACGATTTTGCTCATGACGGAAAATACGATAATTATTTAAAGTCTGCCCGGCAGACAGACGAATTCATAAGAGAGCTTTGGGAATTTGCTCAGTCAACCGAGGAATATAAAGATAATACGACTTTCATCATCACAACCGATCATGGCAGAGGGACTGTACCCGTCGAAAGTTGGAAGAGTCATGGCAAGAAAGTGAATGGTGCTGACCAAATTTGGATCGCTGCAATTGGACCGGGTATAATTGCCTTAGGGGAGGAAACTAAAGGCCAGTTCTATCAGAATCAAATTGCTGCTACAGTGTCTGAAATACTAGGTATTGGATATACAAAGAAGAACGCAGGTGAAAGCATTGGGAGTATAGTTAAATAATGTCACCTAATCTGTTTGGATATAATATTTAGACATTTTTTTAGCTGGATTGTTTGCTGCAAATGTAATAATCAGATTCTAATGACAATTTGTTGGACGATGATTGTGTCATATGGTTTATTTCAGTGGCAATTGGTCTTTTCTCAAGAGCGGTTCTTGTTTGAATCCGGGACACATTTTACTTCTGATGCTCCGTTGGAGTTAATTGAAGGTATAGTGAGAAAATGAGGGGGGTAATTGATATGGGGTCTTATGAGCTGAGCTGGTCTTAATCGTGTATATAGCTACATTTCGAGGATTCAATAGTGTTTTGCAGAGAAGTGTTTTGCAGAGAAATCATTTTCATGAAAATTACATGGAGACTGAGAAATACCCAACTGTGTTTTGATTAATCTTAGAACCTTTTTAGTTAAACATTGACCTATTTTTGAGCGCTATGAACATTGCAAACAGAATCCGAAACCTGGGGACCGAGACTGCTTTTGCAGTTTCACAAGAGGCAGCAAATTTTGCGGCTAAAGGAAACAAGGTATTTCCCTTTCACCTCGGAGATATGAATATCCCTACGCCTGAAAATATCACAGAAGCTACGTATAAAGCGATTAAGGATGGAAAAACCGGCTACTGTCCTGCGGCCGGAATACCCGCCCTACGTGAAGCGTTAGCAGAGGACATCAATAAGACCCATGAAACACATTACGAGGCAGATAATGTTGCCATACAACCCGGGGGAAAGCCGGTAATTGGTAAATTCATTTTGGCCCTGATGAATCCGGGTGATGAAGTGTTATATCCGAACCCAGGCTATCCTATATATGAAAGTCAAATCGAGTTTCATGGCGGAGTAGCCAAACCATATTCCTTTCATGAAGGAGAGAAGAATTTTATGCTGGATGTTGATTCCATCGAGGAATTGATCACTCCGAAAACCAAGATTCTCATTTTTAACAATCTCCAAAATCCTACTGGAGCAGAATCATCAGATGAGGAGATTAGGAAAATAGCGGAACTCGCTACTAAATATGACCTTCAAGTATTGGCCGATGAAGCCTATTTTGAAAATCGATATCATGGAAAATCACAATCCTTATTGAGTTTTACCGGGATGGAAGAGCGAACCGTGATCCTTTATACGTTTTCTAAAAAATTTGCCATGACTGGCTGGAGACTGGGAGCGGCAATCGGCCCTAGGGATATTATATCAGTCATTACCAAAATCAATATCAATGACGAATCATGCTCCAATCATTTTGTCCAATATGGGGGTATAGAAGCAGTGACCGGAGATCAATCGGGAGCGGAAAATATTCTAAAAATATTAGAAGAACGAAGGGATAAGGCGATAGCCCTGCTAAACGACATTGAGGGAGTGAGTTGCTTCAAACCTGAAGCCACTTTTTACCTTTATCCGAATGTCACCCAGACAATGGAAAACCTTGGCATTGACGATTATAACGTCTTCAGAACCAATGCCCTGGAAAATACCGGGGTTTCGTTCTGTACCAGGCTTCACTTCGGCAGAGAGTTGGCTGGTGAACGAAGCAAATATGTCCGTTTTGCCTACTCCGGCATTGGTGTGGACCAAATTGAAGAAGGTCTGGGGCGGTTAAAATCTTATCTTGAACTCAATAAAGTTGGTATGTCATGAGTAACGTTTATGTAACACGACTAATTCCTGAAGTAGGAATTGAACATCTTAAAAAAAAGTGTGACCGGGTGGATGTGAATTCTGAAGACCGGGTTTTGACACGAGAAGAATTATTAAAAAATGTAGAAGGAAGAGATGCAGTTCTATGCCTGCTCACCGATATTATCAATGACGAAGTCTATGAAGCTGCGGGACCCCAGTGTAAGATATTTGCCAACATGGCGGTTGGATTCAATAACGTTGATCTTGACGCTGCTTCAAAACGCAATCTCATAATCAGCAATACACCCGGTGTTTTGTCGAACGCGACTGCTGATATGGCCTGGGCACTGCTGTTCTCAACGGCAAGAAGAATTGTTGAAAGTGATGCCCATATGAGAACAGGTCAGTGGTCAGGCTGGGGACCGCTTCAGTTTATAGGTTCGGACATCACGGGAAGTACCCTGGGTATCATTGGAGCCGGTAGAATAGGCACAAACGTTGCCTTGAAATCAATCGGTTTTGATATGAAGGTACTCTATACTGACGTTGTGGATAACGAAGAATTAGAGTCAAAGCTCAACGCAAAAAGGGTTTCAATGGAAGAACTCCTGTCGCAATCGGATTTTGTTTCCATACATGTAGCGCTTTTGCCCGAAACACAACATTTGATCAGCGAAAAGGAGCTTGAACTGATGAAGCCAACGGCCACGCTCATTAATACCTCCCGTGGACCAACCATTGATGAAAAAGCACTGGTGAAAGCGCTTCAGTCAGGCACTATTGCCGCTGCGGGACTTGATGTATATGAGTTTGAGCCCCAAGCTGCAGAAGGATTACTGGCCTTGAAAAATGTTGTTGCCTGTCCGCACATTGCCAGTGCAACCATCGATACAAGGAATAAGATGGCCATGATTGCGGCTGAAAACATTACGAACGTACTTTCAGGGAAACCACCCACAACGCAGGTCAACCAGTAATTCTTAATTTAACCCGGAATTGTCATTAGAAATTTACTGCGCAGCCTAATTTACTGCAATTCAGGCACTTGCCTGCCTGACGGCAAGGCAGGCTCTAATTTCGATGCTCACCAAATGATACTATGCCTCCACTCGAAATCCCGTGTGAGTACCTGTCTCACAGCAACTTAGACTGACCGCTACAAAGTCCAATGACAAATCCGGGTTAAAAGTACCGACATCCTTAGTTTAATAACTTAGGATGTTTATGCGCTGCACATAACAAAACCATTTCATACTTACTACTTCGAAATTTCGTATCTCACTGTTCCTGTTAAATCAAGGCCTATATTTGACTTTTTCAAGTGCATCTTTATGGACTAACTCCTTTTGAAGTGCTAAAGGTCAAAAACCTTCCAGGGATTGGTTTAGAGAAGAAAATCTAAAAGCCAGGAGAACCAGATTGATAATGAATATCAATTGTTTGACCATCATATCTGTTCTTTCTTGTTAGATGTAACGAACTTACTCAATTAATTTGTAAGAATATTAACCTGATAATTTAGGTTGAGGAAAGTGTCCGGATTAAATTTATATGGAACATCTGATTTTCCAATAATGAAGCACGCTACGTCATACCTTGCTTTTGTATTCCTAGGCTCCATACTGATATTAATTCAGTTCTCTTGCACCACGGAAGGTTCGAAGGAAGGAAAATACACACAGCTGGATTCTCTTCTAAATTCACGAAGGGTGCTCCTCCCCAATGGCTGGTCACTCTCGGTTCCGGGAGAATCTATTCCCCTCGGTGATTTCCCGCTAAACTTGGTGGGGTCAAAAGATGGCCAAGTGATGGCTGTCACCAATAATGGTCAAAGTGAGCAATCTATCATGCTTATCGATCCCCATACATTTGCAGTGTCAATTAAAAGGGAAATCCCTAAATCATGGTATGGACTGGCATTCAAGGATGACCACTCGAGACTGTTTGCTTCTGGGCAGGTATGACAACATGATCAGGATTTATGACACGTCGGACAATCGCTTAACTGAAGTAGATTCTCTTGTACTTGGAGAGGCATGGCCCGAAAAGATCTCCCCGACTGGATTGACACTAGATCAGAAGAATGAAAACTTGTATGTCGTCACAAAGGATGACAGTGCCCTCTACAAAGTCAACCTAATGAGTCATGAAAGTGAACGGCTATTTCTTGGGCATGAGGCCTATACCTGCACATTCTCAAGGGATGGGTCCATTTTATATATTTCTCTTTGGGGGGGTAATGCCATCGCTATAATTGATCCTGTGAATCTTTCCATTTTGAGTACAATCCCAGTCGGGAGTAACCCGAATGACCTGGTTCTGACCCAAGACGGGAAATACCTTTTTACCTCCTGTGCCAACGACAATTCGGTGCACGTTATTGATACGGAATCAGAAAAAGTGATTGAAAAATTGCAAACAGCATGCTTCCCTGATGCGCCTGCAGGAAGTACCCCAAATGTCCTGGCCCTTTCCGGTGATAATAAAAAGCTCTACGGTGGCCAATGCTGATAACAACAGCCTTGCTGTATTTGATATTTCGGCAGTTGGTGAAAGCAGAAGCCTCGGGTTTATTCCAACAGGCTGGTATCCCACATCGGTTAAGGTGATCGATCAGAAGATCTGGGTAACCAATGGCAAAGGGTCGTCTTCTTTTGCTAACCCGAAAGGACCTAATCCCTATATAAGCACAACGGATTCCACTGAATATATTGGTAGATTGTTCAAGGGAAGCCTGACCATGATGGACGAACCGGATGAAAATGCATTGAAGGTTTACACCGAAGCAGTTTATAAGAATACTCCCTATTCCAAGGAATTGGAGATGCAGTATGTTGGGGAGGAAGGAAATCCCATTCCTCAAAAAGTAGGTGACCCCAGCCCGATCAAGTATGTGTTTTATATAATCAAGGAAAACAGAACCTATGATCAGGTTTTAGGTGATATAGCTGAAGGAAACGGTGATCCCGGACTTTGTCTATTTCCCGAAGTTGTTACGCCAAACCAACATAAGCTGGCGAGGAGTTTTGTGCTTCTGGATAATTTTTATGTAAATGCGGAGGTAAGTGCAGACGGTCATAACTGGTCCATAGCAGCCTATGCAAACGATTATATTGAACAGTCGAGTAGGGTAAAGGGGAATTTCACCCCTAAACCTCTCACAGAACCGTACGTGAACCTCTCAATTCATACGGCTCTTCATAATCAAACCTAGGGCGTAAATCCATGCCGCCAGTGTGGAAACAAATAGGCATAATCATTGGCGATCTGCCTAAGCCACAGTTTGGCGAACAATACGGTTTTACGCCTCTTAAAACGCTTATACTTGTTAACCCGAAAAATTCATAGTAGACAATAAAAAACAGGCATAAATTGCTTATATTGAGATAGTTAGACAACAAAATAAGCAATTAATTTATGCCTGAATATAAGGAAAAAGATACCGTATTTTATCGAGGAAAACAAGCTTTTAAATTTGATTTTTCAGCATCAGCGATTAGCTCAGACGGAGCGATATTGTTAAGTGAAAAAGTAGAGAGAAAGACTGGTCTATTAAAAAGCTTCGCCGCACTGATTCCTGACTATCGAAACCCCTTTTTTATCGAATACACTTATGAAGAAATGCTTCGCCAACGGGTGTTTTTAATGATGCAGGGCTATCAGGATTGCAATGACGAACAAAAACTCCGAGAGGATCCGGTGATCCGCAAAGCACTAGATAGCGGATTATGTTCCCAGCCTACTTTAAGTCGATTTGAAAACAAGGCCGATCGGAGTCTGATCTACCAGATGAGTCAATGGTTTGTAGACCGTTATGTAGAGGAGTTGAAAGAGAAGACTGGTCAAATCATCATTGATGTAGATGGTACCGATGACCCTACTCATGGATCCCAACAACTCAGTTTGTATAATGGCTATTATGGACAGACTATGTACCATGAGTTGTTCTTTAAGGACGGGAACACCGGTCAGGTCATTTTACCAGTACTACGTCCGGGCAATTGTCACTCCAACAAATGGTTTGTGGCCTTATTGAAAAGGATTGTCATTAAAATCAGAAAAAAACTGCCCTCAGTAAAGATCCTTATTCGAGCGGATAGTGGCTTTTCAGGAGCATCTTTTTATCGGATAGCTAAGCAGTTTGACCTTCAATTTTGTTTAGGTATTAGTAGTAATGAAGTTTTAAAGACTTTTACCAAACAGACTATCATTGAAGTAAAAAAGGAATATGCTTCAAAAATCATCAAACATCAAGAGTTTGTTGGCCCGTTTACTTACCAGGCCAAAAGCTGGGATCGTTCTGAAAAGCTGTACGCCAAAGTGGAGTCTACCGGAAAAGGAATGAATGTCCGTTACTTTGTGAGCAACTTTGAAGCGATGACCGCTCAACAGATTTACTTTGATTTTATGTCAAGCGAGGTGATGCCAGTGAAAATCGAATAAAGGAACTCAAAAACATGACTTATTCCGACCGGCTTTCCTGTCATCGCTACTGGGCCAATTTCATGCGTTTAATCATCGCTACCCTCTGTTATGAAATGTTCCGGCAGATTAAATTATTAATTGCCAAAACAAAACACCACTTTGCTAAACGATGGCAAGTGGACAATATCCGGCTTTACCTGATGAAGGTTGGGGCGTGCCTGAAAGAAAGGAAAAGATCATTGACAATACAATTCTCAAGAGCCTTTAGATATCAATACCTGCTGGGCGATTTGCTTACGGTGAACTGACCGATCAGTTAAACAGTTTGATTTAATCAAAAAAATGTTCTTCCATAAGAACACAATAGAGCTTTGACTGAAAATTGAAAAATTCTAACAAAAAAACGCTCTAATGTCCTTTGAAATCCAGAAACCTGGTTGATCTTCAAATTAATACATACACTCCAATCAAAAATAGTTAGCAACCCATTATTAATCCCAAAATTGGTGGCCTATGAATAATGCGGGTTAAATGCCCACTTGGACAATCTACGGTTGAGATAGATGAATACCAGCTTTAAACCCGACTTGTGGAATTTACCATAATAGTAGATCCAACCTCTGATTTTGGCTGAAAGTGCTTTGGACACCTGAAAGATATCCATCCTCACCCAGCGATGGAATTTCAGTTTCCGCATCTCACCAACGATCCGCTTCACTGATTTCCTGCTGATAGATGGACTGAACCCATACATCAGGTTTCCATCCTTAGTCAGCACTTTCCTTGGCCGGAACGTAAAGCCCAGAAAGTCAAACTGTCGTTCTTTCGCCTCTTTGCGCTTGCGCCTCCCTTTCCTGTCGCAATAGACCAACTTGGTCTTTTCGGGATGAAGTTCAAGTTTGCACTCATCCATTCGTTCCCGCACTGCTTTCAGGACTCGTTTGGCGTAACGCTCATTCTTCACATGGATGATGATATCATCCGCATATCGTTCAAACGGACAGTTAGCAAAGTGCTTTTCCATCCATTTGTCAAACACGCAGTGAAGAAAGATATTGGCTATCACTGGACTGATCACACCTCCTTGCGGCGTACCTCGCTCAGTATTCTGAACCAGAGTACCGTCCATTAATTGGACCGGTGCTTTCATCCAGCGTTTAGCATAGGTGATGATGTGCTTTGCGTCTGTAAAATGACGCAAGGATTGTATCATCAAGCCATGGTCTATATTATCAAAGAACCCTTTGATGTCCATGTCTATGACCCATGCATAATCCCAACAGTTCTTTCTGGCTTGCTCTATGGCTTGGTGCGCACTCTTGTTTGGACGATAACCAAATGAACTGTCTGAAAAGTGGGGCTCCACGATCGCTTCCAGTTCTTTAGTTATGACCATCTGTGCCACACGGTCTTTGACCGTGGGTACTCCTAGCATTCGTACCTTGCCTTTGTCCTTGGGTATCTCCACCCGCTTTACTGCTGGTGGAAAATAACTGCCACTTGACAGTCGATTCCACACCGGATACAGGTGTTTCTTCGGACTGTTCTCCACGGGGTTTCAATGGTCATGCCATCAACACCTGGTGAACCTCCTTTCGACTTTACAAGTTTAAACGCCTCCCACACCTGTTCTTTGGTAATGGGATACGGTCTTGGCTTCTCTCCTAAATTCATCCTTTCAAATCGTTTGATTTTAAGTTGGTCTACAAGTAAACCTGATTATGTCAGCCCCTTCGCTCCTTCCTGATTTCTCAGGATATCATCACTAATACGAGCTGATCCGCCACTCACTGTGAACATCAGTATTCCCTTTACCCATCTAGGCTTATAGGTTTCCTTCAGGCATTCACAGCAAGCTTCCCCTGTTTCGTAATTGAGCCCAGTCTAAGGTCATGCCATCTTTATACCGGTAGCCTGTCATGACAGCTCGTAGGATTACACATTTACATGACTTGTCCCATTGGGTCGCTGACCCCTCCGGTTTTGAGCTACAACAGAGTTAGTTACGATACCTCTACGATGGTTCACTCTCATCTCATTCATCTCCTTAGACCTTACCTGACAGAGTCCTTAAAAAAAGTCTCTGTCTTTTCCACAACGCTCAGTACCAGACCGTGAAAGCCAAGCACCTTGTGGCCCTTCGATAAGTGAGCCTACCCTCTCCTTATCGAAGGGCCATGCTGACTGAAAACATCAGCACTCCTTCATCTCAACTACAACATTGTCCATCTTCAAAGAACTATTTATCTTGTACCCTTGATGGACATTCAGGGCACACAACGTGGCCAACAAGATATGGCAACCGGGGTGGATATAGGGATTACTATGGTACAAGGGAAATTGCCTTTCCGTCAGAAGGTTACATTTGGGATTACTGTCAGCGGGCAGGCATCAGCTACCGTAGCTACGGAGAATTTATCTCGAACGGCAAGACAGGACTGGAGAGTCTCCGGGGTCATTTTGATGTTGATTTCCCAAGCTACAACCTTGCCGTTACAGATATGACACGATTTGAAAAATGGAGGGGGGATTTTGATTCACTTGTTGCTATTGATGCCGTCCCGCAGTTCAATTCAATCCGTTTGCCCAATGATCATACAGCAGGCGCAAGAGTGGGCATGCCCACGCCCAGGGCGATGGTGGCGGAAAACGACCTCGCTGTGGGAAAACTCATTGAGCACATAAGCAATAGTTCCATCTGGGGCGAGTCGGTCGTATTTGTCTTGGAAGATG
Source organism: Cyclobacteriaceae bacterium (assembly GCA_963664285.2). Classification (GTDB taxonomy): domain Bacteria; phylum Bacteroidota; class Bacteroidia; order Cytophagales; family Cyclobacteriaceae; genus JAJCYL01. Next base: position 62,035 of record CAXXNX010000011.1, read on the forward strand.
ATGCCCAGAACGGCCCTGATCACGTGGATGCACACCGATCACCGGCCTATATAGCCAGTCCCATATGCCAAACGAAATACCAGGGTGAGCACGATGTATTCCACGGCCTCCATGCTCCGAACCATTGAACTCATCCTGGGACTGCCTCCGATGAGTCAATTCGATGCCGCCGCTACGCCGATGTGGGAATGTTTTACCACATCACGGGATCTCACACCTTTCGTTTCTCTTGATCCCAGTTATGATATCCATGAAATGAATATGGAAGAGAACGCAATCTCTCGACTGTCTGACAGTTTCAATCTGGAGGTTATGGATGCAGCTCCGGATCATTTGTTCAGTACGGTGATCTGGAAAGCCGTCAGAGGGCTGGACAGTGAAATGCCGGCCCCCGCCGGTAAGGTCTGCTTTTATACTACAGCAACCCGGAAGAGGAAGTGGAAGAAGAGGGTCTCGATCCAAAGTAACCTGCCTTGCACTGCACATTACATGATCATTTCAATATTACTACTTCGAAATTTCGTAATTCGCCGTTCCTGTTAAATCAAGGCCTATTTTTGACCTTTTCAAGTGCTTCTTTATGGACTAACTCCTTTTGAAGTGTTAAAGGTCAATGACCTTTCCAGGAAAAATGAACGATAGTTTTGCATCATGGCATTTTCTAGTGGTTTGGGATAAGTTTATCTTGAAGAAAGTTTGATGTCCTTCTTAGAAAAATCGAAAAATGATGCAAATGTATCAAGGTCATTTAAGTCACCATTGGCTGTGCCCTTTCCCTCTTCAAGAGCTTGTTTAATAGTACCTTTTTTTAATACAAAATCATAAATAACTTGGCTTGGTATATCGAGTGATAGGTTTGCAGCGGGTTGTGAATAATAATAAAACGCTGCAATACCATTGCGCACATGGAAACTATAGCTCTCATTGCGGTCAGTTATATTGAAGTTTATTATAAAATCTGCTTCAATCGCTTTTTGAGGATCTATTTTAAGTCGTAAATTTTCTAGAATACTTCCAATACTAAATTGTTTAATAATAATAGGATTAGCAAAATCAAATGCGCCTTCTTTTCTTAAACTACCATCTAATTCTGCTGCTCCAGATAGAGCAAAATCACGCCAGTAAATATTGGATTGTTCGTACCCCCATGATCGCATTGCTAAGGCTTTTAATTTCATTGCCTCTTCATCATTTTGATTGGATCGAATAACGTGAGTCAAAACCTCCATTGCCCATCCATAATCTTTATGGTCTAAAGCTTGTTTGGCATGCATCATAACCTGATCTCTTCCTCCCATTGCCGAAACGTATAGTTGAGATTTTCTTTTAAAAGCTGGAGTCGCAAGTTCTGTGGCATCGCCAGAATACCACCCTAAATATCCATTGTAAACGCCCCTCACAACATGCGCTACACTGCCATAAAACTCTTGTAACCACGGGTCTTTCTGTAAATTTTCGGGCAGTGAGATTAAATCTACCAATTCTTCACGAGTAGCGCCATTGTTCATATGGCGGATGGATTGATCATGTACATATTGGATGGCGTCACGATAATTTTCAATGCGTTCAACAATAAAATTTTTTCCAACCCAAGAACGCATATGTGCATGACTATAACTCTTACTTTTTTTCGCATACTCAAGTAGACGGTCAATGCCTTTGTACCATAATACCAAATCGCGGTATTTGGTTCCTCTAAGCGAATACAGATTAGGAAAGGTTTCGCCCTGGATGGTTTCTGAACCAAATACGTGCTTAAAATCAGGGAAATAAATATCTATTTCATCTTCGGCATCTCCATATGCTTCAAAGAGAACCATTTTTACTCCAGCAACTTCTACTTCTAATTTACCCGTTACCATGTCAGTTGGGGCAAAGAAAGAAATTTGGCCTCCACTAAAAGTAGGACCTAATCCTACGTGAATCAGACCTTCTGCATTTTGTCCTAAGTAAGAAGCCCCGCCATAAGCTGTACGTTCTGTAATAATTTCAACTACACTTGCGTCATTGGCTAAATATTTCATAAACTCATGATGAGCAAATATCTTTACAAAACCATTGTTTACTTGCTCCTGTGTTACCCCCATGCCACCAGCACCAAAGCTATGGTCTGGATGTCTGTGACTATAAATGACTGCTCTAACAGGAAATTGAATTCCAGTTGTTTCCCTGAAATCCTTCATGATTTGACTGGATGCATTATCATTCTCACCAGGATCTACCACAATAAGAGCATTGTCGCCAACAACAATTAATGAAGAAGTTTCTTGCCATCCAGCCATTAAAAACACCTTGTCTTTAACTGGTTCATAGATAGTTTTGGCCATCTGCTTGCCAAAACTGATCATTCTAGGATTGATTGTGGGTCCAGACTCAGTAATGGCCAAATTATTGAACTGCTTGCGGATGGGTGCAAGGTTTTTCAAAACATCTGGATTTGCATAGGGTTCAACTTTGAGCGAAACATTTTGGGTGAGTACCTCTGGAACCAAAAGATTATCGTCTACAATTAGGTATTTTACATTTTTCATAATTATAGAATTTTGGATTGCTGAGATCAACTAATAAGTGCAATTGAAGGATGAAAAAGCTTTTAAGGGCTTTTTCATCCTTCAATTGCCTGAGCAGTGCAATCTTTGGATTGCAAAATGTCAAAAAACTACACACATCTCAGTATTGATCAAAGGTATCAAATTGAAGCATTATTGAAAACAGGAGCTACTCAAAAGGAGATTGCCTGTATCGTTCATTTTCACCCGTCTACGATCTCACGTGAGCTTAAGCGAAATGTGGGTTCAAGAGGTAGGGGAGCTGGTGTCTATCGAACAGCAAATGCACAAAGGAGGACCAATCTTCGTCATCAAGAAAAGCCAAAAAGAGTGATTTTCACCAAACCCATGAAAGACTGGATAGTTAACCGGCTCCAAGAAGATAGATGGAGTCCTGAATTGATCAGCCATCAGGGAAAGAAAACGAGAGAATGTCCACTTAGCCATGAATGGATTTACCAATGGATATGGGAATGTAAGCACACCAACCGCCAGGAGAACCAAGAATACAAACAACTATACACATATCTAAAACATGGCAAACGAAGGCGCAAACGAGGAAACAGAAAAGATCGTAGAGGTATTATCCCGAATAGGGTATCAATTGAACAGCGACCCCAGATCATTAACAAAAGGGAACGATTGGGAGATATAGAAGTCGATTTAATGATGGGTAAAAACCACAAAGGCTCTTTGTTGGTGATGACAGACCGAGCAAGTCTTTTTACCAGAATCAGAAAGATGCACAGTAAAAATGCCGATCAAATGGCCGAAGCTATTGTGGAGGAACTCTCTCAGGATAAACACAAACTGGAAACACTCACTTTTGATAATGATATGGCATTTTCTAAACATGAGTTGATTGCTCAATCCCTTGATGTGGATGCCTATTTCACTCGTCCCTATACTAGTCAGGATAAAGGGACAGTTGAAAATAGGATTGGGGTAATCAGAAGGTTTTATCCTAAGAAAACAGATATTAGATTTGTTACAGAGGAGCAAATCAAAGTTGTTGAAAACAAAATCAATGAACGCCCTGTTAGAAAATTTAATTACCTAAACGCAAAGCAAGTGCTACAAAGGAAAATTGCACTTATTACTTGAACTTACATATATATCAAATTGAATTTTAATTAGTTTAATGTTAGTAAATATTTAGGCATGTTGATAGAATTTGAAAAACACAAATTATTAGAAACCCCTGACATCAGATATCAGGCTTGCAAATGGATTCTTAGTAGGTAATGACATTTAATATATGTAATAATTGTGATTATAAATTATCATATTAGTAAAATCGTCACTTAACTTAGTCACATATTTATAGATAAAACCTAGTTACATACGATTTAGAAAAAGGGTAATCAATCATGGATAAGGACCAACTTAGATCGGAGGGAGACATAAACATTACCGTAAGCAGGGGAGACTATTGGGAAACTAATATTGATGATGATACAGTAAGGTTGCTTGAAATGGACAACAAATATTTTTTGCACCAGTCTCTTTCAACTCCCTGCCTCAATGTGATGGAGTCCTGCAAAGGCTCATCAATTGTGGATATGGAGGGTAGAAGTTACCTTGATTTCCATGGCAACAATGTCCAATCAGGTGGGTTTCGGAAACCCTAATGTAATCAAAGCCATAACAAAACAGATGGAAGAGCTTTCCTTTTTGTACACGAAGATACACCAACAAACCTGCGATTGAATTGGCTAAGAAATTGGTTGAACTGGCACCGGGAGACCTCAACAGAGTATTGTTCGCTCCGAGTGGCGCCCTGGCAATTGGGATGGCACTCAAACTGGCACGGGCGAAAACCGGCAGGTTCAAAACTATTTCGATGTGGGATTCTTTTCATGGGGCTTCCCTGGACGCTATTTCAATTGGGGTTGAGGCAATTTTCAGAAGTGAGATCGGGCCTCTCTTGCCTGGGACTGAACATGTACCGCCACCGGATGCACAAAATTGTCCCTGGGACTGTGCAGGAGAATGCACGTTGAAATGTGCCGACTATATTGAATATGTGCTGGAGAAAGAGGGCGATGTAGCCGCTGTGATAGCAGAAACTGTACGATCCACCCCGTATATTCCACCAAAGGAATATTGGCAAAAGGTACGGGCGGCTTGTGATCGTCATGGAGCTCTTTTGATCCTGGATGAAATTCCACATTGTCTGGGCCGCACCGGAACGATGTTTACAGTTGAACGCTATGGTATAGTTCCCGATATGGTTGTAATTGGAAAGGGGCTTGGGGGAGGAATATTTCCACTTGCCGCACTTATAGCAAAGGAAGAACTCAATGTCATGAAGGATAAAGCTCTTGGACACTTTACCCATGAAAAAACCCGGTGGCTTGCGCAGCATCACTTGCAGCCATCAAATATCTGGAAGATGAAAATATCCTTGACCATGTTGAAAAGATAAGCCAGTATACACTGGATGGCTTGCAGAAACTTCAGCAAAAATACAAGCTGATAAAAGACGTCAGGGGAATAGGGCTTTTGATAGGTGTTGAGTTGGCAAATGTAAACGGTAAAAAGCCGGTTGATGAAGCTGAAAAGATCATGTATATGGCGCTGGAACGAGGCCTTAACTTTAAATTGACTATGGGGAATATTATCACTCTTACTCCTGCTTTAACTATCAGTTATGATGAAATGGATAAAGCATTATCAATATTAGAAAGTTGCTTTGATGAGATATCGGGGTTACAGACCTAAGGCCTAAAGCATAGAATCTGGCCATAGTAGATAACATTTTAAATCAATTGAGGCTTAATATATTGGGCACGTATGGCTTGAGTCTTAAGTTTTATTAAAATAGTTTTTTTATGATCAAAGATGATGTTCTCAGTAACATTGGAAAGAAAATAAGAGAGGAGAGGAAAAATAAAGGCCTCAATTTGCAGCAAGTGGCTTCCCAAAGCAATATCACAGCCGGTCTGTTATCTAAAATTGAGAATTTTAGAGCAGTTCCATCGCTGCCCGTTCTTCTGAATATTTCGAAGACACTAGAGGTAAATATGGCCGATTTGGTTGAAGAAGTAGTCAACAATAAGGAAGTATTTTTTTTGCATATTAAGAAAGATGAAGGGGAAATTGAAGAAAGAAAAGATTCACAAGGGCTCATATATGAATCTCTTATTTATCAGGATATTTCTGATATCAATTTCAGGGCTAATTTAGTTAAGGTTAAGCCAAAATGCTTTAGAGTCCCGATTGCTACTGATGCTATGGAATTGATTTACCTAATTAATTACTGGTTCTGTAACCTATGGTTTTGAAAATTCGGAAGTAGTCCTAAATGAAGGAGATACTCTTTATTTCGATGGAAGTTTTTCTCCATTCTATAAAAAATAATCTGGACACCCAGGCCGTTTTATTTAAAATTTACCTATTCGTGCTGGAAAAATCTTAGAACCCAACCGAGATTAAACCCAGAATTGTCATTAGAAATTTAAGTGGGTACAAAAGGCTGTGCTTGGATTTAAGTTTGGCGTATTACCTCATTTAATAAAAAAAATCGTATCCATTATGATCTTGAAATTAAAAAATTATGTTGGCAGTAATTGAGTTGATCCCGATAATTCAAGTTATCTTGATGTGGTAAATCCCAGCAACCAGAAAGTGTTGGCACGGGCCCCCTTCTCAACAAAAGAAGGTATCAATCATGCAATTGAAGTTGCTGCTGAAGCATATAAATCATGGAACCAGACTAACATTATGAATAATGTAAACAGAAATCCTAACGATAAGATACTTTTTACCCCGGGGCCTTTAACAACCAGCATGACCGTGAAAGAGTCTATGCTTTCGGATTACGGATCAAGGGATTTATTTTTTATTACAACTATCAGGGAAACCAGGGAAAAGCTTCTTGAGATTACCGGGCTGTCGCAGGAAAAAGGGTACGAGGCGATAATCATGCAAGGCTCGGGGACATTTGGCATTGAATCCACAATCACAACGGCTATACCCAGAGACGGGCATTTGTTGCTTCTCATAAACGGTGCGTATGGTACCAGAATGAAAAAGATTGCTGAAGTAAACCAAATTAAGGTGTCATCTATTGAGTACCCTGAAAATATGACTCCAGACCCTTCCGAACTTGACAATTACCTTGGCAACAATCCGCCTGTAACACATGTTGCAGTGGTTCATTGCGAAACTACCACCGGAATATTTAATCCTATTCGTGAAATTGGCGAAGTGGTGAACAGGCATGGTAAAATTTACATGATTGATGCCATGAGCAGCTTTGGCGCGGTACCGGTTAATTTTGAAGAATTCCATATCGATTACCTGATATCTTCCTCAAACAAATGTATTGAAGGTGTCCCTGGATTTTCATTTACTATTGCCAAAAAAGAAACCTTATTAAAAACCAAAGGGCAATCGCGTACACTTTCGCTCGACCTTTTTGCCCAGTGGGAAGGGCTTGAAGCCAATGGACAGTTCCGGTTTACACCACCTACACATGCCATTGTGGCATTCAGGCAGGCGCTGAAGGAACTTGAAGAAGAGGGAGGCGTGGATGCACGCGCCGAAAGGTATTTGAAAAACTACAACACCTTAATTACTGGAATGAGACTGGCTGGTTTTAAAGAATACCTGGAACCTGAAAAACAAGGTTATATTATTACTTCGTTCTTTTTTCCGGAGCACCCGAATTTTGATTTCAATACCTTTTATGAAAAATTAAATGAAAAAGGGCAGGTTATTTACCCTGGAAAATTGAGTAAATCCGATTGTTTCCGAATTGGGAATATTGGTAAGATATTTCCTGATGATATAAAAAAAACTGATAGAAATCATTGGGAAAGTACTCAGGGATATGGATGTAGAATTATAAATTTTTTTAGGGATGTTCTCAAAAGTCCCCAATGAACTTTTGAGATTTTTCCGGGTCCGACCGTTGCGACGGTTCTTTTTTAGCGATTTTTCCTTTGTAAGGTGGGTGTCCAATTCTCGTTCCAGGGAGGCTTCCAAAACTTGTTTGATCAACGGAGTAAATACCCATTATCTCCCGTTATGGGTTTACTTTGACGAATCAATTCCACTGCCTTCTTGCTAAACTCTTCTAAACTGCTGTCTTCTTTCATTTCGTATCAGTTTAAGTGTTATTAAACTGACACAATTATTTGAGCACCCTCTTTGAGCACCCTCTTAGAAATTGATGAATATTATAATTAATGGCTTATGTTTGATAATAATTAATAACAATAACACGAAATAATATTGGTAGAGAAGGTTTTAAAACATTGGCGCTTTAGGATTTTTGCAATAACCTGGCTGGGTTATGCAGGCTTTTATTTCTGCAGGAAAAATTTCGCTGTAACCATGCCAATTCTCATAGATGAATTGGGTTATACGAAAAATGATATGGCCATGGTACTCACGGTCTACAGTTTTACTTACATGGTGGGACAATTTATCAGCGGGTACATGTCAGATAGATGGGGTCCAAGGTTAATTGTGAGTACTGGACTTATTATAGCTGTTGTAGCTAATTTTACCATGGGCATGTACGGTAGCTTATTGGCATTTGTCTTTCTAATGGGTGTCAATGGCCTGGGGCAGTCAACCGGATGGTCAGGCCTTATAAAGAACATGACCCCCTGGTTCAGGACAAACGAACGTGGAGTTGTTATGTCATGGTGGAGCACCTGCTATGTAATTGGTGCATTTCTTGCCACGGTTTTTGCGACTTTCTGGGCCACAAATGAAACCATATTAGTGGAATGGGGTTGGAAGAGAGCCTACATTATACCCGCGGTTGTACTGGCTGTGATCTTTCTCCTGTATGCTACATTTACCCGTAACCGGCCTCAAGATGTTGGGTTGCCAATTTTAGTGAAAGAAGCGGAAGATACTGTTTCTGCAAAATCAAAGAGCGAGCAATACCATATAATAAAGAAGTTGGTTTCAAAAAGTGAACTATGGGTTGCGGCATTTATATATTTTGTACTAAAGCTAATCAGGTATGTGTTTTTGTTTTGGCTTCCAATGTATATGGTAGAAGCACTAAACTATTCCAGCCAAGAATCGGGATATTTATCATCCATATATGAATTGGTTGGTTTTTTTGGGGTAATCGCTGCTGGCTATATTTCTGACTATCTTCTTAATTCGAAAAGATTTCCTGTGATAGCTGTTATGCTGTTTATGATGGCTATAGTTTGTTTTATTCAACCTTTGATAGCTGATTTAGGAATGGTTGCCATTGGCATTAACATTGGCTTAATTGGGATTATGACCTATGGGCCCGACTCTATGTTATGCGGAGCGCTGGCTATGGACATTGGGGGAAAAAAGGGAGCAGCAATGGTTGCTGGTATTATTAATGGTGTGGGGTCGGCAGGCCAATTGCTGTCTCCATTTATAGCGGCCTATTTTTCTGAAAAACTTGGTTGGGATGCGTTGTTTTATGGTTTTGTAGTATTGGGCTTAATAGGAGCGGGGCTGGCTGTGAGTAAATGGAATTTTTCAACAAATTGAATTCTGACAGCAACCTGAACGCTATGGCGAAAATTGGTAGCTTGTTAGTACTACCAAATTAATTTTTGACTTTTTTAGTTTCCAGGTTAGCTACATATTATTCAAGTGGAATGAACTGGAGCAATTACCACGGACATCGCCATTATTGCGATGGCAAGGGTACTTTAGAAGATTACGTTAAAGAAGCGTTAGGTCAGGAAATAAAAACACTAGGTTTTTCATCAAATGCCCCATTACCTTTTGAAACACTATGGGCCATGCCTCAAGGCCAATTGGCAAGCTATGTAAATGAAATAACTGCACTCAAAGAAAAATACAAAGAAAATACTCAGCTATACGCAGGGCTTGAGATAGATTATATCCCTGGAATAATAGGCCCAAAAGACAAAAGCATTACTCGACTTTCATTAGACTACACGGTGGGTTCCGTCCATTATGTAGATCAGTTTCCGGATGAAACTTATGTTGATGCAGTTGGAAGTCGTCAAGTGTTTGTCAACGCCATAGATAAAATCTTTTCAGGGGATGTAAAACGGTTGGTAAAACGGTATTTCGAACTGATACGAAAGATGCTGACTGAATCCAAACCGACTATCTTGGGTCATTTGGACTAGATCAAAATACATAACACTGCCGGCATCCTTTTTGATGAAAACGATGATTGGTACAAGGACGAGGTAATGTATACTTTGGAGGTTTTGGCTACCAGTAGTGTAATCCTCGAAGTAAACACCAGGGGGACTTTATAAAAAGAAATGTAAGGAAACATACCCGTCGCAATGGGTGTTGGAGGAAGCTTTGAAAAAAGACATACCAGTAACAATTAATTCAGATGCGCATCATCCCAGGGAAACTACCTATAATTTTGAAACAGCGGAATCAATCCTTAGAGAAACAGGGTATCGCTTCGTTTACTAAATTTGGGATGGAAAGTGGAAGAAATCAAAACTACTTTCCTAATGAATTCTTTTGGTGTCAAGTGAATCGACCATCAGAAAATTCACTAACATCAAAACGGCACATTATTTTTACGTAAGATATCACAGCCTTAAGTGAATTTAGTTGAAGAAAGGATAAGCATGTATATTAATGGAAAAAGGCAGGAAGTAATAGTAATTGGTGCAGGAACTATAGGTTGTGCCATCACTTATTATTTAGCCAAAAATGGAATTAAGGTAAGGCTAATAGAAAGGAATACAATAGGATCAGGGAATACGAGTCTTGCTGCTTCATTATTGTGTAAGATACGTAGTAAACCTGCAATTATCCCTTTGGTTGAAGAAACCTATAGGGCTATGGATTGCTTGAAAGGGGAAATAGAAAATAACCTGAATATTCAAAAAGTGGGCAGCCTGCACCTGGCAGCATCAGAAGCAAGTATCGAAGCACTTGATAAGTTGACATTTATTGCGGATGATTTCAACATTTGCCATTCGGAGGTTACAGTAGATGAAATTCAGAAGATGGTGCCCTGGCTGAAAACGGATGAAATACAAATGGCATCCTATATGCCCGATGATGCTTTTATGGATGCTTATGTATTGACCAATGCTTTTGCAGAAGCCGCAAAAAAACAAGGTGCGGTTATTCAACAATATACAAACGTGGATGGTCTAATCACCAATGGCAAACATGTAGTGGGCGTAAAAACAAAATATGGTAACATAGAAACCGATTTTGTGGTGGACGCAGCTGGAGCATGGTCGAACCTGCTTTCACTCCAGATCGGAATCGACTTACCTATGGCACCAGTACGTAGTAATTACTGGATTACCTCACCTAATCCGTCCTTATTTCCTCCCAGGCATCCAATTGTCATTTTGCCAGATGCTTCTGCTTATACACGGCCTGAATCCGGGGCTTTGCTGTTCGGATTGAGGGAGTCAAAATCAGTCCATTTCGATCCGAGAAACTTGCCGGAAGACCTTACCGGTCATGTATTTGGTGATCCGGAAGATCGCTGGAATATACTTATGGAACAGGGAGAAGGGTTACGGAGGTTTTTCCCGAAATTCGACGAAATAGAAATCCCGCACTACGTTGCTGGCGTATCCACCTATACTCCTGACGGAATGTTTGTGCTTGGTGGACCGCCTGAAACAAAAGGATTTTTGGCCGCTACGGGATGCTCCGGTTTGGGAGTCGCAGTTTCAGGAGGTATGGGTAGAATAATAAGTGAATTAATCATGGGAATGGATACATTCAGCGATATTGATCCTTTCAGGGTAGATAGGTTCGGAACATTGGATGCTCTAAGCCATGAATTTAGACAACGTTGTGCCGACGCCAGGTCGAATAAAAAGTCGGGATAGTTGTTATTTTATTTTTTCGTACAACTAAAGCTAAAAATAGTTAGTGTCTCTAAGAAAACACACCTAAATTAAAAATTATTCTTATGGTCGATCTTTCCATTTTTTCTAATCGATTGATACTCAGGTATTAACTCATAGAAAGAAAATGAAAATCTCATCCATAATAATTCATTTTATAAAAAAAGGGCTGTTTTCTTAGAGACACTAGTTAATAAAGCTCCTTGTAACTCAGCTTGTAAGGCGAGGTCGCCTCCGGCTTCATTAAACTGAACGCTAACGCACAATAAAGTCCGAATTTGTAGCTGCGTTTAGCAAATATGAACATCATATACAAATGCTACAGAGAGTTTTAAATATATGAAATCCAATTACATATTTGATCTATCCCTTCAACAACATTAGGGCAATCGACACTTAGATCGAATTTAACTTTTTCTAATGGGTCTTGGAAATCAACATAAGCTAATCTCCCTGCTAAATATTCCTTATCAAATACCAAATGCAGAAGCAGGCAAAAGCGCAACACCAGTATCATCCAATAAGTGTTGGTACAAATCATTTGAGGTCTTAATGCCATAGTCATTTAATTTTTCCTTATATAAGGAAAAGACAGGAAAAAGGTAGAACCCACCTTGCGGAGGATGTACAAGTATTTCAGCAGAATTTAACCGCTCTGCACAGAAATTTCCAATTTGTTTTAAAACATGTGTTTGTTGCCTAACATAACTCATCATACCATCGTAATTCTTATAAGCAACTTTTGCAGCCATTTGAACAGGAGTGGGTGCACATGAATAGGTTTCTGAACCAATTCCAATTAAAGCCTTTTGAATTCGGATTCGATGTTGTCATAAAGGAAAGCAGCACCAAAACGCCAACCTCCTGCCCCACACCATTTGGACAGGCCTGTGGTAGTAATAGTTCTTTCTGGATAATAGTTAGTGTCTGTATGAAAACAGGCTAATATGCTGATTATCCATCATATTCGTATTTTTTCCATCAAATCAGCGCTGAATTATTCTCGAATCTGATTCAGTAGAATTATCAAATTCACAAATATTATCAAGAACAGTTTGCGTTGTAGCCTGTTAATTGGCCATTTGAAGGTTTTCCATTCAAAACCCCCAAAGAATTCACTTTGAGATTCGCAGGCTTTTTGGTCTGTCGGGGAGTAAAATCCCTGTCCTTTTTTTGTTCATTCAGTGTAAGAAAAGAAACGATTTTTTCGGTTGGTTTATCAGGATTAATCATTATATTGCATATAACCGATATAAATACAAACCATGAGGAAATCCTTCCAGCCCCAACTTACCCTGAGATGCACACCCATCGAGCAAGTAGAGGCTCCGGTGAAAACTAAAAGCCACTTAGCTGCCCCTGGCAGCCGCCCTTCAATATATCTATGTCCAACCTGAATGGGAACCAGCGTATTTTTGAATTACTTTCTTCCAAACTCATTGAGGGAAAGAAAAGGACGGGCCGTGAGGGTATGAGTCTGTGGGAGGTCTTCGTATTGGCCCAGGTGCGCCTGTGCATGAACATCTCTTACGATGAGTACACCATATCTCCAATTACGACACGTTGGTACGGGGCATTATGGGGGTGCTACCTACCGACTACTCTGTGGGCAAACAGTATAAGTACCAGAACATTTATGACAATGTGACCTTGCTGGACGATGAACTGCTCATCGGCATCAATGATGTAATCGTAGCAGCAGGTCACCAGGTGTTTAAAAAAAAAGGAAAAACCGGAGGGGAGGAAGTTGCCTTGCGTTGCAAGACCGATAGTTTCGTGGTAGAAACCGACACCCACTTTCCTACCGACTACAACCTGCTATGGGACAGTGCCAGAAAGTGTATAGATGTAGCTGATTTATTGGTCTCAAAAAGGTATTTTACTGGCTGGCGTAAGTCCGGGGATTGGCGCAGATCCCTCAAAAGGCTGATGCGCAGCGTGGGCAGGACCACCGGCTCAGGAGGAAAAAACAAAGAGGAGCGGGTAGAGTAGGCTGCCACTTCCTATCTGACTAAAGCCCGTGCTTTGAGCAAGAAAGTGGGCCCAAATGTTGGAAAAACATCAGGGAAACTCTATCGAGGAGTTCGCAGCCCTGATGGCATTGACCTATTATCTTGAGATGTTGGAAAAGCACATCGAGTTGCTCGACAGGCGGTTGATCAGAGCAGAGACCATTCCCCATGCCGAAAAAGTCTTTTCCATCTTTCAACCTTATGCCGAAATGATCAAAAAAGGCAAACTGCACCCCAATGTGGAGATCGGTAAGAATCTGGCCATCACTTCGGATCAATACCATTTACTCATAGACTGGCAAATAGCTGAAAAACAAACCGACAACCAACTTACCCTATCAATTGCCCGGCGTATCGCTGAGAAATACCCCATCCAAAGCCTGAGCACCGACAAGGGGCTTTCCGATAAAGAGGATAAAGCAACTCTGCAAACCTTCATCCCAGAAGTGATCATGCCTAAAAAGGGTAGGTTAAACAAAGAAGAAAAAGCCATCGAATCAGCGCCAGCCTTCAAAAGGTTGAAAAACAAGCATTCTGCTATCGAATCCAACATTAATGAGCTGGAACACCGGGGATTGGACCGATGCCCGAACCGTACCCGCAAAACTTTCAATAGCTACATCGGGTTGGCCATTACTGCCTACAACCTTCACAAGATCGGGCGTAAACTCCAGGCTGACCGTCTGGCCGCCCAGCAGCAAGCCAATTGCCAGAAACAAGCAGCTTAATCACCTTTTAGCTGTTTAATAAGGATTAGGCACTGGCAGAAGTGCGTCCTGGCCAGGCTAAAACCCGGCTATTTTTATCAAAAACCATCAAAAACAATGAATAAAAGCTAAGTCACCCGTTATTAGTCAGCAAGGTGAGTGATTTTTTCATTGTTCCATGTTAAGCAATATTTTAATACGACCTAAAACTCGCTGTTTTCTTAGAGACACTAATTAGTGTCTCTAAGAAAACAGCCCTTTTTTTATAAAATGAATTATTATGGATGAGATTTTCATTTTCTTTCTATGAGTTAATACCTGAGTATCAATCGATTAGAAAAAATGGAAAGATCGACCATAAGAATAATTTTTAATTTAGGTGTGTTTTCTTAGAGACACTAATTAGTGTCTGTATGAAAACAGGCTAATATGCTGATTATCCATCATATTCGTATTTTTTCCATCAAATCAGCGCTGAATTATTCTCGAATCTGATTCAGTAGAATTATCAAATTCACAAATATTATCAAGAACAGTTGCGTTGTAGCCTGTTAATTGGCCATTTGAAGGTTTTCCATTCAAAACCCCCAAAGAATTCACTTTGAGATTCGCAGGCTTTTTGGTCTGTCGGGGAGTAAAATCCCTGTCCTTTTTTTGTTCATTCAGTGTAGAAAAGAAACGATTTTTTCGGTTGGTTTATCAGGATTATCATTATATTGCATATAACCGATATAAATACAAACCATGAGGAAATCCTTCCAGCCCCAACTTACCCTGGGATGCACACCCATCGAGCAAGTAGAGGCTCCGGTGAAAACTAAAAGCCACTTAGCTGCCCTGGCAGCCGCCCTTCAATATATCTATGTCCAACCTGAATGGAACCAGCGTATTTTTGAATTACTTTCTTCCAAACTCATTGAGGGAAAGAAAAAGACGGGCCGTGAGGGTATGAGTCTGTGGGAGGTCTTCGTATTGGCCAGGTGCGCCTGTGCATGAACATCTCTTACGATGAGTTACACCATATCTCCAATTACGACACGTTGGTACGGGGCATTATGGGGGTGCTACCTACCGACTACTCTGTGGGCAAACAGTATAAGTACCAGAACATTTATGACAATGTGACCTTGCTGGACGATGAACTGCTCATCGGCATCAATGATGTAATCGTAGCAGCAGGTCACCAGGTGTTTTAAAAAAAAAGGAAAAACCGGAGGGGAGGAAGTTGCCTTGCGTTGCAAGACCGATAGTTTCGTGGTAGAAACCGACACCCACTTTCCTACCGACTACAACCTGCTATGGGACAGTGCCAGAAAGTGTATAGATGTAGCTGATTTATTGGTCTCAAAAAGGTATTTTACTGGCTGGCGTAAGTCCGGGGATTGGCGCAGATCCCTCAAAAGGCTGATGCGCAGCGTGGGCAGGACCACCGGCTCAGGAGGAAAAAACAAAGAGGAGCGGGTAGAGCAGGCTGCCACTTCCTATCTGACTAAAGCCCGTGCTTTGAGCAAGAAAGTGGGCCAAATGTTGGAAAAACATCAGGGAAACTCTATCGAGGAGTTCGCAGCCCTGATGGCATTGACCTATTATCTTGAGATGTTGGAAAAGCACATCGAGTTGCTCGACAGGCGGTTGATCAGAGCAGAGACCATTCCCCATGCCGAAAAAGTCTTTTCCATCTTTCAACCTTATGCCGAAATGATCAAAAAAGGCAAACTGCACCCCAATGTGGAGATCGGTAAGAATCTGGCCATCACTTCGGATCAATACCATTTACTCATAGACTGGCAAATAGCTGAAAAACAAACCGACAACCAACTTACCCTATCAATTGCCCGGCGTATCGCTGAGAAATACCCCATCCAAAGCCTGAGCACCGACAAGGGGTTTTCCGATAAAGAGGATAAAGCAACTCTGCAAACCTTCATCCCAGAAGTGATCATGCCTAAAAAGGGTAGGTTAAACAAAGAAGAAAAAGCCATCGAATCAGCGCCAGCCTTCAAAAGGTTGAAAAACAAGCATTCTGCTATCGAATCCAACATTAATGAGCTGGAACACCGGGGATTGGACCGATGCCCGAACCGTACCCGCAAAACTTTCAATAGCTACATCGGGTTGGCCATTACTGCCTACAACCTTCACAAGATCGGGCGTAAACTCCAGGCTGACCGTCTGGCCGCCCAGCAGCAAGCCAATTGCCAGAAACAAGCAGCTTAATCACCTTTTAGCTGTTTAATAAGGATTAGGCACTGGCAGAAGTGCGTCCTGGCCAGGCTAAAACCCGGCTATTTTTATCAAAACCATCAAAAACAATGAATAAAAGCAAAGTCACCCTTTATTAGTCAGCAAGGTGAGTGATTTTTTCATTGTTCCATTTTAAGCAATATTTTAATACGACCTAAAACTCGCTGTTTTCTTAGAGACACTAATTAGCAAAAGAAAGGTGAGTATGGCTATGGTCAAGTAAACCGTAAATTTCATCAGCAATGACCAATATGTTCAATGCTTTTGCTGCTTGGGCAATATCCTTTAGTTCGTCTTCAGTATAAGTTAAGCCATCTGGATTTCCAGGATAGTTTAATATCATTATGGATACTTCATGCTGTTTGTTTTCAGCTGCGTTTCTTATGGTTTCGGAACTTATTCTCCATCTGCCTTCAAAGGAAGTATTTAGTCTTATGATATTGTGCCCTGCAAGTTTTGCCTGAGGTGCATACGAGACCCATGCTGGAGTGGAATAAATACATCTGCTTTTTTAAATGACATCAAAATGTTGTAAATCAATATTTTTGAGCCTGGAGCTATTAATATATTTTCGGGGGCAACTTGCAATCCATTGTGTGCTTTGTGGAACTGGACCATATTTTCTCTAAGTTCCAAATCACCTTGAACGGACGAATATTCTTTATGATGCACCGCACTTTCCAAAGCTATCATTACGGATTTTGGCGGTAAAAATGGTGACTGCCCAAATCCAAACTTGATTACTTTTTTATTTTGGGCAGTCAAGTTTTTGGACTGCGTGTTGATAAGAAAAGTTTGTGATTCTTCTACTTGTCTATACATAATTTATTTTTTGATTCTCTTTTTAATTCCCTGTAAGGATTTTGAATGAACGTCTGTTTGAATGGCGTTTATTTTTTGTGTGTTCACCATTAATGTATATTCTCAATTCCTCATCTTTCATGGAGCTGAGATCAACTAATAAGTGCAATTGAAGGATGAAAAAGCTTTTAAGGGCTTTTTCATCCTTCAAAAGCCTGAGCAGTGCAATCTTTGGATTGCAAAATGTCAAAAAACTACACACATCTCAGTATTGATCAAAGGTATCAAATTGAAGCATTATTGAAAACAGGAGCTACTCAAAAGGAGATTGCCTGTATCGTTCATTTTCACCCGTCTACGATCTCGCGTGAGCTTAAGCGAAATGTGGGTTCAAGAGGTAGGGGAGCTGGTGTCTATCGAACAGCAAATGCACAAAGGAGGACCAATCTTCGTCATCAAGAAAAGCCAAAAAGAGTGATTTTCACCAAACCCATGAAAGACTGGATAGTTAACCGGCTCCAAGAAGATAGGTGGAGTCCTGAATTGATCAGCCATCAGGGAAAGAAAACGAGAGAATGTCCACTT
Organism: Cyclobacteriaceae bacterium; assembly: GCA_963664285.2. Taxonomy (GTDB): domain Bacteria; phylum Bacteroidota; class Bacteroidia; order Cytophagales; family Cyclobacteriaceae; genus JAJCYL01. Next base: position 79,764 of record CAXXNX010000011.1, read on the forward strand.
AGCCATGAATGGATTTACCAATGGATATGGGAATGTAAGCA
>CAXXNX010000012.1:0-36984 GCA_963664285.2 Cyclobacteriaceae bacterium
TAATGGCATTAAACTATCACATCTAATACACATTACAAATGACTACGTTTTAAGAGGGTTTGTACTGATTGGTGTAACTAACTGGTGTTACTTTCCTCGCTCACCCCTTGCCCCTATAGGGGAACCAACCCACATTTCGCCTATTGTGTGGGTTCCCTTTAGGGAATAAAAGGGTAAGTGAAGGGCTTTAGTAGAGATTTGCGCAACATCAGTAAATATTATGATTTCTTGAAAATATACCGAAAGTTCAGTTCAATACTTTGATAGAGATAATCTCTTAAACCATACCGGTAAATTAATGATAGTTTATGATCACCAACTTTTCTTCCAAATGACGTTTCAAGCACCATTGGTTTATCTCCTATGTCGTGATAGCCTGAATAACCTCGAAAAGTCTGATCTAAGACCCAATTATCCGATGTAGCCTCGAAACCCAAGCCATACAACAAAGCATCATTCTGTCTTAGACTTTCATCATTAGTTTGCCAGGCAAAAAATCCCAACATTCCATACGGGCGAAACTGTACTTTATCCCCATTGAAGGATTTTCCCATCGACGCATCAAAATAGTACCCCGGGGTATCAATAAATCTTGCTGGGTTGTCCAGACCGGACGATGCCGTTTTCAGCCCAATCCTCAATGCTAAATCGAGTTTGTTTTGGGCCTGGTTCAAAATCTGTATGTTCGTATTAATATATAAATCCCCAATCGCCGTTTTCTTATCAAAATGCTCGAAATAAACGTTGCGCTCTATTTTGCGCTCATTCGATAACCGATAGAACTCAATCGGTACCATAAAAACATCTAACGAAACACGATCTTTAAGAAAAGTAAGACCGGCATAAAAAGTGATATTCCCGGTTTGATCCCCCGACCTAGCATGATATTGGCCTCCTAACTTGATATAGGATTCGTTTTTCACCTTTCCGATAGAGACCTCAGGCACCGGCATCGCATTTGGACCGGTAAACTTGGGAGAAAAAATTAAATACTCAGACCAATGCGAAATACCATCCCAACTGACATTCTGAACCCATTCTTCTTGAGTCTGTGCTTTTGATTCTGATCCAATCAGAAAAACAAGACAAAAACTTACCCACCTCATTCAATCTCAAAATTCATTCAAAAGAAGAGGATGAGCAATAATGTTTACAGACATAAGACGAAAAGTAAGGCCACTTAAATTTTAAGTGGCCTCTCATCCCGTCGATTGTCCTAAACCATAACAAGATTTATCTATCTGTAAATTATTTCAGCTGATTCCACGTCTATTTTATGAACGACAACATTATCCCCCGGAAGAAAGGTGACATGCTGGATGAACGGAATAATTACACCATCTATATTCCTGAAATCGCTAAAATTCATGGTACCAGACAGACTTTTACCTTTACTGCGAATTGTATATGATAGATATTCGATGAAGTATGATTCTTTATTAACCCAAATCACATATTGATCGTAATCATGGTTTGGCTCCACAGTTTTCCATCAAGAAAAGCCAAAAAGAGTGCCAAAAATTAAATAATAATGATTGCTACTCAGTGTAGTATCGCCACCATACTTCAGTATCGGAATTTCAGACAACCTGTAAGGGAACTCTACGAAATATTGGTAAGTCGGCAGGTAAAAACTTGTGTTGGGATCATCAGTTGAAACCATTCTGCCATCAATAATTTTATATGTCGTACCATCATTCATTTTCCACATCCTCCCCTTTCGTGGCCCATTTAGCAATAGCATTTCGGAGTCAAATGTCCCATTCCAAAAAGACTGAGCGATATATTGATCAGAAGTAGCCCATGGCCCGAATAGACTAAAAAGTAAATTAGGCCAGGAATCGACATAAGTCAAAGTCGTCCTTTTTATAGATCGCCATCGATCAAGTCCACCATAACTCTCATAGACTTTCTGAGCTATTTCAGTTGCCTCCTTATCTGTTGTATTATCTCCATCCAACACTGACCTGGTCAAATCTTCACTGATGTCTGATAAGCTACAGCCCGTTAGAATCAGACCTATTTGCAAGAAGTATCTAATCATTAGTTCCAGACTTTTTTAAGTCCCAAACTTTGGAAAGTGGCGAAAGTACCCACTGCCAGGGCTGAAATCAGAATAAGTACTGTTCCGCCTCTGGAAAGTTCAGCTGATAATGTCATTACATTAACTATTGCCCCAAGAACGAATAAAACGTCAAACACAATAATTATGATAATCATCACCTTAGAAACCCCTTTTCTGAACGCGTTGAACAACACAAAAGCAGCGAAGATGATTAACTGATTCCGAAAAGCATCCCGTTACCGTTTGCCATTTCATTGATATCTAAGACCGAGCTCCCTAAGAAGATTGCAGTAATAGCTGAGAGAATTGAAAATGCACCATTGACCTTCAACGCATTACGTAACATCATTTCTTTTTCCATATGATTATTGAGTTTGATTACCCAAAGAAAAAAGAAATGTGGCATCGGTTTGTCCGAGCTTACACACTCGGACAATTTATATCAGGTTAAAGAGCTCTCCAATGCGGATGATTTAAAGGCTGTCGGAGTTTCCCCGGTAAACTTCTTAAATGCAGAGTTAAAAGTGGATTTTGAATTAAATCCAACAAGCCATCTGCATAACCGATTGATCTATGTACTGAGCGTCAGTTAATAATTTCTTGGCATCATTAATCCGTAATGAATTAATGTAGTCAAAGAAGTTATAGCCTATTCTTTCATTGATTACCTGGGACAAATAATTAGGTGGCACATCTAGTCTTTGTGTTAAGTCAGGTAGGGTAAGATCCGACTCCCTATAAGGTTTTTCTCTCAGCGTCAGGCCTTCAAGCTCTGTCAAATAAATTTTGATCATCTGTTCGCTTAATCCGGATTTCCGGTACTTAACTTTTGCTGTTTCAGTTAAGCTTTTAGGTAGAAATATCTCAGGCCGGTGTAGACCTTTGTAACCCATAAAATAAGTCAAAGTGGAAACGGACAGACCGAAAATAAAAAAAGTATAATTGAAAGTCTTCTCTTTCAATTGTCCTTTCAAGCCAAAAAGATAGGCTATCAATAAAATAAAATAGAGAGACCACACCACTGATTTCAAGCCAACGAACTGTTGCAACCAGGTCAGGTTCACAGTTTCAATTGATGACAGCGTTTGCCTTACTTTCTCTTTAAACTTCCTGAGTATTTTAAAAGAGATTACCATATAAATGCTCAGATGAATACACTCCACAGCCCATCCCAGCAGGATTTCATTGGCTAAATATCCCTGTCGCCAGTCTTCAAGTATCATGATCTTAGCCTCAGCACTTTTCAAATACAAAGGAAAAGTTAGAAGAAAGCTTATAATAAAGGGAATGAGGTGCGCTAAATCTGATATACGAAATTTATCCCTCCATCCAGTTTTTATTAAAGTATATAAATAAATGCCTGGACCGAACAAAAACATAACTGGAAATCCAACCGCTAGCAAATGATAAAAATCCTCATAGAAGTAAAAAAGGACACCAGGTACTATCATGTTTAATGAAAAGAAAAAAAGGACAAGGCCAAGAATCAAATTTCCTTTGCTTGATTTACTAGTAGATCCCATGAGGAAAAAAGAAAGAATAAACCCCTGGATTGCTCCCAGTGATAAAATTATATATGAGACCAGAATGATATCCATTTTCAAAAACGTGTTACCAGGTACACCACTGTAAAAACCAGTAGAAACACTATTCCGGCATACGATAAAAGTCTCATCCAAGGTTTCGGCTTGAACTTATTTTCTACCTGTTTACCCATTACAACTCTAAAATTGATAATGGCTATAATGGGGGCTACGACAAAAGAGATTGCCGTTGCCAGATCAATTAAAGTCGATAAATTGTTGGCGAAATAGACAATCACTGCCCATCCGATGAAAATTACCACTAACATAGTGGGGCGATAGAGTTTCAATTGACGGCCGGTCAATAGGTTTACGGTTTCTTCAATAATCCTTGGATATCCGTCCAAAACAGTCAGTGTCGTGCTAAACATGGCACTGAAAGCCGAGAGAGCAATAATGACAAAAACCCAGTCTCCAAGAGTCGTAGTGTACATACCAGTCAATTGATTGGCAAAAGCCACACTATTGTCCGAAAGGTCAATGCCCTTGTCGTATAAGAGAATAGCGCCCATTGTTAAAAAACAAAAGGCTAATACTGCTGTGACAATATAGCCCAAATTGAAATCCCATATATGATTATTAAATGACAATCCCTTGTCAAGCTTCATTTTTTCTACTGTCCAAATGCTATTCCAAGACGACAAGTCAAGAGCAGACGGCATCCAACCCATCAAGGCTATGATAAAGATAAAACTCTTGTTCTCAAAAAGCAGATCAATGTTCATTAAACTGACCTTTGGTGCCTGAATATTGAAGAGCGCCAGGAAGAAAGCTATCAAAGTAGTTAACACCAATAAACCGGCTACGAATTTTATAATTACTTCAAGGGTTGAATAATCTCCTTTGAACAAAATAACAAAACATAACAACATAACGATGGCCGCTAATGCCGGAATTCCCAAGTCAATGGACAGTAAATTACCCAACATACCGGCAGCTACTATTGTCACACCTGCTGTAACAGTGAACATGGTAGCTAAACTCAAGAGTAAGTAGAGCACCAGCATCCATCGGGCCTCTTGATAGTAACCGACAAGAATACTCTTGCCTGTAGCGGCGGCGAACCGCGTGCCATATTCGAAAAAAGGATATTTGAAGATATTAGCCAGCAAAACAAATAGAACCAACTCAAAACCGAACAAAGCCCCGGCCCGAGTTGATTGAACTAAATGAGACACACCAATACAAGTACTGGCAAATAGAATCCCAGGGCCCAGTTGTTTTATTATTTTTAGTAAATGCTGCACTTTTGGGTCAATAATTGCGCCTGAAGTTATTCAAATATGTAGTTATCTGGACAAATTCCAGCTACAATATATCCTTCTGTGCTGGCAGCAAATTAATTTTGCACTTTAACTTATTAAATATGAAATCCTTAACCCTAATCCTCTTTTTGTTTTCATCTTCAGTTGTTTTAGCACAAAATAGCCTCCGCGTTCAGCATTTTAATTTAGAGGATAACCTTGCCATTCAGGGTTATGACCCGGTTGCTTATTTCGCTCAAAAAAAAGCAGTTGAGGGTAAAAAAGAATGCCAATATACTCACCAAGGGATCCCTTATCGTTTTGCCTCATCACAAAACCTGGATCTTTTTAAGTCAAACCCAAAAAAGTATGAACCGGCATATGGAGGTTGGTGTGCTTATGCTATGGGGTCGACAGGAGAAAAAATCAAAATTGACCCCGAAACATTCAAAATAGTGGACGGAAATTTGAATCTATTCTACAATTTCTTCTTTAATAATACTTTGAAAGATTGGAATAAGGATCAGAATAGTCTGAAAGCAAAAGCTGAATCCAACTGGGCCAAAATTTATAAAGAATAGAAAATTCTGAACTTTTAACAGGGAAAAACTCGTTTACGGTATCAAAGCTTCTAATTACTTGCAAAAGCGTAATATTGGATCCACTGGTAAAGCCTGGATATACAAGTTGGATTTAGTGCTACTTTTGCTGTTGATTTTTAAAACCTATGAATAATAATCTCATATCTGCTGCAATAAACTTACTTAACCAGTTGGAAGATTCTATCCGGCAGACTAAAGAGGAAGATTTTAGTAAACCATCTAAAATTCTTAACCATTCATCAGTAGGTCAACATGTCCGACATACTTTGGAGTTCTTTTCGTGTCTCGTTGATGCGGTACCTTCACGAAAGCTTGATTACGACAAAAGAAAACATGATAAATTCATTGAGGAAGACAAAAAACTTGCACTCAGTGTTTTAGACAGCATTCGACAATTCATATCATGTAATAATGAAAACTTCGAAATTCAATTAACTGTCAACTTCGACCTTGAACGTAAATTGAACACAAGTATAATCAGTAACTTCTATCGCGAGCTGGCTTATAACATTGAGCATACCATCCACCACATGGCCTTGATAAAGATTGGTATAAATGACATTTGTCCATACGTCAAAATTGATAATAGTTTCGGAGTAGCGTCATCCACTATCAGGTACCAGAAGCAGATAGGTTAATTGCCAACCCATGAAGGTGTTAACAACATCTGACAAGCTTAATAAGCAAAAAGTTGATCATAATTCTCTCGCGCAGAGCCGCCTCCCCGTATGGTGGACCAAACTAACCCACTGGGAATTCTGGCCTTTTAATCTCTTTTATTTCCCGATCTATATTTACGCCGCTTGGTTAATGCTCAAAGCCAGGTCTTTCTTCTTTTTCTCGGCCTCCAATCCGGGAATTGAAAACGGCGGCATGCTAGGTGAATCAAAAATGAAAATCTTTGATATAATTCCTGATCGCTACAAGCCGGAAACCTTTCTTCTGAAACCAGGTATTAGCATCTCAGAGTTTGATCATCTCCTTCAAAATACAAATATCTCCTGTCCTTTTATTCTTAAACCGGACATCGGGGAAAGAGGCTGGATGGTCAAAAAGATAAGTAATCAAGCCCAGTTGATTACATACCTGGGTCAGATCAAAGTGCCATTCCTCCTTCAGGAATTTATTAATTGGCCTCTGGAAATGGGGGTTTTCTATTACAGGCTGCCAGATGAACAATATGGTAAAGTGACTTCCATTGTACTAAAAGAAATGATGACTGTAACAGGAGATGGACATACCACAGTAGGTGAGTTGCTGCTAACCAACCCCCGATCAGTCATTGCATACAAAGAGATCGAAAAAACGAGCGGTGAAATTTTTGACTATGTTCCCGAATCCGGAGAATCAGTTGAAGTAGTACCTATTGGAAATCATTGCCTGGGTACGACTTTCCTTAATGGTAACCACCTCATCAATGACAAAATCCACCAGGCATTCGATGAGACTGCCAAAACTTATCCCGGGTTCTACTTTGGTCGTTTTGATATCAGGTGTGAATCTATCGATGAATTGGAAAAGGGCAACTTTCAAATTTTGGAGCTAAACGGTTGCGGCTCAGAACCCGGTCACATATATCATCCGGGCTATCCGCTCTTTAAAGCTTATAAAGAGTTGATCTTCCACCTGGATCTGATGTATATTATCGCCAGGCAAAATCATAAAAAAGGCATTCCCTACATGTCATTTGATGAAGGTATCCGATTAATTAAGTTTCTTAGGAATTATAATAAGAACAAAAATTGATGGTCTTGATCTCAACCTTCCTGGTTGGATTATTGTTCAGCTACCTCGGTTCTGTACCTCCTGGAATGATCAATATTAGTGTCCTCCAAATGTCAGTACAAAACAAAAAAGGAGCGGCCTTATCATTTACTACAGCAGCGGTTTTGGTTGAATTTATTTATGCAGCAATTGCGGTAAGGTTTCAAATATTCCTAACAGAAAACACTTCCATTACCGGATATTTCCAACTTATCACTGCATCGGTGCTGATAATTATAGGCTTGGTTAACCTATTTAAGAAAAGAGGTGGCTCATTGGAACCTCGAAAAGGTGAGAAAAGAAATGCTTTTAAGAGAGGAATTCTTATTAGTTTAGCTAATCCCCTTGTCATTCCATTTTGGCTGGCCGTAACAGCCTATTTGCACTCCATGAATTGGATTATTCTTGTAGATAGTGCCTTCTGGTTGTATATCAGTGGCATTTCGACTGGGACGTTTCTATTACTCACAACCATTATGTTACTCACTTCAAGGTACTCTCTCCTTTTAAACAACCATTTTATTGTATACCATGTGCCAGGTTTGATTTTTATCGCAATGGGCCTTTGGTCCATGTATCAGTGGCTGCTCTAAAGTTTCAAATTCCACCACTTCTCCGGTGGCATTCTTATGTCGAACTTGAGCAGATCATTTAACCACAACATAAACCTTCTCAAGGGACTATTGGCCAGTATTATTCCGACTCTATTCCACCATTTGGAATAATCCTTGTTATAAGGACAAACTCTAATACAAATTGCACAATCGGAATTGCTGTTAACCCAAAATCCGAAACATTTTTCCGCGTCAACTGTCCATTTTGTTATTCCCTGGTGACTGGAAAAATTCGGCGGCTGATTCTGAGGTTTGTCCTTGGCAATGGCTTTTGCAGGGCAGGCATTAGTACACTTCCTGCACATTCCGCAGAATTTCTTAACACCAAACTCTATAGGCCTATCAATTTCAAGAGGTAAATCGGTCAGGACTTTTGCAATCCGGACATTAGGGCCATATTTCCTACTAATCAATAACCCATGACGACCATATTCACCTAAACCGGCCTGAATGGCTATAGGATACTTTGTGCTGTGTCATTCAAAGAGGCTATCGCTTTATACCCAAGATTTACAATAAATTGGGCCAGGGAGTTTGCGCAATTCAAGCTTGACGAATAACCCAGGCCGGTGGTCGTCCCGCTTAATGCCGCTGGAAATGTCTTGCCTAATTGATAGTCCATGGGCATAATTAAAAACAACCGCATACTTAAGGCCATCTGGTAATTTCAATTCGGGAGATTCACCAGTCTTCCGATTAAAATGATGAGAATAAACCCAACGTTCATCCATTTCACAAATACCCACATCCCCTGCTCCAAACATTTTGGCAACCTTCTTCACCCTTTTTGTTGTGTCGCCGGAAGATTCGAGCTTGATCTTTTCAAAGGAGCCTTGAGTTTGAATGGAATAGTAATCAGTAAAACCTTCAACCCTACCTTCGGTTTCAAACTTCATCTCACCAACTACATCGGTTAGATGCCAACTGGCATTCCTCATTGCGTAATCCCAGTGATTAAATCCTTTTGATTTTTTGGGTGCGTAATTGGTGATGTCATAACTTATAAAGAAATTTTTAGGATCAACTTTATCGTCCCACACCGAACGATTGAAGATGTCAAATTTTTGATTAAAGGGTCCGAATGACTCCTTCACCTTAAAAAGCCGATCAATGTATTTTTTGGCTGATCCCGATATGGTTTTAGTTGAAAACAATTCAACTAAAATAAACAATAAAGCCTCAGAGAATGTCCGAGGCTGTTTCTGTATTAATTATAAATTCTTAGTTTTCTGAATCATCGCTCTCTCCCGCATCACCATCATCCGGGGGAGTGATGGTATATCCTCTTTGAGTGAGTATATCCGCAACATTATAAATAGCGGCGGACATCACTATTTTGCCACTATCTACTTGAAAAACACCATTGAACATGAAGGTCGCACTGCCGCCATCTTTGTAATCAACAGTAATATTAGCCCAGTCATTCACCCAATCGCCCTTGTACGGGCCATCAGTTGGATTTTCAGTTCCCGTGTATATACGATCGTAATTAACTGAACTGTAAAGTTCGTCCCAATTATTTTTCCAATTCTCTATTGTCTGCGACTTCGTTACTGAGTCAGCAATACCCGGTCCATAACCGATAAAGTCATCAGCCAAAGCGTTGCTCATTGCATCAAAATCCGCAGCCGATACCGCTTTAATGTATCCGAAAACTAGCTCTTTGTTGGCGTCATTTCTGATATCAGTTTCAGAGGGTCCAGCTGGTTCGGTTTGAGGAGTGCAACCGGCCAGCCACAAAATAGCTGGTAAAAACAATAATTTTTTCATTGTTACTTAGGTAAGTGAAGTATGAAATTAATATATTATTTTCAATTGCCAATACAATAAGGGCGTCTATTTAGCCATTCGAATATTTAGAAGTAGTCTGAGCCTTCGGCAGGATGAATAGTTGCTTCCGCTTCAATTTCGACTAAGTACTCCTCTCCTATAAGTTTCGCCTGAACTAATGTGTTGACAGGCTGAATATCTCTGAATCGTTGTCCATGTACCCTGGCAATCTCCTCCCAATCTTTCATATTTTGGATATAAATCCTAGTTCGCACTACATCTTCTAAAGAGCCACCAAGTGATTGGATAGCGCCATCTATTTTATCTATCACAAAATGTGTTTGAGCCGCAGAATCACTATTTCCAATTAATTTATCACCATGTGTAGCCGTGGTACCAGCTACCAAAATTCTATCACCCGTTTTAATAGCCCTACAATAACCGAATTCCTTTTCCCATGAAGTTCCACTAAGAACTTTAGTGCCATTAATACTATCAACAGTCTCGAACGGCTTTGGAATAGCGTCAATGTGATGACTTAAATCTCCTGAAGAAGTCAGAAATGGCGGTTTTCTATACTCATCTCCACAATCCCCAGGTATCGGGGTAAGCCCGGATAAGGCGCTATCGATACTCATCAAATCATCTTCATCAAGGGAGAACCCGAACAGATTTAGATTTTGATCAATATGTTGGCTTTCTCCTAAACGTGCACCAATAATCACACCACCTACAGCCGGCTGTGAGAGTATATATTTCGTGGCAATGTTAGCTGTGGAAACCGCGTGCTTTAAAGCGATTTCCTTTATCGACTGAAGAACATGTTGGAAGCTAACCCACCCACCTGCATTATCTATGAAACGCTTATATTTCATCAAAGACCATGTTTTCAACTGGTCTTCTTTTGGTTCAGATCGATCAAGCCATTTTTCGGTAAGAAACCCACCGGCAATTGTGCCAAATGCAAGAATCTTTACGTCCAACTCCTCACATGTAGAAGTCATTTCGCCGTTAGCACGCTGATCAAGTAGGGAAAGCTAAGTTCTAATTATAACAGCATTTTGTTTAAATAGCTCATACAGATGATAGGCTTGATCCGTTAATAGCATAGTCAGAAACCATTGTTTCAAAGTTGTTTTACTCTCTCTTATTCGGTCAGCATAAGCATACCAATTCAGGTAGTTTTGCAAATATTTGGAACTGACACCATTGAATGGGCGTAAGAATGTCCTAAGTTGAGTGTGAACATTGTTTACTTTTTGCAGATGGATTGTTTTATCATCTCTATCCACATGATCTTTGGCCAATAGCGCTTTGTGCTTTATGGAGGGGTTGTCTTTGGCAAAAGCCTTATAAGAAGGGTGCTTATCTGTAATCAAGGTTGCACCGTAGGCCAACTTCCCATCCAATGCCTTTGAAATTTCTTCTTTGCTCAGCCGTTTTGATGCAACAGCTTTAAGGTACTTCTCCCCCTTGCGTTCAACCGCTGTTACTACCTGGACAACTGTGACCTCTTCCTTTCCCATATTCCGTATGAAATCGTTTCCCCTCTTTCTTGCTGCCCTATCTAAATTTCGACTGCCCTTGTTGTTAAGTGCCAGTTCCAATTCATCACATTCTACTTCCGAGGATAACTGTTCGGGAACAAACTCATTTAGTGAACTCAATATCTTATGCCGCCAGTCGAAGCTTGTCTGGATGCTTATTCCGATTTGTTTTGCTATCTTTTTTATCGGCATGCCCTGCTCCATGCAGCGCAGATAAGATTGCCATTTTGATTTAAGCTTGATGTCATACAAAGGTGTCCCTGTTGTTTCACTGTACCATCTTTTACATTCATTGCACTGATACATCTGCACACCTTTTTGTCTGCCCCTCTTATATACCTTCTCGCTTGTGCAATTTGGACAGGGTTTCTTCTTTCTTTTCTCTGCTATTTGTTGTTGAGCGGCAATCAATACTTTGCCTTGTAATTCCTGCTCCTGGAGCAACTCATCCAACAATTCGGTTTGGGAACTTATCGGCAATTGTGCAAATAAATTTTTGATCTCTTGACTTGATATCATATAGCGAAGATAATAATAATTGCTGTGTTATTTAGAACTTAGCCGTAGGGAATAACAAATTTGGTTTGACACAACATCGATGCCACTTCTTTTCACTATTCTCAGATGAATTGCATCGAAATTGGTTAGCCCTAGGTGCTTGATCAGCCCTTCTTTCTTCAGCTCTTGTAACCAGAATAACTGATCCAGGTAAGAGGCATCTGCATAATTCCAGGCGTGATATTGCAAAAGGTCGATTGAATTTGAGTTTAGCCTACTTAACGCCTTCTCCACGGCTTTTCGTACATCGTCTTTGGTAAGTCGGCCAGGTTGGGGAACCCATTTCGTAAGTAACTCAGCGGAAGCGGGGTTCGATTTACTGAAAGTACCGGCAATTATTTCTGCTGACCCATAGTGGTCGGCCATATCGAAAGTAGTAAACCCGGCATCCACATATGGTTTCATTGATAATGCCGTGGAATGCGGATTTAAGGTCTGACCACATCTCTCCAAATCAGCTATTTGCCATAGGCCGGTCAATACCCTCGATATCTCCAGTTCAGATCCCAGTTGACATTTCTCTACCATGATTTAAGTTATTCCGGTGGTAGTTTAGAAAAAATACTTTTTACATCCACGCCCGAGCTTTTAAGTTTGTTCATTTCTCTTAAAAAGATGGCTGATGCTATAGACATTACAATTAGCCAAATCGGAGTGGAATGGAAGTACCATGCAGCAACATCTGCCGTCAGATCCTTAACAATGTGGATAACCAGAAATCCCCCTAGTAACAATAATCCTGTAGACGCTATCAATATCTGCACTCGTCTTGATTTGACAATGGTAACACCTGATGCTATTCCTTGATTTCTTATGGGAAGTAATAATACGGATACACACATCATCAAAAAATTAACAAGCATCGAAGTAACTAATATGTCAATACCTAAGAAGAAATCTCCTGCAAAATGACTCCCTAATATTCCAACGCTTGCCATAAATCCACTCAGAATAATAGCGATGTGAGGTATACGCCATTCCGGATGTATATGAGCAACTTTTTTTGGGAAAATCCCATCCTCCACCCAGGCAAACATGAGCCTGGAAACGGCTAATAACATAGCGGGCAGGTCATTAATCAGGGCTATTGCTGCGCCGCCAACAATGGCAACAGCCCAACCAGCAGGTAAGAGGTAACTGAGCAAACCTGGCGCTGTAACATCCTGGATCAAAGACCTTTCATATATAAAATTCCATGGGACCGCATGATAAACCGCAGCAGTAAACAAAAAATAGAAAAGGCCAACTGATACTATTGACGTTATTATCGCCAGGGGTAGTGACTTACCTGGGTTTTTAGCTTCGCCTCCCGCCTGGGCGATTGAGTCGAACCCGATAAAACTGGAGAATAAGACTGCAGATGCGGCAAGAAAAATGGAGAAATTGAAATTAGATTCAACCGAATCGATAACTATACCCTCCTTACTGTTCAGTGCATGTTGGAAATCACCATGATTAAAAGAAAAACCAGCCACTATAACAATACCACCCAATACAAACATTAAAAACATCATTGGTACCAAAGTTTTTTCATAAAGTTGAACACCACGAAGATTGATGTAGACAAATGTCCAGAGAAAAATCAGCGCTAATGCGACCCTAACAAACCCAGTTTCCAATAATTTAGCGGTGTTATCCCAGCCCAAAGCTGAAGTAATGTCTCTTAGGAAAGTAATCAGGATATAAGAAACCACATCCTATGGCAATTGAGAGCCCAAACCATTGAGCAAAACTGGCTACGAAACCAAGGTATGGATTTAGTGCTCTACTGGCATAAATATAACTTCCTCCCGCCCGAGGCATGGCAGAAGCGAGAATAGCATAACAAATCGCAGCAAAAATGGCTGGAATGGCAGCAAAAAGATAGGCTTCCAGAACAAATGGCCCAATTCCGGGAACATTACGTTGGATCATGAAAGGTACCACATTGATAGCCGCCCCAAGCATTGAACAAATTCCTGTAGCTGCTAACCCAAGAAACCCGAGATTTCTTATTAAACCGGAAGAATGAGAAGGATCTTTCTGGAGATTAGCCATCAATGTGTCCCAATATAGAAATATGGACTGTTCCCATCAATTCAATTTTTACGATCAGAGGTGCGCTTAAAGAAAGAAGGCCCGTGTTCGAATAAACACAGGCCTACTGATATCTCACAAAACCCAACTTTGAGATATAATTATATCACTTCACTTTTGAAGAGATTTGTCTAAATTGCTACGTCACTATATAAGTTGCAATAATACAACTTATGTTATATATAAACAAACTTTTTTATAGTAAATAATGAAAATAGTTTGACAGATCCCGATCCTATCTCATCTGTAGAGAAAAAAGTCAATTTATTATTGGCAGAAAACAAGATTTCCATGACCAAGCTATGTGAAAGCATCGGCATGACCGTAAATGGTTACAGTAAAATGTGGAAGAACCGATCCATTAAAGTGGATACGATCCAAAAAATTGCGGATTACTTTAAAGTACCTCTCTCCCACTTCTTTTCCACTCTAGACGTTACTTCGAGCGAGTCCTACAAATTAGGCTTAGAAAATACTGAAGTAAATGAATTCCGTGAAAAATACATTAAGGCACTTGAATCGGAGAATGAACTTTTGAAAAAGTTATTAGAGAGAGAAAAAACCATGACTACCAACTTAAATATCTGAATCCTGCCTGCTCCTTAAAAAGAAAATAAAGGACTAAGAACATTAAAAGATTGTACCACAATACAGTAAGTAGTGTAGCAGCAATTTTACCGAACTTGGATTTTAAATAGTGATATATCAATTTCCTCTATTTTATGAATAATAAAACCTTAATGATCTCCAGAGCATTAATCAAATTTTCTTCCTTGACCAGAATGAAACTCACCATCACAAAGTGAATGGTTATTAGGTTTCCAATGACCCGATTATAGTGCAATCTCTTCATAAAACGGGACAGCTTTCCTTTTTGATAGAGGCCCCAAACGTAAATTGCGATTCCATGTACTATGCCCCACAACAAATACCGATAACTTATCTCATGCCATAGACCCAGAACGACCATCGAAGAAATTACCGCAATTAGGATTGACCTCGTCTTGGCCATAAATGGATAGAAAATGTAATTACGGCACCACCTTGAAAGAGAAATATGCCATCTTCTCCAAAAATCAGAAATGTTAACAGCCAAAAATGGATAATTGAAATTCTCAATTATCCTAAAACCAAATAACAAACTTAGACCTACTGCAATATCGGAATACCCACTAAATTGAAAATACGCATTGGCAGAAAATTTGAAAACATCAAGATACGTAGCCAGCCATAACCTGTCCAAACTATAACTATAATTAATCAGATTCTCAAGCCTAATGCTAATAATGTCATTTCCGATTACTACAACTTTTACCAATCCATAGAGTATCCGTTCTAGACCCAGGGAAAAATAAGTTAGATTCCATCGTAACATAAGTTTATCCCTCACAAAATCATCAAATCGGTTAATCGGTCCTACCAGGATTGTTGGAAGAAAAAACATGTATTCCAGGTAATCACTAAATGAATGTTTTAGAAGTGTCTGTTTATAAACCTCAAAAGCATAATGGATGTGCCGGAATGAGTAATAGGAAAGCCCTAAGGGTATCAGCGGGCCTAGCCCCAAGTCAGCCACAAGGTGGGCCTTATACAACACCACGAGGCAAACAGGTAATAAAATTGAAAGGCCAAGCCTGAATTTACCCGTGACAACTTGGTTTGTATAATAACCGACCAAGGTGATAAGTGAGAGATAATTGTTGAAACGACATCAAACTTTAACAAAAACAGGAAAGTAATGACCGGCAGGACGAAGCCGCGATATCTATGGCCGGTCAACCAGTAAATCCCGGAAATTAAAAAGCCTAAAATTATGACCGAAAAAAGTATCTGCATCAGTTCGCGTACAAGCCAACCAACATATCATACAGCCAAAGACTGTAAATTTCCTGCCCTTGAGTGTTCAAATGACCCTGGTCCATAAAATAATTGTAATCGAGATCTCTATCATAACCCAGGTGTTGTACATCAAAGCTATCCCTATAAAAATCAATCAATTTGGCTCTATTTAGACGGAAGGAACCAGTATCATAAACTCTTTGTGTTTGAACAGGCCTCGGAATGTCAATCGTAAACACTTTAATATCATTGTTCTTGAACTTTTGTAATACGGGGTGGAAGTATCCCAAATCTTCAGGTGATTGGACCTCCTTTAAGACCAAATTGAAGTTTGTCGTATCAAATTGTTGATACCCTATTTCATTTTTACAGGGCAGCGTTTCAATATTTAGGACCTAAAAAGATAGATTTTAGAATGAATTGAAGTAGGCATATAATAAATAATGAACTCTAAAAACAGCTTGAAATTGTGATATTCAGTATATTAATATCAATTAAGAGTAAAAGTTAAATTTCAAGATATGGAGAAAAAGTTGAAAGTCTAACACTTTTCGAGTTTCAGGAGAAATTCCCCGACAGTTGCCAAGAATACCTGGCCGAATTGAAATGGCCCAAAGGGTTTAAATGTGAGAGGTGTGGCCATGACCGGTATTGCGGTGGGAAGCTGCAGCATACACGGCAATGCACTAAATTTACTCCCACTAGTAGCACCCTATTCCACAAGGTTAAATTCCCACTTTTTACTTACTGAACTGAGCCGAAAACTGGGGTTGCGCCAAAAAACCTGCTGGCTGTTCCAACACAAGGTTATGAAAGCAATGGCCAGCAGTGGCAAATACCCGCTAATGGGCAAAGTAGAATCGATGAAACGGTAGTAGGAGAACAGGAAGAATAGGGCGTTAACCGAAAAAGGCAGGTTTTAGTTGCAATTGAGAAGAAAGGCAGAGGAGTTAGCCGAATGTATGCCTAATTGACAAAGGTACCAGGCAGCTAAATTGAAGTATCCTGTCGGGCTATCAAAACCGATAAGTGATACATGCCCTTAAAAAATAAATACCCGATAGTGGAAAGAAGGGTACTTCCCAGACTTCAATTATTGTTCAACAGGTATCCATCATTCCGTAGATAACCTTCAGCATACATTGACCAATATTGTTATAGGTTTAACCGCAGTCAGATGAAAGAAGGAATATTTGATAATCTGTTGGACAGAATGGTGAATCATAAACCTTGTCCTTATAAAATGATTTGTATTTATTAAATGCCTACTTCAATGACTTTAAATACATCTGGTGCCTTACTATTGCATGCTGTACCTTACTCTCTCTTCTAACAAGTTTGTAGTACAATAAATCCGATTCTAAAAATACTCCATCAACCTCCAGGTCAATTAATTGATAGAATAAATTGTAATAATCATTGAAAAACTTCAATTGATGACCTGTCCAGTAAAATGGATAAATATTAATTTTTTTCTTAGCCTCCCTGTATCTCTGACTGAATTCATCATTACACCATACTCCACTTCTTGTCAAGGAACTACCTATTACTGCATAAAATGCTTCATCTCGCCTCAATTTTTTAGCTCTTTTCAAATCCAATAAGCTTGATGTTATTCTTTTGTCAAACGGTTTGTTAAGCACTACTTGAAGCGTATAGCCATCCTGGGATTCAAAAAAGAATTTTAATCCAATATTGATCAGAATGAAGGTAAGTAATGATGCAAACCAGACAAATATGGGTGATGTTTTAAGACTGACGGACATTACCGCAATTTTCCCTGAATGATGTTTAAAATAGTCGTAAGGTTGTTCATTCTCATTATTTCGGACGTTTCAAGTCTAACTTTGAAGGATTCTTCGATTAAAGTCATAAGACTCAAGTGAGCCATCGAATCCCAACCCTCAATATTTCCCGGATTCGTTGCCAGTGTAATTTCCTCCGGATTTGCCTTAACCCGAAAAATTCATAGTAGACAATAAAAAACAGGCATAAATTGCTTATATTGAGATAGTTAGACAACAAAATAAGCAATTAATTTATGCCTGAATATAAGGAAAAAGATACCGTATTTTATCGAGGAAAACAAGCTTTTAAATTTGATTTTTCAGCATCAGCGATTAGCTCAGACGGAGCGATATTGTTAAGTGAAAAAGTAGAGAGAAAGACTGGTCTATTAAAAAGCTTCGCCGCACTGATTCCTGACTATCGAAACCCCTTTTTTATCGAATACACTTATGAAGAAATGCTTCGCCAACGGGTGTTTTTAATGATGCAGGGCTATCAGGATTGCAATGACGAACAAAAACTCCGAGAGGATCCGGTGATCCGTAAAGTACTAGATAGCGGATTATGTTCCCAGCCTACTTTAACCCGCATTATTCATAGGCCACCAATTTTGGGATTAATAATGGGTTGCTAACTATTTTTGATTGGAGTGTATGTATTAATTTAAAGATCAACCAGGTTTCTGGATTTCAAAGGACATTAGAGCGTTTTTTTGTTAGAATTTTTCAATTTTTAGTCAAAGCTCTATTGTGTTCTTATGGAAGAACATTTTTTTGATTAAACTAAACTGTTTAACTGATCGGTCAGTTCACCGTAAGCAAATCGCCCAGCAGGTATTGATATCTAAAGGCTCTTGAGAATTGTATTGTCAATGATCTTTTCCTTTCTTTCAGGCACGCCCCAACCTTCATCAGGTAAAGCCGGATATTGTCCACTTGCCATCGTTTAGCAAAGTGGTGTTTTGTTTTGGCAATTAATAATTTAATCTGCCGGAACATTTCATAACAGAGGGTAGCGATGATTAAACGCATGAAATTGGCCCAGTAGCGATGACAGGAAAGCCGGTCGGAATAAGTCATGTTTTTGAGTTCCTTTATTCGATTTTCACTGGCATCACCTCGCTTGACATAAAAATCAAAGTAAATCTGTTGAGCGGTCATCGCTTCAAAGTTGCTCACAAAGTAACGGACATTCATTCCTTTTCCGGTAGACTCCACTTTGGCGTACAGCTTTTCAGAACGATCCCAGCTTTTGGCCTGGTAAGTAAACGGGCCAACAAACTCTTGATGTTTGATGATTTTTGAAGCATATTCCTTTTTTACTTCAATGATAGTCTGTTTGGTAAAAGTCTTTAAAACTTCATTACTACTAATACCTAAACAAAATTGAAGGTCAAACTGCTTAGCTATCCGATAAAAAGATGCTCCTGAAAAGCCACTATCCGCTCGAATAAGGATCTTTACTGAGGGCAGTTTTTTTCTGATTTTAATGACAATCCTTTTCAATAAGGCCACAAACCATTTGTTGGAGTGACAATTGCCCGGACGTAGTACTGGTAAAATGACCTGACCGGTGTTCCCGTCCTTAAAGAACAACTCATGGTACATAGTCTGTCCATAATAGCCATTATACAAACTGAGTTGTTGGGATCCATGAGTAGGGTCATCGGTACCATCTACATCAATGATGATTTGACCAGTCTTCTCTTTCAACTCCTCTACATAACGGTCTACAAACCATTGACTCATCTGGTAGATCAGACTCCGATCGGCCTTGTTTTCAAATCGACTTAAAGTAGGCTGGGAACATAATCCGCTATCTAGTACTTTACGGATCACCGGATCCTCTCGGAGTTTTTGTTCGTCATTGCAATCCTGATAGCCCTGCATCATTAAAAACACCCGTTGGCGAAGCATTTCTTCATAAGTGTATTCGATAAAAAAGGGGTTTCGATAGTCAGGAATCAGTGCGGCGAAGCTTTTTAATAGACCAGTCTTTCTCTCTACTTTTTCACTTAACAATATCGCTCCGTCTGAGCTAATCGCTGATGCTGAAAAATCAAATTTAAAAGCTTGTTTTCCTCGATAAAATACGGTATCTTTTTCCTTATATTCAGGCATAAATTAATTGCTTATTTTGTTGTCTAACTATCTCAATATAAGCAATTTATGCCTGTTTTTTATTGTCTACTATGAATTTTTCGGGTTAATATTCTCATCATTTCCAAACCAATAATAATAGCCCTGATAACCCAAAACATCGTGATTTCCTTCCCATACTGTGAAAACTTTACAATCACGAAAAAGAGATTTTAACAAACTGGTAGTATAGCCAGATCTGTCCCAAAGATTTAGTATATAATCACCATGGGACAGGGAATCTTGTAGCTGATTTATAAATGGTAATAATGACCGAAATGCTTCATTAAAAGGTTGAAAAGCAGCATAAATGTCAACTGTGGGTTTTAAACTTTTTTTTAGAAAATTAGCGTATTGATCATTTTTAACAATAATATCCTTAAGTACAGAGGTATTGAACTCATCATTAATATTTGGTTCACGAAGATGATAGAAATGCAGATTTTTTATAAAAGGATACCGGAGCAAACCATCTTTACTGAGATAATAGCCAAATTCAGGATCATTATTAAGCCTCTTCTTGATGAAATTCATTCGGTACACTTAAACACTCAAAACTAGTGGACTTGTAATGATAAAAACTGCCATGCAGCTAAAGATCTTAAGCTTTACTGTAGACCATTCGGTTAGATGAAAACTTCTAAAAAATACCCTTAATTTTAACAGTTATCAAGCCTCCTCATAAGCCCAGTCAACCCCATTCTTCATATCCTTTAATACAACACCCTCCTCCTTTAGCTTACTTCTTATTTCTTCAACCTTAGCATAATCCCTCTTCTCTTTTGCTTCCCTGTATAAATCGACAAGTATCCCCAGCATGTTTTCAGGGTCAAATGATTTTTCAACTTCGAGACCTAAAACATCTTTAGTGAATGCATTAAATGTATCCCTAATGCGATTGAATGTCTCTTCACCAATTTCGGCATACCGAAGGTTACCTGTCTGAATCGAGTTTACCCTTTTAAGTAGATTAAACAAATGGCCAATAGTCAGCGCTGAATTGAAGTCATCATTCATAGCCTGGTAGCAATTGTCGCAGAGCTGATTAA
Source organism: Cyclobacteriaceae bacterium (assembly GCA_963664285.2). Taxonomy (GTDB): domain Bacteria; phylum Bacteroidota; class Bacteroidia; order Cytophagales; family Cyclobacteriaceae; genus JAJCYL01. The sequence goes on from CAXXNX010000012.1 coordinate 20,638, forward strand.
TCTGGCCAACAATCTTTTCATTTACAGCTACGCCGTCTTCAGTTTTATATTTTAACTGATCAAGCACCTTGGAGCCATTCATCAACTTGCGATATCCTTTTTGGGCGGCCAATAGCGCATTGTTAGAGAAATCAAGTGTACTGGCATAATGAGATTGAAGCATAAAAAATCTCACTGTCATTGGGCTATAGGGGCGCTCTAGCAACTCATGATCCCCTGTTACTAACTGGGAAGGCAGAAATGAATTCCCTAAGGACTTACTCATTTTCTGACCGTTGACCGTCAGCATATTAGTATGCATCCAGTATTTAACTGGTTCTTGGCCTCCTGCCCCAACCGATTGAGCAATTTCACATTCATGATGAGGAAATTTCAAGTCCATACCCCCTCCATGAATATCAAATGACTCTCCTAAATACTTTATACTCATTACAGAACATTCGAGATGCCAGCCCGGAAATCCATCCCCCCAGGGAGATGGCCATCTCATTATGTGCTCAGGAGAAGCATTTTTCCACAGAGCAAAATCCAGGCCGCTTCTTTTCTCATCCTGGCCATCCAGATCCCTTGTATTGGAATAGAGATCTTCGATGTTACGGCCCGATAGTTTTCCATAGTGATGATTTTTATTGTATGCCTCCACATCAAAATATACCGAACTATTGGATTCATAGGCATAGCCGTTTTCAATCAACCTAGAGATCATGTTAATCTGTTCGATGATGTGACCGGTTGCACTAGGCTCTATACTTGGCGGCAAAACATTAAAAAGCTCCATTACCTGATGAAAACCATTGGTATACTTCTGCACTACCTCCATCGGTTCAAGGTTTTGCAATTTGGCTATGCGCTCGATTTTGTCCTCCGCGTCGTCAGCATCGTTGACCAAATGGCCCACATCAGTAATGTTTCTCACAAACCTGACATTATACCCTATATGCATCAAATAACGATAGATCACATCAAAGCTCAAGAAAGTGCGTACGTTGCCTAAATGAACATCATTATAAACTGTTGGGCCGCATACGTACATCCCCACAAATGGTGGGTTCAACGGCTCAAAAACTTCCTTTTGCTTCGTTAATGTATTGAAAACCCGCAATTGGCCGATCATACAGCAAATTTATAAAATAGAGATACCAAGCTTGATGCCATTTAACAACAAATTAACGATTAAGTCTAATAAATTCAGACTTTATCCGTATGAACTCCTGCCAATATGGTTTGTACCATTAATAAATAAATATTTTATTAATCAACCGGTTCCATTACTCCTATACATTGGTTTTAACTACTCTTTGAATTACTTTTGCAGTAATCATGAGGGCCTAAGTGCCCTCTTTTTTGTGCTTTACTTTTTTTGAATGACAATTACTGACAAGATAAAAGCAATTGTTGAGGAGTTCATTACCGAAGATCTCTTTGTAGTGGATGTCCTTTTGAAAGGTAAGAAATTAGGACAAAAATTAATTATCCTCATTGATGGGGATAGAGGTATTTCCATCAATCAATGTTCAGCTGTTAGTAGATTTTTGTCAGCGAGATTGGATGAATTGAATATCATTGTTGAAGCATACCAGTTGGAGGTTTCATCTCCAGGGTTGGATCATCCTATTAAACTAAAAAGGCAGTTTGTTAAAAATCAGGGCAGAACAATCCAGGTTGAAACAAAAGATCAGAAAGTAAGCGGTAAATTAATTAAAGTCAGTGACCAGCTAACCCTGGAAATTAAAGTGAAGAAGAATCTGAACAGAATAGAGATACCGTTTAATCAAATTATTAAAGCAAATGTTTTAGTGTCATTTAAGTGAAATGAATAGCCATATATTAATCGAATCGTTTGCAGAATTTGCAAAACAGAAGAATGTTGATCGTCCGACGATGATTCGTGTTCTTGATGAAGTTTTTAGAACATTGATCCGCAAAAAATACGAGTATGATGACAACTTTGACATCATCATTAATGCTGATAGTGGTGACCTCGAAATCTGGAGGTTTAGAGAAATCGTCGATGACAATTCCGAAGACATTTGGGATCATGACAAGATCAGTCTGAGTGAAGCGCTAGAGATAGAACCGGATTTTGAGATCGGCGAGGAAGTTGCCGAAGAACTGACACTTGAAAGCTTCGGCCGCAGGGCAGTTCTAATGGCCAGACAAACTTTAATGCAAAAGATCAAAGATCTCGAAAAGGACATCGTATTTCAGAAGTACAAAGAGTTGGTTGGTGAGATAATCTCCGGTGAAGTGTACCAAATCCTCAGTCGTGAAGTACTGCTTATCGATTCAGAAGGAAATGAACTTATCCTACCAAAATCGGAACAAATTCATAAAGACAGGTATCGGAAAGGCGAATCGGTGCGGGCTATTGTCCATCGCGTGGAGATGGTGAATGGTAATCCCAGGATCATTCTGTCAAGAACAGCTCCTACTTTCCTAGAAAGACTTTTTGAAAGCGAAGTACCTGAGGTATATGATGGTTTGATAACAATAAAGAAAGTGGTCAGAGAGCCAGGTGAACGAGCAAAAGTATCGGTTGAATCTTATGATGACAGAATAGACCCAGTTGGAGCTTGCGTGGGCATGAAAGGTTCGAGGATCCATGCCATTGTACGGGAATTGCAAAACGAAAATATTGATGTAATCAATTTTACCGAGAATAAAGATTTATACATCACACGAGCTCTGAGCCCTGCGAAAATATTGAGCATGAAGATAGAAGAAGACAATGGACGGGTGGCAGTTTACCTCAAGCCGGATCAAGTTTCGCTGGCAATTGGCAAAGGTGGACAAAACATTAAGTTGGCCAGTCGACTAGTGGGTTTAGAGATAGATGTTTTCAGGGAACTTGATGGAAAAGAGGAAGAAGATGTAATTCTTGATGAATTTTCGGACGAAATTGAGGACTGGGTAATTAGTGAATTTAGAAAAATCGGACTTGATACGGCCAAAAGTGTGATTGATGTTTCAAAAGAAGATTTGATACGTCGTACTGATTTGGAAGAGGAAACCATTGTTGATGTCCTTAAAATTCTGCAGAAAGAGTTTGAATAGCCTTGAAATCTGAGAATTAAGGGGGTATTCAGAAATTGAGATAACTTTGTTGTAATAAATTATTCGAAGTCATATGTTGAGACTTGGTCAGGTAGCGAGGAAATTGAATGTGGGAATGCATACCATTATCGAACATCTTGAAGAAAAGGGGTTCACAGTGGATAGCAGTCCTAATTTAAAAATTAGCGCCGAGCAGTTTGATATACTGGCCAAGGAATTTCATGATTCAGCCCTGGAGAAAGAAGAAGCTTCAGGTCTAACCATAGGCAGCCATCATGAAGATAATCTCGTTATCGATTCTAAATCATCAGTAGAAGTAAGGCATCGAGACGACGATCAGGAAATTTTCATTAAGAACCTATCCTCGACTGAAGTAAGTCATCCGGTGGAAGCAGTAGCCGAAAAGCAAACCGCTAAGAAGGAGGAATTGGAGAAGGTGAGTGTGGAGGACCGACCGAAGCTAGAAGGAATAAAGGTGCTTGGGAAAATTGACCTGGATAAGAAAAAAGAATCTCAGAAAAGTGAACCTGAGCCGCAAGCAGATCAAACAGAGGAAATCACCAGTGAATCGCAAGCAGAAGCGGAACAAATGCTAAAAGAAGCAAAGGAGGCAAAGGCCCTAATCAAAGCAAAAGCTGATTCTCTTAAAGGTCTTACGGTTGTAGGAAAAATTAATTTACCTAAAAAGCTTCCAAAGAAAAAAGACGAGCCAGTGGCGTCATCTGACGAACAGCAGGAGACCAAGAAAAAGAGAAAAAGAATAGGGTTTGTTAAAGGAGGTCAAAGACCTGATCGAGGGGTTGGCAAAACAGACCGGGCTGGAGGTACTGGTCGTGGGAAACGACAGCAAAGGGAAGAACTTTCAGATAAAGAAATCCAGGAAAAGATCAAAGCCACACTCGTAAAACTGAGTGGAGGATCGAAAGCTGGTACCAATAGGTCAAAATACAGACGGGAAAAAAGATCGGCACAAGCCGATCAGAGAGAAGCTGATTTAGAAGCTCAAAATGAATCAAAAGAACTGACAGTCACCGAATTCATTTCAGCCAATGATTTAGCGAGTTTGATGAATGTTAGCGTAAACGACGTAATATCAGCATGTATGACGCTTGGAATGTTTGTTTCCATCAACCAGAGATTGGATGCAGAAACAATCACCATTATTGCTGATGAATTCGGGTATGAAGTGAGCTTCTCAACCTCAGAGGAGGAAGCAGAAATAGAAGAGCAAGTGGATGCCGCGGAAACCATGGAACACCGGGCGCCAATTGTGACAATAATGGGTCACGTGGACCATGGAAAAACTTCGTTACTCGACTATATCAGGGAATCCAAGATCACTGAGGGTGAAGCAGGGGGTATTACCCAGCACATTGGCGCCTACGATGTAACTACTAGTAATGGGCACAAGATTGCATTCCTTGATACACCTGGTCATGAGGCTTTCACCGCCATGCGTGCAAGGGGAGCGAAGGTTACAGATGTAGTTATTATTGTTGTAGCGGCTGACGATAACGTGATGCCTCAAACCAAGGAAGCGATCAACCATGCTAAGGTAGCTGGCGTGCCTATGGTTATAGCGATCAACAAAATTGACCGACCCAATGCTAATCCTGATAAGATCAAGGAGGAACTGTCCGCCATTGACATCCTGGTAGAAGATTGGGGAGGTAAATTCCAATGCCAGGAAATTTCAGCCAAAACCGGTGAAGGAATTGATGAGTTACTTGAAAAAGTATTACTGGAAGCAGAATTACTTGAACTTAAGGCAAATCCTAACAAAAATGCAGTAGGCACCGTAATTGAAGCTTCTCTTGATAAAGGCAGAGGTTATATCACCACAATGCTTATACAAGCTGGTACCCTAAGGATTGGAGATGTGATCCTTGTCGGTGGCAACTATGGCAAGGTGAAGGCAATGTTTGACCACAAAAACAAGCAAGCTAAAGAAGCTGGTCCGTCAACACCAGTACTGGTTTTAGGTCTGGATGGAGCGCCACAGGCAGGAGATAAGGTGAATGTCATGGACAGTGAGCGAGAGGCCAGAGAAATCGCCACCAAGCGTGATCAGATCAATCGTGAACAAACAATGCGTACCAAAAAGCATATCACGCTTGACGAAATTGGAAGAAGGTTGGCCATTGGTTCGTTCAAGGAGCTTAACATTATTGTCAAGGGTGATGTGGACGGATCAGTTGAAGCACTATCGGATTCACTTTTGAAATTATCTACTGAAGAAGTTCAGATTAATATCATTCACAAAGAAGTTGGTCAAATATCTGAATCAGATGTACTTCTCGCATCTGTATCTGACGCCATTGTTGTAGGTTTCCAGGTAAGGCCGTCAACTGGGGCGCGAAAAATCGCCGAGAATGAACAAATCGAAATACGTCTATACTCAATTATTTACGATGCAATTAATGAGATAAAGGATGCGATGGAAGGACTTCTTGAACCGACGGTGGAAGAGATTATTACCGGAAACGCCGAAGTGAGAGATGTCTTTAAAATCTCCAAGTTTGGCACCGTTGCCGGATGCATGATTACAGATGGTAACCTCAAACGATCAAACCAGGTACGACTGGTACGTGATGGTATTGTAACTTACACAGGAGAGATTAACCAACTCAAGAGATTCAAGGAAGATGTACAAGAAGTGAAACAAGGATTTGAGTGCGGTATTAGTATCAAAAATTTCAATGATATCAAAGTCGGGGACATAATTGAAGGATTCACCCAAAAAGAGGTAAAGCGAACACTTTAATCAACTTGTAGGAGGCCCTAAAATATTTCGACCAAAGTTTCCAGTCCCATCCCTCTCGAGGCCTTTATCAAAATCAAAGAATTAATGATTCTATCCTTTTGGAGGTAAACAACTAATTCTTCCTTAGTGGCACAATAGTTAGCTCCAGGAACCACTTCAGCAGAGTTTTTAACTAAACTGCCGCAAAAGTATGCTCTATCCGGCTTCACAAGAGCAACCCTTTCCCCTAATATCCGATGCTCTTCGATTTGCTTCTCCCCTAACTCTAACATATCGCCCAGTATAACAACTTTCTGTTTGCCCTCCATTCTGTCTAGTGTTTCCAGCGCCGCCGTCATACTATCGGGATTTGCATTGTAGGCATCTAATATGATGGTATTACTACCCTTTTCAACAACTTGAGACCTATTCATATCAGGAACATATCCTGAAACCGCTTGCTCAGCATGCGACATTGAAATATCGAAGTGCTTTCCAATACAAATAGCAGCAGCTGCATTGATATAATTGTATTCACCAATCAGATGCGTGTCAATTGTGTTTCCTGATTCATTCTTAATTTTCACAAAGGGATTAGCTTCCACTAACTCACAATGGCTAAAATCTCCAAGATTTGGATAGTAAATTGCTTTATCAGGATTTGAAACCATTTCTTTAAGGACCAAATCATTTGAATTAACAAAAATGACACCATTGGTTTTTAATAAATAATCATATAGCTCGCCCTTGGCTTTGCTGATACCTTCCTGTGAACCAAAACCTTCAATATGGGCTTTTCCTATATTAGTTATCAGTCCGTGAGTTGGCTGGGCAATTTCACATAATCTCTGAATCTCTCTTTGGTGGTTAGCCCCCATTTCAATTACCGCCAACTCAGATTTGCTAGTGATCCTTAAGAGTGTAAGGGGTACTCCAATGTGGTTATTCAAATTACCGATGGTTGCTATCAGCGTATACTTCTTTCTTAGAATTGCGGCAATCAACTCCTTGGTGGTGGTCTTACCATTAGAACCAGTCAGCGCTAATACCGGACAGTTGAATTTTGTTCGATGATGATGAGCCAGTTCCTGTAAAGCTTCAAGTGCATTTTCAACAAGTAAATATCTTTCACCTCTTACATAATTCGCATCATCGATGACTGCCGTTTTAGCGCCAAGCTTTAGCGCCTCTCCGGCGAACTTATTACCATTAAAATTGGGCCCGCTCAGCGCAAAAAACAAGCCTCCTTCAATCGGCTTCCTGGTGTCCGTAAATACGCCATTACTGGTAATAAAATGATCATATAGTGTATTTACCTGATCTGTCATCATACTTCAAAGCTAATATAGGATATTAAAAGTTTGTCTTGTTTAGCGCAATGACAATTAACCTTTAGCAGTGGGAACTAATGGTTATTTTATTATTGGAATCCTGGGGTTCGATTCTTTTCTCAAGATTTATTAGTTCAATTTCGCTTTACTCAACTCAAACCTTGTGACAGAAGGGAATCGAGATCTTCGAGACATTTTCAGGTCCGTTTTAATAATTTTAGATTTCTTTTTATCGTCCAACCAACCTTTTCTATGAGAACCCTCACTTTATAGCGATGGTGTTTATATAGTGCGTTGTGTCGCCGTCAGGAAAGGAATCTCTAAAGAACAAATAGTGTTAGACTTATATCGATGTATTTAATTATAACTAGGGCTTCCTCAAAAAGTAGTACCCATCAAATTAGCAGCCCTAGATAGATTGAGCACGAATAGGGTTGCAGCAATCCAAGTTTGTGAAGTTGATTTAAGCTTGGCTTTGATTTCATTGAGCGAGTAAGCTTGTTTGGCATTGCCTATTCTTCCCTCAATGGCATTCCTCTCAGCATATTCCTTTTTTGATTTAGCCTTCTGGTATGCTGATTTCTTCACAGGTTTTCCTTTTGTGGCAGCTGTCATCCTTATGCTGTTTTCTTTACACCAATTGCGATTCTTATTGGTAGCATAGATTTTATCGGCCTGTATAAGTTCAGGGTAATAACCAAACAAAGCCTTGTAGGCCTCTGCCTGATTGATCAGGTCCTCACTTTCATTATAGGCATTCCAGCTTAGGTTATCCTTGGTCATGAACCCATCCATGAGTGAAAGGCCCAACTTGGCACCAAACTCTACACTCTTGCCCTGCTTGCCCCTCACTATCGGGCGTACATGGGGTTGTGAGATGCTCACTATCCGATCTTTACATTGGTGTGGGCTTTCTTGCTCATACATGCCTTGTTGCTGCTTATAAAGGGTATGGACCACCATCAGTTCCTGCTGGGTTTTGTGGGGAAAAGGAAACGGCCCTTCCAACAGGTCCAGCATTTGATCGATATGGCCAGGTTCCTTTTTACACAGTTGAGCAACACACGGATGGCCTTGCGGATCGATACAGCTGATTTTTTCTTCTTTTTGGCTTCCTGCAAATAACGCTTATGGGCCATCCTGCGGTAAGTCCTGGGTTTGACCTCCATCTTGTCCCTGAGCAGGTCAAACAACCGGTCAACCATCTTTTCGGTCTTGATACGGGCTTCATTGACCAAACCAAGATCATTTGGGTAGGTGATGTATTGATCTGCCACAGTGGCATCTATCTTTAATTTACCTTTTGGCCTTTTAGATACCGCACCCTTTTGGTTTGGTTTCCGGTCAGGAAGGAACACCATCATGATGATTTTCGAGAATGCATCGAAAGTATCATCCCCTAGTTTTTTTCGCATCTCCACAAAAAGCGTAGGCGAAAACACCAAACCAGGTGTGTAATGGTCCAAACCAAGAAAGAACTGCATGTATGGGTTTTCGCTGATGGTCAGCAAGGTCTCTTCATCGGACAACCCCAGTTTATGTTTTATAATAAATGCCCCTATGATGTGCCTTGGGTTGACGCTCTTTGCCCCCATGTTGACGCTGAATTTCCTTTTGTAGATATTTACCAACTCATCCCATGGCAACAAGTTTGCAAGTGCTATCCATCTGTTGTTTGGGTTGAGTTTGATGGAGTTAATGGAGGAAAATTCTTCTATTTTGGTTTGGTACTGCGATGTGTAATCGATCATATGCAATGCTATACGTCAAATATACAAATAACCTTGCATATATAAAAATATATTTACACGTGAATCGCTTAATATGAGCAATCAAGGTCGTTTTTATCCAATCTGAGGAAGCCCTAATTAATTCAAACATCTTTTGTTTTAGAAAATCTTATTTATTAACCCGAAAAATTCATAGTAGACAATAAAAAACAGGCATAAATTGCTTATATTGAGATAGTTAGACAACAAAATAAGCAATTAATTTATGCCTGAATATAAGGAAAAAGATACCGTATTTTATCGAGGAAAACAAGCTTTTAAATTTGATTTTTCAGCATCAGCGATTAGCTCAGACGGAGCGATATTGTTAAGTGAAAAAGTAGAGAGAAAGACTGGTCTATTAAAAAGCTTCGCCGCACTGATTCCTGACTATCGAAACCCCTTTTTTATCGAATACACTTATGAAGAAATGCTTCGCCAACGGGTGTTTTTAATGATGCAGGGCTATCAGGATTGCAATGACGAACAAAAACTCCGAGAGGATCCGGTGATCCGTAAAGTACTAGATAGCGGATTATGTTCCCAGCCTACTTTAAGTCGATTTGAAAACAAGGCCGATCGGAGTCTGATCTACCAGATGAGTCAATGGTTTGTAGACCGTTATGTAGAGGAGTTGAAAGAGAAGACTGGTCAAATCATCATTGATGTAGATGGTACCGATGACCCTACTCATGGATCCCAACAACTCAGTTTGTATAATGGCTATTATGGACAGACTATGTACCATGAGTTGTTCTTTAAGGACGGGAACACCGGTCAGGTCATTTTACCAGTACTACGTCCGGGCAATTGTCACTCCAACAAATGGTTTGTGGCCTTATTGAAAAGGATTGTCATTAAAATCAGAAAAAAACTGCCCTCAGTAAAGATCCTTATTTGAGCGGATAGTGGCTTTTCAGGAGCATCTTTTTATCGGATAGCTAAGCAGTTTGACCTTCAATTTTGTTTAGGTATTAGTAGTAATGAAGTTTTAAAGACTTTTACCAAACAGACTATCATTGAAGTGAAAAAGGAATATGCTTCAAAAATCATCAAACATCAAGAGTTTGTTGGCCCGTTTACTTACCAGGCCAAAAGCTGGGATCGTTCTGAAAAGCTGTACGCCAAAGTGGAGTCTACCGGAAAAGGAATGAATGTCCGTTACTTTGTGAGCAACTTTGAAGCGATGACCGCTCAACAGATTTACTTTGATTTTTATGTCAAGCGAGGTGATGCCAGTGAAAATCGAATAAAGGAACTCAAAAACATGACTTATTCCGACCGGCTTTCCTGTCATCGCTACTGGGCCAATTTCATGCGTTTAATCATCGCTACCCTCTGTTATGAAATGTTCCGGCAGATTAAATTATTAATTGCCAAAACAAAACACCACTTTGCTAAACGATGGCAAGTGGACAATATCCGGCTTTACCTGATGAAGGTTGGGGCGTGCCTGAAAGAAAGGAAAAGATCATTGACAATACAATTCTCAAGAGCCTTTAGATATCAATACCTGCTGGGCGATTTGCTTACGGTGAACTGACCGATCAGTTAAACAGTTTAGTTTAATCAAAAAAATGTTCTTCCATAAGAACACAATAGAGCTTTGACTGAAAATTGAAAAATTCTAACAAAAAAACGCTCTAATGTCCTTTGAAATCCAGAAACCTGGTTGATCTTCAAATTAATACATACACTCCAATCAAAAATAGTTAGCAACCCATTATTAATCCCAAAATTGGTGGCCTATGAATAATGCGGGTTAAGTAGATACTGGTAATCTCTTATTAGTCAATGAAATATAGGCACATAACTGTTAAGTGTGTGCCTATTGTTTTTTTGTTAAATAATTTTATGCCCACACTTTGAAGAGACTACACCGCCACTATCATCTTCAACTGTGTTACAGGAATTGTCACTTCCTGGGAAGGGTAAAGCCAGGAAGTTGTTTTCGATCCAAAAGAAAATTTGATTTTTTGGATGAATTGTCTATCTATCAAAATACAATATTCTCATAAACGCCATTCTTGTAAATGCGGCATTTCATTGCATCCCTGAGAACGGTCGGCTTCAGCATAGATTTATTCAACAACATACGTACACATTCCTGGATACCCTCAATAATGGATGGATGTGGGTGAATAAGTTCCGCTAATTCCTCAATTCCCCGTTCCATGGAAATCAGCAATGCCACCGCCTCTATGGCACTGGAGGCATGCTCTCCTACCACACGCATGCCAAGGATCTTCATTTCATCATCATTGGTCATTAAAATTTTGATGAAACCCTGGGTATTTCTCATTGCAATAGCCCTGGAGATACAACTGTAGTCCAGGCTTACTACTTTATATTCTATGTCTTGCAGCTGGGCTTTGGTTTCATTCAAACCAACGCCGGCAACCTCGGGAGATAAAAACATAATAGCTGAGATGTTTTCGTAGATCAGTGGTTTTTTGGGTTTACCAAATACTCGCTCCACAGCGTAGCGACCTTCTAACTCACCGACATTTACCAGCGCTATATCTGCCGTGATATCACCAACCGCATAGATATTGGGAACGCTCGTTTGGGTAAGATCGTCAATGATCCCTCTTTCATCAACTTTAATTCCTAAGAATTTATCAAAGATGTTTTCATAGTTGGGGATACGACCCACAGATACCAGTGCCTTTTCTACCCTGAAAATTTCTTTAGACCCATCAGTGTATTCAAGGGTATATGAGACCATTTCATCCTCTACTTTCATTTCGATTAGACGGGAATTGCGGTGAATGAGCACCCCCTGGGCCTCAAGATTATTTTCGATAATCTCAACTACATCTTCATCTTCAAAGGGCAGGATTCGGTCCCCTTTGTCGATCAGGTTAACTTTAGTCTGTCCGAAGTGAGAGAAAATTGTGGCAAATTCGCAACCAATAACACCGGCACCAAGAATAACCATACTTCTGGGGAAATCTTCCATTTGCTCAATGCCATCACTGGTCATGACAATTTTTTCATCTATGGGAATATGGGATAGGTATCTCGGTCTGCTGCCAGTCGCCAGCATTATATATTCGGCCTGGATTTTCAATTTACCATCCGTCTTGGTGATCTCAACGGTGTTCTTATCAAGTAAGCGAGCATATCCCTGCATAAACGTAAATAGATCGACCCCATTAGATACATTCAAATTGAACATGTGATGCTCCAACAGGTCCATGCGCTCTCTCCCGGCCGCCAGTACTTCCGACTTCGCTTTACTAAAGTTGATTATCGGTTCGTCGAAATTATAAACCCGACTTTGCATTCTAATATGGAAGAACTCTCTCGATAACTCCCACCAGGTCTTGCTGGAAAGTGCACCGTGATGAATACCAGCTCCACCCAATTGCTTTTTTTCCACAAGCAATACCGTCTTTTTATAATCAATAGCTCTCATGGCGGCGGCATACCTTGCAGGTCCCGCTCCAATTACGCAAACGTCATATTTATCCATCAAGCTGATGCTTTAGCGGTCTCAAATTACAGATAAAGAGGGAATTGTCCACAATTGTCATATTATTATCCAAATCTGTTATTTCTTTGCCCGTTTATTTTTCCTTATCCCCAACTTGATAAAGAATAAGGGATCTACAAAGAACCTATACTTTGGTAGATAGTGTCTCTAAGAAAACAGCCCTTCTTTTATAAAATGAATTATTATGGATGAGATTTTCTTTTTCTTTCTATGAGTTGATGCCCGAGTATCAATCGATTAGAAAAAAATGGAAAGATCACCATAAGAATCATTTTTAATTTAGGTGTGTTTTCTTAGAGACACTAAATTATTATCTATTGTGGCGCATCTCCAGGACTTCAATAATATCACCCAACTTAAATCCCTTTTCTTCTAATAAGATCATCAAGTGATATAGTAAGTCAGCGGTCTCCTTTTTAAAAAGATCGTCATTGTTGTCTTTCGATTCAATCACCACTTCCACTGCTTCCTCCCCTACTTTCTGAGCAATTTTATTGATCCCTTTTTTAAAAAGAGAAGTCGTATAAGACCCTTCAACCGGGTTTTGTTTACGATCTGAGATAATGGACTCCAGCTTCTTTAAAAAGTACCAACTATCTTCATCTATGTCTCCGAAACAGGTATCCATACCTGTATGACACACCGGTCCTGTTGGTTCCGCTTTTACAAGCAATGTGTCTTTATCACAATCTATCAGGATGTCTTTAACAATAAGGTAGTTCCCTGAGGTTTCACCTTTTGTCCATAAGCGGGTCTTACTCCTACTGAAAAAAGTTACTTTTCCTGATTGCTGAGTTTGCTCAAATGCCTCCTTGTTCATATAGCCAAGCATAAGAACAGCGCCATTAAGGTGATCCTGGATAATGGCTGGTATCAAGCCTTCCCCTTTGTCGAAATCTAATTCACGGACATTCATCAAGAAGCAAAGAAAGACTTAGTTCCCCGACTTTTCAAATACATATGGAACTACAAACCCATCTTCAGGGTGATCCTGGTGATCACAAATTTGAGCGCTTGTTTCGTATAAGAAACCGCTGTAAATAGGACATGTGGAAATTATTGTTTTATCACCATGACAAATAGGGCAAGTCTCTGTTCCTTCTCCATCGCACCTATCACATGTCTGATATTCATTGCCTCCCAAAGCATTATCCGAGATCAATACACCACTACCTTGACATTTTGGACATGTGGCAATGCCGTGTCCTAAGCAGTAGTAGCAAGTCTCTTCAATTTCTCCACGCTGATTACAAGTAGTACATGGAAAATAACGATAGCCTGTAGTACTACATCTGTGGCATTCACGGATGGCTGTTAGTTGCTCATTCACCATCCCTTCGAGTTTCTTCACCTCTTTGTAATTCTCACCGCTCTTCCCGGTCAGGTCGAAGTATTTGGTAATAAAATTTTGGCTGTTTTGAAACTGGCCGATGGCAAATAGTGTCTCTGCAAAATGATAGCACATTTCAGAAGGAATCACTTCGTTCAGTGCCAGTATCTTCCTGAACTTAACATTGGCCTCTTCATACTTACTTTCAGCATTCAGTGCTATAGCTTCTTCCAGATATTGCTGTGTCAACTTATTATTATCATTGGTTTGACCAACAACTTCATGATTGAGGCAAATACTGGTAATCAGCAATGTAGAATATAATATTCTCATTCTATCCTAACACAAATGCGAACTAAATAGTTTGTGGTTGTCTCATGTCATTTCCAGCTATCCACCTTGATACTGGCCTCTAATTTGTTTTCCGTATCATCCGGAATTGAAGGAAAAAAGTCCAATCCTGTGATTTCCTCTAAACGATCGATGGTCACTGCAAAACTAAAAAGTTCTGCATCCGATTTTTTATTGTCCAACACGAAACCTATCGCTTTTAGTTCAGGCTCTTGAATATCAAGAATAGCTTTATAATAATATTGAGGAACCGTCACTTTGTTACTGCCAATTCTTTGTTTTTTGTTTTCAACAATTGGCCCTGTGACAACATAAATAACACCATTCTCCCGTGTCCAATCCCGCACCTGTTCCTCAAGCTTTTTCCATATACCTCGATTGAATGCGGGCACCTGCGGACTCATATTACTCATAAAAAACGTATGATCCAGTGCGGTCTCAGACCAGGTAAAATCGGCCGCCGGCGCCAGATGTCCACGATCATACCCTGATTTTCTATAGTCAGCTGGCGTGGCGGAACCTGTTCTGACCAGGGGATCTGCCCTGAAGTTGTCTTTTCGTTTAAAACGAGCATTATCAAGGTTCGTTTTCTCTATTTTATAAGCCACCCAACTGGCTTGCTCATTCCGCTCATCGTAGTTGAGTGTAAATCCCTCATGTTCAACAATGAGGTCATTCACGTCATAAGCGGGCCAGGCAAAATCGAATGAATGAGTAAAATAGTACTCATCTACATCATCGTAATCCGGCAGTTTGGGATTTACTTCTTTGGCTTCATTTTTTTCCTCTACCCGTACCTCTTCGTATTTATTTTCAAGTTCCTTTTGCGCTCTTTTAGTTTTATTCTCACCAAGTTGAGAATTCTGTCCCTGTGTTTCCTTTTCTTGGACAACATAATCTGCCGGATTTTCCTTTTGGTAATAGTAACTGATAATGATACCAAGAATCACGATGATACCTAAGAGTCCTATTAAGATACCACCCCGCGATTTCTTTTTAGACTTTCGTGGTGATTTCCGCTTTGAGGAACTTGTTGACTTTGATGATTTTTTTTTGGCCATCTGTTAGCTAAACCTTGGCGAAACTACCAGTTCTTTTGATCCTCGCTCATAAACATAAAAACCCTCTCCCGATTTGGCACCAAGAAATCCGGCTTCCACCATATTCACCAATAATGGGCATGGAGCATATTTTTGATTGCCAAATCCTTCATACAACACTCGTAATATAGAAAGGCAAATATCCAGCCCAATAAAATCCGCAAGTTGTAGCGGACCCATTGGATGAGCCATTCCCAGTTTCATCACCGTATCGATCTCCTCTACCCCGGCCACTCCCTCGAAAAATGTATAAATTGCTTCGTTAATGGTTGGCATCAAAATGCGATTGGCTACAAATCCCGGATAATCATTAACCTCCACCGGAACTTTGCCCAGATTCCTGGATAGGTCCATAATGACATTTGTTACCTCATTATTTGTAGCGTAACCTCTAATCACTTCAACTAACTTCATCACCGGTACGGGGTTCATAAAGTGCATACCAATAACTTTACCTGGTCTGGAGGTAACTGCGCCAATTTTAGTAATTGAGATAGAGGAGGTATTAGAAGCCAATATCGCTGACTCCGGGCTGGCTCTGTCTATTTCTTTAAAAATGTCAAATTTTATCTTTTCGTTTTCTGTAGCAGTTTCAACTATTAAATCAGCCCGGTCGACGCCATCGGCAATTTTGTTAAATGGCCGGATGTTATCCAGCGTTTGTTCTTTCTTCTTTTCGGTAATTAATTCTTTCTTAATCTGGCGGTCAAGATTCCTTGAAATAGTAGCTAAAGCATTTTTTAGTGCCTCATCAGATATGTCTATTAAAGCTACATTATAATCATTTTGAGCAAAGACATGAGCGATACCATTGCCCATAGTGCCTGATCCTACTACAGCAATATTCTTCATCCTGTTCCGGGTTCTATAAATGTTGCCCGAAATTATAAAAACCAGCCTTGATTCTCAGAGGGATCATTATTTATATCTCCATTTGACTAGCCAAAGTGTTAATTTTGCTTTTGTAATCGGTAAAACATTTAGTACATCTATTATGTATTTTAAGATCGGTTTACCCATTCTTAATGATTGGTTGGCTATTTTTGTATTTATTTAAACTGAGGATATAAATTTTGGAAACGAAATTAAAAGAAGTAACCCTTTTGTTTGCCGGTGATTCCGGAGACGGTATCCAGTTAGCAGGCGGACAATTCACCAATACGGCCGCTC
>CAXXNX010000013.1:0-41425 GCA_963664285.2 Cyclobacteriaceae bacterium
AGGCTGGGAACATAATCCGCTATCTAGTACTTTACGGATCACCGGATCCTCTCGGAGTTTTTGTTCGTCATTGCAATCCTGATAGCCCTGCATCATTAAAAACACCCGTTGGCGAAGCATTTCTTCATAAGTGTATTCGATAAAAAAGGGGTTTCGATAGTCAGGAATCAGTGCGGCGAAGCTTTTTAATAGACCAGTCTTTCTCTCTACTTTTTCACTTAACAATATCGCTCCGTCTGAGCTAATCGCTGATGCTGAAAAATCAAATTTAAAAGCTTGTTTTCCTCGATAAAATACGGTATCTTTTTCCTTATATTCAGGCATAAATTAATTGCTTATTTTGTTGTCTAACTATCTCAATATAAGCAATTATTTATGCCTGTTTTTTATTGTCTACTATGAATTTTTCGGGTTAGGGGTGTTTTCGATTGTGGTGCAATGATCAGATTCCGAATATTGTAATACCGCATAATTAGCATCAATTGCTGCCTGAACCATTATGGGGCTATGAGCCGTTGCAACAAACTGAACGTTCTTAAAATGATCGGACAGATTGTTCATAATTTCTCTTTGCCAAATAGGATGAAGATGGAGATCAATCTCATCTATTAGAACAATTGCTGGTTCATTTAAGGGGTTGGTGCTTTCAGGATATTGCTTTGATAGCCTCCATGCCAAGTTAATAGTCAATGAAGCGGTAGTTTGATAACCTAAACTGATGTCGCTAAATGGGATTTTGCCATGACGTGTAGCTACAAAAACTTCCCTAGCTTATTTTTGACCTCCAACCATTTTCGGGGAAGTTATTTCAATGTCCTTGGATGAATTTACATCAGGAAGAACCGATGTAAGCATTTTTTTTATATCTTCAATAAATTTTATGTGGTCTTCTTGTTCCTTTCCCTTTGCCCCGAGCATTGCATAATGGAGGGCATGCAACACATCCTCCGCATCGTATAACGTGGTTTTATCTGCAATAAATGGCTTAATAGTATCCTCTAATTTTGGGTCCTCAGTATTTTCTTTACCCAGTCGCCTCGAAGCGCTATACGCATATATGATCACTTCATTATTTCCATAAAAGAACGACTTATTGTTTGTTTTTACTTTTTCTTTTTCATCTGGGCCGATATATTCAAGCTTCCCGTTCAGGACTTCTATTTCAATGAGCGTTTTACAAAAGCTCTGATCCTTCTGGGGTTTGGTTTTCTTTAGAGTTTGACCTGATACAAAAACTCCTTCTAGCTCAGCAGTTACAACCTTTCCATGAGCTGCCTTTCTGACCAAACGCTCAAGAATCTCATTTTCATTGTCACTAATAATAGGAGCAGGATAAAAATCTTTGGGAATCTCATTTTCATCGTAGGGCAAAAATGGTTTCATCCATGCGATACTTTGCAGTAAGGAAGATTTTCCGATATTATTGTCGCCCAATATTAAAGTCCATTGTTGTAACACCCCTTTCTCATTCCTTAAGTTCAAATCCCCCTCAACAATGGTTCTGAAGTTTTTCAACTTGAGGGATTCTATATAAATTGATGAGTTTATTGCCTTGCTTTCCATAATTAAATATTATACGTCTAATAAATCTATTAATCTTAAAAGCCAATGAAGATTAAATTGAAATCCAGCCCATATCAAGACCTTATTCTTTTTCTTTGCTTTCGAGATGACCCACATATGCAACAATCGCAGTGGTCATCAAGTATACTATCTCTGCCTTAGCTTTTGAAAAATGTCCCACTGATGGGTAATGATGCGGTTTGTTTGTCAATCTATAGGTTTCTTCTCGAATTGTATCCAACCATTCAAAAGTCATTGAAGCGGATTTGGACATCCAATTATACTCAGTTTTGCTACTTATTAATTCCTTCCAGTTACCAATTTCTTTTTTAATCGGTTCTAAGGCACTTCTACAATGTGCCACAGCTTTATCATAATCACCATTTTTTAAATATTCTTGAGAATTGACCAGCTCTTTCAGAATTCCGGGATAAGTGTCCTCCAAGAGTACATTGAAGCTAGGGATGGATAAAGTTTCGAACTTAGTAAGGCCCAAGCCAGGTTGAATCTTTTCATTCCACAGAGAGTGTGGAATGGTAACTGGAACATCTGCTGAACCGATCTGATATCTTGTCACAAAATCACTTTCGGACTTATCTCGATTTGTAAAAGTTCCTAATTCTGAAACCTGAAGTGATAATCTAAACTGGCACTTGATGCCTTTTTTGACTGGCTCATCAAACTCAAACTGGGATAGTGTTTTGGGACTAATCGGAAATTCTAATGAGACTGTAGTCTTATCCGGAACTTCTATTGTTCTATCCTCGAATTTAAAGGTCCTTGAAATAATCTCCTGCCCTTCAAACTTAAAATCACCTTCAACGCCGGTTATTACAAATTTGCCGCGGTTGTCCCTCGCTCGATGACTGAAAGTAAGATTAAATGGTACATAAAGAGCAGGGTTTGTTTCCCCGTACATTCCTCGTATCTGTTCTATATTAATAGATACATCATGGGTGCAACCTAATAAATCGAGCCAAGCTGACATTCTCTTCTAATTAATATTTTTTCGTTAATAATTTATACCAATATAGCAAATGACGGAACTAAATAGTGTCTGTATGAAAACAGGCTAATATGCTGATTATCCATCATATTCGTATTTTTTCCATCAAATCAGCGCTGAATTATTCTCGAATCTGATTCAGTAGAATTATCAAATTCACAAATATTATCAAGAACAGTTGCGTTGTAGCCTGTTAATTGGCCATTTGAAAGTTTTCCATTCAAAAACCCCAAAGAATTCACTTTGAGATTCGCAGGCTTTTTGGTCTGTCGGGGAGTAAAATCCCTGTCCTTTTTTTGTTCATTCAGTGTAGAAAAGAAACGATTTTTTCGGTTGGTTTATCAGGATTAATCATTATATTGCATATAACCGATATAAATACAAACCATGAGGAAATCCTTCCAGCCCCAACTTACCCTGAGATGCACACCCATCGAGCAAGTAGAGGCTCCGGTGAAAACTAAAAGCCACTTAGCTGCCCTGGCAGCCGCCCTTCAATATATCTATGTCCAACCTGAATGGAACCAGCGTATTTTTGAATTACTTTCTTCCAAACTCATTGAGGGAAAGAAAAAGACGGGCCGTGAGGGTATGAGTCTGTGGGAGGTCTTCGTATTGGCCCAGGTGCGCCTGTGCATGAACATCTCTTACGATGAGTTACACCATATCTCCAATTACGACACGTTGGTACGGGGCATTATGGGGGTGCTACCTACCGACTACTCTGTGGGCAAACAGTATAAGTACCAGAACATTTATGACAATGTGACCTTGCTGGACGATGAACTGCTCATCGGCATCAATGATGTAATCGTAGCAGCAGGTCACCAGGTGTTTAAAAAAAAAAGGAAAAACCGGAGGGGAGGAAGTTGCCTTGCGTTGCAAGACCGATAGTTTCGTGGTAGAAACCGACACCCACTTTCCTACCGGCTACAACCTGCTATGGGACAGTGCCAGAAAGTGTATAGATGTAGCTGATTTATTGGTCTCAAAAAGGTATTTTACTGGCTGGCGTAAGTCCGGGGATTGGCGCAGATCCCTCAAAAGGCTGATGCGCAGCGTGGGCAGGACCACCGGCTCAGGAGGAAAAAACAAAGAGGAGCGGGTAGAGCAGGCTGCCACTTCCTATCTGACTAAAGCCCGTGCTTTGAGCAAGAAAGTGGGCCAAATGTTGGAAAAACATCAGGGAAACTCTATCGAGGAGTTCGCAGCCCTGATGGCATTGACCTATTATCTTGAGATGTTGGAAAAGCACATCGAGTTGCTCGACAGGCGGTTGATCAGAGCAGAGACCATTCCCCATGCCGAAAAAGTCTTTTCCATCTTTCAACCTTATGCCGAAATGATCAAAAAAGGCAAACTGCACCCCAATGTGGAGATCGGTAAGAATCTGGCCATCACTTCGGATCAATACCATTTACTCATAGACTGGCAAATAGCTGAAAAACAAACCGACAACCAACTTACCCTATCAATTGCCCGGCGTATCGCTGAGAAATACCCCATCCAAAGCCTGAGCACCGACAAGGGGTTTTCCGATAAAGAGGATAAAGCAACTCTGCAAACCTTCATCCCAGAAGTGATCATGCCTAAAAAGGGTAGGTTAAACAAAGAAGAAAAAGCCATCGAATCAGCGCCAGCCTTCAAAAGGTTGAAAAACAAGCATTCTGCTATCGAATCCAACATTAATGAGCTGGAACACCGGGGATTGGACCGATGCCCGAACCGTACCCGCAAAACTTTCAATAGCTACATCGGGTTGGCCATTACTGCCTACAACCTTCACAAGATCGGGCGTAAACTCCAGGCTGACCGTCTGGCCGCCCAGCAGCAAGCCAATTGCCAGAAACAAGCAGCTTAATCACCTTTTAGCTGTTTAATAAGGATTAGGCACTGGCAGAAGTGCGTCCTGGCCAGGCTAAAACCCGGCTATTTTTATCAAAAACCATCAAAAACAATGAATAAAAGCAAAGTCACCCTTTATTAGTCAGCAAGGTGAGTGATTTTTTCATTGTTCCATTTTAAGCAATATTTTAATACGACCTAAAACTCGCTGTTTTCTTAGAGACACTAAATAAGGTCGATGATTATTCGGATATGGATTGGTGAATCACTGGTGTGAATTTGGAATGGTATTTCTAATTTATACACGACGATCCACCGTCTATGGGGTTCTTTCGAATCCATAGGGGCAATGTCTGCAACCACTTTTACAGCAAAAACCACGTTTGAGATGGTATTTTTTTGTAAAGACTGTAAATCCTTCGGGTGTATAATAATAATCATCCTTTTCTAAGGACTTCTCCGGTTTCCGATTTGTTTCTGCGGACTTCACTACCTTTGATCCAATTATTAATATTTGTTTAAAATCAACCCGAAAATAATATGGACCTGGTAATAAACAGCCAATCTGCAATAGAATTAGAAAATACCTATGGGGCCCATAACTATAATCCATTGCCTGCTGTATTGGCCAGGGGAGAAGGTGTTTTTGTCTGGGATTTAGAAGGGAAGAAATATTATGACTTCTTATCTGCTTATTCTGCAGTGAATCAAGGCCATTGTCATCCGAAAATTATTCAAACGCTAAAAGATCAGGCTGAAACACTTACTTTAACCTCAAGGGCCTTTTATAGCGATGCTCTTGGTGCATATGAGGAGTTTGTTACCAATTACTTCGGATATGATAAGGTCTTGCCTATGAATACTGGCGCAGAAGGAGTTGAAACGGCTATTAAACTTTGTCGCAAATGGGGGTATGAAAAGAAGGGAATACCCCGGGATCAAGCCAAGATTGTGGTTTTTGACGGGAATTTTCATGGACGTACAACCACAATTATCAGTTTTTCTAATGACCCGGATGCCTATAATAATTATGGCCCTTTAACTCCGGGTTTCATCAGGGTTCCCTATAATGACATTAATGTCTTAGAAAAGGAGCTCGAAGATCCAACCATTGCAGGAGTCCTGATAGAACCGATTCAAGGTGAAGCTGGAGTATTTGTTCCTGATGAAGGATATCTGGCCTCTGTAAAAAATGCCTGTGAGGTCAATAAAGTGCTTTTCATTGGTGATGAAATTCAAACTGGTATTGCTAGGACAGGTAAACTACTTGCTACCGATTATGAGGAAGCTAGACCGGATATTCTTATTCTTGGCAAAGCACTTGGTGGTGGCGCTTATCCGGTCTCTGCTGTTTTGGCAGATAACCATATTATGGAAGTTATGAGGCCTGGCCAGCATGGTTCCACTTTTGGTGGAAATCCCCTTGGCAGCAAAGTTGCTATAGCTGCTCTTGAAGTGGTGAGGGATGAAAATCTTGCGGACAATGCGATGAACCTTGGAAAAATATTCAGGCAAAGGATGGATAGCTTCATAGAGCAGAATGAAATGGTGCAATTAGTAAGAGGCAAGGGCCTGTTAAATGCAATTGTTATAAATGATTCTACGGAGAGTAAAACTGCCTGGAATATTTGCTTGAAATTGAAAGAGAACGGATTGTTAGCAAAACCTACACACGGAAATATTATTCGTTTTGCTCCGCCACTAGTTATAACAGAGGACCAAATTCATGATTGTTGTGATATAATTGAACGGTCTGTTACCAATTGTGAGAATAGATAGAGTGGGGGGATAGGAAGTTATTTTATGCCGACGACTTCTAATTTCCAGCTTCTAATTAGGGCTTCCTCAGATTGGATAAAAACGACCTTGATTGCTCATATTAAGCGATTCACGTGTAAATATATTTTTATATATGCAAGGTTATTTGTATATTTGACGTATAACATTGCATATGATCGATTACACATCGCAGTACCAAACCAAAATAGAAGAATTTTCCTCCATTAACTCCATCAAACTCAACCCAAACAACAGATGGATAGCACTTGCAAACTTGTTGCCATGGGATGAGTTGGTAAATATCTACAAAAGGAAATTCAGCGTCAACATGGGGGCAAAGAGCGTCAACCCAAGGCACATCATAGGGGCATTTATTATAAAACATAAACTGGGGTTGTCCGATGAAGAGACCTTGCTGACCATCAGCGAAAACCCATACATGCAGTTCTTTCTTGGTTTGGACCATTACACACCTGGTTTGGTGTTTTCGCCTACGCTTTTTGTGGAGATGCGAAAAAAACTAGGGGATGATACTTTCGATGCATTCTCGAAAATCATCATGATGGTGTCCCTTCCTGACCGGAAACCAAACCAAAAGGGTGCGGTATCTAAAAGGCCAAAAGGTAAATTAAAGATAGATGCCACTGTGGCAGATCAATACATCACCTACCCAAATGATCTTGGTTTGGTCAATGAAGCCCGTATCAAGACCGAAAAGATGGTTGACCGGTTGTTTGACCTGCTCAGGGACAAGATGGAGGTCAAACCCAGGACTTACCGCAGGATGGCCCATAAGCGTTATTTGCAGGAAGCCAAAAAGAAGAAAAAATCAGTTGTATCGATCCGCAAGGCCATCCGTGTGTTGCTCAACTGTGTAAAAAGGAACCTGGCCATATCGATCAAATGCTGGACCTGTTGGAAGGGCCGTTTCCTTTTCCCCACAAAACCCAGCAGGAACTGATGGTGGTCCATACCCTTTATAAGCAGCAACAAGGCATGTATGAGCAGAAAGCCCACCAATGTAAAGATCGGATAGTGAGCATCTCACAACCCCATGTACGCCCGATAGTGAGGGGCAAGCAGGGCAAGAGTGTAGAGTTTGGTGCCAAGTTGGGCCTTTCACTCATGGATGGGTTCATGACCAAGGATAACCTAAGCTGGAATGCCTATAATGAAAGTGAGGACCTGATCAATCAGGCAGAGGCCTACAAGGCTTTGTTTGGTTATTACCCTGAACTTATACAGGCCGATAAAATCTATGCTACCAATAAGAATCGCAATTGGTGTAAAGAAAACAGCATAAGGATGACAGCTGCCACAAAAGGAAAACCTGTGAAGAAATCAGCATACCAGAAGGCTAAATCAAAAAAGGAATATGCTGAGAGGAATGCCATTGAGGGAAGAATAGGCAATGCCAAACAAGCTTACTCGCTCAATGAAATCAAAGCCAAGCTTAAATCAACTTCACAAACTTGGATTGCTGCAACCCTATTCGTGCTCAATCTATCTAGGGCTGCTAATTTGATGGGTACTACTTTTTGAGGAAGCCCTAATTAACCTGCCAGGTAAAAGAATAATATCCAAACTATAAAAAAAATGGGTAAGAGAATTGGTATTGAGTAGCGGATAATATATCCGAAAAACGAGGGCATTTTTATACCCACTTGCTCAGCAATTGATTTCACCATGAAGTTTGGTCCGTTGCCTATATATGTCATTGACCCAAAGAATACAGCAGCTACAGAGATAGCTTTTAAATAAATAATAGAATTTTCATAGCCTCCTTCACTAAACCTGACCACCTGGCTGATATTTGTGATTTCAGCTCCTTTAGACGCCATTGCAGCGGTGAGGAAATTGATGTAAGTAGGCGCATTATCTAATACACCAGACAACAGGCCCGTACCCCAATAAAGCGTGTTGTGGGTAATCATTTTTGCTCCTTCGGATGATTCAGCAAAGTTTCCTACTATTTCCAATGCTGGCATCATAGTGCCAAAAATGCCAAAGAAAATGAAAGCTACTTCTCTGATCGGCTCAAAATTGAAGTCATTTTCCCTCAGCGCATCTACACTGGCAAATTTATAGCTGAAGAATGCGCATGACAACATGATTATTTCTCTCAAGAAAGAGAATTTTTGACCTTCATAGTGAATTGCTGGTACCCACGGCAGGACGTTTGGATCTAAGAATACAGAACAAACGATTACCAAAAGCCAGATGAAATTTCTTTGGCCAATTATGGTGGTTTTATTGGTGAATTCAGGGATATCCTCTCCGAAACTGTAATCTGCTTTGTTACCTCGATCAAAAAAATAAAATATTATGGCCAATACGACAATAGCGAATACCCATGGAATGAAGTTGTTTGTTAATGTCCAGAAGAATGGAACACCTTTTAGGAACCCCAGGAAAAGAGGTGGATCTCCAATTGGAGTCAAAGCACCACCGACATTACTAACCATAAAGATGAAGAGGATAATATGGTATGGCTTTATGCGGTTTTTGTTTAACCGAATAAAAGGTCGAATAAGCAGCATTGACGCTCCTGTAGTGCCAATGATATTGGCGATAATTGAGCCGATAACTAGTAGGGCAACATTAGTGGTTGGCTTGGCTTCTTTGTCTACATCTATCTTAATTCCGCCAGAAGCAATGAAAAGAGCTGCCAGGAGGGAAATAAATTGTACGTATTCCGCCATAGCGTGTACAGGACTATGGACGTTATGTAGTCCAAGCAAGTAATAAGTAACTACTAAAACCGCCAAAAACACCGCTATGATAGGATAGCTTTTGTGCCAGAAATGCTCGTAAAAAAGAGGGCCTGTGGCAATCATTAATAACAGCAGTGCAAATGGAAATATGCTCCAGGTCGCTGGTGCGCTATGTTCACCGCTGTCATCCGAGGAAATACTGCTCGTTGAAAGTATTTCTGTTGCAGCTACATCATCCAACTTAGATGCCTTGGAAGCATTTGAGGATATCAATGAAATGAGTATTCCCAGCAGTACTAGTAATAAGATCCTATTCATCCAAGGCTTTTTAAAATTCAACCAGCCATTAGAGTCAGATGTCAATATTGACTAGCGACTCAAATTACTAAGATATAAGCACTCTTCTCAAAACCAAATTATTGAATTTAAAATGTGGGTACATCGTTTGCGGGCCATGAACTATTTGTTGATGTCAGGGTACCGTCGCTTCCATCAGAGTTGAACACTTTGCCATAAATAATCGATGGTCATTTAAATGAACTGCGTAATTGATCAAGGAAATACACTGATAAAATGTGGGGCATTCGAAAGTGATGAACTCAATGAGTTATGGACTTGGACGAGCAGGAGGGAAGTTGGACCCATCTTAATCAATTACATGGCCAAAATTCCATCATATATACAGTTTCAGGCAACTCCGAAAGCGTAACTGCCATTTTAGGGCATGGTGGACGAAAAGTGTTATTACTCGATAGCGCAACATGACTGACAATATTGAACCGTTCTAAATTACTTAATACTTTGGTATGGATCGAATAGCGGCCGTATGTGGAACAATAAACATTTTTCTGACAATGATAGTCTGTTGTTGATTTTGGTACCTGTATTATTTACGATTTTTATGGATAGTGATAAAAAACTACTTAACCCGCATTATTCATAGGCCGCCAATTTTGGGATTAATAATGGGTTGCTAACTATTTTTGATTGGAGTGTATGTATTAATTTGAAGATCAACCAGGTTTCTGGATTTCAAAGGACATTAGAGCGTTTTTTTGTTAGAATTTTTCAATTTTCAGTCAAAGCTCTATTGTGTTCTTATGGAAGAACATTTTTTTGATTAAACTAAACTGTTTAACTGATCGGTCAGTTCACCGTAAGCAAATCGCCCAGCAGGTATTGATATCTAAAGGCTCTTGAGAATTGTATTGTCAATGATCTTTTCCTTTCTTTCAGGCACGCCCCAACCTTCATCAGGTAAAGCCGGATATTGTCCACTTGCCATCGTTTAGCAAAGTGGTGTTTTGTTTTGGCAATTAATAATTTAATCTGCCGGAACATTTCATAACAGAGGGTAGCGATGATTAAACGCATGAAATTGGCCCAGTAGCGATGACAGGAAAGCCGGTCGGAATAAGTCATGTTTTTGAGTTCCTTTATTCGATTTTCACTGGCATCACCTCGCTTGACATAAAAATCAAAGTAAATCTGTTGAGCGGTCATCGCTTCAAAGTTGCTCACAAAGTAACGGACATTCATTCCTTTTCCGGTAGACTCCACTTTGGCGTACAGCTTTTCAGAACGATCCCAGCTTTTGGCCTGGTAAGTAAACGGGCCAACAAACTCTTGATGTTTGATGATTTTTGAAGCATATTCCTTTTTTACTTCAATGATAGTCTGTTTGGTAAAAGTCTTTAAAACTTCATTACTACTAATACCTAAACAAAATTGAAGGTCAAACTGCTTAGCTATCCGATAAAAAGATGCTCCTGAAAAGCCACTATCCGCTCGAATAAGGATCTTTACTGAGGGCAGTTTTTTTCTGATTTTAATGACAATCCTTTTCAATAAGGCCACAAACCATTTGTTGGAGTGACAATTGCCCGGACGTAGTACTGGTAAAATGACCTGACCGGTGTTCCCGTCCTTAAAGAACAACTCATGGTACATAGTCTGTCCATAATAGCCATTATACAAACTGAGTTGTTGGGATCCATGAGTAGGGTCATCGGTACCATCTACATCAATGATGATTTGACCAGTCTTCTCTTTCAACTCCTCTACATAACGGTCTACAAACCATTGACTCATCTGGTAGATCAGACTCCGATCGGCCTTGTTTTCAAATCGACTTAAAGTAGGCTGGGAACATAATCCGCTATCTAGTACTTTACGGATCACCGGATCCTCTCGGAGTTTTTGTTCGTCATTGCAATCCTGATAGCCCTGCATCATTAAAAACACCCGTTGGCGAAGCATTTCTTCATAAGTGTATTCGATAAAAAAGGGGTTTCGATAGTCAGGAATCAGTGCGGCGAAGCTTTTTAATAGACCAGTCTTTCTCTCTACTTTTTCACTTAACAATATCGCTCCGTCTGAGCTAATCGCTGATGCTGAAAAATCAAATTTAAAAGCTTGTTTTCCTCGATAAAATACGGTATCTTTTTCCTTATATTCAGGCATAAATTAATTGCTTATTTTGTTGTCTAACTATCTCAATATAAGCAATTTATGCCTGTTTTTTATTGTCTACTATGAATTTTTCGGGTTAAAGGGTGTAGTCATCCCTGGCTTGAAAATGAGATTTAAAGCGATGAACTCATATACTCAAAGTTTGCCTCTTATTGAAGAACTGCCGGATAAGATACCAGACATGGGGCAAACAACCACCGAGTCAATGCTTGGCGGGGTAATTTGGGGAATTGCCGGAGAGATAGAAGAGTTTTTATCTATTTACTCGGAGAAATATCATGACTTGAAAGTACTATTCTGGGGGGTGGTGCAATTCGTTTTGAATCCATGGTAAAAGGCCCAACCTTTGCAGCCCCAAATTTAGTACTGGTTGGACTAAACAGCATTCTAAGGCATAATAATGAGGTATACGAGTAGGTTATTTTTGCTAATCATCATGTTATTGGCAGTCCTTTCACTACGTGCGCAGGTTGGACAGTCTCCATATAGTATTAACGGTGTCGGTGATGTTCAGAGCCTGGCCCAGGCCAACCAGTTTGGTATGGCAGAGATTGGCATTGCTAGCCCAACTCGTTTTCATATTAATAATATGAATCCGGCCCTGTTGACATATAATAAATTGTCAACCTTTCAAATGGGTCTTGCGATTGATTATCGGGGAATCTCAACGGAGCAATTATCCCAGACAAATGGAGGTGCTTTACTTAATAACCTGGTCTTTTCTTTCCCAGTGATTAACGAGCGATGGACTATGAGTGTGGGTTTATTGCCCCTAACTAATGTAAATTTTAATGTCAAGCTCGATGATACGGTGCCGGGCACTCAAGAAATACCGGTCACTTTAAGATTTGAAGGAGACGGCGGATTGGTACAAGCATATTTTGCTCATGGCATAGTGGCAGCCAAGGGGTTATCACTTGGTGTAAGAGGAAGCTACATATTTGGTAGTATCGAAGATATATCAAGCAGCTTTATCGGTTTTAGTAGGGCAGATGTTTTGGATTTAATAGAACAAGATGTCGATACACTTTTTTTCTCGAGTTATAATACACTATTTACGCGTCAAAATACTTTTAGTGATGTGACCCTTGGAATGGGTTTACACTATAGGTATCAAAGGGGTAAAGATACTTTTTTTAATGTTGGGGTGAACTTTGATCCAGCCACTAAAGTGAGCGGGAGTACAACCACATTTTTTTCTCGAAGAGACCTGGGCAATTTATTGGTGGTTGGGACGGACACTACCTTGGCAGATGAACCGGAAAGTTTCAGATTACCCAATAGGTTTGCATTTGGCTTTGCTTATGAGAAATTTCTAAATCTCATTATAGGAATTGACGTCAATTACCAAAAGTGGTCTGACGCACGCGAATTCGATGGAACTTCAGAGGGATTTAGAGACGCGGTAAAAGTTGCTGTTGGTACGGAATGGATACCAAATGTTAATAGCATAAACACCTACATTGCAAGAATATCATATCGCCTTGGATTTAGTTATCAACAGTCACCATACTTGGTAAATAATTCCCGGGTGAATGACATTGGCATAAATTTTGGATGGTCTTTACCTATAGGCCAAGGATCCAGTTTTGATTTAGGATTCAGGCTGGGTCAACGGGGTAATCTGAATGATAACCCTCTTCGTGAGCGTTACATAAAAGCCCTGGTTGGCATTACCATCAATGATAGATGGTTTGTTAGAAGAAGATATGATTAAAGTAATCACCGTGAGAAATTTACTGCTTTTAAGTTCAATATTCATCTTTGTCGAACATTTACAAGCACAACGCGATCCTAAAAATATTTGGAATTGGCCTGAAGATAGAGCCGCTGCTGAAGAGAAAAACGTACTTTATACTGACAACCTCAAATCGGAGTTGTACGCCGAAGCAGTAGAACCACTCGAATACATGATCAAAGTGGCTCCAAACCTTAATCCCTCCATTTATATTAATGGAGCTAAAATTTATGAAGCGCTGGCAGATAGGGAGGAGGATCAGGGCCAAAAGCTGAAATACCAGGAAAGAGCATTGGAGATGTATGATCTTCGCGTAAAACATTTTGACAATGAGGCTGAAGTACTCAATCGACAGGCCTTTACTGCATACAAATTTTACAAATCCACTAAGGAAAAATATGCAGAACTCAAGTTACTATTTGCCAAAGCATTTGAACTAAATGGTGTGGATATTTATGATAATAATTTGATTGCTTATTTTGACATCATTAGGAGAATTAAGTTAACCGGGGGTGAATTTCATGAAGAAGAAGTATTTGATATCTATTACAGTCTGAAGTCCGTGATTGATGAAAAAGTAAAAAGAGGTGGTGATTATGCGAGACTGGGTAGGATTGCAGACAATCTGGATAAGATGCTCCCCACTATCAATCCTGTTAGCTGTGATTTCATTGAGCATAACCTGGGGCCAAAATTGGAGCAAAATCCGAATGACGAGAAATTAGCAAAGAAGATTTTTCAACTAATGCTAACTGGCAAGTGCACTGATAGGCCGTTGGCGCTCAAAGCAGCAGAAGTAGTTCATGATGTTGAACCTTCTTTTGGTTTAGCAAAATTTATTGCCACAAAAAACCAGGTTGATAGTAACATCACTAGATCAATTGATTTTTATGAGCAAGCAATTCATTTGGCAGATAGTCGGGACAAGAAAGGTGAGGTATATTTTGACTTGGCCAAATTATATGCTGCTCAGAGTTACAAAACTGACTCGAGGATAAATGCCTATAGGGCAATAAATGAAGATCCAAAATTGAAAGGTGCCTACTCACTTATTGGCAATTTATATATGAGTAGCTATGAAGATTGCCGTGAAGGCATTAGCCGTGTTCAGGACAGGGCCATTTTTATTGCTGCTTTTGAAATGTACAGCAGGGCTGGAGATGATGCTGGAATGTCCAATGCTAAGGCACAATTTCCATCAATGGAGGAAATATTTAATGAAGGCAAAGAACTTGGTGATTCAATGGTTGTTGATTGCTGGGTAAAGGAAACAGTACAATTGGACAGGAGGACGGCAAATTAAACCTATAATATTTAGGTATGCTGTCATTTTTAACTGGAGTCTGTTTATAAAGTTAGAATTTTAACAAATAACAAATAACAAGGACCAAAAGCATCAATGACCGAAATTTAGATATTCTAAACTGTATTCGACATTTGATCATTGATAATTTGAATTTGTTATTAATATAATTTTTTGTTCTTTGGGCTTTCACAAAAATCGTTGAAGTTTATATAGCTCTTATTAAGGCCAACTTTCGCATTGATGCGCCGTTTTGTAACATATTTTATTACAACAATCATCTGGGTTAGCTGCGGTCAGGAGAACAAAGAAATTCTTAATCAACCTACCTATGAAGGTCCTCAGATAGAGATGGATAACGTAGAGACTTTGTTCAGCGACTCAGCAATAGTTAAAATAAGGATCAAGGCACTAAAACAGCTTAATTTTTTTAATGGAGATAAGGAATATCCTTTGGGTGTTATTATGGAATTCTTCGATGAAAAGGGGAACATTACTTCGACATTCAAATCTGATAGAGCTTACTTCATTGCGAAGGAAAAGCATTATAAAGGTGAAGAGAATGTAGTAGTAAGAAATTTAGAAAGCGGAGATGAGTTAAATACAGAAGAATTGTACTGGAGCCCCAATGATGAAAAAGTATTTACTGACAAATTCGTAACAATAAAGAGTGAAGGTGAAGTTCATACAGGTGAGGGATTGGTTGCCAATCAGGATTTTGATAACTACGAGATCCTGAAACCAACAGGAACCTTCATAATACAAGATGGATTGCAATGAAACTGATAGATGTACTGATTTTTACATTAGCTGTTGGTTTTACACTGATTGGAATTCATCAAAGTATGATGGTAGGGATTGCATATTCATACTGGATTTTTATGATTAGTATAAGTCTATTACTTTTATATAGATTAAGGAAGAAAAATCAATCTGGAACCAGCAAGAACCTCAAAAATCCAAGTAAGCCCACCTAATGGACCCCGATAGTTGGTTGATGATAGTTGTGTGCCTTTTCTTTTCGGCTTTTTTTTCTGGAGTTGAAATCGCATTTATTTCATCAGATAAACTTCGCGTAGAACTCTCACGTCAAAAGGGTCAATTAGCTGGTTTATTGCTTTCACCCTTTGTAAAGAGGCAATCACAATTCATAGGCACGATGTTGATTGGTAATACTGCAGCATTAGTTGTATATGGTATTTTTATGGCCGGAATCCTCAACCCGGTGATTGAAGCAAACCTTGTTGCTCCTATTAACAGTGAGGTTGTGACACTTATTTTGTCAACTGTCATATCAACACTAATCGTTCTTGTAACTGCCGAATTTATTCCCAAGAGTGTTTTTATGATTAATCCTGATTGGTTATTACGCATTTTTGCCGTTCCCATTAGTGCATTTTATTATTTACTTTTCCCTGTTACTTATATCCTCAACCTTTTAGTGAGATTAATAATGGTATACCTGTTCAGGTTGAAGTACGAGGAGTATGAGCCTGTTTTTGGGCTTTCTGATTTGAATAATTTTATAAAGAATTTGCAAAAAGGTGAAACGAACGATGAGGTAAGTGAAGTTGACACTAAAATTTTCAGTAACGCTCTTGAATTTAAGAAAATCAGGGTTCGAGAGTGCCTGATCCCAAGAACGGAGATTACGGCAGTTGACATAGAAGATGATACAGAAGAATTAAAGGAGGCCTTTATTTCAAGTGGTCATAGCAAGGTGGTTGTATACAAGCAATCAATAGATGATGTTATTGGTTATTGCCATTCGCAGGCTATGTTCAAAAAACCAGTTGAGATCAAGGACATTATGACGCCCATTATGATCGTGCCTGAGACGATGTTTGCCAATGAACTTATGATTCAATTCATTAGTAATCACAAGAGCCTGGCACTGGTTGTCGATGAATTTGGTGGAACATCTGGCATCGTTAGCATAGAGGATATTATCGAGGAGATTTTTGGTGAAATACAGGACGAACATGATGATGAATACCTCGTTGAGGATAAGATTGATGAATACAATTATATATTAAGCGCAAGGCATGAAATAGATTATCTAAATGACAAGTATCACTGGGATCTTCCGAACGGTGATTATGACACATTAGGAGGGTTAATTCTATCAGTTAATGAAAATATTCCTGAAGTAAATGATATCATAAAAATATCCCGTTATGTGTTTAAGGTGAATTCGGTTGAGGATGCCAGAATTGATAAAGTGACGTTGTCCATTGTGGAAGAGGAAAGCGAAGTCATTTGACATCTTCCAATATCCCGTAACATTTTGATTTCCACTCATTATCTAACTAATTTTGCGGTCCTAAATTGTAAAAAAAATTGTAATAAATGGCGTTGATTAATACTCTGAGGAATAAGATGGGCAAGATCGTAGTATTTGCGATTGCCTTTTCAATTTTGGCATTTATTGGAGCAGACCTGCTTGGACCAAATTCCGCTATACTGGGAGGTAACACAAACGATGTTGGGGAGATCGCCGGGAAAACGGTTACACTTCAAGAGTATCAAAGTAAGATAGATGAAATTGCCCGTGATTATGCGATCAATACTGGCCAATCGCCAAGCGGTGATGCTATGTTCAACATCAGGCAGCAAGCTTGGGATGCCCTTGTAAATGAAAAGGCTTTTTATTCCTATTTCGAAGAATTAGGAGTGGAAGTAACTGATGATGAAATATGGGATATGACCCAGGGAAAAAATGTTGATCCAACTTTACAACGTTCTTTTGTCAATCAGGAAACAGGTGAGTTTGATCGTCAGATGGTAATTGAATTCTTAAAAGGACTAGCCAATCAACCGCCACAAGCCCAGGCGGCCTGGTTCTCATTTGAGAAAAATATGGGGCCCAACAGGAGGATGAGCAAATTTGAGAATCTTTTCCTTAAAACAAATTATGTAACTACCGCTGAGGCGGAGCAGGAGTATTTGAACTCATCCAAAACTGCTTCGGTAAAATACCTCTATGTTCCGTTTACGTCCATTCCTGATTCTACAATAAGTGTCACGGAAGATATGCTAGAAGATTATATAGATGATAATGAGGAACGCTACCAGGAGGAGGAGTATAGGAGTCTTTCATATGTTGCATTTCCAATAAAACCATCTAAGGATGATACGGTGGCTATTGCAGAAGAGATGGAAGATTTAAAACGAGGGCTTCAGAATTCACAAAGTGATTCATTATTTGCAAGGGCTAACACTGATGGTTCAGCGCCTTACCTCAGTTACGCTGTTGATTTGTTGCCCAACCCCGTTCAGGAAAACCTGGAGAATCTTAAGGAAGGAGACGTAATTGGGCCTGAATTCTTCACCGGTAAATATGTAATCTATAAGTTGTCTGAAATTGAAGAAAACGACAGGTATTCGGCAAGAGCAAGCCATATATTGATCAAAAGTGATGATGAAAGTGCAACAGCCAAGGCTGATGCCCGGAGAAGAGCAAATGACATATTAAAGCAGTTGAGGAATGGTGCAGATTTTAAAGAGCTATCCCGTATTCATGGAACGGATGGTACTGCTACAAAAGATGGAGATTTGGGTTGGTTTGCAGAAGGACGTATGGTAGATGCATTTGAAGATGCTGTATTTAAAGCTTCCAGGACTGGTTTAATCAATAAATTAGTTGAAACGGAATTTGGATATCACATTATTGATGTGACAGAATTGAAAACTAATATATCCTATAAGTTGGCAACTATTGCGCGAGATATTACTCCGAGTGATGATACAAGAAATGTCGTTTTCAGGGAAACTAGTTTGTTTAGGTCAAATTCAGAAGATTGGGATGCATTTCAGGCAAATGCCAAAGAAAAGAACCTAAAAATCATTAGAGCCGCTAGAGTGAATAAGAATGATAGGAAAATTAGTTCGCTGGCTAACGCGAGAGGAATTGTGACATGGTTATATAACACGGCAAAGGTTGGATCGATATCTGATGTTTTTGAATTGAATGATCAATACATTCTTGCTGTTATGACAAGATTGCAACCAAAAGGTACAGCCCTGCTATCGGTCGTTGAAGCTGAGGTTAAGAAAAAAGTACGGGATGACATCAAAACCAGTCAAATTTCTCAAAAGCTAAAGGGCTTAAATGGTTCATTGGAGGATATGGCAATGTCATATGGTTCTAACGCCAAAGTGAATTCTATGCTTGATCTTAAATTAAGTAGCAACGTATTAACCGGTGTAGGTTTAGCTCCGGAGGCTGTGGGTAGAATTTTTGCCATGACTGACGGTACTAGTTCAGAGCCCTTTGCCACTGAAAATGGTGTTTTACTGGTTGAAGTAGAAAGTATAAATGAACCGGCCGCCATTGACGACTATAGCACATATCAAAGTCAGTTAGCTCAGAACAGATTCTCCCGTATTAGTTTTGCCATATCCCAAGCGATGAGGGAATTCGCAGAAATTGAAGACGAGAGGTATAGATTCTTCTAAGGCTAATAGGTAACCATGCCATGAGTGTGTCAATTTCTGACTTCAAGCGAAAGTTGGAGGAGCAGCATTCTTTTCCAACCATTTACATGTTTAAGTTCATTGTGCCTTCCGGAAAGGAAAATGAGGTAATCAAGCTTCTCCCGAAGGGGGATATTTCTTCCAAACCCTCGAGAGAGGGAAAATATGTGAGTGTTACTGCTCGGTTGATGATGTCAACTAGCGATGAGGTTGTTGAAATCTATAATCAAACATATAGAATAGAAGGGCTCATTGCGCTTTAAGAGGTACGGTTGTAATTTTTTGCAATAGCGTCTTATATTAACAGCCGTGTTTATCCCTTATATATTAAAACGGCTAATCTCTATTTTGCCGGCGTTATTCGCCCTCAGTGTATTTATTTTCCTGCTTAAAAGCGCAATGCCCGATGATGTTGTAGAAAATCAGATCAATGCAGCCAGGATACAAAATGCCACATTATCTGAAAATGATTTTGTGGATATTGTGAAACAGATTCGTTCAGAATTGAAGTTAGATCGACATATATTCTATTTTTCAATTACCTCTTCAGTATTACCGGACACAATAACTGCAATGTACCCAATAGAAAAAGGAGAATTTTATAAGAGACTATTGCTTAGATATGGTTCTGATAGGCGAGTTACGGATTACTACCTAAGATTGGAAAACAACATTAGTTCTGATAATGTATTCAGACGAAAAGTTGCTGGAGACCTATATAATAAACTTGACGGAATCCGGGTGAAGGAAGTTTTTGAAAGACACAACCTGTCAGAAAGAGATCCCCTGGTAGTTGGGTTCAATAACCTTTTGAAGGGTGCCAAACTTTATCAATCAATAATTCCCGCTTTTCGCTGGCATGGACCAGATAACCAGTTTCACCACTGGTTTAAGTCTCTAATTACGTTGGATCTTGGACGGTCGATAATTGACAATGAACATGTATCAAGTAAAATATCACGAGCGCTGTGGAGCACTTTACTGATCACTATTCCAGCTTTGATACTATTGATTGTGATCAGTATTCCATTAGGTATATGGTTAGCATCGGGGCAGGGACTACCTGCCACTGTGGTCAGAACGATGCTTTTTTCACTGGACGCTATTCCACTTTTTTGGCTTGCGTTGATATTAATAATACTTTTTGCCAGCGGTGTTTTCTTAAATGTGCTACCTGCATATGGAATGGGCGCTTTTCAATCCGGGTCCGGTTATACTCTATTGGAGAAGATGAGATACCTGGTGTTGCCTATTGTCGCCCTGGTTTTTGCCGCATTGGGTTATGTCACTATACAGATTATGAAAGCCGTGAATGATGAACAAGGGAAATTGTATGTGTTAGCCGCCAGAGCTAAAGGATTATCTGAGAAAAGAATCAGGTGGGTTCATATTTTTCGTAACAGCCTGGTTCCGGTAATAACAATATTTTCCGAATATCTAACAGCTGCCTTTGCTGGTTCCCTTGTAGTTGAGGTAATCTTTTCTATTCCGGGAATGGGGAAGTTGCTGTACGATTCGGTATTAGGAAGGGATTTCAACGTGATTATTGGGGTGATCCTTCTGATAGGACTAATTAGTGTCTCTAAGAAAACACACCTAAATTAAAAATTATTCTTATGGTCGATCTTTCCATTTTTTCTAATCGATTGATACTCAGGTATTAACTCATAGAAAGAAAATGAAAATCTCATCCATAATAATTCATTTTATAAAAAAAGGGCTGTTTTCTTAGAGACACTAATTAAGATGATCAGCAACATTCTGGCTGATTTGGGCTATAGAAATAGCAAGTCCATCTATAACGTATTCTTCATGAAGGTAACAGGATCTATAAGTGTAATGCTGGCCATCAGTTTTCTTTCAATGGTACTCTTGTTCGTCATTTTTGCTGATTTCCTGGCTAATGATCGCCCCATTGTACAAGTCACTGAGGAAGGGAATATCAATTTCTTTTCTACGATCAATAAAAACACGCACTACACTACTCTCTTATATGCACCAATTAGATTTAAAGGAGGTTTAGACCTGAAGAATACAATGTTAGGGCCTTTTGATAGATCAGATCATTATTTCGGCACCGATCATTTAGGTCGTGATATTCTTGCGGGTGTAATCCATGGTGGTCGTACATCTCTTGGCATAAGCCTTATTGCCATTGCCATTGCTTCCATTATTGGAATAATTTTAGGCGGAGCAGCCGGATTCCTGGGGGATAAAGGTTTTAGTACCACAATTGATAAAATAATTTTTGGTGTGATCTTTATTTTTCTAGGTTATTACTTTCTTCTCCTCCTCGAAGGAAGATTGTTCCCTTTTTTGTTGTCTATAGCCGTTCTGGGAGCCATATATTGGGCCGTGTCAAAAATGTTCAAAAGGATAGTATTGAGAATTCCTTTAGACTTATTGTCATTGAAGTTCATTGAGATTTTCTCGGTAATACCGAATTATTTCCTGATTCTGGCTTTGGTGGCATTTGTTGAACCAAACTGGTTCTTCTTTGCATTTTTAATTGGTGCAACTTCGTGGGTTGGAATTGCCAGGTTAGTCAGGGGCGAAATGATTAAAATCAGGTCTACCGGTTATATCGAATCGGCTGAAGCTTTAGGTATCAGTAAGCGCCGTATTTTCATCAAACATGCCATACCAAATGCATTAGGACCTTTACCCTATGCCTTCACATTCGGTATTGCCAGTATAGTAGTGGTTGAATCCACGTTATCTTATTTTGGTATAGGATTACCTGCAGATAGCTTAAGCTGGGGTAATTTTCTTTCCGGGTTCAAGAATAACACCTCAGCCTGGTGGGTTGCATTATTTCCGGGTGTCATGATTTTCCTGACCATTTTGAGCCTTCATATCACTGGTCGTTGGCTGGACACAAAATTTAACCCAAAAGGGGCGACTACCTAGTGTCGTGAAAAAATTAGTCAGCCTATTTAGTGTCTCTAAGAAAACAGCCCTTTTTTTATAAAATGAATTATTATGGATGAGATTTTCATTTTCTTTCTATGAGTTAATACCTGAGTATCAATCGATTAGAAAAAATGGAAAGATCGACCATAAGAATAATTTTTAATTTAGGTGTGTTTTCTTAGAGACACTATTTAGCAATTACCACACTAGACATTGTTATCATTTGATTCCTGTGATTCTCTATTGCTGAATCAAGAAACTTCACAAAATTTGAGACATTGAGATCATAGGCCTTTGGCTCCATTAGTAAGTTCTCGTTCTGATCCAGTATCACATAATAGGGTTGTGCATTATTGTTGAACCGTGTTATCTGGAAGTCAGCATTTTGCTTACCTATAGTTTTTTTCGTTTTGCTATCGTATTTGGATACATACCATTCACTTTCTGGTAATGTGGTTTTCTCATCAACATAAAGTGCCACTATAACAAAATCGTTCCTTAGTCTTTTCAGCACTTCAGGCTCAGACCATACCCTTGCTTCCATTTCCCGGCAATTCACACAACCATGTCCTGTGAAGTCGATAAATAGCGGTTTGTTTTGTTCCCTGGAGCATTCGATGGCCTGTTTGTAATCAAAGTAACCCTGAATGCCATGAGGAAAGTGGAGCATATCGGCATATTTGGGTGTATCACACAATTGATTTTCATCAGTTACATAGCTCGCTGAATTTGCATTTTGAACATTGAAATCATGGGTGGCCAATGGTGGTAGGTAACCTGCCAGAGATTTTAAAGGAGCGCCAAACATTCCTGGGATAAGGTAAACTACGAAAGTAAAGGTAATGATGGCCACGATGAATCGAGGAACGCCTATAACTGGCATTTCACTATCATTTGGCAACCTGATTTTTCCCAACAGATAGAATCCCATTAAGGTGAAGATCACGATCCATATAGCCAGGTAGACTTCACGATCCAAAATACCCCAATGATAAGCCTGGTCTGCCACGCTGAGAAATTTAAATGCAAAGGCCAATTCAAGGAATCCGAGGACTACTTTCACCGAATTTAGCCAACCTCCGGATTTTGGCAATGAATTCAACCATCCTGGGAATATGGCAAATAGTGTGAAGGGTATAGCGAATGCCAGTGCAAAGGCCATCATGCCCAAGATGGGTTTTAGTATCAGGCCTCCTGCAGATTCCACCAGGATGCTTCCTACTATAGGTCCGGTACAGGAAAATGACACAAGTACTAGCGTGAAAGCCATAAAGAAAACTCCAATCAAGCCACCCCGATCAGATTGGCGGTCCATCTTATTGACTAGCTGATGAGGAATTGTAATTTCAAAAAGCCCGAAAAAGGAAAGCGCAAAAAGTACAAAGACAAGGAAAAAAATAATATTTGGTAGCCACCCGGTGGCAAGGTCATTGGCTATTTCCGGTCCCATAAAAGGGGCTAATATTGACCCCACCAGGGTATAGATCAGTATGATACTAAATCCATAAAAAAGAGCTTTCCCTTTGCCTCCCTGTTTACCGGTAAAGAACGTAACCGTCATAGGGATCATAGGAAAGACACATGGAGTAAGTAGCGCTGCTAATCCTGCCAGGAAGGCAACGATCATAAAACTCAGAAGAGAGTATGGATCGTTGGTGTTTCGTTGCAATAAAATTGACGATCCCGGATTTTCAGCATCCTCCGTGGGAGTATCTTCAATCATTTCAACTCCTAAATCAGCGCTGCTGATTTCATTTCCAGGCGCTTGACCGAAAGCTTTCAGGGTTGCTAAACCTTCCGAGGTTGAGGTGTTTTTAGAAGCAATGCCAAACACAAACTCATCATCAAAGGGAATACATTTTCCATCGATATCGGAGCAAACCTGGTACATGTAAGACCCTGAAACGGAATACTCCTCTTTTAAAATCTTAATAGTTTGCCTGAATTCTCCTTTTTCTTTGAAGTAGGTATACTCCCCTTCCCATATTTCATCGTAGCTTCTTTTTGATCCAATTGGTCTGATACCACCAACAAGTTCGTAACTGTCATGTGGCTCAAAGGTGAATTCCGTCACCAGCGGGCCAAGTTCGGGGTCGAAATCTGTAGAATAGAGATACCAATCCTGGTCAATGCTGGCATAAAAAATGAGGTCAATTTTGTCGCCTACTTGCGGATTCTCATGGGAAACATCATATGACCATTTTGCGGGTTGCAAGATCTGACCATAACCTGATAGTGCAAAACCATGAAAGATAATTAACGCGAGAATATATCTGGTATGCATACTTTAGACTCAGAATAGTATTGATAACAAAACGTATTGATCTTCAATTAGTTCTGTTCGCTTCACTTAGATGTAATTCATATGACAATTATGCTCCTGCCATTTCAGCAAAATGCTTATGAAAGCCAATCATTGTCTGAATGCCTTTATAATAATTAAAAATACCAAAATTTTCGTTTGGCGAATGAATCGCATCTGAATCCAGACCTACTCCTAGTAGAATAGAATCCAGGCCTAACACATCCTGGAAAAGAGCAACTATCGGAATACTGCCACCTTCTTTAGTAGGAATAGGCACCTTACCCCATGCTTCTTCCATGGCTTTGGATGCAGCCTGATAACCAATGGATGATGTAGATAGCATCGCAGGTTGTCCACCGTGATGAGGAGTCACCTTAATTTTGACCGTTTTGGGTACGATTTTTAAAATGTGTTGAGTAAACAACTCGCTGATTTCTTTACTATCCTGGTTTGGAACCAGGCGCATTGAAATTTTAGCGCTGGCCTTTGATGGGAGTACAGTCTTTGCACCCTCACCGGTATAACCACCCCAAATGCCGTTGACATCAAGAGTTGGCCGGATTCCGGTTCTTTCCAGCGTAGTATATCCTTTTTCCCCAAAGACATCATCCATGCCAAGATCTCTTTTATATTCCTCAAGATTAAAGGGCGCTTCATTCAATTTATTACGGTCTTCGTCACTTAGCTCAATTACTTTGTCGTAGAAACCAGGGATGGTGATGTGTCCATTTTCATCTTTAAGCGAAGTAATCATCTGACAAAGTACGTTGAGTGGATTTTCAACTGCCCCTCCGTACACACCTGAATGCAAATCCCGGTTTGGTCCGGTGACTTCAACCTCCATGTATGACAATCCTCTAAGTCCAACTGTAATGGACGGATCTTCATTTGAGATGATACTGGTGTCGGAAATCAAGATAATATCACCTTTAAGCCGGTCTTTATTATCCCTGATAAAAACCTCCAGGTTATCAGAGCCCACTTCTTCTTCACCTTCAATCATAAACTTGATATTGCAGGGCAAAGAGTCAGTTTCTACCAGTGATTCGAACGCTTTGATGTGCATATACATTTGACCCTTGTCATCACAGGCACCTCGGGCGTAAATTTTTTCATTCTTAATTACAGGTTCAAATGGAGGTGAGTCCCACAACTCAAGGGGATCAGGAGGTTGGACATCATAATGACCATAAACGATAACTGTAGGCTTAGCGGGATCAATGATTTTTTCCCCATAAACAATGGGATGACCTGCTGTGGGGCAGATTTCAGCGATATCAGCACCCGCATCTTCGAGTTTTTGTCTGATGTAATCTGCAGCTTTGGCAACGTCTTCCTTATGTCTGCTATCTGCCGATATAGAAGGCACTTTAAGTAGTTCAATTAGTTCATTAAGGAAGCGCTCCTTATGTTCTTCGAAATAGGCTAATGCGGTCATTTGTATGTCAAAAGTTTACTGTCCACTGAAATAGAATTCTGGCCAGACCTACGAAAGAAATTATAGTTAGTGTCTCCAAGAAAACAGCATGTCGCAGGCTTTATGGCACTGATATTAAACAGCCGGGTAATTCAAAAATAACCTATGGACCCTTCCTTAGCAAAAAGGATGTACGAGCGGTAAATTCGCAATCGCAATTAATTTAGCCTAATTTAAAAGACTTAATTAGCGTTTTACCATGATCGATTTTTCACCAACAATCATTCGCGAGATTTCCATTCACCAGGTCGGTAATCAGGATAATGGAATCTTTACACTCTCGGATCAGCCTGCGGTGCTAAATGAGGATGTAAAAGGATTACTTCATCAATATTTCCTAAAGCCATTTAGAAGTTCTCAATATTTTCATATTGACAAGGAAAAAGATGATCTGCTATTTGAGAGCGCCCGGTCGGTATTTTCATCGGATGGCTTCTTCCATGAAAATTCGATAAATCTGGCTCAACGACTATTTGACATTTCTGAACATTCCAGTATCAAAACGGGTGAATTCTTTGTGGTTCTTTTCCGGGATTGTCAATTGGAGGATGAATTGGTTGATGCCATTGGATTGTTCAAATCAGAAAATAAAGAAGCGTTCATTAAAGTATATCCAGAAAACAGCAACTTCCGGTTGGACGGCGATCAGGGTATCAGTATCAACAAATTGGATAAGGGAGCGCTCATATTCAATACTGAAGAAGAAGAGGGTTTTTTAGTACAGATTATAGATCAAACAAATGGTGATAATGCCGGTTATTGGAAAGATCACTTTCTGAAATTAAGGGCAAGAGCTGATGAGTTCAATCATACACATAACTATATCCAAATGTGCCAGGATTTCGCTATGGAGGAACTGC
The DNA here is from genome assembly GCA_963664285.2 of Cyclobacteriaceae bacterium. GTDB lineage: Bacteria > Bacteroidota > Bacteroidia > Cytophagales > Cyclobacteriaceae > JAJCYL01. The sequence goes on from CAXXNX010000013.1 coordinate 26,452, forward strand.
CGACTGAAAACAGGGGAGAAAAGATAGGACTGGTCAACGATACTGTAAATTATTTCAAAGCAAATGACCACTTTGACAAGGAAGATTTTGAACGGCAGGTCATCCGTCAACCCGAAATCATTGAAGCTTTCGAAAACTATTCTAAAAGCTATGAACTGGCTGATCATTTAAATTCCATTAACCAGTTTGATATATCACCGCAGGCGGTGCGCTATAGTAAACGCTTTATCAGATCTGTGATTAAGCTGGATAAGAACTTTCACATTTATGTTCACGGGAGCCGGGACAGGATTATCAAAGGCTTTGATCCGGAACGAGGATTAAACTATTACCAGGTCTTTTTTGATGAAGAGAGTTAGTTATCCGCCGCATCCCATTACTTTTTTAAGATCCATTTCCAGTAATCCAATTTTCTTTTCCATTGCAGGGTCATGAGTAGATTGTTCGTTTACTTATCCTTCTCATTAGATTTCTTAATTTTTTTTCGTTTTTTGCGCATCGTTACCAGTGATTATCTAAAACCAACCCTGTTAATTTGACTTTCTTCCATTAAGATATGGATCCTAAAAAGGTCTTTAAAGATAACATTACAGCACATCAATTGGTTTTTAAAAAACTTGATAACAAAGTTTTTTGGATTTCATGGTTGAGGGTTCTTGTTTTTATCTCTTTTACCTTGTTGGTAGGTTATCTTTTGTCTGAGCGGGAAATGGTCGCCAGCTTCGTCATCGCACTAGTCGGATTCATTTTTTTTGGTGTACTAGTTAATCTTCACAGGAGGCTTAGTTTCGAGCGAAAAGAAAAAGAGCTTCTTGTTCAGATCAACCAAGAAGAGCTCCAAAGGACGGAGGGTGATCTATCCAATTTTGAAGCCGGACAGAGGTTTCTCGATGACAATCACAATTACACTTCAGACCTTGATGTTTTCGGGCGAAACTCACTTTTCCAACTACTTAACCGTTCGTTTACACCAACCGGGCAGTCAAAACTGGCGGAGTGGTTAAAAAATCCACCGAAGGGGCAGGCCATTTTAGAACGCCAGAAGGCTGTTACTGAACTAAGTGGGAAATTAGAGTGGAGTCAAAAACTGCAGGCTTTGCCACGGTACAACATGATCCCGAAAAGTGAAGAAATATTTGAGATTTTCCAGCAGTGGCTTTTGCAACCAGCGATTTCCAAGCCAACAAGAAAAATTGTCCTGGCCCTTATAATTGGTTCGATTAACCTTGCAGTTGCTCTTTATATTATTACCAGCCTAAAAATTTGGTATATCTTTTTGCCGGTTGTCCTGGGACTATTTTTAATCAGGCATTTCCAGGAAGGTATCCAAAAGGCTGCAGAGGTCAGCTTTAAAGGAGCCAGGTTGTTTCAGAGCTATATTTATCTCATTCAGGCGATTTCCGTGCAGTCGTTTTCTTCGGGCTTTATGATTCGCCATCAATTAGTTCTCCAGGAACCTACACCGGCACTGAGTGAAATCAAGCACTTCACGGTCCTGATGGATGCACTGAATAATAGGGGGAACCTGTTGTACTGGATATTCAATGGCTTATTTCTGATTGATATTCACTTGTTGGTAAGGTTAGAACAATGGAAGGCAAAAAATGCGGAGAGCCTTAACCGCTGGATTGATGCGATTAGTGATGTTGAGGCGGTTAATGGCTTGGCTGCTTTCGCCAATGCCAATCCCGATTATGTGATGCCGGAAATTTCTGTAGATTCCTCGGTATTCCAGGCGCTTCAATTAGGCCATCCGCTCATTCGACATACGGAAAGGGTGTGCAATGATTTTGAGCTGAATAAACGAAGTAAGATTGGCATTATCACTGGTTCGAATATGTCGGGGAAGAGTACTTTTCTCCGTACTGTAGGAGTGAACTTGCTGTTGGCTCAAATCGGTAGCCCGGTACGCGCTGAAAAATTGAAATTTACTCCCATGGGTATTTTTACCAGTATGAGAACATCCGACAACCTGGAGGAAAGCGTGTCGTCGTTTTATGCGGAATTAAAAAGGATTGAAAGCTTGCTTCAGATAGTAGGACAGCAACAACCTGTATTTTTTATGCTTGATGAGATTTTGAAAGGGACTAATACAAAAGATCGACATTTGGGCGCCAAGTCGCTGATAAAACAACTGAGTAGTGAAACGTGTATGGGACTAGTTTCTACCCATGATATAACACTGGGAGAGCTTAGCAATAATGTTGAAAAGATTACCAACCTTCACTTTTCGAGTGAGATAGTCAATCACGAACTGGTATTTGACTACAAACTAAAACCCGGAGTATGTCATAGCTTCAATGCCAGTGAATTGATGTCAAGAATCGGTATTAAGTTGGAAAAATAATCACTACTATTAAGACTTAACAAGCCAATTTTCAATGATTTAAAGAATGTGAATAGTGATCAATAAAATTCAACAGAGAGCAATTGTTGGTAAAAGTGCCCATCTTTCAGCAAAAAGAGCGTTGGAGGGATTAAAAGTCGATGCAACGGGTAAAAAGATTCTGAATACACCCTATACTATTTGGCAATTACTGAAGCATATCAATTATTGGCAAAATAAATGGATGATCCGTTTGGATGGAGCTGAAGTTATCGAAGATGTAAATGCAACATCCCAGGAAGAATTGGAAGAAGAGATAAGTAGGTTGCTAACAAGTATAGAGAAGTTGAATACGTTGCTTCAAAGTGAGGAAACAATCAAAATTGTCCCTAATGAAAATTATAGTAATCATCACGACATAGTGCAGGCTATAGCTTCTCATCTCTCTTACCATATTGGTGAATTAATATTGTTAAGAAGGATATTTGGCTGCTGGCCGCCACCACAGGGTGGATATGTGTGGTAAAATATGAATTTGGGGTTTAAACCTGCTCAATCGTTTGCAGAGTTCTCCTTTTAACACAGTGATTCACTGAGACGCTAATTCCGTGGGAGAAGATAATTCTGAATGGGTAGTAGAGAATGCAGCTTTATTAGCTATTGAAAGAGCAAAGGCCCAGAGGAATGACCAAGGCAATCTGACCTGGGGTAAATTCATGCAACAATCAGTTGGTGCTAAACTGGCGGGAAGTGTTGCGGCGAAACCCAAGAGTACGACCAAAGCAAAATCGGCTAAACCTGCAATTAAAAGCAAATCTGTAGCCAAAGCCACCCCTGCTACTAAGGCAGCTAAAGCTTCAAAACCGGCCTCCAAACCAAAAACTACGACCCGCAAAACCACTAAGAAGAAGTAATTATATGGCTGATTCACCAAAAGTTGCCATTCTGGACCTAAACAACAATCACCCTAACCAGGGGCTGCGATGTATTAGGGAAATTGTGGAGAATTATCCGGAACCGATGGATTGGCAGATCTTTGATGTGAGGTATAAAAAAGAGATTTCCGACAAAGGAATCAGAGCCTACGAAGAAAAAGTCTACATGCAACGTGAAGGGTGGCTATTAAAGACAGCTAAAGAAATGGGATATCAACTCGCTGCAAATGAACTGGTTTGAAAAATACGTCATCGGTAGCGCAGCGTAGAATCCCGTAAAAAGAATTTATTCCTAAGATTCTTCACCCCGCATTTGCTCGTTCAGAATGACGTTATAATTTTCGGATCAATTGAGATGATGATTAGGGCCTAACCCCTGCACCTTGTTCTAAACAAAACCAGAAACTAGTCGACGAGATAACCAGAAACCCTTGAATTGCAGTAGCAATTCAGCTTTAACAAAACTTAACATCTTTTAACCGGGCTTTAACGGAATCGCCTTCCTAATGGAGGTACTTTTGATTTGATGCAATGTGGGGCAACCATTGGTTGGTTGAAAACATTATGGTAGAAACACCAGATACCGGTATTAAATTGAGCGAAGAGCGTCTAACCATGCTTTGTCAGCAGGGCGATTGCAAAGCCCAGCGTCTGCTGTACGATCGATATGCGGATCAGATGTTCCGTGTATGCTATCGCTACATTAAGAAGGAATATGACTCAGAGGATGTGTTGGCCGTTGGATTCGTGAAGGTGTTTAAGAACATCGATCGTTTTGAATACCGTGTCAAGGGTAGTTTGGGCAGTTGGATCAAGCGTATTATGATCAATGAATCATTGATGCATCTGAGGAAAAAGGACCCTTTGAACCAGGCACTTGACGCCAGTGAACTACAGATCCGGGACGACCTTCAGGCAGATCAGGAACTCTTGGCTCAGGATATTTACCGAATGGTACGGAAGTTGCCTACCGGTTATCGAACGGTGTTTAATATGTATGTTATTGATGGCTATACCCATAGGGAGATAGCCGATCATCTAAACGTAAGTGAGAACACCTCCAAGTCGCAACTAAGTAAGGCGAGGGCTCACTTAAGAAAAATGTTGAAAAAACATGGCATCGAAAATGAATAACAAAAAACTGGACCAGACCTTCCAAAAGAAGGTTAAGCATGTGCAGAAGCACAATGGGATCCATGTGTTCTGGGATAAAGAAGGCATATGGAGACGGATACAAAAAGCCCTGGAGGAAAGTACAAGCGGTCCTAAAATGATTGCCTGGTATACGGTGATGGCTGCAAGTGTCTCCTTACTGGTGGCTTCTGCGGTCAACCTGATGAACTATGATTTTGAATTCCTGAATGAAATTGAGCCTCAGGTTGCGGAGGCGTCAATTCAACCGCTTAACCTAGAGAAATCATCCAGGGCAGAAGTGTACTATACTGCTTTACCCTCTGATTCGATGACCATTCCACTAAGGTCCCGACCAGTCCTGTCACTTTCGGAAGAAATAAAGTTTGCTGCGGTTGACAGACTGCCGGAGAATAATAAAAGGCTTCAGCGCTTTACCAAATATTCTCTTTCTGACATTTCCAAGCCTAAGTTCAATCCCAATTTAAGAGTTCGTTTGGTGCCCGGGTTGAGCGCTAATAGCAGATTTGTTATTCCTAAGGTTGACGTTGGTTTAATCCTGGACTTGTCTAAAACATCAGATGTTCGAAAAAGAGTTTTTGTTGGTAGTTCAATTCAGTTTCTGCAAAGTGTAAAGTCTGAGCAAGCATTTACCAATCGGGTTTTCCCTAGTTACTTCTTCAAATCTTCGTATGAAAATGAACGGGTTGAAAACGGTAAGGTAAAGTCGTGGAGCGCGGGAGTGGAATTTCTTATCCACTCGGCTGATGATTCTCTTCCGGGAAATATGCTCAAGGTATTCTATAACCACAGCGTCCTCGGTCGTTTGAAGATTGGACCTGAGTTGATGTTCACTAATAGTTTTAAGAAAGTGTATCCGGGTATCACTTTGGCCTTAGGATAAGTTCAGGTTGACGTTGTGGTTTGTTGATGATCGGCCTACCTTTGCACTTCATTTTCAGCAGGGTGGAGTTATGACTCGCAGATTTATTTTTCTTTTTTGTTTATTTGCCATCTGCCTATTAACTGGTAATCAGGTCAAAGCACAGACCGGAACTGTTCAGGTATCCGGCCAGGTCTATGACGAGGATGGCGAAACTGCGCTTCCCTACGCCCACGTCTTGAGTTCTAAATGGGCCACTACAACCAATGTGGACGGTTTGTTCAAGGTGCCCCTCGAAAGGGATGATACGATAAGAATTTCATTTGTGGGGTTCAAGGATTATAGGTTCGCTGTTCCTGAGGGATACGATGATGAATATTCCACAAAAATTACTATGGTCAGGGATACCATTTATCTCCGGGAAGCAGTGATATTTTTTCTGCCGGAAAATGAAGAAGAGTTTAAGGAGGCGATTATTGCATTGAAGTTAGATGACAGGGAGTACGATTATGCTTTGCGCAACATAGCCTTACTCAAGAGGCAGCTTAGAGTAATCAATTACGACAAAGACGAGTTTAATGCCGCAGAGAATGCCAGGTATTACCTGTCGGGTCCTCAGCCTGTTTATTTCAATATTGTTTTCGACAGGTTAAGAGCAGCAATGAGAAAGGGTAGACGCAGAAAAAATGCAGTACCAGAATTAGCGGATATTAATCCCTCAGAATATGCAACCGAAAATAATCTGGTAGGCATATCCGAGGCAGATCAAAAGGCTTTCGCTGATTCGGTGAGAATTCGGGGGGACAGTACATTTTACCTGATATTAAGAGAGCATGGCAAGAAGAATAGAAGATAAGAACAACACTCCCTATTCTCTTAAGGTGCCCTCAATAACTAAAGATCATGTTGCTCGTTTTGGGCAGTGAACTTTCTTCTAAAGCTCTGGTTACGGAATTGAAAAGATTTTAATTATTTTTCCTAACTCGTTCAAATCATGAATATCGAACAAGGAATGTCGAATTGTGAAGTTCAAGAATTCAATTGACATTCGGTGTTCGATATTCGCTGTTCCAATCAGCTTTTGCTGCCAACCATCACCACATCGTTAAGGTTGATATTAGTTGCATATTGCTTCTCACCATTCGAGTTTTCATACTCACGGTGAATAAGCTTGCCTTCTAGTGCAATCTCCATTCCTTTCTTCAAGGTACTCACTGGCAAAGTCTGCTTTCTTTTCCCAGGCCACGACATTGTGCCATTGCGTTTCTTCTATCTTTTCACCTTTTTGATTGCGATAATTTTCATTGGTAGCAAGAGAAAACTTAGCCAACTTCTTCCCGCTTTTCAATTCAATGATCTCAGGATCATTTCCTAATCTTCCAATCAACTGCACACTGTTTCTTAACCCGAAAAATTCATAGTAGACAATAAAAAACAGGCATAAATTGCTTATATTGAGATAGTTAGACAACAAAATAAGCAATTAATTTATGCCTGAATATAAGGAAAAAGATACCGTATTTTATCGAGGAAAACAAGCTTTTAAATTTGATTTTTCAGCATCAGCGATTAGCTCAGACGGAGCGATATTGTTAAGTGAAAAAGTAGAGAGAAAGACTGGTCTATTAAAAAGCTTCGCCGCACTGATTCCTGACTATCGAAACCCCTTTTTTATCGAATACACTTATGAAGAAATGCTTCGCCAACGGGTGTTTTTAATGATGCAGGGCTATCAGGATTGCAATGACGAACAAAAACTCCGAGAGGATCCGGTGATCCGTAAAGTACTAGATAGCGGATTATGTTCCCAGCCTACTTTAAGTCGATTTGAAAACAAGGCCGATCGGAGTCTGATCTACCAGATGAGTCAATGGTTTGTAGACCGTTATGTAGAGGAGTTGAAAGAGAAGACTGGTCAAATCATCATTGATGTAGATGGTACCGATGACCCTACTCATGGATCCCAACAACTCAGTTTGTATAATGGCTATTATGGACAGACTATGTACCATGAGTTGTTCTTTAAGGACGGGAACACCGGTCAGGTCATTTTACCAGTACTACGTCCGGGCAATTGTCACTCCAACAAATGGTTTGTGGCCTTATTGAAAAGGATTGTCATTAAAATCAGAAAAAAACTGCCCTCAGTAAAGATCCTTATTCGAGCGGATAGTGGCTTTTCAGGAGCATCTTTTTATCGGATAGCTAAGCAGTTTGACCTTCAATTTTGTTTAGGTATTAGTAGTAATGAAGTTTTAAAGACTTTTACCAAACAGACTATCATTGAAGTAAAAAAGGAATATGCTTCAAAAATCATCAAACATCAAGAGTTTGTTGGCCCGTTTACTTACCAGGCCAAAAGCTGGGATCGTTCTGAAAAGCTGTACGCCAAAGTGGAGTCTACCGGAAAAGGAATGAATGTCCGTTACTTTGTGAGCAACTTTGAAGCGATGACCGCTCAACAGATTTACTTTGATTTTTATGTCAAGCGAGGTGATGCCAGTGAAAATCGAATAAAGGAACTCAAAAACATGACTTATTCCGACCGGCTTTCCTGTCATCGCTACTGGGCCAATTTCATGCGTTTAATCATCGCTACCCTCTGTTATGAAATGTTCCGGCAGATTAAATTATTAATTGCCAAAACAAAACACCACTTTGCTAAACGATGGCAAGTGGACAATATCCGGCTTTACCTGATGAAGGTTGGGGCGTGCCTGAAAGAAAGGAAAAGATCATTGACAATACAATTCTCAAGAGCCTTTAGATATCAATACCTGCTGGGCGATTTGCTTACGGTGAACTGACCGATCAGTTAAACAGTTTGATTTAATCAAAAAAATGTTCTTCCATAAGAACACAATAGAGCTTTGACTGAAAATTGAAAAATTCTAACAAAAAAACGCTCTAATGTCCTTTGAAATCCAGAAACCTGGTTGATCTTCAAATTAATACATACACTCCAATCAAAAATAGTTAGCAACCCATTATTAATCCCAAAATTGGTGGCCTATGAATAATGCGGGTTAAATTTTTCATGATGTTAAAAATTTTTAGTTAAACATTAATTCGATGTCAAAACCAATTGACGGTGCTAAGTACGGAAGACCGGAAAATGTTAGTCGAACAATAAGTATTTGTAGTCACTTAAGTTGCATTTGTAAGCATTTGTAAGCGTTTGCAATTGAATAAATAGCACTGGGATAGGGCAACTATATACTAAAGGGTCTAAAATTTATACTGACGAATTTAGGGCCGTATTCAAATTTAGGTAAGCGGTACACACACAGTACCGTCAAGCATGCTCTTCAAGTCTATGTTTCGGGTGATGTACACACCAATACCATAAAGAATTTTTGGAGCGTCCTTAAACGAGGTTTGTACGGTATCAATCATCAGGTGGGTGATAAGCACCTTGAAAGATACTTGGATGAATTCGCAGCGAGGTTTAATACCCGTAAGGTTAACGAACAATTCAGGTGAGGGGGGTGTAGGTATATAGCTTGGTTTGAACGTATTGTCAAGGTGATTAAAATACACAATGACATTTGTAGATCGTTCTTTGATTAATAGCTAAGCTTTGCTAGTTAACTCTATCCCTTTCCGGGTATATATACAAAAGTTTTCTTTAGATCCTTTTAATTACAAAAGTTGATCCTTAATTTCTTAAGAAACAGTTTGTGTCAGAAATAATTCTTCTTACTGCAAGTACGAAAATGGCTTCGGAAAGTTAACTTGTTCAACTCCGTACAAATCCTGAATTAATAACGGACACAAGTAACTAATTTAGTCGGTCAAGAATTAATAAATACCTGTGTATCACATACTTAAGTTTTTTGGTATGGTTCCTGTCAAGGACTAAGAAAGGTATTAACTCATTAAACAGGATTAATTATGAAAAAGACACTAAGAAACGTGACACTGGGTTTGGCATTATTATCAATGCTTTCATTAGCTACAGTTGCTAATGCCGCTATCGGAGATAAGACATATGATAAGTTAAAAGAGGCAGTCTCCAACGCTTCGCCAGATGACTGGATGATTTATGCTAAGTCTGCTCAGAAGCTAATTCGAAAAAAAGCCCATTTAGGGGAGGCCAAAGAATGGATAACAAAGTCCTTGGTTATTTCTGAATCAGCATTCAACAGGGAAGTCTATGGAGATTATTATATGGCAAACAATCTTCCAAGGGAAGCGGTTGAGCAGTACTACAAAAGTATGGAGCTTAAAAAGAAATCCGATCCCAATGCTAATTTGGGAACAATTCAAGACAAAATGTTTAGAGCTAAACAGCAAGCTTTAGAAAATAAACTGTAAGAATTTTAAAGTCCGGAAGCCATCAATATTTTGATGGCTTTTTTTTGCCTTAAAATGCGGGTCAAAGGGTGATGCTCCTATGAGTTACAAACACTTATTTAACGCCATATTTTTGGTCTACCTATTAAGATAAACCCTCTCAAAGCCAAAGAAGCATGGAAAATAATTTTTTTTGAGGTAACTAGAAACCAAATGAGGTCATTCGCTGTACTGTATATGAATGTTAATAAAAACCCTTAAAAATCAACTATTATGAATAGAAAATTATTTCTCAATAAGACTGTCACACCGCTCCTGGCCGGAATCCCATTTTTATCAATTATGAGCTGTTCTGGTTCAGATGACGATGATGATGATACCAATCCGGATAATGGTGCAGGCAATGGCAGTACACCAGGCGATTGTAGTGCAAATGGTACGAATAGTTCGATTACCCAAAATCATGGGCATACATTGACCGTATCGGTAGGTGACGTTAATGCTGGTACTGAAAAGTCTTACAGTATTCAAGGCGGTGCTAGTCATGATCATTCTGTAATAGTAACTGTGGATAACTTTGCTTCTTTGCAGAAAAATGAAAGTGTTACTGCCTCTTCATCTACTGGCGATGGACATTTTCATGGTATAAATATTGTATGCGCTTAAGAAGACTTGGAATAATCCATTTTGCACTTCGAATCTACTATCACCATGTAAAAATGGAGCTGAAAAATTGGCTTTAGCTCCTTTGAAATAAAGATTATTGACAGTGATCTACTGACTGTGGAACGGTTGCTGTTTACTATTGGAACCCCTCGACTCCCAAAGAAAGACCCAATTAAAGGAGATCTTGACGAAACTATGTCCAATCTCTTAAGAGTCCCGCCACCACTTAAAAGAGATAAAAAGTGAAAAGCGTTATTTTGTTTAATCCAAAACCGTCAAATCCTTTTATGGTCGGTATATAAAATTGGGCTAACAATTTGTATGTAAAGGTCAATTAGCCAAAGGTCAACGCCTCGATACATTTAATCAGTGGAATACAGGTTGTTCAATGCATGATATAGTGATGCGAATGAAAACTTGAAACCATTTTGTTCAATTTTTTCAGATGATACTTTATTTCCCCCAAGAATCATGGACGCCATTTCCCCAAAAACAGTTCTCAATAAAAAAGACGGAACATTGGGCATAAAAAGTGGTTTTCCCATTACTTGAGCTATTGCTTTTGTCAGCTCTTTATTGGTAACCGGATTGGGAGCCACCGCATTAAATACATCATCCAATTGCTTCTCCAACGCATAGATTATCATTTGACAGAGGTCATCGATATGAATCCAGCTCATCCATTGATTGCCGGAACCCAGTGGTGACCCTAAACCAATTTTTATTGGAGTTTCCATTTTGTCCAGTGCGCCGCCTTTTCGATCCATCACCACACCAATCCTCAGCTGGCTTGTAGCAATCCCCAATTCCCGCATTTTTGATGTCGATGCTTCCCAATTAACAACCACATCAGAAAGAAAATCACTGCCCTTTGGGGAGTCTTCGTAGCACAATCGATCGCCGGTATCCATTCCATAATAACCTACAGCCGATGCAGCCACAAATGCTTTGATGCTATGGTTATTTCGTTGAAGCATATTGTAAATCAATTCACTTGATTTGATGCGGCTATCGAAGATTTCCTTTTCCCTTTTTACCGTCCATCGCCCATCCGCAATTCCGGAACCGGCAAGATGAACGATATAATCAACACCATCTAATGCCTCTGGTTTAAGTAAGCCCTTATCAATATCCCAACTGAAGGTTTTGATCGATCCGGATTGAGCTGACCGGCTTAAATGGGCTACGTTATATCCCTTGTCAACAAGCAAATCGGTCAACCTGCTTCCAACCAATCCGCTTCCCCCGGATATAAGCACTGTCATATAGATTCAGTTATAAGTTGATAATACTACTACTAAAAATTAGTTTTGTATGAATATGCAGAACTATTGCCACAAAAACTGTCTCTGTGCAGTCATTCTATGGCTTCCATTGCAAACCGTCAATGCTCAAAAGGTTGATTCTAAAGTAAGTAAGGCGAGTCTTTCGGTAAATGGCCAGGAATTAGAAGGTTATTCAATCAGGATGGACTTCACTAAAAAAGAAATCTTTAAGGCCTGGTGGAAATACTCCAAAGAATTCAGCAGAAATGAAACGAAAAAAGATGACGTCAAGCATACCATTCCACCAAAAGAAGGAGAGTCGACTGTTCCCATAGTTTTTTATTCCAGAGTGGGAGCTCCGGATTCATTAACCGCGAAAATTACGGCCGCCCTAAGTGACAATGGCATGCCAAGTGATGACGTTAGCAAGTACAACAAGCAAATCAGCCAACTACTCTCAGATTTCAGGGTGGATTATTATAGGAACAACTTACAACAGAAAATAACAAACACAGAAAAACGAGCTGGTAAAATTGGAAAATTCCTTGATAGATATACTACGGCAGGCATCAAGTTGGATCAAAAAATTAAGGCAACCATGGAAGAAAAAACTGCTCATCAAGAAGCCATTATTGAGAATGATTCGCTAATTATTGAGCTCACTCAAAAACTCAATGTCAATAGAATAATAAAAGACTCCGTGAACCTTGAATTAGAAAAAATTAAGGAGACACTGGAAGAGTTGAGAGAATTGATAAAGGGGATACGATAATGTTTCCAGAGGGCTCTTCAATCTTCCTTTCAATCCTTTATAGAATTGTTGCCGAAGAGCCAAAGATTGATTATCGGTTGATATTTACCTTTCCCAGAAGTGTTTTTACGATATCGTGGGTGGTAATTCCATCCGCTTCCGCCTCATAGTTGAGAATGATACGGTGATTGAAAACATCAGGGGCAACTTCCTTAATGTCCTCAGGAAGTACATAGTCTCTCCCATCAAAGAAGGCTACGGCCTTTGCGGCAAGATTGAGATTAATTGAAGCCCGTGGTGAAGCGCCATACAGTATGTAATTTGCTTCTTCTTTGAGTCCGTATTCCTTAGCGCTGCGTGTAGCGAAGACTAGCTCGACGATGTATTTTTCCAAAGACTCGGAAATATTAACCTGGTTTATTTCATTCCTGATAGCAAAAATATCTTCTTTAGAAAGTGTAGCCTGTACTTTCTTGTCAAATGTGAGATTAGACATGCGCCGCATGATCTCCAATTCGTCATCTTTATCAGGATAGTCAATATTGACTTTGAGCATGAACCTGTCGACCTGGGCCTCAGGCAACGGATAAGTGCCTTCGTGCTCAACCGGATTTTGGGTGGCCATTACCAGGAATGGACGGTCTAATTGGAACGTAGTCTCCCCAATAGTGACTTGTTTTTCTTGCATGGCTTCCAGCAGCGCTGATTGTACTTTGGCCGGTGAACGGTTCACCTCATCAGCCAAAATAATGTTAGCGAAAATTGGGCCTTTTTTTACTTCAAATTTTGCATCCTTCTGATTATAGATCATTGTCCCTACAAGATCGGAAGGAAGTAAGTCCGGAGTAAACTGAATTCTTTTAAAATCAAGGTGCAAAGCCTCGGCCAGTGAATTGACGGTTAAAGTTTTAGCTAGGCCCGGGACTCCCTCTAACAACACATGTCCCTGAGTAAAAAGACCGATTAATAGTCTATTGACCATGTACTCCTGACCAACAACAACTTTTCCTATTTCTGAAAAGACGTTCCGTATCTTTTCCTGATGATCTTGCTTGACATCTGCACCTGCAACCTCCGCTATCGCCATAATTAGTCGAGTTTCTTAATAATTGGGGGACAAAAATATTTCAACTTGCAAAGAAACAAAATTAGAAACGGCTGGCAGGTCATAGTGGGTCTCTTATTGTTAAAAAATGTTAACCATTGGCAGTATTTAAAATTGTAAGTTCAAGTAATAAGTGCAATTTTCCTTTGTAGCACTTGCTTTGCGTTTAGGTAATTAAATTTTCTAACAGGGCGTTCATTGATTTTGTTTTCAACAACTTTGATTTGCTCCTCTGTAACAAATCTAATATCTGTTTTCTTAGGATAAAACCTTCTGATTACCCCAATCCTATTTTCAACTGTCCCTTTATCCTGACTAGTATAGGGACGAGTGAAATAGGCATCCACATCAAGGGATTGAGCAATCAACTCATGTTTAGAAAATGCCATATCATTATCAAAAGTGAGTGTTTCCAGTTTGTGTTTATCCTGAGAGAGTTCCTCCACAATAGCTTCGGCCATTTGATCGGCATTTTTACTGTGCATCTTTCTGATTCTGGTAAAAAGACTTGCTCGGTCTGTCATCACCAACAAAGAGCCTTTGTGGTTTTTACCCATCATTAAATCGACTTCTATATCTCCCAATCGTTCCCTTTTGTTAATGATCTGGGGTCGCTGTTCAATTGATACCCTATTCGGGATAATACCTCTACGATCTTTTCTGTTTCCTCGTTTGCGCCTTCGTTTGCCATGTTTTAGATATGTGTATAGTTGTTTGTATTCTTGGTTCTCCTGGCGGTTGGTGTGCTTACATTCCCATATCCATTGGTAAATCCATTCATGGCTAAGTGGACATTCTCTCGTTTTCTTTCCCTGATGGCTGATCAATTCAGGACTCCATCTATCTTCTTGGAGCCGGTTAACTATCCAGTCTTTCATGGGTTTGGTGAAAATCACTCTTTTTGGCTTTTCTTGATGACGAAGATTGGTCCTCCTTTGTGCATTTGCTGTTCGATAGACACCAGCTCCCCTACCTCTTGAACCCACATTTCGCTTAAGCTCACGTGAGATCGTAGACGGGTGAAAATGAACGATACAGTGGGTCTCTTATTGTTAAAAAATGTTAACCATTGGCAGTATTTAAAATCCTTTAATTTAGGAAGTATGAATTCGAGTAAGAGCATCCCCATTTTACCAGTCCTTACCGTCAATTTCATTGGAGTTCTTGGCTATAGCATCATCATCCCGTTCCTGATATTCATTGTGACAAAATTTGGAGGCAATGCATTTGTCTATGGTCTTATGGGATCGATTTATCCAGCCTTTCAATTCTTTGGCGCCCCTATACTGGGTAAGTGGTCAGACAGGTTTGGCAGGCGTAAGATCCTTATAGTAAGTCAGGCCGGTACCTTATTCGCTTGGTTACTTTTTCTCCTTGCCCTTATTATCCCAATAACAGACATCATAGAAATTGAATCAGATTTTTTAGGATCATTTACTTTGACCGTTCCTCTACTCGTTCTTTTTGCTGCCAGGGCTTTGGACGGATTGACCGGAGGTAACATCTCCGTTGCTAATGCCTATCTCTCTGATGTTTCAACTGATGAAAATCGAAAAGAGAATTTTGGAAAAATGGCCATGTCGTCCAGTTTGGGATTTATTGTTGGACCTGCAATT
>CAXXNX010000014.1:0-23355 GCA_963664285.2 Cyclobacteriaceae bacterium
GTTTGTATTCTTGGTTCTCCTGGCGGTTGGTGTGCTTACATTCCATATCCATTGGTAAATCCATTCATGGCTAAGTGGACATTCTCTCGTTTTCTTTCCCTGATGGCTGATCAATTCAGGACTCCATCTATCTTCTTGGAGCGGTTAACTATCCAGTCTTTCATGGGTTTGGTGAAAATCACTCTTTTTTGGCTTTTCTTGATGACGAAGATTGGTCCTCCTTTGTGCATTTGCTGTTCGATAGACACCAGCTCCCCTACCTCTTGAACCCACATTTCGCTTAAGCTCACGTGAGATCGTAGACGGGTGAAAATGAACGATACAGGCAATCTCCTTTTGAGTAGCTCCTGTTTTCAATAATGCTTCCAATTTGATACCTTTGATCAATACTGAGATGTGTGTAGTTTTTTGACATTTTGCAATCCAAAGATTGCACTGCTCAGGCTTTTGAAGGATGAAAAAGCCCTTAAAAGCTTTTTCATCCTTCAATTGCACTATTAGTTGATCTCAGCAATATCTATCATATACAATTCGCAGTAAAGGTAAAAGTCTGTCTGGTACCATGAATTTTAGCGATTTCAGGAATATAGATGGTGTAATTATTCCGTTCATCCAGCATGTCACCTTTCTTCCGGGGGATAATGTTGTCGTTCATAAAATAGACGTGGAATCAGCTGAAATAATTTACAGATAGATAAATCTTGTTATGGTTTAGGACAATCGACGGGATGAGAGGCCACTTAAAATTTAAGTGGCCTTACTTTTCGTCTTATGTCTGTAAACATTATTGCTCATCCTCTTCTTTTGAATGAATTTTGAGATTGAATGAGGTGGGTAAGTTTTTGTCTTGTTTTTCTGATTGGATCAGAATCAAAAGCACAGACTCAAGAAGAATGGGTTCAGAATGTCAGTTGGGATGGTATTTCGCATTGGTCTGAGTATTTAATTTTTTCTCCCAAGTTTACCGGTCCAAATGCGATGCCGGTGCCTGAGGTCTCTATCGGAAAGGTGAAAAACGAATCCTATATCAAGTTAGGAGGCCAATATCATGCTAGGTCGGGGGATCAAACCGGGAATATCACTTTTTATGCTGGTCTTACTTTTCTTAAAGATCGTGTTTCGTTAGATGTTTTTATGGTACCGATTGAGTTCTATCGGTTATCGAATGGAGCGCAAAATAGAGCGCAACGTTTATTTCGAGCATTTTGATAAGAAAACGGCGATTGGGGATTTATATATTAATACGAACATACAGATTTTGAACCAGGCCCAAAACAAACTCGATTTAGCATTGAGGATTGGGCTGAAAACGGCATCGTCCGGTCTGGACAACCCAGCAAGATTTATTGATACCCCGGGGTACTATTTTGATGCGTCGATGGGAAAATCCTTCAATGGGGATAAAGTACAGTTTCGCCCGTATGGAATGTTGGGATTTTTTGCCTGGCAAACTAATGATGAAAGTCTAAGACAGAATGATGCTTTGTTGTATGGCTTGGGTTTCGAGGCTACATCGGATAATTGGGTCTTAGATCAGACTTTTCGAGGTTATTCAGGCTATCACGACATAGGAGATAAACCAATGGTGCTTGAAACGTCATTTGGAAGAAAAGTTGGTGATCATAAACTATCATTAATTTACCGGTATGGTTTAAGAGATTATCTCTATCAAAGTATTGAACTGAACTTTCGGTATATTTTCAAGAAATCATAATATTTACTGATGTTGCGCAAATCTCTACTAAAGCCCTTCACTTACCCTTTTATTCCCTAAAGGGAACCCACACAATAGGCGAAATGTGGGTTGGTTCCCCCTATAGGGGCAAGGGGTGAGCGAGGAAAGTAACACCAGTTAGTTACACCAATCAGTACAAACCCTCTTAAAACGTAGTCATTTGTAATGTGTATTAGATGTGATAGTTTAATGCCATTATTCTATTAGCGTGCAAAAAAATATTTTCATTGCCCTCGGGCCGTTGATATTCATAATAATACTTATCATTCCTCCATTGGGAGGGATGTCCGATACTGCTCAGGCAGCCCTGGCGTCTACAGTTTGGATTGCCATATGGTGGGTGACAGAGGCTATCCCAATCCCTGTTACTTCATTAAGCTAAGTTCTAATTATAACAGTATTTTGTTTAAATAGCTCATACAGATGATAGGCTTGATCCGTTAATAGCATAGTCAGAAACCATTGTTTCAAAGTTGTTTTACTCTCTCTTATTCGGTCAGCATAAGCATACCAATTCAGGTAGTTTTGCAAATATTTGGAACTGACACCATTGAATGGGCGTAAGAATGTCCTAAGTTGAGTGTGAACATTGTTTACTTTTTGCAGATGGATTGTTTTATCATCTCTATCCACATGATCTTTGGCCAATAGCGCTTTGTGCTTTATGGAGGGGTTGTCTTTGGCAAAAGCCTTATAAGAAGGGTGCTTATCTGTAATCAAGGTTGCACCGTAGGCCAACTTCCCATCCAATGCCTTTGAAATTTCTTCTTTGCTCAGCCGTTTTGATGCAACAGCTTTAAGGTACTTCTCCCCCTTTGCGTTCAACCGCTGTTACTACCTGGACAACTGTGACCTCTTCCTTTCCCATATTCCGTATGAAATCGTTTCCCCTCTTTCTTGCTGCCCTATCTAAATTTTGACTGCCCTTGTTGTTAAGTGCCAGTTCCAATTCATCACATTCTACTTCCGAGGATAACTGTTCGGGAACAAACTCATTTAGTGAACTCAATATCTTATGCCGCCAGTCGAAGCTTGTCTGGATGCTTATTCCGATTTGTTTTGCTATCTTTTTTATCGGCATGCCCTGCTCCATACAGCGCAGATAAGATTGCCATTTTGATTTAAGCTTGATGTCATACAAAGGTGTCCCTGTTGTTTCACTGTACCATCTTTTACATTCATTGCACTGATACATCTGCACACCTTTTTGTCTGCCCCTCTTATATACCTTCTCGCTTGTGCAATTTGGACAGGGTTTCTTCTTTCTTTTCTCTGCTATTTGTTGTTGAGCGGCAATCAATACTTTGCCTTGTAATTCCTGCTCCTGGAGCAACTCATCCAACAATTCGGTTTGGGAACTTATCGGCAATTGTGCAAATAAATTTTTGATCTCTTGACTTGATATCATATAGCGAAGATAATAATAATTGCTGTGTTATTTAGAACTTAGCCGTAAAAATTTGATTACCTACGAATTGGGGGGGGCAAGACCTGGTATATCTATGATCTGGATAAAAATAGAAGCGAGGTGTTATGGGCTGATAGGGAATCATTTTCTGTCAAAATCAAAGAAGGCAGTGAGATTAATGTGAGTAGATCAGATCTCCGGGAATTAGTTTGGTCACAGGATGGTAAAGGTGTGGCCGGAAGTGTCAGACGAAATAATGAAACACTGGTGATAGTTTTGATCAGGATGGCAGCAATGCCAGATTGCTAACCAAAGGTGAAAGGATAGAGTCTATTCAATGGAATCCGACTAGAACCGGTTGGGCTGGTATTGTTTCAGAAAACGGGAAGAGGTATGTTGATCTCAATCTTGGCTTTGAAAAAAATAAATTGATTGAGGCTAACAGTTATGGTCGGATTGTTTTCTCCAGGGATGGAGGAATTGTTTACTACACCCTGGGCAATGATAAGGAAGCCCTTGATCTGTGGAGACATGATTTGAGTAACAATACGAGAGAGCAGTTAACCTTTTTTCTCAGAGATAGCTATGAACCCTCCATCAGTGATAGCGGTGCTGTAGTTTTCAAGCTTCAGGATTACCGTATTTTCATAGCTACTGTTTCCGGTGAAGGAGGGGCTGTGCAAACCTTGACCAGTTTTCAATCTGAAATCCCTTACTGGCATCCTGACGGGGAAAGAATCTCTTTCACATATGGTTCGTGGCGAAGAGTGATGGACGACGCCAAGTATCCGGACATTGCTCAAAACATAGGTATCGTCAGCACAGATAGGGGTACTCCAGCAGATGAACCCGAGGAGGTCGTTAGAGCCTCTTATTCTGAAGATCAGGGGATGAGTTGGTCTCCCAATCTGAAGTGGATCACCTTTCATACCCATGCGGATGGCACGGACGATATCTGGATCCAACCGAATGGAGATCCTTCTAAGGGACGGCCGCTGTCTAAAGGAGGTTATGAAACGGGCTGGCCCAGATGGTCACCCGATGGTAGGTGGATTGTTTGCAATACTGCCTATACATCGGATCGAATTAATAAGCTATTTCTGATCGGGATTAACCAGGAAAAGGGAAAAATAACTGTGCCTCAAAAGGAGTTGGTACCAAAAGGTCTTGAAGTCGGAAGTTTTACGGACTCTCAATGGACTTCGGATAGTGAAAACCTGGTAGTAGAATATGTGACAGATGAAAACCACAAAGAGATCTACATGATACCGCTGGATGGCGGAGAAGGAAAGCTGATCCACCGGTTCGAAAGTGATCAACTTTACTCCGGGATCGGATTGTCAAAGGATGATCAGTGGGTGGCTTTCATTGCCCCTGATGATAACGGCAATTTCCAGGTTTTTAAAGTATCGATTGATGGAAATGAAGTGAAACAGGTAACTTTCGATCCGACAGATAAAGCACACCCTGTCTATTCTCCAACGGAAGATAGAATTGCCTTTTCTGTTTTTAATTACGAGGCTATGTTTTGGATGATCGAACCCTGATTATATTTTGGAAACGCTATCAAGCCCTAAAATGTGGGGTTTTGTGATCAAGCACCCTCCTTTTAAGAATAACACTATTATGGATAATTTCGATTGATTAGTTTTAGGCATTATCTCCATCAATAATCCATGAACAACCAATCTCATCAAAGCTATTGGCGTAAAAACCTGCGATACCTAACTATTCTTTTGTCTATTTGGTTTTTAGTTTCCTATGTTTTCGGCATAATGCTGGTAGATCAACTCAATAATATACGTATTGGTGGATTTAAAATGGGTTTCTGGTTTGCACAGCAAGGGGCGATTTATGTATTTGTGATCCTGATCTTCGTCTATGTGAGGTGGATGAATAAGCTGGATAGGGAATATGACGTAGACGAAAGATAGTTAGTGGAATGGACGTACAAACCTGGACATACCTAATAGTTGGGTTAACATTTAGCGTTTATATAGGCATAGCGATCTGGTCAAGGGCCGGAAGTACCAGCGAGTTTTATGTAGCCGGTGGTCACGTTTCCCCTTTGGCCAACGGAATGGCAACTGCCGCTGATTGGATGTCAGCCGCATCATTTATTTCCATGGCTGGTTTGATTTCATTCATGGGTTATGATGGGGCGGTATATCTCTTGGGTTGGACTGGTGGTTATGTGCTGCTGGCCTTGCTTTTGGCGCCGTACCTTAGGAAATTCGGAAAATTCACGGTGCCCGACTTTGTTGGTGATCGCTACTATTCGAATGCTGCCCGAACGGTAGCAGTTTTTTGCGCCATTTTTGTTTCCTTCACTTATGTCTCGGGACAAATGAGAGGAGTAGGGGTTGTCTTCTCAAGGTTTCTGGAGGTCAATGTTAATACCGGCATCATTATTGGCATGGTGATCGTCTTTTTCTACGCGGTTTTAGGCGGTATGAAAGGCATTACCTATACCCAGGTGGCTCAATACTGCATTTTGATCTTTGCCTATCTGGTTCCAGCAATATTTATCTCTATTCTGATGACCGGCAATCCCATTCCTCAACTAGGTTTTGGTGGGACAGTAGCGGATGGTACTTACTTATTGGATAAACTCGATGGTCTTCAACAGGAATTAGGATTTGCAGCGTATACAGTAGCAAAAAAAAGCATGACTGATGTTTTCTTCATTACGGCTGCCTTAATGGTAGGCACAGCAGGTCTGCCTCATGTTATAGTCAGGTTCTTCACCGTTCCCAGGGTTAGAGACGCCAGGATATCGGCTGGATACGCATTGGTTTTCATTGCTATCCTTTACACCACTGCCCCGGCAGTGGCAGCATTTGCTCGTACTAACCTGATCAATACGGTTTCTAATCAATCCTATGTAAACCTACCCGAGTGGTTTAGTAAATGGGAAGAAACCGGACTAATCTCTTTTTCTGACAAGAATGGGGATGGAAAAGTGCAATACCTGGCGGACGCCGAAAAGAATGAACTCACAATTGACCGGGACATTATGGTTTTGGCTAATCCTGAAATTGCGCAACTTCCCAATTGGGTTATAGCTCTGGTAGCTGCGGGAGGACTAGCTGCCGCATTGTCAACCGCGGCGGGTCTTTTAATAGTCATCTCAACATCCATAGCACATGACCTGATCAAGAAACAGATCAACCCGAAAATTTCAGAGAAAGGGGAATTGGTGGCCGCACGAATATCGGCTGGAGTGGCAGTAGTGATAGCAGGTATCTTTGGTATTTACCCTCCAGGTTTCGTTGCACAGGTAGTGGCGTTTGCTTTTGGGTTGGCTGCATCTTCTTTTTTTCCCATAATTATCATGGGCATATTCAGCAAGAGGATCAATAAGGAAGGCGCCATTGCTGGAATGCTGGTTGGATTGCTATTTACCTCATTCTATATCATCTATTTCAAGTTTCTTTTCCCCGAACAAAATGTGGCAGCAAATTGGTGGTTTGGCATCTCTCCCGAGGGTATCGGGACGCTGGGAATGATATTGAACTTCCTGGTTTCAAGTGTTGTCTCGCATATAACACCGGAGCCACCCCAGGAAGTGCAAGATATGGTTGAAAGTATCAGGTACCCACGGTAACACTATTTTCATCTATAATAAATAAACTTAAAAATAGTTAGTGCTGAGATCAACTAATAAGTGCAATTGAAGGATGAAAAAGCTTTTAAGGGCTTTTTCATCCTTCAATTGCCTGAGCAGTGCAATCTTTGGATTGCAAAATGTCAAAAAACTACACACATCTCAGTATTGATCAAAGGTATCAAATTGAAGCATTATTGAAAACAGGAGCTACTCAAAAGGAGATTGCCTGTATCGTTCATTTTCACCCATCTACGATCTCACGTGAGCTTAAGCGAAATGTGGGTTCAAGAGGTAGGGGAGCTGGTGTCTATCGAACAGCAAATGCACAAAGGAGGACCAATCTTCGTCATCAAGAAAAGCCAAAAAGAGTGATTTTCACCAAACCCATGAAAGACTGGATAGTTAACCGGCTCCAAGAAGATAGATGGAGTCCTGAATTGATCAGCCATCAGGGAAAGAAAACGAGAGAATGTCCACTTAGCCATGAATGGATTTACCAATGGATATGGGAATGTAAGCACACCAACCACCAGGAGAACCAAGAATACAAACAACTATACACATATCTAAAACATGGCAAACGAAGGCGCAAACGAGGAAACAGAAAAGATCGTAGAGGTATTATCCCGAATAGGGTATCAATTGAACAGCGACCCCAGATCATTAACAAAAGGGAACGATTGGGAGATATAGAAGTCGATTTAATGATGGGTAAAAACCACAAAGGCTCTTTGTTGGTGATGACAGACCGAGCAAGTCTTTTTACCAGAATCAGAAAGATGCACAGTAAAAATGCCGATCAAATGGCCGAAGCTATTGTGGAGGAACTCTCTCAGGATAAACACAAACTGGAAACACTCACTTTTGATAATGATATGGCATTTTCTAAACATGAGTTGATTGCTCAATCCCTTGATGTGGATGCCTATTTCACTCGTCCCTATACTAGTCAGGATAAAGGGACAGTTGAAAATAGGATTGGGGTAATCAGAAGGTTTTATCCTAAGAAAACAGATATTAGATTTGTTACAGAGGAGCAAATCAAAGTTGTTGAAAACAAAATCAATGAACGCCCTGTTAGAAAATTTAATTACCTAAACGCAAAGCAAGTGCTACAAAGGAAAATTGCACTTATTACTTGAACTTACAAGACTATAGGTCAATACTCCTAACTATGAAAATCCTTATTGTAACGCTGTTAACAGGATTGTTCCATTACACCAACGCCTCGGACACACTAAAATTAAATCAAGCCTTAAAACTCAGAAATATTCAAATAACTGCCAGAGCCAATGGTGGGTTAGGTGAAGATGCTTTAAAACTGATAATTAAAAATAACCTTAGGCGGCCACTATTGATTGAACTTGATCCGGGGACACAGTTTCGATCCGAAAATCCCGAGGTACAAGACTTGATCATTTTCGAAGATGAGGTTATTGCTCTTGCTCCAAGAGAACAGAAAGAGTTGAATGTTTATGCTGCATGTACCCAATTATCTAATCTTGGTCCGGGCGCTGAGGATATGTATCAGATGGGTTCAGTAGCTGAGTCTGTTTTAGCTGAAGTTGCAGCTATAGTGGCCAGGAATGATTTCAAAAACTCAACGGCACAAGCAGCAGTATGGGCAATTACCGATAACAATCCGACCCAGGGCCTTCATAACGGGGATAATGTGGACGTTACCTGGGAATTGGCTACACTAATTGCGAGGCACAAGAGTTTACAATTGCCTGAAAAGGAGCAGTTTTTTGCTAATCCCCTACCTTTTCGGAGAATAGTGTATTCGGCAAGAAAGGACCTGGTCTACCATGCGCCAGAGCCTTTCAAGGGAACCTTGGCCATCTATAAAAATGATGGGGAATTAGTTAGAGAGTATTTTAATAACAAGTTTTATGAAAATGGCCTTCATTTTTATTCTATAGGTATCAATAATATTGTGGAAGAGAACACGCAGTACATTGCCCGATTGACAGATGAGAATGATGAGGTTTTGGCTGAACATACATTAGACCCGAGTGAGGCTTATGTTCCGGCCAAGGAGGAGATTTTATCGGTTAATTTCGAATATGCTGTCAGGAAAAAAGGTGTCTACGATTTGGTAGTTTTTGATGACAAGGAAAACCTGGTGGAGTATATTTATAAAGATCGACCACTCACCCCGGGATACAGATCGGCTAAGTTTAACTTCATCTATGCGCAACGTGAGGTAGAATTTTTCGTGTTTAAAGTGATCGATTCAGAAGGAAATTTTACACATGAGCAGAAGATATTGACAAAAAGGTGATCAAACTAATTCATTAAGACTATTAACCGTCCAATCGGGCTCAAACCCCAGTGTTTCCATAGTACCGTTTGTTCGGTTGAGCCAGATGGTTTTAAGCCCAAAGGAACTCGCTCCCGCTACATCCCATGTATTCGATGAAATGAAGGCAATTTGATCTCTCTCACATTTAAAATGTTGGGTGGATAATTCATAGACCTGTGGGGCTGGTTTATTGATTCCAGCTGAATCAACTGTGAGGATGGCTTCCAGGTATTGCGTGATATCATTGTGATCGCAGGCTTTTTGCAACATGGGCATATCTGCATTAGAGAGAATGGCGCAGTCATGTGATTGTGACAGTTCTTTCAGAAGCTCCAGTACTTCTGGGAATGAATTCAACACAAAGTAATGATCCATCAGGTCAGCTATAATTTCATCTGTCAACTCTACTCCAATATCCTTACAAGCAAATTGCAGCGCCTCCCTGGTTATTTGGGAAAAAGGTTTGTACCGATCCATTAAAGATCTGAGCCAGGTGTATTGTAACTGCTTCAGTCTCCAAACGGAATTGATTTCAACAGCCTTGTTACCGTAGTAATGAGCTAACCGTTCATCCAATGATTTCACATCCAGTAATGTGCCGTAGGCATCAAAAACAAGTGCTTTGATCTGTTCAAGAGAAGGCTTCATTTAATTTGACTTTAATTTTATGAGGAACTGTAGTTACTTTCATGTGTATTAAAGCTGAGATCAACTAATAAGTGCAATTGAAGGATGAAAAAGCTTTTAAGGGCTTTTTCATCCTTCAAAAGCCTGAGCAGTGCAATCTTTGGATTGCAAAATGTCAAAAAACTACACACATCTCAGTATTGATCAAAGGTATCAAATTGAAGCATTATTGAAAACAGGAGCTACTCAAAAGGAGATTGCCTGTATCGTTCATTTTCACCCGTCTACGATCTCACGTGAGCTTAAGCGAAATGTGGGTTCAAGAGGTAGGGGAGCTGGTGTCTATCGAACAGCAAATGCACAAAGGAGGACCAATCTTCGTCATCAAGAAAAGCCAAAAAGAGTGATTTTCACCAAACCCATGAAAGACTGGATAGTTAACCGGCTCCAAGAAGATAGATGGAGTCCTGAATTGATCAGCCATCAGGGAAAGAAAACGAGAGAATGTCCACTTAGCCATGAATGGATTTACCAATGGATATGGGAATGTAAGCACACCAACCGCCAGGAGAACCAAGAATACAAACAACTATACACATATCTAAAACATGGCAAACGAAGGCGCAAACGAGGAAACAGAAAAGATCGTAGAGGTATTATCCCGAATAGGGTATCAATTGAACAGCGACCCCAGATCATTAACAAAAGGGAACGATTGGGAGATATAGAAGTCGATTTAATGATGGGTAAAAACCACAAAGGCTCTTTGTTGGTGATGACAGACCGAGCAAGTCTTTTTACCAGAATCAGAAAGATGCACAGTAAAATGCCGATCAAATGGCCGAAGCTATTGTGGAGGAACTCTCTCAGGATAAACACAAACTGGAAACACTCACTTTTGATAATGATATGGCATTTTCTAAACATGAGTTGATTGCTCAATCCCTTGATGTGGATGCCTATTTCACTCGTCCCTATACTAGTCAGGATAAAGGGACAGTTGAAAATAGGATTGGGGTAATCAGAAGGTTTTATCCTAAGAAAACAGATATTAGATTTGTTACAGAGGAGCAAATCAAAGTTGTTGAAAACAAAATCAATGAACGCCCTGTTAGAAAATTTAATTACCTAAACGCAAAGCAAGTGCTACAAAGGAAAATTGCACTTATTACTTGAACTTACAAAAACTTATTTCAGCAACTAATGGAATTTGCACAAACTTTATCCATCCACCCGATTGCTATAATTAGGATGGCTAATGTTTGTGCTCATTTCATACCCTGTCAAAACTAATTTAACAATTAAAGATGAAACGAATTCCTACACTTGTGATATTGATGTTGTGTTGTCTGTTTGCTTACTCCCAAAACCATAAATTAGTTATTGAACCTCCAGAGTTGACTATGGAAGTTGGCGATAAAGTGAATTTGAACGTCTATGTACAGGATGCCAAAGGCAACCGGGTAGATCGTAGGATCAGGATATTTTCCCGGAATGGCAAGGCAGTGAATGTGGATGATAAGAGCAACGTTATGGCCTCAATGCCTGGCGAACATACTATTATTATCTTAAGTCCGGACCCACAGGGAGATCGCAATAAGCGCTTACGGGTGGATTACAAAGTGACGGTGAACTATCCGGCGCTGGCTGAGATTTACATTGATGAAATACCAAATAAGATTTATGCAGGAACAACCATTACTTTGAATATTAAAGTCTATGACAAGACCGGTTTCCATCGGGAGGACGTGAAAGTGACCTTGTCATCAACCAAAAATGCTTCAGTTGATGCTTTTTATAATGTGACCGGCCTGAAACCGGGAACAGCCACCATCACGGCCAGGGTGGATGAGATTGTAAATACTGTAAAAGTTAACATTGTTGATAACCCGGTTGCTGCCATGTCGCTGGAATCTGATATGCAGGAGGCAAGTGCCGGTGACGTTTTTCATTTCAGCGCAAAGGCATTGGACAAAAAAGGTAAGGAAGTTCAGGACGCTCCTATTACCTATGCTTTTACCGGTGAAGCCTACGATGTTTCTTCTAGCGCCTCGGGCCTAATTAAGGCGGATGGCCGTTTTGTTGCTAATGAACCGGGTCTATATACGGTTACAGCATCTTGTGGCCCTGTAGTTTCAAGGATGACAGTTAATGCCGCTCCGAGGGACGTTCAGCGAAAAGTTGAATTGGTGGGACACGGGACAGTGAGTGATAAACATACCTCCGATTTTTGGATTTGGGAAGGTGTCGATGGTCGTGATTATGCGGTCACTGGCACTTGGGGAGCAGATGGCACGGTCTATTTCTGGGATGTGACCAATCCGGCAAATATTACCAAGATCGACAGTGTGCAGGTGGATGCCAGAACGGTGAATGATGTGAAGATATCCGAAGATGGCAAGCTTTGTATCATCAGTCGTGAGGGTGCTTCAAACAGAAAAAACGGATTAGTGATTATTGATGTGACCAACCCACGGGAAGTTGAGATCATCTCAACATTTACTGAGAACCTGACCGGAGGAGTTCATAACTTGTTTATTTATGAAAATCATGTTTATGCCTTAAGTGCAGGTCAGAAGTACTATATCGTCAATATCGAGGATCCGAAAAATCCGCGTATTGTTAGCAAATTTGAGCTGGATACGCCTGGTCATTCCATCCATGATGTTTGGGTGGTTGACGGGATTGCTTATAGTTCCAATTGGTCTGACGGTATTCAACTGGTAGATGTTGGTAATGGCGTAGCTGGAGGTTCTCCTGAGAATCCGATCCAGTTCGCCAGCTATATCTATCCTAGTGGGGCGAATCATGCCACTTTTCCCTATAAAAGTGAGAAAACGGGAAAATTTTATGTTATAGGAGGAGATGAAATTTTTCCGTATGGACTAAACATTGATGGCCCCAATATAGCAGGGGGTTTCCTACATTTCGTTGACTTTACTGATATCCATAACCCGGAAGAGATCGCAAAATTTGAGGTACCGGGAGCCGGTTCTCACAATTACTGGGTGGATGGTGACATTCTCTACACTGCTTTTTATAATGGTGGTGTCAGAGTTGTGGACTTGAGTGGCGAGTTAATGGGTGATTTGAACAGACAGGGTAGGGAGATTGGCTTTATCATGCCAGTGACCCGGGGAGGGGTATATTCCTAATTCGACCTTTACCTGGGGTGCGCAGTTGCATAAGGGAACGATTTTTTATAGCGACTGGAACAGTGGTCTATGGGCAGCCAAGCTGGAGCCTGAGAAGCCGGATGATGTTAAGGTGGAAACTAGATAGTTGGAGGGTTGAAAAGTGTTAAGGGTTGAAAGGTTGATAAGTTGGAAGTTTTAAAAGTTCAAGGGTTGATGGTTTATGAGTTTGATAGGATTAGTAGGTTGGAAGGTTTTAAGATGGAAGAGATAAACCAAATAATACTTTCTCCAATTTAACGTGGGGTTTGAAGTGACTAAGATTTCTCGGTTCACTCGAAATGACAAGAATTGAAATGATAGCTAATAAAATTAAATATATCATCTTCTGCTTAGCGATGGCGATCAATGGACAGGCCCAAATCTACTACGTCTACGTCACTGCGGAGTCAGAAGATGAAGTGGCGGTAGTGAAATTCGATGGGCAAAAAGCTGAAACGATCAAACGTATCCCGGTAGGGGTGTGGCCGGCGGAGATTGAGGGTCCTCATGGCATCACGGTGAGCCCTGATGGCAAACACTGGTACCTTTCCATGGCTCACGGTATTCCATATGGCAAACTTTATAAATTCAAGACGGGTACTGATGAATTGGTGGGACAAACTACACTGGGATTGTTTCCAGCGACCATGCAGATCTCAACCGCTACCGGTTTGCTGTATTGTGTCAATTTTAACCTGCATGGCGATATGGTTCCCAGCTCGGTTTCCGTGGTAGATCCTGAAACTATGACTGAACTGAAAAGAATTACAACGGGTACCATGCCGCACGGATCACGCATCTCCCCCGACGGGATGAAGCACTACTCAGTGGCTATGATGAGCGGGGAACTCTTTGAAATTGATGCTCTCGACCTGAAAGTAATCCGTAAACTGGACCTGGATGCCAAACCAGCCATAAGCGGAGATATGAGTAAAATGGATCATTCGCAGATAGACCATTCGAAAATGAGCCCAGGGGGTATGTGGTATTCAAAAGTAAAGCCTACCTGGGTGATCCCCCATCCGCAGTGGAACAAAGTCTATGTAGCAGGAAATGGTAGCAATGAGATCCTGGAAGTTGACCTGGAGAAATAGGCAGTAACCAAGCACTTCTCCGGAGATAAAGGGCCTTATAATGTAGAGATTACACCTGATGGAAGTAAAATGGTGGTCACTTACAAAACGGCAGGTAAAACCGGAATTTGGGACCTTGAAAGCGGTAAGGAGCTGGCCCGATTGGATAATAACCGTAGGGTTTCTCACGGAGTGGCGATGTCTTCGGACAACAAATATGCTTTTGTATCAGTGGAGGGAGTGGGAGGTGAGCCTGGTTCAGTCGATGTGATTGATCTTAAGGCGTTAAAAATTGTGGCAACTGCTGAACTGGGTAAACAAGCCGGAGGGATTTATTTCTGGAAGATTGAATAGCTGAATAGTTGATGGTTGATTGGTTTATAGGTTGATAGGTTTTGGTGATGTTAAGGTTTAAAGAGTTGAAGATTGATTGATTTATGAATTGATGAGTTTATAGGTTGATGAGTTTATAAGTTTGGGGTTTGATGTTTGATTTTGTTTTTTGCTATTTGTACCAATATTAATCGATCTATGATGCGTATCGTTCTCGTTTTTATTTTCTTGTTGTTGCATTTAGGGCTTTGGGCGCAGACGCCGTTGAAAGCGCCTGATCGTTTTAGGGGTGAAGGTCCTTATTCTCAGTTGATCATTAGAGGGGTCACCCTCATCAATAGAAATGGTGCACCTCCTATGGGGCCTGAGGACATTGTGGTGGAAGGCGATATCATTAAAGATATTAGGAATGTAGGTTTCCCCGGGGTTCCCATTGATCCGGACAAAAGACCACAACTGAAAGAAGGGGGAAAAGAACTTGATTGTGAGGGTATGTACCTGATGCCTGGCTTCGTTGATATGCATGGCCATATCGGCGGAGGTTCGCAGGGAGCTGATGCAGAGTATGTAAGCTTTGGATGGGCCATGGTGGGGAACTACCATTCGGGAACCAGGCAGTAGCAATGGTTTGGAGTGGGGTTTGGATCAGAAAAGAAGGAGTGATAAGAATGAAATCACTGCACCGCGTATCGTGCCCTATACTTCTTTTGGTCAAAGAGTAGTGACGAACTCATCAGCACGCCAGCAATGGCCCGTGAGTGGGTGAGGAACAACATTAAAAAAGGAGCAGAAGGCATTAAGTTTTTCGGGGCCCGGCCTGAGATTATGGCCGCTGCTCTTGACGAGAACAGAAAATTAGGAAAAGGTTCTGCCATGCATCATGCTCAATTCGATGTAGGGATGTGGAATGTGTTAACCCGAAAAATTCATAGTAGACAATAAAAAACAGGCATAAATTGCTTATATTGAGATAGTTAGACAACAAAATAAGCAATTAATTTATGCCTGAATATAAGGAAAAAGATACCGTATTTTATCGAGGAAAACAAGCTTTTAAATTTGATTTTTCAGCATCAGCGATTAGCTCAGACGGAGCGATATTGTTAAGTGAAAAAGTAGAGAGAAAGACTGGTCTATTAAAAAGCTTCGCCGCACTGATTCCTGACTATCGAAACCCCTTTTTTATCGAATACACTTATGAAGAAATGCTTCGCCAACGGGTGTTTTTAATGATGCAGGGCTATCAGGATTGCAATGACGAACAAAAACTCCGAGAGGATCCGGTGATCCGTAAAGTACTAGATAGCGGATTATGTTCCCAGCCTACTTTAAGTCGATTTGAAAACAAGGCCGATCGGAGTCTGATCTACCAGATGAGTCAATGGTTTGTAGACCGTTATGTAGAGGAGTTGAAAGAGAAGACTGGTCAAATCATCATTGATGTAGATGGTACCGATGACCCTACTCATGGATCCCAACAACTCAGTTTGTATAATGGCTATTATGGACAGACTATGTACCATGAGTTGTTCTTTAAGGACGGGAACACCGGTCAGGTCATTTTACCAGTACTACGTCCGGGCAATTGTCACTCCAACAAATGGTTTGTGGCCTTATTGAAAAGGATTGTCATTAAAATCAGAAAAAAACTGCCCTCAGTAAAGATCCTTATTCGAGCGGATAGTGGCTTTTCAGGAGCATCTTTTTATCGGATAGCTAAGCAGTTTGACCTTCAATTTTGTTTAGGTATTAGTAGTAATGAAGTTTTAAAGACTTTTACCAAACAGACTATCATTGAAGTAAAAAAGGAATATGCTTCAAAAATCATCAAACATCAAGAGTTTGTTGGCCCGTTTACTTACCAGGCCAAAAGCTGGGATCGTTCTGAAAAGCTGTACGCCAAAGTGGAGTCTACCGGAAAAGGAATGAATGTCCGTTACTTTGTGAGCAACTTTGAAGCGATGACCGCTCAACAGATTTACTTTGATTTTTATGTCAAGCGAGGTGATGCCAGTGAAAATCGAATAAAGGAACTCAAAAACATGACTTATTCCGACCGGCTTTCCTGTCATCGCTACTGGGCCAATTTCATGCGTTTAATCATCGCTACCCTCTGTTATGAAATGTTCCGGCAGATTAAATTATTAATTGCCAAAACAAAACACCACTTTGCTAAACGATGGCAAGTGGACAATATCCGGCTTTACCTGATGAAGGTTGGGCCATTTCAATTCGGCCAGGTATTCTTGGCAACTGTCGTTATCGGGGAATTTCTCCTGAAACTCGAAAAGTGTTAGACTTTCATACTTTTTCTCCATATCTTGAAATTTAACTTTTACTCTCAATTGATATTAATATACTGAATATCAGTGACTTAACAAAGTATTTCAAGCTGTTTTTAGAGTCAAAATCATTATTTATTATATGCCTACTTCAAAAGATTTGTAAGTTCAAGTAATAAGTGCAATTTTCCTTTGTAGCACTTGCTTTGCGTTTAGGTAATTAAATTTTCTAACAGGGCGTTCATTGATTTTGTTTTCAACAACTTTGATTTGCTCCTCTGTAACAAATCTAATATCTGTTTTCTTAGGATAAAACCTTCTGATTACCCCAATCCTATTTTCAACTGTCCCTTTATCCTGACTAGTATAGGGACGAGTGAAATAGGCATCCACATCAAGGGATTGAGCAATCAACTCATGTTTAGAAAATGCCATATCATTATCAAAAGTGAGTGTTTCCAGTTTGTGTTTATCCTGAGAGAGTTCCTCCACAATAGCTTCGGCCATTTGATCGGCATTTTTACTGTGCATCTTTCTGATTCTGGTAAAAAGACTTGCTCGGTCTGTCATCACCAACAAAGAGCCTTTGTGGTTTTTACCCATCATTAAATCGACTTCTATATCTCCCAATCGTTCCCTTTTGTTAATGATCTGGGGTCGCTGTTCAATTGATACCCTATTCGGGATAATACCTCTACGATCTTTTCTGTTTCCTCGTTTGCGCCTTCGTTTGCCATGTTTTAGATATGTGTATAGTTGTTTGTATTCTTGGTTCTCCTGGCGGTTGGTGTGCTTACATTCCCATATCCATTGGTAAATCCATTCATGGCTAAGTGGACATTCTCTCGTTTTCTTTCCCTGATGGCTGATCAATTCAGGACTCCATCTATCTTCTTGGAGCCGGTTAACTATCCAGTCTTTCATGGGTTTGGTGAAAATCACTCTTTTTGGCTTTTCTTGATGACGAAGATTGGTCCTCCTTTGTGCATTTGCTGTTCGATAGACACCAGCTCCCCTACCTCTTGAACCCACATTTCGCTTAAGCTCACGTGAGATCGTAGACGGGTGAAAATGAACGATACAGGCAATCTCCTTTTGAGTAGCTCCTGTTTTCAATAATGCTTCAATTTGATACCTTTGATCAATACTGAGATGTGTGTAGTTTTTTGACATTTTGCAATCCAAAGATTGCACTGCTCAGGCTTTTGAAGGATGAAAAAGCCCCTTAAAAGCTTTTTCATCCTTCAATTGCACTTATTAGTTGATCTCAGCATTTAATTAATCTGATAAAATATCAATTCAATTCATGCTCTTTTGCGGCCCAGCTCCTCACTTTTTCCGGAAAACTAAGTCTGCACTATCTGTCCACCTGTAATTGTCTCTAAGATACCTCATTGTATCTTTTTCAACCTGTGTGTATGCCTTCCCATCAGAGATTGTATCAAAAATTAGTTGGGCATCTTCCTGACTTATTCTTCCATCACCTTTTCCCGAAACTGCTTCATCAGCCATTTGAAGGGTAATACCCTTGTATCTCTTACCATCAATTTATTTGTAATAAGAGATCTTCCTTTTTTCCAATTCCTGGCTTAGCACCTCTATCTCCCTTTCTTTAGCTTCCATCAATTCATTAAGTAATTGGGTGTCTTCTTTGAGCTTATTCATTTTAATTAGATCATCCTCTGACGTTCTCTCGGAAGCTATTTTCTTGGCTAACTTATCTTTCTCATCTTTTGTTTTAATCAGGGTCTTTTGTACTTCTTCCACCTTGGTTTTAAACTGATCAACTTTCGCCTTTGAACTACTTAAATCCTTATTAGCAGCAACCAGATCATTTTGTGAATGATCTAGGTCCGTCTCCAGTTGTTTGTTTTTTGACTGTACTGTTTTTAAATCACTTTGATTTTCCTTCAATTCTTTCCTTGTTGCTCCTAAGTCAGAATCAAGTTGTGCCTTTTCAAGCTGACTTGATTTCAAATCGTTGCGCACTGTTTTCAGCTCATCGCTAAGTGCATTGATCTGATCTTGTAATTCTCCATACTTGGTTTTCCAGTAGCGATAGGTAAAAAATACACCGATCAGACAGGAGACAGATAGCAATAGTATGATTTCAATTATAGCGGGGATCATAGTTGTGATTTTATAGTGATAGTAACTCTTCTGTTTTTCACTCTATTTGTTTCATTAATATTAGGAAATGCGGGATCTGATTCACCTCTCGATTCAACTTCAAGCACAGATTGTTCACCAAATAACTTTAAAGAGGTGGCAATGTAATTCGCCCGGTTTTGGGCCAACTTCATATTATATTTTTCTGTCCCCAGATCGCAGGTATGTCCCACGATCAAGATTGATACTTTTCTGTCATTCAAGATCACTTCCAGGCTATCCCTAAATTTTTGAAGTTTAAGGGGTTCGATTGGTTCTGCAGAGTTTTTGAAAAAAGTGAAGTTCTTTGAAATACTAATTGGAGCCAGGGGTTCTTTTTCAGGGATTTCCTTTGATTCATCAATGACAGTAATCGATTCGGCTATGGATTCAGCTTCGGCAGTTTTGTCTATTCCCGGAATTTCAACTTCTTCTCCCGAAAACATTCCCGATACGGACTCAAATTCTTTGATGAAGTTGACATAATACCAGGAACTAAAGATCGACCAGCCGATGAAAGCCATTATACCCTGTACTACAGTCATATTCATCATATGAATTTATGAAAATTTTTTGCATAAATAAAATGCTGAGATCAACTAATAAGTGCAATTGAAGGATGAAAAAGCTTTTAAGGGCTTTTTCACCTTCAAAAGCCTGAGCAGTGCAATCTTTGGATTGCAAAATGTCAAAAAACTACACACATCTCAGTATTGATCAAAGGTATCAAATTGAAGCATTATTGAAAACAGGAGCTACTCAAAAGGAGATTGCCTGTATCGTTCATTTTCACCCATCTACGATCTCACGTGAGCTTAAGCGAAATGTGGGTTCAAGAGGTAGGGGAGCTGGTGTCTATCGAACAGCAAATGCACAAAGGAGGACCAATCTTCGTCATCAAGAAAAGCCAAAAAGAGTGATTTTCACCAAACCCAT
The DNA here is from genome assembly GCA_963664285.2 of Cyclobacteriaceae bacterium. Classification (GTDB taxonomy): domain Bacteria; phylum Bacteroidota; class Bacteroidia; order Cytophagales; family Cyclobacteriaceae; genus JAJCYL01. The sequence goes on from CAXXNX010000014.1 coordinate 19,634, forward strand.
GAAAGACTGGATAGTTAACCGGCTCCAAGAAGATAGATGGAGTCCTGAATTGATCAGCCATCAGGGAAAGAAAACGAGAGAATGTCCACTTAGCCATGAATGGATTTACCAATGGATATGGGAATGTAAGCACACCAACCACCAGGAGAACCAAGAATACAAACAACTATACACATATCTAAAACATGGCAAACGAAGGCGCAAACGAGGAAACAGAAAAGATCGTAGAGGTATTATCCCGAATAGGGTATCAATTGAACAGCGACCCCAGATCATTAACAAAAGGGAACGATTGGGAGATATAGAAGTCAATTTAATGATGGGTAAAAACCACAAAGGCTCTTTGTTGGTGATGACAGACCGAGCAAGTCTTTTTACCAGAATCAGAAAGATGCACAGTAAAAATGCCGATCAAATGGCCGAAGCTATTGTGGAGGAACTCTCTCAGGATAAACACAAACTGGAAACACTCACTTTTGATAATGATATGGCATTTTCTAAACATGAGTTGATTGCTCAATCCCTTGATGTGGATGCCTATTTCACTCGTCCCTATACTAGTCAGGATAAAGGGACAGTTGAAAATAGGATTGGGGTAATCAGAAGGTTTTATCCTAAGAAAACAGATATTAGATTTGTTACAGAGGAGCAAATCAAAGTTGTTGAAAACAAAATCAATGAACGCCCTGTTAGAAAATTTAATTACCTAAACGCAAAGCAAGTGCTACAAAGGAAAATTGCACTTATTACTTGAACTTACAAATGGTAAAGTAAGAAGGTTTTGAGATTGACAGGAAAGTTAAATGAAGTGCTAATGTTAACTTTAATCATCTAGGGCAACTTATGTTTATCCAATCATTACCCAACATAAAAAAACCGAAAGAAAGAAGATGCTTATTTTTGAACTCATTAAACCCTACACATGAGACACTCAAGAATAATAACAACAGCGCTGTTTGTACTGCTCGGTACAGCTGGATTATACGCACAAGAGACGGTGCCAGCAACAGGTGGTGATGCCGCCACAGGCAGCGGTGGCTCGTCAAGTTACACTATTGGACAGGTAGAGTTTATACTACCAATACTGGAACCAATGGTTCGGTAGCACAAGGGGTACAGCAACCCTCTGAGATCTCCACAACTGTTGGAATAGAATTAACCCGCATTATTCATAGGCCACCAATTTTGGGATTAATAATGGGTTGCTAACTATTTTTGATTGGAGTGTATGTATTAATTTGAAGATCAACCAGGTTTCTGGATTTCAAAGGACATTAGAGCGTTTTTTTGTTAGAATTTTTCAATTTTCAGTCAAAGCTCTATTGTGTTCTTATGGAAGAACATTTTTTTGATTAAACCAAACTGTTTAACTGATCGGTCAGTTCACCGTAAGCAAATCGCCCAGCAGGTATTGATATCTAAAGGCTCTTGAGAATTGTATTGTCAATGATCTTTTCCTTTCTTTCAGGCACGCCCCAACCTTCATCAGGTAAAGCCGGATATTGTCCACTTGCCATCGTTTAGCAAAGTGGTGTTTTGTTTTGGCAATTAATAATTTAATCTGCCGGAACATTTCATAACAGAGGGTAGCGATGATTAAACGCATGAAATTGGCCAGTAGCGATGACAGGAAAGCCGGTCGGAATAAGTCATGTTTTTGAGTTCCTTTATTCGATTTTCACTGGCATCACCTCGCTTGACATAAAAATCAAAGTAAATCTGTTGAGCGGTCATCGCTTCAAAGTTGCTCACAAAGTAACGGACATTCATTCCTTTTCCGGTAGACTCCACTTTGGCGTACAGCTTTTCAGAACGATCCCAGCTTTTGGCCTGGTAAGTAAACGGGCCAACAAACTCTTGATGTTTGATGATTTTTGAAGCATATTCCTTTTTTACTTCAATGATAGTCTGTTTGGTAAAAGTCTTTAAAACTTCATTACTACTAATACCTAAACAAAATTGAAGGTCAAACTGCTTAGCTATCCGATAAAAAGATGCTCCTGAAAAGCCACTATCTGCTCGAATAAGGATCTTTACTGAGGGCAGTTTTTTTCTGATTTTAATGACAATCCTTTTCAATAAGGCCACAAACCATTTGTTGGAGTGACAATTGCCCAGACGTAGTACTGGTAAAATGACCTGACCGGTGTTCCCGTCCTTAAAGAACAACTCATGGTACATAGTCTGTCCATAATAGCCATTATACAAACTGAGTTGCTGGGATCCATGAGTAGGGTCATCGGTACCATCTACATCAATGATGATTTGACCAGTCTTCTCTTTCAACTCCTCTACATAACGGTCTACAAACCATTGACTCATCTGGTAGATCAGACTCCGATCGGCCTTGTTTTCAAATCGACTTAAAGTAGGCTGGGAACATAATCCGCTATCTAGTACTTTACGGATCACCGGATCCTCTCGGAGTTTTTGTTCGTCATTGCAATCCTGATAGCCCTGCATCATTAAAAACACCCGTTGGCGAAGCATTTCTTCATAAGTGTATTCGATAAAAAAGGGGTTTCGATAGTCAGGAATCAGTGCGGCGAAGCTTTTTAATAGACCAGTCTTTCTCTCTACTTTTTCACTTAACAATATCGCTCCGTCTGAGCTAATCGCTGATGCTGAAAAATCAAATTTAAAAGCTTGTTTTCCTCGATAAAATACGGTATCTTTTTCCTTATATTCAGGCATAAATTAATTGCTTATTTTGTTGTCTAACTATCTCAATATAAGCAATTTATGCCTGTTTTTTATTGTCTACTATGAATTTTTCGGGTTAAGTTTACCATCATAACTATGGGACCTACTTTAATCATTCTTGCACTATTGTTGGCTTCTCCTTCTGTGCATGCCCAAACGGAGGTAGAACAAATAATACAAATTCGAAAGTGGTATGCGGAAGTTGAGAGTAATTTAGAGCAATGCCAGGTAGTTACCATGAATGATTATACTGACCCGGATATATACGAGGGTTACCTGCCGGAGATCAAAGCCTGGTACGACAAAGAAAATAAAAATTTTATCAAGATTCAGCATATGGGTTTGGCCGACTGGCATGAGAAAACCAGTTACTGTTACCTGAATAATGGCACTTTATTCTTTATTTACACCACCGGATATTCTCCTGACAAAATGTACACTGCGGAAGAACTGAACCTTACCGAAGAGGAATTGTGGGAAATGGGTGGTGAGGTAAAAACAATAGACTATTATGAAGCGAGGATTTACTTTGTGAACAAAGAGATTATCAGGCACCTCACTAAGCATAAATCTTTCCCTGAATCAGAGAGTGATCATGATTTGTCTGAGGTAAAAAATGAAAAAGTCGCTATTGATGAGGGAGATGGAGATAAAGAGGTCGCTTACATTGCCAGAATAATTGAGGCACTAAACAACAAACTTTAGGCTCCCCTGTCATGATCATTCACTAAGTTGTCATGATCGTCAACTACATCGTCATGATCATTCGCTTTAACTTATTCCGCGGATAATTCAAATCTTTATTACTGGCTATTGAAGTGGAGACTTGGACTGATAAATAACGGATAGTTCTCGGAATTGGTTGATAGAGACAAGTTACCCTATGTTATTTGCACCACATTAGGATCAGCCATGGGTTAGTTTATTTGACGTCACTAACTTTAATCCCAATGCAAAAAATAAGAACTGTTCTAATTGGCCTATGGAATGTCAATATCGGACTACTTAAAATACTGATG
>CAXXNX010000015.1:0-49113 GCA_963664285.2 Cyclobacteriaceae bacterium
GACAATCAATCTTTCGATATGCATCCGATTGAATAAATAGCCTGTTAAATACATTAATGTGTCAAACTTTTAACCAGAACGTATCTTGGAGGGCTTATTTAAAACTTCACATATATGGCATTCTCAAGTTTACAAGAAGTAATAACTAAATCACAGCCTGCATAGGCCAAAACGTCAGCCGCATCCATCCCTAGATTGCGAGATCCACCCGTTATCAGCGCTACTTTTCGTTTGAGGTTATGGAGTTCTTTAATTAATTGACATAATTTTAGGTGTTTATGAACATATAAGTATGAGAATAGCCAGGGATGACCTGCATGAACCGAAGCCGGTGAACGTATACCTTCAGGAGGTAATGGGTTTGTTGGGTTATACGTATTCTAAGTTTGCAAGCCTATTGAATGTCGATAATGCGGCAATACAACGTTATACTGAAGGTAAGAAGATCCACTCGGAGGACTCCGATGAGAAACGGGTCTTTAATAATCCTGCTTTTCATGTACTCCTCAAAATTTGTGATGAGGTATTTGATTATGAGGGCGAAAAAGTGAGAATTAATTTCTACTACCTGGCGTATGGCCAGGAGCCTAAGTTAATAGGAGAGGGTACCAAGTTTGTAGATGAGGCGGCAAGCCAGGCGGCAACTATGAAGAAAGTTGGGGAGGCTTTGGTTGAGTTTGGGGGGAAGTTGAGTAAAATAGAAGCTGGATGATTTTAGAATATTTCATACCTAAGTGGGATGGGCTAAGAAGAATAGGCCAATCCAAATTAATGAATCTCACTATTCTGGTACCGCTACTTGGATATTTGATTCTCTTTAACGAACAATTAATAGAATATTTTGAATTATCGAAGGAGGTTTTCCCAAATATTGACGATGGGTCAAAATTGTCAAATGAAACAAAGTCAAGGTTATTTTATTTCTACTTCGGGTTTAGTTTTCTCGGTGTAGCATCGCTATTCTACCAATTATTTTGTCCTTCTCTTTTAAAGGAGCATGGGTCCGCGGGTGACTATGTGAATGAAGAATTGGACTTGATGACTCAACAAAGAGTTGACGATATGATAATGCGCTTCCACAAATTGTCAAATTTTGGCGATGCAATTGAATCTATACTTCGCCACCGCAAGGACATAAAAGATTTGGCTATAAATTATCCAGGAGTTTAAGACTATTGTTATTGATCTAATGATGGGACATTGGAGGTCTCATAATTTATCTAAAAACGTAGTCCGTTTCGGAGTATTTATGTTTTATGCTTTCGGTTTTACAATACTCTCGATTCCGACCATCCAAATGTTCATAAAGGTTGTAGTGGCTTTTTTGAAATAAGAAAATAGGGAGTCAGTTGGTGAAGTTTGGGGAGAAGTTGCGTAATTTAGGTAAGGATGAATGAAAGTTTGAAAAAATTGAATGTTGCATTAGCAAAAACAAACGCTTGTTTTGAAAGGGTCGGATTGGTGCTTAGAGAGCTTCACGGACAGTTTACCGGATATGAGGAAATGGATTCTGATTATCTAAAGGAACTTTTGAATTACCATGAAGAGAGAGAGAATTATGAAATGTGTCAAGAAATAAATACGCTATTAGATAAACGAAATGAAAATACGGGACACTTTACGGGACACGGGCCATAAAAATGCCCCATACGAGGCGTATGAGGCGATTTAGCGGAACGGACGGGACTTGAACCCGCGACCTCCTGCGTGACAGGCAGGCATTCTAACCAAGCTGAACTACCGCTCCTTCCAAAAATGTGTCGCAAAGATATGTATTAATGGATAATTCCAAACAGAAGAAGAACCAAAAAAGTAAACGGGCTAAAACTCGTGATATTTGACCCTGTTTTTAGTTCAAGTTTGCCTCCAAACCACCTTCAATCCATTCACCAGCAGTCCCTATAAAGTACTTGTAATCTCCTTCCTCTACAGGCCAGATATTCCAGGGAATGCCAGCCTCAGTTTTGGCTCTTTCATAGTTGTAGCCGGTAAACTTCTCGAAATAGGTAATGGCTACCTCGTGATTCTTAAAGAATCGTTTCTTTAGTGGTAAAACCTGATGTTGTTTAACAAAGTTCATAGCAGCATTAATTGTTCGTTATTTAGATAGACGTTGAATTGCAAAAAAGGGTTACATCATTTACCAGCAATTTAAATGATGTAACCCTTTTTATATTATTGATAATCAGTTACTTATATTGTTATTCTCTTATCGGTTGACCACTCGGTACTATGCAGACGTACTATGTATTCCTGAGATTTAAGGCCTATTTCTTTGGTATCAATTATCGCCGGATTTGCACTATTAAAAGTCAATGATTGCATGAAGTAGTGCTTTCCTGTTATATCGGTAATTGAAACCAGATAAGTCCCATCACCGTAATGATCTGTGGTCAGTTTAATGGTCGTATCTTCTCTCACGACGTCAAAATTAACAGGACCATCATGATTAATTAAGGGAGTGATATTTTGATCCAAGCCTACCCCTGAATGTTGGATCCGATAGTATGACAACCCGAAATTGGGACTATGATGAACAAAAGTATATTTCGACTCAACTCCATTTAGCATAAATTTTTTGATTGGAAAGAAATCCTTTCCATTGGTAGATTTTTCCAGTGTGACCTCTTCATCCTTAGCTTCAGCAGAGGTCGTCCATGTAACAAAAGCGACGTCTTCGATCATATAAGCTTCGAAGTCACTAAGCTGGGTATTGATGGTTGAATTTTGAGAATTGGCAAAGTGGAAGACAAAAACTGATAGTACAGCAATTGCCAATGTGCTGAGGATAAATGCACTAAAACCCTTTGTTCCTTTTTTCATACTAACCCTATTTATAACTGAACTCATAACACACTTCCTCTAACGTAGAAAAAACCTACAGTTATTGTAGTTAAATCTAAATACAAAACAACTTCTTTAAAATTATCCCTCATATTATTCGATAAAGACATTTAACTCTCAGACCAAATCACTACTTCATTCGATGAATTGGCAACCAATTTTAGGATTACGTCGGCAAAATTGGTTTGTAAGCTTTTGATATACTTAAAAAATCAATTTATGCGGTAACAAATGCTGTTATCATCTGTATAGGAAACGTCGGCACTTTGGAACAGGTGTTTCATTTAAAAAATTGCCTGAGAATTAGAAACCGGCTATTCTTCCTAAATTTACATTTCATTGTAATGCATTCAGATGCTTTTAGATTTTGAAAAACCGATAGCCGAACTCGAAGCCAAATTGGTTGATATGAAAAAAATTGCCGGTGAAAGCGGCGTGGATGTGAGTAAAGCAACGAAGTCTTTGGAAAAACGGTTGGATGATCTAAAGAAGGATATATTCGGCAATTTAACCAGATGGCAAAGAGTCCAACTGTCCCGTCACCCTGATCGTCCATACACTTTGGATATTATCTATGAGATCACAGATGAATTTATTGAGCTTCACGGAGACAGGGCTGTAAAGGATGACAAGGCCATGATTGGTGGTTTGGCCACCATTAATGACCAGGCTGTTATGATTATTGGACAGCAAAAGGGACGCAATACCAAGCAGCGACAAATGAGAAATTTTGGTATGGCTAATCCTGATGGCTACAGAAAAGCGTTACGCCTGATGAAACTGGCCGAGAAGTTTAACAGGCCGATCATTACTTTAATAGATACGCCCGGTGCCTACCCTGGTCTGGAAGCGGAAGAAAGAGGACAAGGTGAAGCAATTGCCCGAAATCTTAAAGAAATGTTTATGCTTAAGGTGCCGGTGATTTGTATTATTATAGGAGAGGGGGCTTCCGGGGGCGCTCTTGGAATTGCCATTGGAGATAGGGTGCTAATGATGGAAAACACCTGGTACTCGGTTATTTCTCCGGAATCTTGTTCCTCTATTCTCTGGAGAAGTTGGGATTATAAGGAACAGGCGGCCGAATCTCTTAAACTTACAGCCAAAGATATGCTTGAGCACGGCCTGATTGATGGGATCATTAAAGAGCCGCTTGGCGGAGCGCATAAAGATATAAAAACTGCTGCTGCCGAAGTAAAAATGACGATTGAGAAGACTTTAGCTGAATTGAATAAACTACAACCTGAAAAGCGTATTAATGATCGAATTGAGAAGTTTTCCTCAATGGGTAAATTCGCCGAAGCTTCTGATAGAAAAGTAAAAGCGTGACCAAAGTCGGACTTGTACTCTCGGGCGGGGGTGCGAGAGGAATTGCACATCTAGGCGTAATCAAGGCGCTTGGGGAGAATAACATTCCCATAGATTTTCTTTCAGGTACCAGTGCTGGCTCGCTTGTGGGAGCTCTTTACGCCCAAGGATATTCTCCCGATGAGATTCTTAAGATAACCCGGGATGCCAATGTCTTAAGGCATTTGAGACCGGCACTTAATTTTACCGGCCTAATTAAAATGGATGGTTTTGCTGAGGTCCTGTTAAAATATTTGCCTGGCAATTCCTTTCTTGACCTGAAAATTCCATTGACCATTGCGGCTACTAATATCAATGAGGGAAAAGCCGAATATTTTAGTAGTGGAGAACTCATCAAACCGATTTTAGCATCGTCCTGTATTCCCGTTATTTTTAATCCAATCAAGATTAATGGTGTTGACTACGTTGATGGAGGAATAACTAATAACTTTCCGATCGAACCATTAGAGAAGAATTCCGATGTTATTATAGGTTCTCATACAAATTTCATCGGCAATCGCTTTCATGATTTTAACATGAAATCTTTACTTGAGCGTACAATGCTCATCGCAATCAGTGGTAATGTCTATCCAAAACGGGTAAATTGTGATTTATTTATTGATCCTCCAGCATTGTCAGAATTTACAGGATTCGATGTGAGGAAAATTGGAGATATTTTTCAGGTTGGATATAGATATACAAGGAGCCTATTTGCCCATGATCCAGAATTAAAAAGACGGCTTGTTGACCATTGACCATTGATCAGATTTGCTTTATGTTGAGATTATTTTTGCGTTGGATTAGTAACCTTAGTTTTAAGTTGATGGGCTGGAAAGTCCGGGGTACTCCTCCACACCATGTCAAGAAGTTCATCATGATAGTAGCTCCCCATACCAGTTCAAAAGATTTTTATATAGGGGTTGCTGCCAGGTCGGTCTGTCATCTCGAATATGTGAAATTCCTTGGAAAAGTAGAGTTATTTAGATTTCCCCAGGGGATTTTTATACGTGCGCTTGGGGGTTACCCTGTCGATCGTAGTAAGAACAATAATCTGGTAGATAATGTTGTAGAAATTTTCAATGGCAAGGACAGATTTTCTATCGCTTTAGCCCCTGAGGGCACGCGTAAAAAAGTTAAAAAATTAAGAACCGGATTTTATCACATTGCCAAAAAAGCCGGTATACCAGTTGTTATGGTTGGTTTTGATTTCAAAAGAAAACTAATTGACATCTGCGACCCTTTTTATCCGACTGATAATTTCCAGGCCGATATGAAATATATCTGGAATTATTTTTCTGGAATTACCGGATCTAACCCTGCTTTGGGAATTAGTCAGCTCCATTGATTTTCTGAACAAAAGCTTCCTGGACTGCAAACGAAAAACCCAGTTCTGTTCTTTTGTCATCAATATCTTTGATGCTGTCCGGAGGGTAGACAATCATTCTATCAAGGAAGGATTCCACAGTCTCTTCCTGCGTATAACCTTGGGAGATATTCAACAAAAGACGGGAAACTGTTCTGTCGATATTCGGGGGGACTAGCCAAATAACGGTATAAGATGTGCTGAAGATCTTATGATCCGCCATATCGTCATGGAGGTCGGAGGGAAGGTCCGTGAAATAAGCCGAATCTTTAGCGTCATTGCCGAACTTAAACTTATAAAGTTCCAATTGTCGCTCATCAGTTGGGTATTCGGGGCTCGGAATTTGATTTCGCAGTTCAAAGAGATCTTCAGAGTATGCGATGAATTTGCCACTTTTAAAGGTAGGATCTTCTCGATAGGCTTCATTGAAGCTAAGATCTTTAACTAATACCAGTTTTGGAAGTTCAATTATATCTAGTATATAGTTTCCTATATAGTATATCAATAATAAAAGTTCTATCTTAGCAGTTGGACCAAAAATAGTGAACCCTATGCCATTTGAGAGTAAAAGAGCGAAAATATCATTTACGACAAAGGAACAGCAAACATTGGAGGTTATAAGTAAATCACGGGTTGAGGCCAAATCACGGGGTGAAAGGGCGAAAATGCTTCTTGGTTATTGGAAAGGGCAAAGCATCAATTCGATAGCAAAACAACTTGGCACGAGTCGGCCAAAGGTTGAAAGGACTGTTGATAGGGCAATAGGATACGGTATACTGACCTCTCTGAACGACCTTCCCAGAAAAGGGGCAACCCCAAAGATCACCAATGAGGCCAGGGCATGGTTTTTATCGATAGCTTGCACAAAACCAAAAGACTTGGGCATGGCCTCAGAATTTTGGACCTATAATGCATTAGCCAAGTATGTAAGGGGCAATTGCAAACAGGCGGGCCATCTTTCATTAGGCGAAATACAGAAAGGGACCGTTTCAAAGATACTGTCGAAAAGTGATGTAAAGCCCCACAAACTATCTTATTACCTAGAAAAGAAAGACCCTGACTTTGACCGAAAGATGTCCCAGGTATTGCATGTTTATAAAGAAGTGGCACTTTACAAAGCTAACAAACCGGAAGGATCAATGATTGCCATCTTGTCCTACGATGAAAAACCTGGAATGCAGGCGATAGAAAATACCGCCACTGACCTAAGCCCCATAGCAGGCAAGCACCCAAATTGGGGCAGGGACCATGAATATAAAAGACACGGTACAGTTTCGTTGTTGGCATCAATCGACTTGATTACCGGCAAGATATATGCACGGGTCGAGGATAGACATAGAAGTAGGGAATTTGTGGAATATTTGAAAGGGCTTGATGAACTCTACCCAGTCAGCTTTAAGATCAAGATAATCTTAGATAATCATTCGGCCCATATTTCAAAAGAGACAAAAGCATTCCTGAAAACAGTGCCTAATAGGTTTGAATTTGTATTTACACCTGTACATGCTTCCTGGCTAAATCTTATTGAAGTCTTCTTTAGCAAAATGACCAGGAGCTTTTTAAGGGGGATCCGTGTAAAATCAAAGAAAGAGCTCAAAGACCGGATATTGAAATACATTAATGAAATCAATGAAATGCCAACAATCTTTAAATGGAAGTGGAAAATGGAAGATTTAACTATCGCGTAATCATTGATATGTTAATTAAGAAACTTAATACTAGCGCTTTATGCAGGGTATCCATAATCTCTGTTCAGGGTTACAATAATGCCCTTGTAAATTGATCACAAGGGCAAAAACTGAGGTCGCGAGCGGATTCGAACCGCTGTACGAGCTTTTGCAGAGCTCTGCCTAGCCACTCGGCCACACGACCATTACTTTTAAAATTCAGCCAAAAATTGGGGCTCAATTAAAAGGGAGAGCTCGTATGCTCTCCCCGTCATTTTACGATTATTTCGAACCTTCGGTTTTAGCTTCAGGCTCGTCAGTTTTCTTCTCCTTTTTTTTAGGAGCAGCTTTCTTCTTGGCCTTCGGTTCTTCCTTTATTTCTTTCTCCTCTTCCTTTTTCACCTTTTTAGCTTTAGCCGTCTTCTGCACTTCCTTTTTCTCGACTTTTTCCGGCGACTCTTTCTTTTTGGCAGTTTTTGCTTCTTTTACTTCATCTTTAGGTTTAGTCGCTACCTTTGTTTTAGGACTAGCTTCAGTCGCTGCGTCATCTTTAGATGTAGTCTTACTGGATGCATCGTCCTTAGATTTAGCCTCACTGGTTACTTTGGCCTTAGGTTTAGCTGCTTTTTTGCTATCACCATCCTCCATTTGCTGTTTGAGCGCAGATAAAGCTTCCAGATCTCCTAATGTAGACTTTTCACTCTCTTTATTGATCTTATGGATAGTTTTCGAAGACCTGGTCGAACCACTTTTTTTCTTGAGTTGTGGTTCCTCAAGAGATGAGTATACGTGCGTATGTGATAATATTATACGCCTGTCATCTTTGGAGAACTCCAGAACTTTGAAATCGAGGGTTTCACCTACTTCAGTCTGTGAGCCATCCTCTTTCTTAAGATTCTTCAAGGAAGCCGTTCCTTCAATGCCGTATGGCAATTCTAAAAATGCACTTCTATCAGTAAGGTTGATGAGTGTACACTTATGAATAGTTCCTTTTCCAAAAACAGACTCAAAAGTATCCCAAGGATTTTCCTCCAGTTGCTTGTGACCGAGAGCCAGCCTCCTGTTTTCGATATCCAGTTCGAGTACCTTAACTTCCAGTTCATCTCCTACTTTCACAAACTCGGATGGGTGCTTAATTTTCTTAGTCCAGGATAAGTCTGAAACGTGTACCAGGCCATCAATACCTTCCTCAAGCTCCAGGAACAGGCCGAAATTGGTAAGGTTCCTTACAATACCTTTGTGTTCAGTGCCAACCGCATATTTGGTTAACAAATCCTGTTTTGTCCAGGGATCTTCGGTCAGTTGTTTAATACCGAGTGACATCTTTCGCTCTTCGCGATCAATCGTCAAGACGACTGCTTCACATTTGTCCCCGATGTTTACAAAATCAGCCGGATTTCTAAGGTGTTGAGACCATGACATCTCTGAGACGTGGATCAAGCCCTCGACGCCGGGATTAATTTCAAGGAATGCACCGTAGTCAGCAACATTGACAATTTTGCCTTTAACCTTTGACTCGACAATGATTTTTTCATCAAGTGAATCCCAGGGATGAGCAGTCAATTGCTTCATACCAAGAGAAATCCTTTTCTTGTCGTCATCAAAATCAAGAACTACTATATTCACTTTTTCATCGAGATTCAGCACTTCCTCCGGGTGATTAATACGGCCCCAAGAGATGTCAGTGATATGGAGTAATCCGTCAACACCGCCAAGATCAATGAAAACGCCAAAATTGGTCATATTCTTGATTACACCTTCAAGTACCTGTCCCTTTTCAAGGTTGTTGAGTATCTCAGCTTTTTGCTTTTCAAGATCCTTCTCAATCAATACTTTGTGGGAGACAACAACATTGTCATTGGCATAGTTTATCTTGACAACTTTGACTTCCATTTTCTTATTGACGAAGACATCAAAATCCCGAATGGGCTTCACGTCAATCTGTGAGCCAGGTAAGAAGGCCTCGATGCCAAAGATGTCCACAATAAGGCCACCTTTTGTTCTTCGTTTAACAAAACCGTCAATAACTTTATCGTCATCATGAGAGCTTTGAATATTTTCCCAGGCTTTTACAATCTTGGCTTTCCTTCGTGAGAGAACCAGTTGACCATTGGAATTTTCCTGCTCCTCAACATAAACTTCAACTTCGTCACCTAACTTTAAGTCTGGCAAGTCTCTGAATTCTGAAGCAGATACCAAGCCATCAGACTTGAAGCCGATATTAAGAATAACGTCACGAGCAGTAATTCCTACTATCGTACCTTTTATAACTTCTTTCTCAGTTACCTCATTCAACGTGCCTTCATACAGAGAAGTCATTTTTTCCTTCTCTTCATCACTATATTGATCACCGAAACCCTTTTCAGTCAGGTCGTCCCAGTCGAAGTCGTCGCTTTCACTATCATTATTGCTAACTGGACTTTTTTTCGCCTTAGGTTTCTTCTCTTTTTCGGTTTTACTTTCCTTTGTTTCCGAGAGTAAAGCTTCAACTTCTTTTTCACCACTCGCTTCTTCGACTTTTTCTTCGGTTGATTCGGGAGGAATTTCCGTATCTAATTCAGCAGTAGCTTCAGTAATTGTTTCTTTAGATTTGTCAGTTTCTTCTGCCTCTGCAGCGGGTTGTTCAGGTGTTTCTTCAGCAGTTGCTTCCACCCCTGCCTTTTCAGTTGCTTCCGAAGGAGTTTCCGCAACAGTTTCTTCAGTAGTAGCTTCCACCCGAGCTTCTTCCGAAGTAGCATCAGTTTGCGTATCTTCAATAGAAGCTTTTACTGCCGCTTCCTCAGTAGCTTCCACTTCAACCTGCTCAGTTACTTTTTCTTCTTGTTTTTCCATTAGAATGTCTGTGGCTCCTAATTACATATCAACCCGTTGAGCCACAGGAGGTTGAACATTTTAATTAAAACATGTCTCAATGCACTTGAGACCCACTCGCTTGAATGGGACCGCAAAGATAGAAAAATTGAATTGAAAAATGGGGAATCGTTAATCCTTATTTAACATTTTCCAGAGCGTAAAGTCCGGTTTCTTTGATGTAGTCAAGAGTTTCATTTCTCGACAGATATATGGACATATCCAGGTATTGCCAGCCCAGACCGTGATCGATAGCAAAATAGTCGGCATCGCGTTCAAACTTTCTCCTGAATTTTTTAGAAAAAACATAACTTATTGCCCATGGGATCATGCCAACAACTGACCCTTTTTTATAATATACAAAATGGGCCATCTCATGACCAATCAAGCCAACTTGTTGATTGAGACTTATTCTGTCTATAAATGAGCCCGGCCTAATTATCAGGACATATTTATGCCCTTTTTTGAACTTGAAAATGTTAGTGAGTGCATAGCTGGCAGTAATCGGGTAGCGAACATTCTTTTTGTATCTGATTTTAATGTGATTGTACGATAATTGAGGATAATGGCCCAACGCAAGAAGCACAGCTAATTCATGTCGATCGGCTTCAGGGGTCACCTGTTTAGGATACAGTAATCTCAGGCTATCAAGTACTCCAGCCCGATCAAAAAGTGAGTAGTTTCTTACCTGATGATTCTCTTGTCCGTTGCACCAATGGACGTCAGTGCGGTGATCGTATGTATACACAAAAGTCCTACCCGGAAAGGATTCAATATCTACTCTTTAAGTAATTCAATTTCGAAATAAAGTATCGAATTTGAGGGAATGAATCCCACTCGTCTTGAGCCATAGCCTAAATTCGGAGGAATTCGTAAAACAGCTTTGGACCCTTTTTTCAGCAGTGCAATTCCTTCTTCCCAGCCTGCAATCACCTGTCCTTCTCCGAGGTCGAAACTAAAGGGTTTGTTGCGATCATATGAACTGTCAAATTGAGTTCCATCTTCGAGATATCCGGAATAGTGCACAGTAACTGTCTCACCCTTTTGAGGTATTTCGCCATCACCTTTGTCAATTACCCTGTAACCAAGACCACTGTTTGTATAGGTGTGACCAAATTTGCGCTTCTCTATTTTCCAATCTTCTAGAGCTCTTTCAATAAAAAGTATTTCGTAAGGTGTGACCTTCAACTTTTTGTTGTTGGAGATGCTCAACAGGTAATTCAGACCATAATCTTCGGCGATTGGAATTTCACGTGGTTTCTTGTTTGATTTAATCAGAAAGTTTGGCTTTTTAATACCGAATTGGATACATATGTCCTCAAAACGATCATCGATGAAACAGAAGTCGTATAGTTCACTTTCGAGCATGCCACATTTTTCGCACTGACCAAGTGCGATAGAAGTCATGATTGTGAGGGTGAGGAAGGTCACTAATCTTTTCATGTGTTTAACTTTGACTGAATAATGAAGAAACACTCAAAAGTAAAAAACCAAAGATTGTTGACTAATATTAGAGACAGGAAATAGCTATCCCATTAGCACTTTTATGAGATGGAATTCGAATAAGGGGCACCTCTAAATTAATATTCCTATTGTTTACGATTCCGTTTTTTACTGAATGTGATGGGAATGTAGTCGTCATTTGGCATTCCAATGTAGGCCAAATCCCACGCAGAATCGTAATCAGAAATTAATTTTTTAATGCATTCAACCCTGTCCTCCGTTGGGTATGGGCATTCTTCCCAATAAAAAATCTCAACTCGATAATAGAATTGTTTTTTAATCCCATTAATCTTAACCTCCACTTCAATATCCTGCTCCTCGCCAAGTCTTGGGATTTCAATGCCGATCACGCTCATTTTGATGATTTTTAGAGTAAATAATCAATAAATCTGAATTCTTTAGTACAAAAAATATACCTACATTTTAAATAATTGATTATCAGTATTTTGACTATTCAAATAACTCACAATTTGACCGAAAATGAACTACCAGGCGTTCAACTTCGATCAAAATATCTCTATTGCATTGATGCATAGCAGTTGTGGTAAGCATGTACGATTTTAGGGCACCTTAAAAGCCCTATTCGGTCTCAGCGTTACAGAGAAACACCCAAAATCAAGGTAGATGTTCTTCGACGTAGTACAGCTACGGTGAAGGTTATTTAACGAAGAGTGGGTGTTTCTTTGTAATGCCCTTTGGGAGGAGATTTGAAGCATAATCTTCAATCACTTTTCTTCTCGACGTAACTACGCTATACCTTCAAAGAAAAAGAAATGAATCTTACACTTCTAATCTCCTCTGAAATCCGTATAAGGTTTCTAGTGGTGCTATTAAGCCATTTCTTCAAATTTGAAGTTGCTACTCATCAATCCACAATGAAAACTATAACTTTATTCTGTGGGAAGCGGTTTAATGGAGAGGGGTTGGTTGAATATTTTGTAATCCCCCGTAGTATCATTATGGTAGAAATTGGAATTGTGACACATTTGTAGTTATCGAATTTTAAAAGTCTAAAATAAAATGAAGCATCAACACCTGGTTTTCATTGTATGTTTATTGCTTGTTAATAGTTCATGTGGTCCCTCTACGACTACTTCAGAGATATCATCCGAGTCTGATGAATATGTCGAGGAGGAAGATGAACAGGATGATAAATCCCAAAGGCCAAGCCCGCCACGCACCACTACTGCTAATATTTCAGGGGTGAATGTTACAATAGACTATAGCTCGCCTGCAGTGAAGGAAAGGGTAATTTTCGGAAAACTGGAGCCATATGGTAAGGTCTGGCGTACAGGAGCGAATGAGGCAACCGTCATAACTCTCGATGGAGATGTCAAAATTAATGACGAAGATCTAGTAAAAGGCCAGTATGCATTATTTACTATTCCTGGTGAAAATGAGTGGACAGTAATATTTAACAAGGAGCCCAATCAATGGGGGGCATTTAACTACAATGAAGAGGAAGATGCGTTGCGGATCAATATTATTCCAACTGCCACTGATGATATAGTGGAAAGATTGAACTTCACCGTCTCTTCTGAAGGAAGAATTGATTTTGCCTGGGAAAAAGTGTCATTCAGCCTGGAAGTAGCGGTAGCCGGGGAATAATCTTTAGAGGCGCCCTTTAACTTTCTCTTATTGTTTCATTAATTACCCTCACCAATATCTTGTTGATTTCACTTGTCAACTCGGGACAATCTATGACGCTGTGTCTTTTAGCAATTAGCCTGGGGTTTGTATAGCTGAGATAAGTATCTCCTCCTTCATCTTCCCAAATTAAAACCTTGAAGGGTAGATCAATGGCCACAGTTTGCTCACATTGTGTCCATGAAGTGCCAATTTGGGGATTTTCAAAAATAACGACAATTGTAGGCCTGATTTCTTCACCTATTTTTCTGGCTGCTGCTTGATGATCAATTATATCAAATAGTAACAGGTCGTAATTTTCTAGCACCACTTTGAATTTCTCAACAGTCACATTAGGATCAAACGGACTAAGATATGTAATCATTTCCTGTCCGTAGCTACAAATGGCAGAGCTGGTGATAAACACCAATAGAAGTAAGCCAAACCTGGTCATCGTTATTAATTAGTGTCTCTAAGAAAACAGCGAGTTTTAGGTCGTATTAAAATATTGCTTAAAATGGAACAATGAAAAAATCACTCACCTTGCTGACTAATAAAGGGTGGCTTTGCTTTTATTCATTGTTTTTGATGGTTTTTGATAAAAATAGCCGGGTTTTAGCCTGGCCAGAACGCACTTCTGCCAGTGCCTAATCCTTATTAAACAGCTAAAAGGTGATTAAGCTGCTTGTTTCTGGCAATTGGCTTGCTGCTGGGCGGCCAGACGGTCAGCCTGGAGTTTACGCCCGATCTTGTGAAGGTTGTAGGCAGTAATGGCCAACCCGATGTAGCTATTGAAAGTTTTGCGGGTACGGTTCGGGCATCGGTCCAATCCCCGGTGTTCCAGCTCATTAATGTTGGATTCGATAGCAGAATGCTTGTTTTTCAACCTTTTGAAGGCTGGCGCTGATTCGATGGCTTTTTCTTCTTTGTTTAACCTACCCTTTTTAGGCATGATCACTTCTGGGATGAAGGTTTGCAGAGTTGCTTTATCCTCTTTATCGGAAAACCCCTTGTCGGTGCTCAGGCTTTGGATGGGGTATTTCTCAGCGATACGCCGGGCAATTGATAGGGTAAGTTGGTTGTCGGTTTGTTTTTCAGCTATTTGCCAGTCTATGAGTAAATGGTATTGATCCGAAGTGATGGCCAGATTCTTACCGATCTCCACATTGGGGTGCAGTTTGCCTTTTTTGATCATTTCGGCATAAGGTTGAAAGATGGAAAAGACTTTTTCGACATGGGGAATGGTCTCTGCTCTGATCAACCGCCTGTCGAGCAACTCGATGTGCTTTTCCAACATCTCAAGATAATAGGTCAATGCCATCAGGGCTGCGAACTCCTCGATAGAGTTTCCCTGATGTTTTTCCAACATTTGGCCCACTTTCTTGCTCAAAGCACGGGCTTTAGTCAGATAGGAAGTGGCAGCCTGCTCTACCCGCTCCTCTTTGTTTTTTCCTCCTGAGCCGGTGGTCCTGCCCACGCTGCGCATCAGCCTTTTGAGGGATCTGCGCCAATCCCCGGACTTACGCCAGCCAGTAAAATACCTTTTTGAGACCAATAAATCAGCTACATCTATACACTTTCTGGCACTGTCCCATAGCAGGTTGTAGCCGGTAGGAAAGTGGGTGTCGGTTTCTACCACGAAACTATCGGTCTTGCAACGCAAGGCAACTTCCTCCCCTCCGGTTTTTCCTTTTTTTTTAAACACCTGGTGACCTGCTGCTACGATTACATCATTGATGCCGATGAGCAGTTCATCGTCCAGCAAGGTCACATTGTCATAAATGTTCTGGTACTTATACTGTTTGCCCACAGAGTAGTCGGTAGGTAGCACCCCCATAATGCCCCGTACCAACGTGTCGTAATTGGAGATATGGTGTAACTCATCGTAAGAGATGTTCATGCACAGGCGCACCTGGGCCAATACGAAGACCTCCCACAGACTCATACCCTCACGGCCCGTCTTTTTCTTTCCCTCAATGAGTTTGGAAGAAAGTAATTCAAAAATACGCTGGTTCCATTCAGGTTGGACATAGATATATTGAAGGGCGGCTGCCAGGGCAGCTAAGTGGCTTTTAGTTTTCACCGGAGCCTCTACTTGCTCGATGGGTGTGCATCCCAGGGTAAGTTGGGGCTGGAAGGATTTCCTCATGGTTTGTATTTATATCGGTTATATGCAATATAATGATTAATCCTGATAAACCAACCGAAAAAATCGTTTCTTTTCTACACTGAATGAACAAAAAAAGGACAGGGATTTTACTCCCCGACAGACCAAAAAGCCTGCGAATCTCAAAGTGAATTCTTTGGGGTTTTTGAATGGAAAACCTTCAAATGGCCAATTAACAGGCTACAACGCAACTGTTCTTGATAATATTTGTGAATTTGATAATTCTACTGAATCAGATTCGAGAATAATTCAGCGCTGATTTGATGGAAAAAATACGAATATGATGGATAATCAGCATATTAGCCTGTTTTCATACAGACACTAATTAGGTTTGTAAAGGAATAGGTTTGTAAAGGAACTTAACCCGAAAAATTCATAGTAGACAATAAAAAACAGGCATAAATTGCTTATATTGAGATAGTTAGACAACAAAATAAGCAATTAATTTATGCCTGAATATAAGGAAAAAGATACCGTATTTTATCGAGGAAAACAAGCTTTTAAATTTGATTTTTCAGCATCAGCGATTAGCTCAGACGGAGCGATATTGTTAAGTGAAAAAGTAGAGAGAAAGACTGGTCTATTAAAAAGCTTCGCCGCACTGATTCCTGACTATCGAAACCCCTTTTTTATCGAATACACTTATGAAGAAATGCTTCGCCAACGGGTGTTTTTAATGATGCAGGGCTATCAGGATTGCAATGACGAACAAAAACTCCGAGAGGATCCGGTGATCCGTAAAGTACTAGATAGCGGATTATGTTCCCAGCCTACTTTAAGTCGATTTGAAAACAAGGCCGATCGGAGTCTGATCTACCAGATGAGTCAATGGTTTGTAGACCGTTATGTAGAGGAGTTGAAAGAGAAGACTGGTCAAATCATCATTGATGTAGATGGTACCGATGACCCTACTCATGGATCCCAACAACTCAGTTTGTATAATGGCTATTATGGACAGACTATGTACCATGAGTTGTTCTTTAAGGACGGGAACACCGGTCAGGTCATTTTACCAGTACTACGTCCGGGCAATTGTCACTCCAACAAATGGTTTGTGGCCTTATTGAAAAGGATTGTCATTAAAATCAGAAAAAAACTGCCCTCAGTAAAGATCCTTATTCGAGCGGATAGTGGCTTTTCAGGAGCATCTTTTTATCGGATAGCTAAGCAGTTTGACCTTCAATTTTGTTTAGGTATTAGCAGTAATGAAGTTTTAAAGACTTTTACCAAACAGACTATCATTGAAGTAAAAAAGGAATATGCTTCAAAAATCATCAAACATCAAGAGTTTGTTGGCCCGTTTACTTACCAGGCCAAAAGCTGGGATCGTTCTGAAAAGCTGTACGCCAAAGTGGAGTCTACCGGAAAAGGAATGAATGTCCGTTACTTTGTGAGCAACTTTGAAGCGATGACCGCTCAACAGATTTACTTTGATTTTTATGTCAAGCGAGGTGATGCCAGTGAAAATCGAATAAAGGAACTCAAAAACATGACTTATTCCGACCGGCTTTCCTGTCATCGCTACTGGCCAATTTCATGCGTTTAATCATCGCTACCCTCTGTTATGAAATGTTCCGGCAGATTAAATTATTAATTGCCAAAACAAAACACCACTTTGCTAAACGATGGCAAGTGGACAATATCCGGCTTTACCTGATGAAGGTTGGGGCGTGCCTGAAAGAAAGGAAAAGATCATTGACAATACAATTCTCAAGAGCCTTTAGATATCAATACCTGCTGGGCGATTTGCTTACGGTGAACTGACCGATCAGTTAAACAGTTTGATTTAATCAAAAAAATGTTCTTCCATAAGAACACAATAGAGCTTTGACTGAAAATTGAAAAATTCTAACAAAAAAACGCTCTAATGTCCTTTGAAATCCAGAAACCTGGTTGATCTTCAAATTAATACATACACTCCAATCAAAAATAGTTAGCAACCCATTATTAATCCCAAAATTGGTGGCCTATGAATAATGCGGGTTAAACAAATCTTATATTATTCAAAATATGCTAACAAAGTCTTTCACTTTTCAGGTGTTCCGACTGGAAGAATTATTGCGGATAAAGTTATCACAAAAAATTGCAGTTGCAACAGCAGCATTAAGTGATTCGGCCTTTCCAAAGCCAGGAATGCTTAGACTGCGTGTCAGATATTGCATTAATTCAGCACGGATCCCGGATGCTTCATTGCCGATAACTAATATAGCCCTTGATGGAAACTCATAATTGTGAACGTTTTGACCGTTCATTGTAGCGCCCAGTATAGGTTTGTCAGCAATGCTTAAGTAATTGCTGACATTGGTGAACCAGCATTTAACTCTAAAAAAAGATCCCATACTTGAATTTATGACTTTTGGGTTGTAACAATCGGCGCAGGTTTCAGAACAAACGATGGTTTTTAATCCGTACCAATCAGCTATTCTAATAATTGTCCCCAGGTTGCCGGGGTCGCGGATATCATCTAACACTAGGGTAAGGTTTTCTTGTGTATCTTGTAAACCGGGGTCTTTCATTTTGATTAATGCGAGACCGGCTTGATTACTTTGAAAAGTTCCGCATTGAACGAGATCTTTTTCAGTAACTATTTCAATAAGATCGTACCAAGGGCCTAGTTTATCACGTTCAACTTCATCAAATTGCTGAGTTATAAGAAGTTTATGAATTTCGAAATCAGATTGAAAAAGTTCCAGTAAGTTCATTTTACCCTCAGTTATAAAGAGCTGAGTGTTCTTACGGTGTTTTTTTAATTGTAAAGATTTTATGAATTTTGAATCACTTTTTGACAACATTGGGCAGATATTTAACAGGAAATCTAATTGCCTGCATTGCATTGCTGATTACTCTATCAGGATGTTTAGGAACCCGATTTCTCAAAGAAGATCAAAAATTACTTAGTAAGCAAAGGATAAATGGCGTGGGCCGGGTTGAGCGGAAGGCCCTTGAAAAACTCTATCAACAGAAACCTAATCGTAAATTCCCCCTGATTCCGTGGGCACCTTATGTTTGGGTATACCAGTTGGGAGTCAATTCTTATGACACTGCGAAATATGAAGGAAAGAAGGATAAAATCCAGGCAATGTTTCTTAAAAAAGTCGAAGGGAAAGGACCTTCCTCAAAATATGTGGGAAAAAAGAGATTAAAAAAGAACAAGAAGATTGCCAGGGTGGACAGAAACATTAAGGAGGGGAATCTCCTTATGCGGTGGGGAGAGAATGTAGCTGTTTATCAAAATTCATTGAAAGAGGAAACGATTTCGCAATTCACAACCTATATGAATTCGAAGGGATATTTTGATGCTAATGTTAAGTCTTCTACAAATTTTATCGGAAAATTAGTTACAATAAATTATCAAATAGAACGTGGGATCCCTTTCACAATTGACTCAATGTATTATACCATAGAGGACTCAGCGATTAGAGAATTGATCAACAAGTCGTCGGCAGAACAGCTTGTTGTGAAAAGTGAGAAATACGACCAGGAATTACTTTCCGAAGAGCGTGAAAGACTATTTAATCTGATTGTTAATAATGGTTATTTCAATTTCAGTCGACAATACATATCATTTGAGGTTGACACATCAACACTGGATAACAGGAGGATAATTGTGAACCAGAAAGTGAATCAAAGAAACGATACAGTGGATCATAAAGTTTTTGCGATTGATTCAGTGAATTTTGTAACAGACGCTAATTTTAGCTTACCTCAACATCTGCGAAAAAATAAAAAATATAATGGTGTAAATTATCGTTTTTTGGAAGATAAGTATAACCGACGCATCCTTGACTCCCGACTGTTCATTCATCAGGACAGCATTTTCCGCAGAGAGAATACGCTCAATACTCAGCGACAGCTGGCAAACCTTGATATGTTTAAATTTATCAACATCAATTATGATACCACCGGGCGAAACTTCGTGGCAAATGTGTTTGTCAGTCCCCTGGAAAAATATCAGACCTCCGGAGAGATAGGAGTAAACGTAAGCCAGGGATTACCAGGACCTTTTGTGAATGGTAGCATAAAAAACAGGAATGTATTCGGGGGATTGGAGACACTAGAATTTTCCGGGCGATTCGGTGTTGAGGGTGTCGCTTCCGCTTCTAACGAACAAGGTATTTATCAGAGTACTGAATTTGGTTTCAATGCTTCACTTCTTTTTCCTCAATTTCTCTTTCCATTGGGTAAAAAGTGGGAAAAGCGTGTGCGGGGCTATGAGCCTAAAACTAATCTTCTGGCCGGAACTACTTTTACCAATCGTCCAGAATATTCCCGGAATACTTTTCTCAGTTCAATCACTTATAGTTGGATCAATAAGCGCAAAAAAATCTTCAATTTTTCTCCTGCAGAAATCAGTTTTATTAATTCAGAAATCACATCCAATTCTTTCAGAACTTTTCTCGACACACTTGAAGCCCAGGGAAACTTGTTAAAGAACACATTTAAACCATCTTTTGTGAGCAGCATGTCGTTTTCTGTTATTAATAATTTTAATAGTTATGGAAATGCGACGGAGAAATCCTCATTTCTCAGATACAGTTTTGAAAGTGGGGGCACCTTCCTGAATTTCGTTGATGAAAAGAAATTAGTCTCCAATTCACTTGAGTTCTACAACTATCTGAAGTTCAACATTGACTTTAGGCATCATGACCCCATTTCCTCTAAGAATATTTTGGCGTACCGCATCAATTTTGGTCTAGCTATCCCCTATGGTAATAATAAGATTCTACCATATGAAAAGTATTTTTTTGCTGGTGGTAGCAATGGAATAAGGGCCTGGAGGCCAAGGCGATTGGGGCCGGGATCCTATACGCCTTTAGATGACGATGGTCTCTTTACGGACAACTTTGAACAGCAGGGTGAGATACTTTTAGAAGCGAGTATGGAGCTCAGACATAATATTTTGGGGTTTATTGATGGAGCTGTGTTCTTTGATATGGGTAATATCTGGACATTGCGAGAGGATCTGTCAAGGGAAAATGCCCAGTTTGAATTCAATAGATTTTTTAGAGAAATAGCCATTGGAACTGGATATGGTGTAAGATTGGATTTTTCCTTTCTACTCTTAAGGTTTGATACAGGTTTAAAAATCTATGATCCAGCTCGCAATAGGGGTAGTCGCTTTATCTGGAATGACAGCTTTAATGATAACAAATTTCAGGCCAGCAAGAACCTTATCTTTAATATTGGTATTGGCTACCCCTTTTAGTAGATCAGGGATAATAGATTTACTCTAATAGCATTTTCCTTAAAAGCCTGGTGTTTATCCAACTTTATAGGTACGACATACCTAGGTAATTTCTTAATTTTTTACGTAAACCTGTGATTATCAGCAGATAAGCTGTAAAACGCCGGATTATTGTTTTCTTCCGAATAAAAATTTTCTAATGTCGCTATTTAATTTAATAAAATCAGGTTCATGCGTATACATCATATGACCGCCTTCATAGTAGGTGATTTCCACCCGATCTCCAACAATTCCATTACGAGAGAAGGTATATTCGGCATCAAAAAAGGGAGTGATCAGGTCATAGTATCCGGCGACCACTAATACTCTCAGATCTGTATTTCGTCTCATGGACTCTCCTAACTTTCGGGAGACATTTACCGGCATTGGTTCCCAGTACTTTTCATCGGGTGTGTCTCTCCATCGCCATTTAATGCCGATCTGTGAGTTAGAAGTTAGATATGGTCGGTCCATTTCTATTTTGAGCTCTGATGCAAAGTAATGATTGAGTGCGGCAGTATAAGCGGCACCAATTTGATAGCTGGCCGGATCACCAAGATTGGGCCCTTCCGAAACGTCGTCAGCTTCGTTACCCATAAATCGTCCATCGAGACGTCCGATGACCAAGCCTTGATCAGCCATTAGCTGTTTTTGAAAACGATGCATTAATATGCGTAGGTCTGACTTTATGATATACTGCTTATCCAAACCGGTAAAATAGGATAGCTTATCGGCCAATTCCTCTTTTTGGATTTCATTCAATGAATTCCCACGGTAAAGCGCCGGGGTGTAAGTGTCGTATGTGAATTTTCTACATTCCTCGACGAAATCTTGTAGAGATTTGCCTTGGCCGGCTTTTTTATAGTACCAGGCAGTTGCCGCCATACTTGGTAAATTGGTGATGTAGGAGGTTATATTATTGTGGATCGATGTCGGCCCGGCATAATCTAAAGCCTGTAAAATCAATATTAGCCCATTGATTGCAGCCAGCTCGCCTTTCTCATCTTTGAGATAGGTCTCTTTTGCGGTTACGTTGTACGAATGGTCTTGCTGTTAAATGTTCCTTGATGGTTGGTTACAAATGATTTAGCTTCAGGAATTGGCTTTTTATCGGTCTCTTTTTCCTGAGCCAAAACTGATGAGGCAAGTAAAAATGTCGAAATCACTAAAGTGAGGGGTTGCTTTGCAATCATAGATTTATGTTTTGCCGGAAAATTAACTAACTCCTCAATATTCTAATACTTGTTTGGTGTTAAAGGAAAGGGGATAATGTAATTGAGTTAATTTGCTGGGAGACAGGTACTCGCACCGTGCTTCGTCGTAGCAGCTTCGCGAAGCACAGCAGGATTTCAACGTGGAGGTATAGTATCATTATGGTGAGCATCGAAATTCGAGCAAGTGCCTGAATTGCAGTAAATTAGGCTGCCCAGTAAATTTCAAATGACAATTCCGGGTTAAACCATATTTCGTGGCGATATATCCTTTATGAAATTCATGACAATTACTTCCACTTTTATAGCTTGCGTATTCTTCAGGTTGAACTGTAACCATTGCATTAACCCGCATTATTCATAGGCCACCAATTTTGGGATTAATAATGGGTTGCTAACTATTTTTGATTGGAGTGTATGTATTAATTTGAAGATCAACCAGGTTTCTGGATTTCAAAGGACATTAGAGCGTTTTTTTGTTAGAATTTTTCAATTTTCAGTCAAAGCTCTATTGTGTTCTTATGGAAGAACATTTTTTTGATTAAATCAAACTGTTTAACTGATCGGTCAGTTCACCGTAAGCAAATCGCCCAGCAGGTATTGATATCTAAAGGCTCTTGAGAATTGTATTGTCAATGATCTTTTCCTTTCTTTCAGGCACGCCCCAACCTTCATCAGGTAAAGCCGGATATTGTCCACTTGCCATCGTTTAGCAAAGTGGTGTTTTGTTTTGGCAATTAATAATTTAATCTGCCGGAACATTTCATAACAGAGGGTAGCGATGATTAAACGCATGAAATTGGCCCAGTAGCGATGACAGGAAAGCCGGTCGGAATAAGTCATGTTTTTGAGTTCCTTTATTCGATTTTCACTGGCATCACCTCGCTTGACATAAAAATCAAAGTAAATCTGTTGAGCGGTCATCGCTTCAAAGTTGCTCACAAAGTAACGGACATTCATTCCTTTTCCGGTAGACTCCACTTTGGCGTACAGCTTTTCAGAACGATCCCAGCTTTTGGCCTGGTAAGTAAACGGGCCAACAAACTCTTGATGTTTGATGATTTTTGAAGCATATTCCTTTTTTACTTCAATGATAGTCTGTTTGGTAAAAGTCTTTAAAACTTCATTACTACTAATACCTAAACAAAATTGAAGGTCAAACTGCTTAGCTATCCGATAAAAAGATGCTCCTGAAAAGCCACTATCCGCTCGAATAAGGATCTTTACTGAGGGCAGTTTTTTTCTGATTTTAATGACAATCCTTTTCAATAAGGCCACAAACCATTTGTTGGAGTGACAATTGCCCGGACGTAGTACTGGTAAAATGACCTGACCGGTGTTCCCGTCCTTAAAGAACAACTCATGGTACATAGTCTGTCCATAATAGCCATTATACAAACTGAGTTGTTGGGATCCATGAGTAGGGTCATCGGTACCATCTACATCAATGATGATTTGACCAGTCTTCTCTTTCAACTCCTCTACATAACGGTCTACAAACCATTGACTCATCTGGTAGATCAGACTCCGATCGGCCTTGTTTTCAAATCGACTTAACCCGAAAAATTCATAGTAGACAATAAAAAACAGGCATAAATTGCTTATATTGAGATAGTTAGACAACAAAATAAGCAATTAATTTATGCCTGAATATAAGGAAAAAGATACCGTATTTTATCGAGGAAAACAAGCTTTTAAATTTGATTTTTCAGCATCAGCGATTAGCTCAGACGGAGCGATATTGTTAAGTGAAAAAGTAGAGAGAAAGACTGGTCTATTAAAAAGCTTCGCCGCACTGATTCCTGACTATCGAAACCCCTTTTTTATCGAATACACTTATGAAGAAATGCTTCGCCAACGGGTGTTTTTAATGATGCAGGGCTATCAGGATTGCAATGACGAACAAAAACTCCGAGAGGATCCGGTGATCCGTAAAGTACTAGATAGCGGATTATGTTCCCAGCCTACTTTAAGTCGATTTGAAAACAAGGCCGATCGGAGTCTGATCTACCAGATGAGTCAATGGTTTGTAGACCGTTATGTAGAGGAGTTGAAAGAGAAGACTGGTCAAATCATCATTGATGTAGATGGTACCGATGACCCTACTCATGGATCCCAACAACTCAGTTTGTATAATGGCTATTACGGACAGACTATGTACCATGAGTTGTTCTTTAAGGACGGGAACACCGGTCAGGTCATTTTACCAGTACTACGTCCGGGCAATTGTCACTCCAACAAATGGTTTGTGGCCTTATTGAAAAGGATTGTCATTAAAATCAGAAAAAAACTGCCCTCAGTAAAGATCCTTATTCGAGCGGATAGTGGCTTTTCAGGAGCATCTTTTTATCGGATAGCTAAGCAGTTTGACCTTCAATTTTGTTTAGGTATTAGTAGTAATGAAGTTTTAAAGACTTTTACCAAACAGACTATCATTGAAGTAAAAAAGGAATATGCTTCAAAAATCATCAAACATCAAGAGTTTGTTGGCCCGTTTACTTACCAGGCCAAAAGCTGGGATCGTTCTGAAAAGCTGTACGCCAAAGTGGAGTCTACCGGAAAAGGAATGAATGTCCGTTACTTTGTGAGCAACTTTGAAGCGATGACCGCTCAACAGATTTACTTTGATTTTTATGTCAAGCGAGGTGATGCCAGTGAAAATCGAATAAAGGAACTCAAAAACATGACTTATTCCGACCGGCTTTCCTGTCATCGCTACTGGGCCAATTTCATGCGTTTAATCATCGCTACCCTCTGTTATGAAATGTTCCGGCAGATTAAATTATTAATTGCCAAAACAAAACACCACTTTGCTAAACGATGGCAAGTGGACAATATCCGGCTTTACCTGATGAAGGTTGGGGCGTGCCTGAAAGAAAGGAAAAGATCATTGACAATACAATTCTCAAGAGCCTTTAGATATCAATACCTGCTGGGCGATTTGCTTACGGTGAACTGACCGATCAGTTAAACAGTTTGATTTAATCAAAAAAATGTTCTTCCATAAGAACACAATAGAGCTTTGACTGAAAATTGAAAAATTCTAACAAAAAAACGCTCTAATGTCCTTTGAAATCCAGAAACCTGGTTGATCTTCAAATTAATACATACACTCCAATCAAAAATAGTTAGCAACCCATTATTAATCCCAAAATTGGTGGCCTATGAATAATGCGGGTTAAAGTAGGCTGGGAACATAATCCGCTATCTAGTACTTTACGGATCACCGGATCCTCTCGGAGTTTTTGTTCGTCATTGCAATCCTGATAGCCCTGCATCATTAAAAATACCCGTTGGCGAAGCATTTCTTCATAAGTGTATTCGATAAAAAAGGGGTTTCGATAGTCAGGAATCAGTGCGGCGAAGCTTTTTAATAGACCAGTCTTTCTCTCTACTTTTTCACTTAACAATATCGCTCCGTCTGAGCTAATCGCTGATGCTGAAAAATCAAATTTAAAAGCTTGTTTTCCTCGATAAAATACGGTATCTTTTTCCTTATATTCAGGCATAAATTAATTGCTTATTTTGTTGTCTAACTATCTCAATATAAGCAATTTATGCCTGTTTTTTATTGTCTACTATGAATTTTTGGGTTAAGCCAGCAAAGTATAGTTCAATAAGAATTCACTTTAGCATCATTTTCCTTTAGAATTCTCCTAAGTACTTTGCCGACATTGCTTTTTGGTAACTCATCTAAGAACTCAACGTATTTTGGGCACTTATAAGCTGTGAGATTTTCCCGACAGTGAGCCTGTAATTCATCAGTAGTCAGGCTGTGATCATTCTTCACTACAAAGATCTTTACCACTTCTGTTGATTTATCATCAGGCACACCGATAGCTCCGACTTCCAGGACTTTAGGATGTGAAGCCACAACGTTTTCGATCTCATTGGGATAAACATTAAAGCCAGAAACGAGAATCATTTCCTTCTTCCTATCGACAATTTGAATATATCCTTCATCGTCCATGATGGCCATATCACCGGTATGCAACCAGTCTCCAGTCATTATTTCGGCAGTTGCTTCAGGTCTTTGCCAATACCCCTTCATTACTTGTCTACCTCTTGCCACAATTTCGCCTATCTCACCATTGGGAACCGGTCTATTATTTTCATCCCATATTTCAATTTCAGTCCCCGGAATAGGAACACCGATGCTTCCAATTCGATGATTTATTCCATCGAGTGGATTCAAGGTGAGTACCGGGCTGGTCTCGGTAAGTCCGTAGCCCTCAATAAGGGGAGAACCTGTGACCTCTTCCCACTTTTCAGAGACTACTTTTTGTACCGCCATACCACCGCCAACGGCTAACCGCATGTGTGAGAAATCGACACTCTTAAAATCTTCACGATTAACTAGCGCATTGAATAATGTATTAACTCCGATTATGTTAGTGAATTTGTGCTTCTTCAATTCTTTCACAAAGGCCGGTAAATCTTTTGGGTTGGTAATTAATACATTATTTAGACCCAGTCTGACATACCCCAGACTGTTAGTAAGGGCAAAAATGTGATAGAGTGGAAGGGGTGTAATGGTAATGTCCAACTCGTTTATTGAATTTTTAAGCAGGCACTCTACTTGCATCAGATTAGAAACTACATTACCGTGGGTAAGCATAGCGCCCTTTGAAACACCTGTTGTTCCTCCAGTGTATTGTAAAAAAGCTAAATCTTCTTTTGAAAGGTCCACTGACTCAAATGGTAAAGACTTACCTTCTGAAATCATTCGATTGAACTTAAAGTAACCTGGTAAGTCATAAGCAGGGACCATTTTTTTGATGTGCTTTACCATGAAATTGATGACCGCCCCTTTAAGCCCTCCCACCATATCTCCAATTTCTGTAACAACTACAGTTTTGATCTCCGTGCTATCAATAATTTTTTCCAGGTTATGAGCGAAATTGGCCAGAATCACGATAGCTGTAGCCCCGGAATCTTTAAGCTGGTGTTCCATTTCTCTTGGGGTGTATAATGGATTGACATTTACTACTACCAATCCGGCTCTCAATGAACCGAACAAAACCACTAAATATTGAAGCAAGTTGGGCATTTGAATGGCAATTCGATCCCCTTTTTGTAGTCCAGCTTTGATGGTTGAGGCCGCAAAATCACGGGATGAGCGCTCCAGATCATTATAAGACAACTGCGTCCCATAATTTTCACAGGCCGGATGCCTCCCGAATTTGCTAACCGCCTGTTTTAAGACGTCAGGTAGATGTTTGTACTGATCAAAGTCAATTTCGGGAGCTTTTCCACTGGGATAAAACTTATACCAAGACTTCATAAAAGACTATTTGGTTGTGATTCGAATATAGCAGAGATCTTAAGAAGACTAAAGTATTAAATAGGAAGTTCATTAATTCGTTTGATTCCTTACCACAATTTGGAAGTTGTGACGAGAACGTTGCTCTAATAGTATTTCACGTTTGGCAGACATTTGATCTAAAGATTGTTGATCATAGTTCTTTATTGTGATCAATTGAAGTCCATTGTTATAAAATATTGAAAAGTGATTCTCCAACATACCAATCAATTCCTGTAATTTGACATCGTCAGTATCGATACAGACCGAAAAAGAGATAGCGGAATTCTGCATGAGGTTTATCCTAATATTCAATTCTGTGAAGGTGTGTAAGATTCGGTTGAGGTTGTGTTCATTGATGAAAGTAAAATCCTCCACTCTGAAAGAAATCAATGTTTGGTTTTCTTTAAAAATTATGGAGGGGTAGGGCTTATATACATGAATGTTATGAATAATTGTACCGGTATCTTTCGGGTACATGAATGGTTTTACAAATAAGGGAATACCACTATTGGCCAGGGGTTTTATGGTTTTGGGATGAATAACCTTGGCTCCATAATAGGTCAATTCTGCGGCTTCTTCATAGGATATGTCATCAAATTTAATAGCATTGTTGATCATTTTTGGATCACCGCTGAGTATACCGGGAACGTCTTTCCAAACTGTCAGTGAATCGGCACCCAATGATGAGGCTAAGATGGCGCCTGTAAAGTCCGACCCTTCACGTCCCAGAGTAGTAGTTTTCCCAGAGTTATCAGATGCAATAAAACCCTGTGTAAGAATATGGTTGTTCTTGAGTATTGGTATCAAAGTACCCTCAATTTTAGATTGAGTCAGACTCCAATCAACTTGGGCATCCCTGAAATTACTATCGGTCTTGATGATATCGCGGGCGTCAACGTACAAGAATTCGGGAACTTGCAATTGAAGGTAAGTGAATATGATTCCTGTAGACAATAACTCACCGAATGAAATAATCTGATCATACTCTTCAGCGTAGTTTACGTATTTCTGGCTCAATGCAATCGTCAACTCTTCAATCGTTTGATCTATTATTATCGTCGCTTCTTTTACACCCAGTTGACGACCGATGTTTTTGTGAGATTCTTCGAGTAAGGAGAGGTCATTGCTGTAATCGAAACCCGTGTATTGCTTTTCAAAAATAATCTCCAACAGGTTGGTTGTTTTATCAATGGCAGATACAATCACCACCAATTTGTGATCTCTATGATCATTAATGATTGAGACCATATTTTTTACGCCATCTGCAGATTTGACAGAAGCGCCACCAAATTTGAATGCTTTCATAGTAGTGTGAGACAGGCCAAAAATAATTGCTTTTGACTAACTATAATTGACACTTAAATATTGGCTTAAATAATTTATGCAATCGATTTAGATGGCCAGAATCAATATTTTTATAACTTTGGCCCTTCAAAAAATAATGATCAATGGATAAAGACAATTTGGCGCTACCTGTTGGAACGACTCTTGACAGATTTATCAAGACAAAGCAGGATGATTTTTCATATGCTACCGGCGAACTCTCACAAATATTGAGAGACATTGCTTTAGCAGCAAAGATTACCAACAGGGAGATAAACAGGGCAGGTTTACTGGATATAACCGGAGGTTTGGGAGAAAAAAATGTACAAGGAGAGGAGCAGCAGAAATTGGATGTCATTGCCAATATTCGTTTTATAAGGGCATTGACCAATGGTGGTGAAGTTTGCGGAATTGTCTCAGAGGAGGATGAGGATATGATAGAGATTAACCGCAATGGAAAATATGTGATAGCCATCGATCCATTGGATGGCAGTTCGAATATTGACGTAAATGTTTCCATAGGTACTATTTTTTCACTCTATCGCAGAATTTCTAAGATAGGTGAACCACTTGAAATGGAAGATGTTCTACAGAAAGGCTCAGAACAGGTTGCCGCTGGATATGTGCTATATGGTTCTTCGACGATGTTAGTCTATACCACGGGCAATGGCGTCACTGGTTTCACCTATGAGCCGTCATTAGGGGAGTTCTTTCTTTCTCACCAAAGAATGAGAAGCCCGGAAGATGGAAAAATATACTCGATTAATGAAGGCTCTTCTTCAGAATTTGATCAATCCGTGAATGACTATATCGATTATTGTAAAGTAAAAAAGTTCTCTGCCAGGTACATCGGTTCCCTGGTGGGCGATTTTCATCGAAATTTGTTGAAAGGCGGTATCTACATTTATCCGAGGACGGGAAAAAGTCCTAATGGGAAATTGCGGCTGCTTTATGAATGCAATGCCTTAGCTCTTGTATGTGAACAGGCAGGTGGTATGGCGACGGATGGTGAGGGGAGAATACTGGATATCAAACCAACGGCCTTTCATCAAAGAAGTCCTCTCTTTATTGGCGCTAAAAAAATGGTTGAAAAAGCATGCAGTTACAGCGCCAAAGCCGATAAAATACTGGATTAGACTGGTTCAGTAATAGTTCGAGGCTTGTATTGAGCGGCTAACGCGGCTATAGCCCTAATGTGATCAGGTGTAGTGCCACAACATCCGCCAACAATATTTACCAAACCTTCATCGAGAAATTCCTTGATTTGACTGGCCATGGATTCAGGGCTTTCGTCGTACTCTCCAAATTCGTTTGGAAGACCGGCATTTGGGTGGGCGCTCACAAAACTGTCTGATTTATTTGCGAGTACTTGTAAATAGGGCCTTAATTGTTTAGCGCCTAATGCGCAATTCAAGCCAATACTTAGAATAGGAGCGTGGCTCATGGAAATGAGGAAGGCTTCAGTTGTTTGTCCGGAAAGTGTTCTGCCGCTTGCATCAGTTATTGTTCCGGATATCATTATTGGAACTTCATGGCCAATTTCGTCGAATAGCTCCTGAACTGCGAATAATGCAGCTTTTGCATTTAGGGTATCAAAAATGGTCTCAATCAATAGGGCATCTACTCCACCATCTAATAGACCTTTTGCCTCTTCTTTATAGGCACCAGCTAATTGATCAAAATCGACTGCTCTGAAACCAGGGTTATTTACGTCCGGAGATAAAGAAGCGGTCTTGTTGGTTGGTCCCATTGATCCAGCTACGAATCTGGGTTTCGACGGGGTCAAGGCCGTAAATTCTGAAGCAGTTTCCTTTGCTATTTTGGCGGATGTGTAGTTTAATTCATAAGCAAGTCCCTTCATTTGGTAGTCTGCCTGTGCTATGGAAGTGCTGGTGAAAGTGTTGGTTTCAATGATGTCAGCGCCTGCTTCCAGGTATTTCTGATGGATTTCCTTAATAATATGTGGCTGAGTGATCGACAGGAGGTCATTGTTCCCGTAAACACTTGTTGGATGATCTTTAAAACGGTCACCTCTAAAATCACTTTCATCAAGTTTGTACTGTTGAACCATGGTACCCATGGCACCGTCCAGCACTAAAATTCTTTCCTCAAGTATCCCGTTGATGTTCATCTTTGCTTATAATATTGTGCTAAAATAGCTGCGCTTTCATTACTTCTTGAACTTGAACGTTGTAAAACTCTTTGTGGATGTCAAATGGTTTGTTGTTTGTCTTAATTTTTTGATAACTGCTATCTTCTTTCATCTCATAAGTATTGACATTATCCATAAGGTTATATCTTAAAATGTTAATTAATTGCTGTTGCAACAATTCTTCCTTAACCAGGAAAAGTGATTCCATGCGTCGATCAAAACTACGAACCATAATATCTGCACTACCGGAATAAACGCTTGGTTCTCCGTTGTTATGAAAGTAGAAGATTCTTGAGTGTTCAAGATATTCTCCCACGATTGATCTGACTGTCACGTTTTCGGATAAGCCTTTTCTACCAGGTCTGAGGCAGCAAATGCCCCTGACAATCAATTTAATAGATACACCGGCTTTAGATGCCTTATACATTTCCTCAATTACGATGTCATCCTGGAGCGAATTCAATTTAATGGCGATACCACTTGGGAGTCCTTTTTTGGCATTTTGGGTTTCATTCTTAATTAATGTGATAAAGGCATTCCTCATTTCCCGAGGGGCGGTAATAAGGTAATCATACTGTGTGGGAATGGAGTGGCCGGTTATAACATTAAAAAACTCAGAGACATCATTGGCGTAAACAGAATTGGTGGTCATCAACCCGATATCTGTATACAATTTGGAGGTATCTTCGTTGTAATTACCACTACCCATGTGTACAAAACGGGTCACTTTTTCGCCCTCCTTTCTCACAATGAGTAGTAGTTTAGTGTGAGTTTTCAGCGCACCAATGCCATAAATAACAAAACAACCAGCCTTTTGGAGTTTTTGGGCTTCTCGCATATTATTTTCTTCATCAAAACGCGCTTTGACTTCAAATAATACCGACACGTGTTTACCATTTTCCGCTGCTATTAGGAGAGCCTCGATAACCCTGGAATTCTTCGCTATCCGATAAATGGTTATCTTAATTGAAAGAACCAAGGGGTCTTCAGCGGCATTCTCAATAAGTTTTAGCACCGGTTCAATTGTGTTGTAAGGGTGATGCAACAAAATATCTTTACTCCTGAGTATTTTGAAGATATCTCTTCCAATATCTTCCTTCATGCTTAAAGGAGCTTCTGGAGATGGTGGTGGCGTAAGGTATTCTTTAAAGTCAGGATGTTTTACCAATTGCCACAAACCTGTAAAATCAAAGATGCAGTCGCTTTTAACTGAGAAGATATTAGTTTCCTCGAGTTCCCATCGTAGAGCTAATGCCTTCAGCATCCACTTATCGGGATTTTCTTCAAGCTCAATTCTTACTACCCTTCCTCTCATCCGCGTCTTGAGCTTGTTTTTCATCTCTTCAAGGATATTGGCCTCTATATCCTCGGATTCTTCCAGGGTAAAATCCCCATTTCTTGTTATTCTAAAAAGTGTAGTGGATTTGACTTCCACATTACGAAACAGGCTTTGTATATGAGCTCGTATGATCTCTTCTATCGGGATGAATAAGACTGTAGTCCTCCTGTCAAGCTCAAAGAATCGTGGAAGGTTTTGTGGGATCTGTACAAAAGAAAGCTTTTTCTTATCTGTTTTGTCATCGGGATTTTTACTGACTACACCCAAAGTAAGAATGTTATTCATTAGGATTGGAAAGGGATGGTACGGATCATACACCATTGGTGTAAGCATTGGGAAAATGGTTTTTTTAAAATAGATCCTGACCTTTCCTTGTTCATCTTCAGATAGATCAGAAACACCAACAATATTGAAGTCATATTTCTTGAAGAGGGGTTTGAATTCCTCGGTATAGACCCGTGATTGTTCTCCAAAAAACTCTTGGGCTTCTTCCAGTAGTTTGTATTTGAAAGGCTCTGCTCTTAATCCGGAGTAATCTATGCGTTGTTTACCGTAATCCAGGTAGTTGTACAAGCTACCAACTCTGATCATGAAGAATTCATCGGTATTTGATGAAGTAATAGCCAGAAATTTTATTCTTTCAAGAAGTGACCGATCCTGATTCTTAGCTTGATCCAATACCCTATAGTTGAATTGAAACCAACTCAAGTCACGACTAATTAGCCGACTTTTTTCAATGCGGGAAGTATACCTTTCTTTAATTACCATCAAATTCAATAACTCCTTTCTAGAGCTAATGATATATTAGAAAATGAGTTCTGAAAGTTAAGTTTTAACCCCCAAAAGTCATCAAGACTTTTTTGGACACCCAAAGATACCCACTTATACGCTGAGCCCTTCACCAAAGGCTTCGACCACCGGCGAAAGCTTTATTGTAAGAGACCAAAGTACTTTGCACGGCGGATAGGAAAGATTATCAGGCCATGCTCTTTACAATTGCCTGCTCGACAGGGATCTATTAATCTCCAGAATGAACAAATCCGGGTTTTAAAAAATTGATTAATAGGGGGCTAAATTGAATTGTAAAATGCAGTAATACGCACGAGGTCCGGAAGCCTATCCAAACGAAGTTTATTCTTTTTGATATAGCTCTTCATCTCATTGGATTTGGGCGCCATAAGATCGAGCAGCTCACTGCGTTTGTTGGTAAATAGTGTAATGTTACTTTCTGTGTCAACAAAAAAGAACCTATGTTTCAAGCGTCTGCCATAGACCTGGTAAGGTCTAGGAGAAGCGGCTTCCTGGACAATACTTTCCCTGGTAAGTAGAGTAAGTTCTCCTAAATACAACATTTCAAAAATTCTGGGTACTTTATAGTCGATGTTGACACTGTAAGCAATGCTGTAAAATTTGCGATAATTTTCTGTCACACCATCGAAGATCTCAAAAAAAGTCATCTTTCTGCTGGAATAGGTTTGGATGCGCCCATTTCTTTCTATCTGAACTAGATCATTTTCGAGATCATATTTCAATAACCCGCTTAGTGTGTCACTGTCTACGGTTACCAAATAGCCTTCATGCCAATGTTCAGATGGAAAGTACTGACCATTTGCCCAGGTGGATACTAATATTAATTCCAATGCAATTAACCCGAAAAATTCATAGTAGACAATAAAAAACAGGCATAAATTGCTTATATTGAGATAGTTAGACAACAAAATAAGCAATTAATTTATGCCTGAATATAAGGAAAAAGATACCGTATTTTATCGAGGAAAACAAGCTTTTAAATTTGATTTTTCAGCATCAGCGATTAGCTCAGACGGAGCGATATTGTTAAGTGAAAAAGTAGAGAGAAAGACTGGTCTATTAAAAAGCTTCGCCGCACTGATTCCTGACTATCGAAACCCCTTTTTTATCGAATACACTTATGAAGAAATGCTTCGCCAACGGGTGTTTTTAATGATGCAGGGCTATCAGGATTGCAATGACGAACAAAAACTCCGAGAGGATCCGGTGATCCGTAAAGTACTAGATAGCGGATTATGTTCCCAGCCTACTTTAAGTCGATTTGAAAACAAGGCCGATCGGAGTCTGATCTACCAGATGAGTCAATGGTTTGTAGACCGTTATGTAGAGGAGTTGAAAGAGAAGACTGGTCAAATCATCATTGATGTAGATGGTACCGATGACCCTACTCATGGATCCCAACAACTCAGTTTGTATAATGGCTATTATGGACAGACTATGTACCATGAGTTGTTCTTTAAGGACGGGAACACCGGTCAGGTCATTTTACCAGTACTACGTCCGGGCAATTGTCACTCCAACAAATGGTTTGTGGCCTCATTGAAAAGGATTGTCATTAAAATCAGAAAAAAACTGCCCTCAGTAAAGATCCTTATTCGAGCGGATAGTGGCTTTTCAGGAGCATCTTTTTATCGGATAGCTAAGCAGTTTGACCTTCAATTTTGTTTAGGTATTAGTAGTAATGAAGTTTTAAAGACTTTTACCAAACAGACTATCATTGAAGTAAAAAAGGAATATGCTTCAAAAATCATCAAACATCAAGAGTTTGTTGGCCCGTTTACTTACCAGGCCAAAAGCTGGGATCGTTCTGAAAAGCTGTACGCCAAAGTGGAGTCTACCGGAAAAGGAATGAATGTCCGTTACTTTGTGAGCAACGTTGAAGCGATGACCGCTCAACAGATTTACTTTGATTTTTATGTCAAGCGAGGTGATGCCAGTGAAAATCGAATAAAGGAACTCAAAAACATGACTTATTCCGACCGGCTTTCCTGTCATCGCTACTGGGCCAATTTTATGCGTTTAATCATCGCTACCCTCTGTTATGAAATGTTCCGGCAGATTAAATTATTAATTGCCAAAACAAAACACCACTTTGCTAAACGATGGCAAGTGGACAATATCCGGCTTTACCTGATGAAGGTTGGGGCGTGCCTGAAAGAAAGGAAAAGATCATTGACAATACAATTCTCAAGAGCCTTTAGATATCAATACCTGCTGGGCGATTTGCTTACGGTGAACTGACCGATCAGTTAAACAGTTTGGTTTAATCAAAAAAATGTTCTTCCATAAGAACACAATAGAGCTTTGACTGAAAATTGAAAAATTCTAACAAAAAAACGCTCTAATGTCCTTTGAAATCCAGAAAC
This sequence comes from Cyclobacteriaceae bacterium, assembly GCA_963664285.2. GTDB lineage: Bacteria > Bacteroidota > Bacteroidia > Cytophagales > Cyclobacteriaceae > JAJCYL01. Next base: position 35,095 of record CAXXNX010000015.1, read on the forward strand.
CTGGTTGATCTTCAAATTAATACATACACTCCAATCAAAAATAGTTAGCAACCCATTATTAATCCCAAAATTGGTGGCCTATGAATAATGCGGGTTAAATACCTCATACCATCATTCTTTCGATTTCAATATCTCGTGCCCCATCTTATCTCTTTTGGTCTGCAAGTACTTTTCATTGTGTTTGTTAGGATTGATTTCCAAGGGTACATTCTCAACTATTTCCAGGCCATAACCTTTCAAACCAGCTCTTTTTTGCGGGTTATTAGAAATTAATCTCATTTTGCTTACACCTAAGTCCCTCAATATTTGTGCCCCAACACCATAGTCACGACTATCCATCTTGAACCCAAGCTGAAGATTGGCTTCAACCGTGTCCATTCCATTTTCCTGTAGTTTGTATGCTTTTAGTTTATTTATCAGACCAATACCCCTTCCTTCTTGGTTCATATATATGACTACTCCTTTCCCCTTTTTTTCAACCATTCGCATGGCTGTGTGAAGCTGGTTACCACAGTCACATCTGGAAGAGCCGAAAATATCCCCCGTGACACAGCTTGAATGTACTCGTACCAATATTGGTTCATCTTTTTCCCATTTGCCTTTAGATAACGCTAAATGTATATCTCCAGTATTTAGCTGTTTATATGCCACAAGATCGAAATCACCATATTGAGTGGGCATATCAACTGCGATGATTCGTTTAATTAGAGTTTCATTTTGTAAGCGATATGAGATTAGATCTTTGATGGAAACCAGTTTCAAATTGAAATCGTCGGCAACCTTTCTTAGATCCGGGATGCGAGCCATAGTGCCATCATCCTTCATGATTTCCACCAGTACGCCGCCAGGAGTCATGCCGGCAAGCCTGGCAAAATCGATAGCCGCTTCAGTATGACCAGTACGCCGCAACACACCTCCTTTCTTGGCTTTCAAAGGGAATATATGTCCCGGTTTACCAAGATCTTTCGGTTTGGTATCGGGATTAACCAACGCTTTAACGGTTTTAGCCCGATCACTTGCTGAGATGCCTGATGTGCAGCCATGTCCTAATAAATCAACGGAGACCGTAAAGGGAGTGCCATGGAGAGAAGTATTCTTCCCAACCATGAGTTCAAGCCCTAGTTCATCACAGTGTTCCTCAACCAAAGGGGCACAGATTAATCCACGCCCGTGCTTGGCCATAAAGTTTATGATTTCGGGAGTTATTTTTTCTGCCGCACAAATAAAGTCCCCCTCATTCTCCCTATCCTCATCATCTACCACAATAATGACCTCACCTTTTTTTATTGCTTTAATAGCCTCCTCAATGGTATCCAATAATTTTTCAGTAGCCATAGTATTCTTTTCCGACTCAAAATTACTAGAAATGGCGACTATCAACGAATCCTTGCTAGTTTAACTCTATTTGATTCCTTTGATTTCAAATTAATGAGAATCTGGTCCTTTCGGTGATATATAAGCCCGGATTTGTCATTGGACTGGCTTTATGCTTAATTGATATTATTTATATTTTCCCTTACTCAACCTGTATATTAAAATAGCCGCTCTCTTCGTTTGCGAGTGAAGCGTGTTGAGATCAGCAATTTCATTAACCGTATGGTCATTCTTACCGCCTAAGCCTAATCCATCAATTGCCATATCGACATAGGGGGCGGTAAAAGAAATGTCGGCGGCTCCGGCCTTCAGTGGGTTTACCGCTACGACCGTACCGAATCCGAGGTCTTGACTTACCGCTGAATAATATCCCAGTAGCGTCTTGTTGCCTTCAGTTGGAGCAAATGGGGGGTATCCAATGTCAAATATCAATTCGGCTTTCGTTTGTGGTAGATTTTCTGAAGCTATTCTTTTCATCGTCGCTTGGGTCCTTTCTAATTGCTCCAGAGAAATACATCTGATATCTCCAGTCGAGATTGCTGATTCAGCGACAACATTGCTTTTTCCATAGGCACTTCCACCATCCATAGCTTTATCGTGATCGACGATTGTACCACCTATGACCATCCCCGGATTAAAAGTGAGTAAATCTTCCCCGGCAAGTTTTTCATAAAAACCGTAGAGAATTCTGGACAAGTCGTAAATAGCCCCGGCTCCAATCTCTGCTCTGAAAATCTGGGATGAATGCGCCGGAATTCCCTGAACCTTAAGTTCCCATCCGGAGGAACTTCTCCTGGAGATATTTGCAGTTGACGGATTACCGTCACCATTTTCAAAACCTATTGCAATGTCAGCTTTTTTAGCCGCATCAATCAGGTCTTTTCGCGCTAAATCCAGCGGTCGACCACTGAGTTCTTCGTCACCAGTCATCACCACGACGATGTTCATGTCATTTAATCGACCCACATCTTTCAGAGCTGTTAATGCCTGTAAGATGACCACATCACCTCCCTTCATATCATCAATTCCTGGCCCGCTGGCAATATTATTTTCGAGCATTTTGAACTTCTGGAAAGGGCTGGTGGGTTCAAAGACAGTATCAAGGTGTCCAATTAACAGGAGGGTGGGGCCTTTTCCTTTTTGCTCTGCTACTAAATGACCAGACCGGTTAAATGACGAACCATCAATCCAACGTGTTTCCATACCCAGTGCATCAAATTTAGCCCGGAAAACTTCTCCCACCTTTTTAACTCCCTCAAAATTCATTGAGCCGCTATTGATATTAACAACTTCCTTGAGAAGGTCAATTGCTTCATCATTATGACTATCGATAGCCTGGATGATTTTCTTTTCCTCTTTGGAGATCTGCCCGTGTGAAAATGTTGATAGGAATATTAAAAGAGCTATTGATAAGAATGAGGATACTACTTTCATTTTTGACTTATTACTTTTCCAAAGACCAAATTTAGAATTTAGCGGGGAGGAACATTATTATTCCAGGTTATTTTTGCAATCAGGCCTTTACCAGCCAGCCAGGCTGACCTTCCCGATCGATTTACACGAATAGTATAGTAGCTCTCTTCACTCACTTTTTGCCAGGTAGTACCGACATTTTTCGAAATAGAAATACCAGGAATACCTACCGCAAAGATCATATTTCCATTGGTTCCCGGAACATACTGTACGCATGATCTATAGCCAGGATCTGATCCATCATTTATTAATTGCCATGTCTTTCCGCCATCCGAAGTGATGGCTTTGTTTTTGGAGTTAGACTCCTTGTTATCCCAATCCCCGCCGATTATTATACCATTGTTTTCGTCATAAAAATCAACTGAAAAAATTCCAGTCATTGCCCCACCTTCAATAATTGGTGTGTCATACGCTTCCCAGGAATTGCCTCTATCCGGTGAATGGAAAACCCGGGCCCTGGTTCCACCTGTTACGATCCATGCATCATTACCATAAAGCGCAATATTGGAGTTGCTGGCTGCGAATGCGGCTTCACCTTCCGCCGCAGGCGGCAGGTCCTTGCAGCTCAGCTTTTTCCAGGTATCTCCGCCATCTTTGCTGAGAATGATAGATAGGCATCTGTCGGTTGGGTCACCCATTGCAATGCCATATTGGTCATCCCAAAAAGTCATTGCGTTATAGAAAGCTTTAGGGTGACTTTCCTTATAAACAAGTTGCCAATTTGCGCCCTTATCTACAGTTTTAAAAAGTAACGTCGGAGAACCTACGGATAGGATAAAAACAGCCTTAGACGTCACGGCAATTGACCTGAATTCAAGCTTGGTTTTAGAGTTATGACTGATACTATCAATTATCCATTTACTGCCTCCGGATTCGGTATAGCCGAACATACCATTGGATCCAGCAAACCAAACTGCGTTCTCGTCGATGACTTCAATTGCCCTGATACTACAGTTAACCTGGTATTTTATGAGGTCATAATCAAATATCGACTGGGATGTTCCAGTCACTTGAATGAGGGTAATAATTGTCAGAAACCTAATGTAGATCACGGCGCAGGCCTAAAAATACCGATAATTGCCTCCTTGTCTGTCAAAGATGGCCAGATCAATGCCGACCATGAATTCGTGAGTTCCGAAACTTGAGGTGATTAATGCATTTGAAGGTAATTCGAAGGAGTAACCAAACCGGAAGCGCTCGGCTACATTGATTTGCGCATTTGTTCCATAGGTGTTAAAATTTCTTACAATGACACCCACCCATAGTACTTCATTCAACAGAATACTGTCATTAATATCAACAGAAGGAGATTCTCCGTTAGCCATATCCAGTCGTTGAACAGAACTGAGCCGAGGTACTAAAAATTCTTGATTATCGGTTGGCAAAACAAATTCAAGTACAGCATTTTCATTGGAATTTTCAGTACCAATTCCTACGGAATTTTGTGCGTTGACTCGACTAAATAGGAGCGTACCTATGACAGCGAATAGAAGGTATTTCCCTTTCATCATAAAAAATAATTCATAGCCATACTTCTAAGGGGATAATGCCTAACCGATAGCTTTTTGGGTTGATGAAGTATCACCCAGTACTTTTTTAGAGCCGATCCAAAATACAATTATTAAAAATCGCTAATGCCAATATAATTGTTTCTAGAATGTAATCAAGAATGGATTGAATATAAGCTATGTAAATATCTGATAATCAAGGTGTTTATGACTCTCATTTACAGACTATGCATCGTAGTCTATGATGAATAGTATAGAGAAATTCGAAAAATATAATGATTCTAATCTACCTGCCTTCTGTCTTTTATGGCTTGAGCCAATTGAAATACCGCCAAAGCATACATTGGACTATGATTGTAACGGGTGATGACATAGAAGTTCTTATGGGCAAACCAGTATTCTTCTTTGTCTTTCTGTTCAAAGGTTAACAAGGTCACCAATCCAATATTGTCGCGGATTTCTATTGATTTGTAACCCAAATTTTCATAGTAAGAAATGTCGTATTTTGGTTTTAACGGTTGCTTTTCTAAGGGTTTAGCATTTGGTTCAACTGATGCGAGCTGAGCAACGGGTTCTCCTAATTGCCAGCGGTGTTCTTTGAAATAATTGGCTACACTTGCGATCGCATCTTCTACTGAATTTATCAAGTCCCTATTCCCGTCTTTTTCATAACTCCTTGCATAGGCTTCATAGCTACTGGGCATAAACTGTACATAACCCATAGCCCCCGCATAGGAACCTTTTATACTGAAGACATCGAGGTTTTCATCCTTAGCCAGGAGCAGAAATGTGGCCAGTTCTGACTTAAAAAATCTTGAGCGTTTTGGATAACCAAACGATAGGGTATAAAGTGCATCGAGAATTTTGTAACTCCCTTTGCGCTGACCAAAATAGCTCTCCACTCCAATGATACCCACAATGATTTCCGGATCCACACGGTAATCCTGGCTAACTTGTGTCAGTATTGCTTCATATTCGTTCCAAAATCCCAATCCGGCTTTTATTCGCTCCTCAGTCATGAAAATATTCCGGTATTTATGCCAGGACATTTTTTCTGCGGGGCGGTTCATCTTGTCGATGATCGATGATTGATATTCTGCTCGCTCTAATATGGCGGTTACTTCATCGATATGGATCTGATTTTGATAAGAAAAATTTCGTGCAAAATCATCAACCAAATCCTGATTGATTTGAGATAATAGAGATGAGTGAATTAGAAATAATAATGATAGAAGATAAAGTTTTGACATTTCTTTCCTAAAGGCGGATGCAAAGATCGAGCTAAAGTTCAAAAACTATGATCAAAGTCCGATTAAAAATTGTTTCTTGAATAGAGAGACTTACTTCTTATGGAATTGAGGGAAGAATCTAAAATTCAATACTCACCCCAAAGTAAGGTGAAACATAGGATGTAGCTTTATAAGCACCATTTTCATCCAGGGCAAAAGCCCAGTAATAGTCTATTCCGGCTGTGAGAAATTTATTGAGGTGATATATAAAGCGGACTTTAGCCAGCGAATTTTCATCGAATTTGAAGGCGTCTTTTAAAGTTGCCAGGTTGCCTTTCACATAACTGGTGTGCAATGAGATCTTATTGGCCAGTCTCTCCATGTCTGCATGCAGTCTCACTAAAGCAGGTGAGGTGTCCGAAATATCATCTGGAATCATCAGACTGCCTCCCAATCTAACTTTATTGATAATGTGTCCGGTCAAACTCCCGTATATCCCGCCCTTTTTTTCTGACGATCCAAGAGAAAGTATCCGCAGATCTTTATTTAATTCGTAGGACGTGTCGAAAAATTGAGGTAAGTAGTGATCCTTGTAATTGAGTCTTTCGATACGAAGGTCGGTACTTAAAATATCCGCTATGAAATGAAAACGGAAATTAACGCCAACGCTAATTCCCTGACCGTTTTTGAAGCCATCAGTCAAAACATCTGATGCTCCTGGTTGTGCAGCTAATGCAGTAACTGCGTCTCGGAGTACTTGAGATGAAACATTTAATTTAGAGAAACCTCCGAACAGATCAATCTGGATGAAAGGTACTTTGAGAAACTGTAATGCCTGCATCTATTCCAAAAGCGCTGATTCCAGGTTCTGTAAATGTATATTTGGCACTGGTAGAATCACTAGTGGGTATTTTAGTTTGATCCTTATCAGTTATAAAGGTCGCACCAATCTCAAATGTACTGGCGACAGGAATACCGGTAGTAGCTAGTGGTCTGACATACGGTCTTATAGCAAACAAATTAATCGAACTGGGATCAAAGTCGCTATACATTCCTTCGATACCACCTAATCCCCGGTAATTAATATCAAAGTGAAGGCCGAGTTTTCGTTTCTCATAGCTGGTAGTATTAGTGTAATTGTTGATGAGACTACCAAACCCTATCATAAGGTGATCGAGTTCTCCGAGTCGGAAGTAGTAGGGATCGCGTTTCTGTGTCCCGTAACGCACATACCTTATGAGTCGGGCCGGGCCGACACCATCTTTAAAGATCTCGGTTCTGACTTGTTTGGCCCCGATATTATAAAGAATTGGAATATGAAGACCTAAACCCACTTTTCCAAAAATAAATTCTGGAGCGAGTGTCAGGCCACAAAATTATCGCCGGCAATATTGGTGTAACCGAGACTTGCATTTATCGTGTTTTTTGCTTTACTACCAGTTAGTCCCGCTCGAAAGTCATCACCCGACGCCGCTGATTTTTTCTCTTTGGGGAACAATATCTTCCTCTCCTTCAAGAGATTCATCTGGCTCGGTACTGGGTTCTGTCAAAACATCATTATTAACCACAGCACTATCAGTTGGTATTGCGTTAATTGGTTCAGTATTACCGGGCGCAGATTCTGCAGGTAAATTCGTTTTCCTGTACGGTTTCTGAGCTTTTGTCCTTCTTCTTTTTCTTCTTTTTGGTGTCCTCCCATAAGTAAGAATAGTCAGTATAGGGATCTTCCTCCTGGGCTATTAACTGTTCGGGAGCAAGCAGTGCTATAAATATGAGGCTAAGTAATAGTAAATTTATCCGAACCACCTTCTGATTATATTTTAATAATTTGTAATAATAATACAATTAATACGGAATATACCACACTTACAATTTAAACATTATGATAGTCGAAACCAGTAGCTATTCTGTATAGCTTAAAAATGATCAAGAACATAAGACTTCAATATTGCATTTGATGACCCTTTTGTTGATCTTGACAAACCGAAAACTGATAAATCAAATTATGAAAAAGGAAATAGTATTTGTAAGTGTTTTGCTTCTCATAAGCGGGCTACTTAAAGCCCAAAATTTATCAGAAAAAGCTAACGTCTTTTTAAAAACTCTCAGCTCAGAATTGAGGGTGCAAACAATCTTTTCTTTGAATGACGAGGAAAGATTCAATATGAATTTCGTTCCACTTGAACGAAAGGGACCGACTTTTAACGAATTTAATGACAAGCAGACAAAAGCAGCGCTAGGCTTATTAAGAGCTTCATTAAGTCAAGAAGGATACAGAAAAGCCACTGATATTATGGAACTGGAAAGAGTACTGGCCATAATTGAAAATAACAAGTTTAAAATGCCTGATGGTAGACCAGCCCGAGATCCATTGAATTATCATTTCTGCATATTCGGTCAACCATCACCAACTGATGCATGGGGTTGGAGGTTTGAGGGTCATCATGTATCTCTAAATTTTGTTTCATCAAAGGGCGAAATTGTAGCATCAACGCCTTCCTTTTATGGTTCGAATCCAAGCATTGTTAGTATTAAAGGCTAAGTTCTAAATAACACAGCAATTATTATTATCTTCGCTATATGATATCAAGTCAAGAGATCAAAAATTTATTTGCGCAATTGCCGATAAGTTCCCAAACCGAATTGTTGGATGAGTTGCTCCAGGAGCAGGAATTACAAGGCAAAGTATTGATTGCCGCTCAACAACAAATAGCAGAGAAAAGAAAGAAGAAACCCTGTCCAAATTGCACAAGCGAGAAGGTATATAAGAGGGGCAGACAAAAAGGTGTGCAGATGTATCAGTGCAATGAATGTAAAAGATGGTACAGTGAAACAACAGGGACACCTTTGTATGACATCAAGCTTAAATCAAAATGGCAATCTTATCTGCGCTGCATGGAGCAGGGCATGCCGATAAAAAAGATAGCAAAACAAATCGGAATAAGCATCCAGACAAGCTTCGACTGGCGGCATAAGATATTGAGTTCACTAAATGAGTTTGTTCCCGAACAGTTATCCTCGGAAGTAGAATGTGATGAATTGGAACTGGCACTTAACAACAAGGGCAGTCGAAATTTAGATAGGGCAGCAAGAAAGAGGGGAAACGATTTCATACGGAATATGGGAAAGGAAGAGGTCACAGTTGTCCAGGTAGTAACAGCGGTTGAACGCAAGGGGGAGAAGTACCTTAAAGCTGTTGCATCAAAACGGCTGAGCAAAGAAGAAATTTCAAAGGCATTGGATGGGAAGTTGGCCTACGGTGCAACCTTGATTACAGATAAGCACCCTTCTTATAAGGCTTTTGCCAAAGACAACCCCTCCATAAAGCACAAAGCGCTATTGGCCAAAGATCATGTGGATAGAGATGATAAAACAATCCATCTGCAAAAAGTAAACAATGTTCACACTCAACTTAGGACATTCTTACGCCCATTCAATGGTGTCAGTTCCAAATATTTGCAAAACTACCTGAATTGGTATGCTTATGCTGACCGAATAAGAGAGAGTAAAACAACTTTGAAACAATGGTTTCTGACTATGCTATTAACGGATCAAGCCTATCATCTGTATGAGCTATTTAAACAAAATGCTGTTATAATTAGAACTTAGCTGTATTAAAGAACAGAGAGGAAAAGAAGTCTTGAAATTGGAAACTGATTTAGGCTTTAGGCTAGTGAATTCACTGTCAACAGACCAATTGAAACTTGCGATGTTTTCCGATAATGCACCAAAAGAGATTATCACAGGAACACAACGAAAAGTAGAAAATATTGAGCCCAAAGGGATATCATATGAATCGCTGACAGCGGATCAAATGAAAATATTTATGTAATTACTCAATGTATATGTAGACAATTATGAGCTGGGCTTTTCCAAGACAATGAGAGATAAAATCAATAAAGCCGGAATTAAAAATTTATATTTTGCCTGGTCAGGAAGTTTAAATCCGGGAACCGGTCATTATTACAGAATTCAGGGGCCTATGCTATTAATTGAGTACGATAACATTCAAAATAATGCCAATCATGTACATTCAGTGGTACGTGATCTCACGAACGATTTCGCTGAAGATATTTTAAGAGAGCACTATCTGAAAGAACATAAATAAAGAAACCTTACTTGATCACATCAAACAACCGCGTGTATTTGATAGTTAAACTTCTATTGAGAGCGCCGTCAAAGGACCCAACCCCGGTTGTTTGGTTGAAAACCACAAACAGTCCGGTATTGGCCTGCTCTAATAAACTGAATCGAACATTAGCTGACCACCTGTCGGCCGCACTGTTGTATTGAATCAGACTTTGCAGGACCATCCTTGGAGTAAAAGAATAGGAAACTCTTGCACCCAGTACAGTGGCGCTAAATTGGCCGTCCTTCAATTCGGTTGACCCGTCTTCCAAAATTACTGGAGTCATATATGGCAAATCGAAATTGTTTTGCTGCACGGTGATGGCGGAGTTGAACCGATCACCCAGACGTACACCGATTGTTCCGCTGTTTATATAACGTTTACCACCAAATGAACCACCGAGTACATGTCGTGTACTTGCAAAAATGTTCTTACTTGGGTTGGTCCTAATTACGAATAATCCTTCAACGTGATCGTAGGTACCGGATGGAACCACTACATCATCAGAAATTTCAAAATTATCCACCACACCCTCGCGAGTAACGTTTATTGCGGTGTGAACCTCAAACCCACTACGCCACACCCAGTGGTTGTCAATGTGTAAGAAGCCGGTTTCCTGGAAGCCTTCAAAATTCCAATAGCCACGGTAGGAGATATGAGGCCTGTTTTCAAGAAGCTTTAACCTGTTATTCTCATTTTTCACCCTTGCCTGATATAGAATACGAAATTCCGGTTTTCTATAAGCGCTTCTCAAAAGGAAACCCATTTCAGGATTGAAGTTTTCCGCCACTTCGGTGTAAGCTGCATTCAGCTGAAGCCCGTTCCATTCGTATTTACTTTGAAATTTAAAAGAATAATCATCTCCCGAAACTCCCGGCGTTTTAGTCCGGGAATAAAATCCGGAAAGTTGCGCTTTATTACCTAAACCCCATTTACCATCCACCGCATAAGTTCTGTTGTAATCAGCCTGTGTCGTCGGTAAAGCGTCACTGCTCAGTTCGTCTAAACTCTCGCGATTCATAAAAGCGGCGCCAATGAAGGACCTTGGTTTAAATTGATGATTGACTCTGACTACAGAGAAGTTGTTTTGTTCTATAGAGACATTGCTGGTCTGAATATCTTCAGTGAACATACTCAGTAAGCCCACGTAGGTCTTGTTCAGTTTCCCGGAGAGTCGAGCTCCACCAACAATAGGCACTACCCGACCATCTTCTCCGATACCAATTCTTCTGCTGAAAAATAAATCCACTTCGCCTGGGCTCCCCACACTAAATTGCCCCGCGTTTTCCAGAAAAAAAGGCCTTTTCTCTGGAAAAAAGAGGTTGAATCGATCAATATTTACCTGTTCGTTATCCACCTCAACCTGGGCAAAGTCTGTGTTGTAAGTTAGGTCAAGTGTCATGCTTGGCGTGATACTATACTTGACGTCGATGCCAACTTCGCCGTCAACATCAGTATCGGGATTCGTTTCTTCAAAGTTCTTGGAAACACGACCGAGTGCATAGGGGATCACTTTGAGATTACCCGGATTCCTCAAGTTGAGACCATCTAAATCGCCGGCAAGTGACAATCTTTTAATATCGAATTGATATTGAATAGGCAATGGGGCCCAATAAACTATTTCATTAGTTTTGCGGATGTTTCGTTGAAAATTGATACCCCAGGTTTGATTATCACCGGAGTTAAATCTGATGGTTCTTAAGGGAATGGCAAACTCTGCACTCCATCCGTAATCACCAACTTCAGATTTCACTTCCCAGGACCGCGTCCCAGTTGAGATTAAATCCTCCAATCACCCCACCTTGTTGGCGGTTGATGTTATTATTTCCTTGTCCCTCATTATCGACCTGACCATCGTATTCTACGCCAATGGAGTTGGTACCAAATAGAAATCCATTTTGACCATCGTGAAAAGTATCCAATATAAAGAGGAAACTATCCGTTCCATCTTGTGAAGCGTCTCTTCGGGCATCAGAAACAACTAGCTTATCAGGGGTCGAATCGTAACAAACGGCTGATATAAACAGCGTTCTTGAAGTATATGCAATACGAATTTCTGTGGGTTCTGAAGCCGGTTGACCATAATTGGGTTGTTGCTGGACCATTTCATTAATAGGTTCAATGGCCCTCCAGACTGGGTCATTTAATACATCTCCGTCAAGTATCGGTTCATTTTCAATGGCCGATGCCGAAGTAATGGGCCGTTCACTGAAATTCGAAACTGTCTGACCACTGACTTGAAATGAAGTGGAAAGAACAATTAAAATTAATCTATACCCCAATTGATTCATCGCCGCCAAGCTATTATTATAGTGTGAATATACAACCCATCGGAATGGTCAATAATAGGATATTATATGAGCGTTTCTAACCGGTTATTGAAGGATAAGGTTGGTTGTCAGAATAACCAAAATGGTGCAAACAATTTTTTGTACGTTGAGCACTTCATTAACTCAATCGCAAAACATGAAAAAATCAATTATCTACCTGTTAATCTTCAACCTTTACTTCACAGGTTTTTATGCTTTCTCCCAGGAAGCGGACAAGAAGGCAGACGCCAAAATACCGGAGGCGGAAGTTTCAACCACCAGGCATAGCGCCAGGATAAATGGCCAGAGCATCAATTATACTGCAAGAGCCGGTACCATGAAGTTACGGGATGAGAACAACAAACCGATAGCCTTATTCGGGTTTACGAGCTATACAAAGGATGGATCTAATAAAAACCGACCAATTGTATTTTCCTATAATGGTGGACCCGGTTCTTCGTCTTATTGGTTGCATATGGGTGTAATGGGACCAAAAAGAATCGTTGTCAATGATCCGGAGTCTACACCGGCAGCGCCCTATCAAATTGTTAATAATGACTATTCGATCCTGGATGTGGCAGACATCGTGATGATGGACCCCATCGGGACCGGTCTAAGTATTCCGGTAGGAGAGGCCAAGTTTGAAGATTTCTGGGGAGTTGACCAGGATATAAGGAGCATCAGCCTTTTTATTACGCAGTACCTGATTAACAATAACCGGATGAACTCACCAAAATACCTTTTGGGCGAAAGCTATGGTACTTTTCGAAATGCCGGGGTGATGAATAAACTGTTAGGTCAGGGCATCGCGATGAATGGCGTGGTGATGGTATCAGCTGTGTTTGACTTGCGCACATTGCTCTTCCCACCAAATGACGACCTCCCCTATATCGTACATTTTCCAACCTATGCGGCCACTGCCTGGTATCACGATAAGATCGATAATAAAAACCCTGACCTCTATGCATTTTTGGATGAAATCAGGGCATTTACGGAAAACGAGTATACGCCAGCACTATTCAAAGGTGACCAATTGTCGGATTCAGAAAAGCGAGCAATAGCCAACAAGTTAGCCGCTTATACGGGAACAGATCCGGATTACTGGACGAGGGCTGATCTCAGGGTGATCAACCGGGAATTTTTCGTAGAAATGTTAAGAGAAGAAGGAGAGATTATAGGGCGACTGGATTCCAGGTTCACTGGTATTAACCAGGACTTGCTAAGCCAAACTGGCAGTCATGATCCTCAAAGCGCTGCTATATCGCCTGCCTATACCGCTGGTTTTCTCGATTATTTCCATGGTGAATTAGGCGTTAGTAAAGACCTGATGTATATGACATCTGCAGGTAGAAGGGAAGGATTTAAATGGGGGTGGACACATGAGGGTAATCTTCGTTGGGGGACTTCTGCGGCCATTAATACCAGCATTGATATGGCACAAGCCTTGTCACGTGATCCGAATATGAAGGTGCTCATCCTCAATGGTATTTTTGATATCGCGACTGTTTTCTACGGCGTTGAACACACCATCAATCACCTCGGTTTGACCAAGGAGATCAAGGATAATATTATTATGGAGTATTATGAGGCTGGACATATGATGTATACTCATCAGCCATCGTTGATCAAGTTTAAAGAAGATGTGGCGAAGTTCATTAAGCAGACGGTGAGGCAGTAATTCAAAGTACAACAACTAATATTGAACACCGAATTCTAATCCATTAGAAAACGGGATTTACAGTAGATGGAAGACGTACGGCAAGTGCCCACCGGCGAGGTACTACTAAAGCACTCCTCCGCTAAAGAGATCAGGTTGAAATCCGGAACCTACTAATGGGTAAGAGTTGAGTTTTAATTTATTGACTGTTGTAGTAATTCGATATTGAGAATTTCTTAACTTATATGCTCACAATCAAAATTCCCACAACAGCTCCTATTCCAAATGCGACGAGCTTATCAGTCAATCCGTTCCACCAAATGTGACGGGTTGCTTTCCG
>CAXXNX010000016.1:0-59071 GCA_963664285.2 Cyclobacteriaceae bacterium
CTGAGCTAATCGCTGATGCTGAAAAATCAAATTTAAAAGCTTGTTTTCCTCGATAAAATACGGTATCTTTTTCCTTATATTCAGGCATAAATTAATTGCTTATTTTGTTGTCTAACTATCTCAATATAAGCAATTTATGCCTGTTTTTTATTGTCTACTATGAATTTTTCGGGTTAACCTCGTCAATTGCCTGAATCTATTTTTTTCACCTGCTCCAAGGTCAGCTGGACTTTGGGTTGAGGCAAGAGTATAGGCATAACGTCCACTGTTGGAAACCGAAAAACTTCCTCCGCTGTATGGTCTTCCTAATGAAAGGCCACCTACTCGATTAGTTAGGTCACTGACTTTTCCATTAAGGTCGGCATAAGCAATTTTAGTATCGCCCTGGTCATCGTATTGAAAATAGATACCTTTTCCATCAGAAGCCCATGCTATTCCCTGTACATCCCGATCAAGATTTTTGGAGATGAGTGTGGGATTAACGCCGTTAGCATTCATCACATAAAGCCTTCTAACCTCATATCCGTGATATTGATCATCAAATCCAGTATAAGCAATTTTACTTCCGTCAGGTGATACTATAGGATTATTGTCCGGCCCCTTTCTGGAGGTGAGGGTGTTCATTTTCCCTGTTGGATGGAAATTTTATGTACTTCCGAATTATTAGGATCGTATGCGCCATCTTCATAGTGATTAGCAGAGAAAATGAGCGATTTGCCGTCAGATGTCCATTGCGGAGTTCCGTGATTATAAGGGCTATCAGTCAACTGCCGTGGAGTGCCTCCATCAAGTGAAAGGATAAACAATTGCTGATTCCCATCCTTGTCCCAGCCTCTTCCATCGGATCTGAATTTTAGCTTGTCAACTACTTTTGGTGGATCATTCCAAACTGCTCCTTCTGGCTTTTTAGGAAGGGTTAGAAAGGGTTCGGGTGATTTCTGAACAAACATATTGAAGGCCAGATATTTACTATCAAACGACCACGTGATACTATTGGGGGTTTCCTTTGTATTGGTAAGCTTGCCCTCAGATGATTCGCCAAGCCACCTTAGGTATATCTGCACTGACTCGTCCTTATTTGATTTGTAAATTAATTTTTGCCCATCAGGTGCCCATCTTGGATAAAAATCTCTCTGATTTCCGGTGGTGAGTGGACGATTGTTGCTTCCGTCAAAGTTGATAATCCAGATATTGGACAAGTTTTTGTCTGTCATGACATCCTTGAAATTGCGAATGTAGGCTATCTTTTGTCCGTCAGGAGAGATCTGGGGATCTGATACGTATTCGAGATTGAATATGTCTGTTAGTTCAAGTTTATCTGCGACTTGAGACCAGGAAGAGTATGAACCTAGAAGTAATAGAAGGGCGCTAATTCGATTTATCATGGGTACATTTTCGTTTATGGAAAATGTAAGATAAAAATTTACCCAAATGATAAATAATGGAATCTATTTAAGCGGCAAGGTAGTTCATTAGGTGTGATTAACTCATCCTCCGTATTGATATGAATCCTTTGAGCAAATAAAAAGCCACGCCGTTTCCAGTGTGGCTTTCAAGGTGATCAATCGTCTTTAATCCAGTGATGCCAAGACATCTTTCGCATTTGTATTCTCCGGATTCAACTCCAATGACTTCGGATAATATTTTCTGGCTATTTTTTTATTTCCGGATTTCAAATGGCTTTCGGCAAGACTGTCCCACACGTTGAAGGAGTTAGGAAACTCTGCAGAGTTCAAGGTAAAAGCGACTATGGACTCCGATTTTTTTCCGGCATTCATTAATCGATAGCCCAAACCATTAAAGTCGTTTTCACTAAACATGATCCATTTGGGATATTCCTTTTTTGCCTTTTCATAAAGGGTGGTTGCTTTCACCCCATTTCCTGCCTCTATTAATTCAGTCAATTCCGATTGAGAAGGAGGGGCATATTTGCCTTGTTTTTTATAAGTTTTACCCACATGTTCATATGTTTCATCCACAGGAAACTCAGAGACGAGGTATTCAAAGATTGCAGTCGCTTCTTCTATATTGCTCTTTTCCAGATAGGCATTACCTAGATTGAGCAGCTCTCCGTAAAAAATATTACTCTTGTTGGTCGATAAGGCTTTTCCGAACCCGTCATTTTTAACTGCACTTATGAAATCGCCTTCGTTTACCACCAATCCGATTCTGGTATCCCAATTGCCATATTCCATGTATTTGGCAACTCGTTTTGCGGCTGCCGCACCAGCCAAACGATTGACAACATGAAGGGATCCTTCTGTACCGGAAGAAACGCCTCCGGAGGTTATGATTTTACCATTGTCAACATATTTGGTTTCTTCCAGTACTACTGTATTTGGATAGCTTTTGCGGAGCGCCTGAATAGATCCCCAATGAGTTGTTGCCTTCAGCCCTTCAAGTAAACCTGCCTTAGCCAGTAGAAATGCCCCTGTACATACTGATAGCGTAATTTCTGAGTCATTATTAGCTTTTTTGATCCAGTCAATAACCTTGGGGTTTCGGAGGGGTATTCCTGTCGCTCCTCCTGGTAATACGATGATATCCGGAGGGGGGCAATTGTCTAATGTGTAGTTGGGGATAACTTTGAGAAATGTTTGACTCACAACCTCATCAGCAGTAGCAGCAACCGTATAAACATTAAAATCCAAAACCGGGCTTTGTCGGCCGGCTGCTACAAAGACTTCACCGGGACCAGCAAAATCAAAGAGTTCGATACCCTCGTTAATAAAAATGGCAACGTTTTTTACCTCCTGTTTGTATTGTGAAATGCAGGCAGATGAGATGACTAGAGAAAATACGAGTAGGATTAATTTACGAGTCATAATTTTTGAGTTTTTAAACCCTCAAATTTCTCTAACAGCTATATAAAATATGGTTAAACTAGCGTTAATAGAACTTAACGAAAGGTTAAATGTGTTAAAAAGAGGTTAATTCTCAATCCGTGCCCTATTAACTTCACTTAGTAGCCGAATAGATCATCATTTTAAGATGGATTTTTATTACAATCGATCAGTTGGTTTATTTTTGGAGCAATTTTCTTTAAGGAGTGAATTTTGAGAGCAAATTGTTTTATTCGCAAATAATATCCATGAAGCGTTACCTCAGGACAGCAAGAATTTTACTGGCTAGCATAGTCATTATTTCATGTAGCGAAGATGATCCATTATCACTTGATGATGTATCTGGGAACGTAGAACCCGAGATCAGTCCTTTTATTGAATCTTTTGTAGAGGAGGCAGGGAATCGAGGGTTTACTTTCGATTTCAAAGGTTTTGAAGCTACCTTTTCTGAGGAAGATATTAATGACAACGAAGATGTGTGTGGTCAGGCCTCACCTCTTGGTGACAGCAGAAATTTTATAACCATCAGGCGAAGTGATCAATGCTGGATCCAACAGCCGGAAACATCTCGGGAGGCATTAGTCTTTCATGAGATGGGGCATGCGCTATTAGACAGACCACGCCGTGATGACCGTTTCGACAATGGATTAGTCAAAAGCATTATGGAAACCGGAACGATAGGGCCCTATAATCAATTTACTCCTTTGTTGATTGCCTATCTGGTCGATGAACTGTTCGATCAAACAACCGCTGAGCCTGAATGGGCATTGGGAAAGACGGAGGAGGTCTTTGTTGAAATCAATTCCGACCTTGAAGATTCAGATGAAGGATGGGCATTCTTCACTACTCAAAACTTTTTCAACCGGTCTGCGGTTACCGGGGTAAGGACATCTCAAGCGGCAGCGACAGGTAATTTTTCATTAAGTCTTGAAAGCACCCAGGAATTTGATGAAACATTGTTTTGGAGATTAAGGACCGATGAGATTTCTGATATACCAGAAACTGCTGATATTATCGTTGAAGTTCAAATCAGAATGCAAAACGTGCAAGGTGAGGGAGTTGCCATTGCAGGTGGCCTGGACAAAGATAATCAGTTATTAACCTTTGCGTCAACCGAGACAAATGAAGTGCTTACCGGTACTACGGTATTCCAGACTCAAACTATAACCATACCCTATTTCCCAAATACACCTGCGGTTGTCAGTATAATACTAGCCTTCTTACCCAATACCACAGGAATAGTCTTTTTCGACGATATACAAGTAAGAGCCGTTTATAATCCGGCTTTTGGACCCGTGTAAACATTGTCACCCTGTCGAAGGGCTTTTCAATTAAACTTTGACGGGCTTAGTATCACACTGAGTTTAAGTGTGGTGAATTTCAAATAACTATGAGACTACGAAGGTTCTTATCTGAGTAATTTTTTGAAAGTTCAGGTAGTTGGTCCCACTGCCCATTTATAAGCGCCTTTTTCTTAGCTCTTCGCCAACCTTTGATCTGCTTTTCGAACGCAATAGCATGATTGATGTCATGAAAATGTTCACAAAACACTAATTCAACAGGTATTCTTTTGTAATTATAAGCTTTTGGGTCTTTACCATTCTGGTGTTCGAGAACTCTATTATCAATATCATTTGTAACACCTGTATAGTAAGAGTTATCTGAGCATTTCAGTATATAAACTGAGTAATTGTCCATTATCTACCCTGCAAAAATTAGTGTCATCCTGAGCCTGTCGAAGGGTTCTTATCTAAGTAATTCTCACCTGAGCCTACAGTGGTGCCTATGCTTTGACAGGCACAGCATGTCATCTAAATTCTAAAACGGCAAATCATCATCCTCAAACTCCTTACTATCCTTTGAGCTTTTCAACCACTCCGGCTCTGAAGTCGGTACGGTAGTACTTTCACTTTGTGGTTGGTCTGCAGATGTATTCGGTGTCGAAGTCATTTCCTGGGCTGAGGATATCTTCCATGCCTGTAAGGAATTAAAATATTTGACCTCATTTTGTTTGTCTGTCCATTTCCTTCCTTTAATGTTGAAATCTATTTCAATCTCGTCACCCAGGTTAAATGGCTCAATTAGATCACATCGTTCCTGAATTAGTTCGAACTTAACATATTCGGGATACATTGGGTTTTCTGCATATTCAACTACGAATTCTCTTTTCTTGAATGAATCAGTGATCTTGGCAGTTTCTAATTTTTCTATCAGTTTACCTTTGATATTCATAATGCGACTTGAGTATTTAGGTTATAACGCTCTATTAAAAGTCCAAAGTTAATTGAGCTCCCGAACTTATCTCTTTTTCGGGCAAATTTGAAATGGTTAATCCCAATAGACGAACGGCATTATAATCAAGATCGCATTGTTTTAAAAGATCACCAGTTACTTCAAGCATTAGTTGCAAAGAATCAAAGGGATAATTAAGGGTTTTACTACGTGTGATCTGTTTGAAGTCAGAATACTTCAACTTGAGCGTTAAGGTCCTCCCGTAGGATTCAGATTTCTTTACACGATTGAAAACAATTTGGGCTATTTTTTCCAGTTCCAACGTCATTTCCTCAAATGTTATCAAGTCTGTTTCAAAGGTATCTTCAGCGCCCACTGATTTTCGAGGCCTGTTGGGGTTAACTTCCCGCTGATCATTTGCTCTACAAATGTTGTAGTAATACTTACCAGCTTTTCCGAAAACTTGCACCAGTCGGTTCAATTCCCATTTTTTGAGATCGGAACCCCTCTGAATTCCCAAATTATGCATTTTTTTGGCTGTCACTTTCCCAATACCATGGAACTTGTTGATTGCCAGATTGTCAACGAATTCTTCTGCTTTTTCCGGAGGAATGAGGAACAATCCGTCGGGCTTATCCTGGTCAGAAGCGATCTTGGCGAGGAACTTATTAATTGAAATTCCAGCGGAGGCGGTGAGTTGTGTCTCCTCCTTTATCCGTTTTTTGATCTCCTTAGCGATCAGCGTGGCCGAAGGCATTCCTTTTTTGTTAGTGGTAACATCCAAGTAGGCCTCATCAAGTGATAAAGGCTCCACCAGGTCAGTATATTCATGAAAAATACTACGGATCTTCTTTGAGACTTTAGCATAAACTTCAAACCGAGGTTTTACAAATATTATCTCGGGACATCTTCGGAGAGCAATCACTGAAGGCATCGCTGAATGGATACCAAATTTTCTTGCTTCGTAACTAGCGGCCGCAACTACTCCTCTTTGACTACTGCCTCCAACAGCAACTGGTTTTCCACGTAGTTCAGGGCTGTCTCTTTGCTCAACCGAAGCATAAAACGCGTCCATGTCAACGTGGATAATTTTTCTTATCGTGCTAGTGGGGAGCATAGACTAAAATTAATGTCATTCTACGATCAGGACTAACCGGTATACAGAGAAAGATAAAAAATCGACAGTTTCAGAATTCTAGATAAAAGGTCTAATTTTGCACCGCGAATGGAAATTAAGCTATGAAATGTCAGAGATAGAGAATAAATCAACACCTGAGAAGAAGCCAAATAACCTGGTCATTATATTAGGGATCGGTGTAGTACTGCTCATCGGATACCTCATTTATGGCTACATGGAAAAAGAGAAGTTATTGGGAGAAAAGGAGCTTACAGATGCGGAGCTGGAACAAGCTTATTTTCAATTAGATTCTATCGGTGATGCGTTAAATGATAAAATTCTTACAATATCCCAATTGGGAGGTGAGGTTGACTCATTGATCATGGTGAAGGAACAATTGGAAGAAGAAAAGGAACGAATTAGAAACCGCACCAACCGTCAAATCAGTGACTTACAAGGAAAAGTTGAAGGATTCCGGGAATTGCTACTCGCACAGGATGTTGAGATTGTCCGACTAAGGGCTTTAAACGAAGAGTTATATACTGAAAACATCGAGTTAAAAGAACAAACCAATGAATTAAGTCAGTCAATACAGAACCTCAATGAGTCTAAGTCGGACTTGGAACAGAAAGTTGCAGTGGCAGGTCAGTTGAAAATTGAAAACATGAAAGTCATTGCCGTCAATTCAAGAGGAAAAGAACGAGAAAATGACTTCAGAAACAGACACATTGATAAGTTGAAGATCGAATTTAACGTGAGTGAGAATAAGGTGGCCGAAATTGAAAGTAAGGATATCCTGGTTCGTGTTGTGGCGCCAGATGGTAATGTTCTATTTGATGTGACCCGGGGATCGGGTTCATTCATCTTTGAAGATCGGGAGATGTTTTACACTGACAAACAAGAAATCCTTTACGATCGCACCCGTCAGCAATTAAGCTTCCTTTATGATAAAGGAAGCGATTATAGTTCGGGGCTACACAAGGTAGAAGTATATACTGACAACTATTTTATGGGTAGCGGGTCATTTACCGTAAGGTAGACATCACAGGAGTTTATCTAATAACTTTCTGCTTATGAATGTCATTGAGTTCTTGTTCAAAGTTTTGGAAAAGCAGATCAACATTTAAAGTTTGGGCGTACTCTTAAAAAAAATAATACAGCTTCTTCCCAATTCGCTACTGCTGTCCCATTAATAATTCGTGCCTCATCATGGGTAAACTTTCTCATACATATCCCTTGTACCTTTACTAAAGGCACTGATCGCTTTTTTTCGAGAGAATAATCTGTGAATAAAAAAAGAAGCCAGTCTGTTCCACTTGCCTGTAACATGAATGGGCTTTTTCCCCAAGGCTTGAAGTGATTCTTCCACGACTGCTTCAGCGCTCATTACCGGGGGGCCATCGGATTCAGTTTTTTTGGCTTGCTGTTAAGATAATTCGGCGTAGCAGTTGCACCCGCACAGGCAGACAGTACGTCAACACTATAAGGTTTGAACTCTTCCCAAAGCCCCTCTGCAAGCACACGGTTGTAGGCCTTTGTAGCCGCATAGTGGGCTACCATAGCCGTACCCTGGAAACCAGCCAACGATGACATGATGATTATTCCGCCCTTACCTCTTTCCTTCATTTTGGCTCCGAAATAGTGAGTAAGCAATAGCTGAGTTCTGCAATTGGTATTGAGAATGGTTTCATGTTCCTCCAATGTGCGGTGAAGAAAGGTCCCTATTAATGACAAACCTACATTGTAAATCAGGAGTCCTACTTCCAGACCATCTGTTTCTTTCCTGAAGTTTTCCAGTGCATCCGTCGATGCCAAATCAAGTACCAATGGTTTTACCTCAACCCCATATTTCTGTTGTATTTCGGTAGAAAGATTGTCCAGGCGCTCTTTCCTACGGGCGATGGGGATCACGTTGAGTCCTCTTTGAGCAAGAGGCCCTGGTAAAGGCTGCACCAAGACCTTCGGAAGCACCGGCAATTACCGCCCAGGGACCATATTTTTCTTTAAAAGAAGTCATTTTGCGATTCCTCAATATTAAAATTTTTAGCGGTAACTAGTAGTATTAACCAACTTCCCTGGTAAATGGATGACTGGTATTCCTCATCCTGAAAATAAATATCAAGGGAAAAATGATCCAGGAGGCATTGGCAAACAGTACCATTCCCAATTGATCTGATGGATATTCGCCCCAGATCTCTTCGAACAGGATGATGATCACATTAGTCATGAGCATGGAAGCCCAAACAATGCCTGGTATCCGTATCCACTCTCTACCCTTATGGAATGCAAATATTGCTGCAATGTAGAAGGGGCCGAAAAATAGCTGGTCAATCCATATAGTGGCTTGCCACCAGGGCGGACGGGCTATTAAAGCTGGATCAAAAGTGAATCCCCACCAATGAACAGCATCAACTATGAAATTGGGTGGCCAAAATGGGTATTCAAAATTGTTTGGGTCTGCAATGACCAATTGTTCTATGTCGATCATATAGGTAATGAATATTGCATTTATGTAGAAAAAGATCAACAAGACGACATCCAATGGTCTCTCCTTTAAGGGAATTATTTCTCTGTTGTTCATTTCTTTGATTTGCATTAATTATTTTGATGATCTCATGCCAAACTTCACAAGTTCTTTGATATTCTAAATTAAGCCTCCGAATTTAGGTCAAAATCTATCGACTCAAAATGTATAATTTAACCCGACTCAAAATATTGAAATTTAGTATACTCTTTTCATTTTTGGTTCAGGTCTCTCTGGCTGAGGTGATCAAGGTTGAAATTGATTCCAGGGAAACAATCCTGGATGGAAAGAATTTTGGCCAATATGGTCAGTATGAACTATTAAGAGGAAGAATTTTTTTCTCTTTTGATCCGGTAAATTATGCTAACAGTCGTATCACAGATATCTATTTAGCGCCACGGAATGATAAAGGTATGATAGAAGCCTGGTCTGATCTGGTAGTTCTAAAGCCTGTTGATCAAGCCAAATCGCGTAAAGTAGCACTGGTTGAAGTCAGCAACTGGGGGGGTAAGTTTTCTCCCCGATATTTCAACATGGCTTCAAGTGCAAACCTTGATCCGAACCAACAGGATGATTTCGGTGATGGCTTACTTATGGAACTAGGACTAACTGTTATCTGGATAGGATGGCAGTTTGATGTTCCGGAAGGTAAGGGCTTAAAACTTCGGGTACCAGTGGCCAAAAATCACGATGGCTCTGAAATTTACGGGTTAGTAAGAAGTGATTGGGTGGTTGATGAAAAAACTACGACACTCAAATTGGGGCATGTTACTTTAGAAGGATACAAGGTGGCCTTGAAAGATGATCAAAGAAACGTTCTCACGGTAAGAGATAATCGGGATGCAAAACGAATAGTTGTAGATCGAAACAAATGGAAATTTGCCAGGGAAATAGACGGTAAGATTGTTGATAGTGAGGACTATGTATATAGTATGGAGGAGTTTGAAACGGGCAAAATTTATGAACTAGTCTATGTAGCAAAGGATCCACCGGTAGTTGGATTAGGGATGGCTGCCATAAGGAACGTAATAGCCTTCGCCAAGTACGATGCTACGTGCCAATTTAAGGTTGATTTTGGTGTGGCTGCCGGTGTCTCTCAGACGGGCCGGTTTCTACGACACTATCTCTATCAGAATTTCAACTCAGACGAGGAAGGTAGAAAAGCATATGATGGATTGATGATTATTACCGCCGGAGCCGGGAGGGGCAGCTTCAATCACCGCTTTGCACAGCCTTCAAGGGATGCTCATCGCTACAGGGCTCTTGTTTATCCCACTGATATCTTCCCTTTTACCAGTCAAAGCCAATTTGATCTTCAACAGTTTAAATCGGATGGTCTCTTTGCATCGGCCAATACTAATCATCTACCAAAGATCTTTTATATAAATACAGGTTACGAATACTGGGGCAGGGCAGCCTCTTTAATACATTCATCGTTGAATCTGCAATCTGATATCAGTCCATTAACTAATGAAAGGATCTACCATATTGCTTCCGGCCAACATTTTGTGGAACGATGGCCCTCTTTGGACCAGGCCAAAAATGCTGAATACAACATGTATCGGGGCGATCCTCTGGATTTTTTTCCGAATTATCGCGCATTACTGACTCATCTGGTGAATTGGTCCGAAGATAGTGGCGGACCTCCGGATAGTCAATACCCAACGATTTCCAACAGTACTCTGGTAGATTTTGAAAGTATTAGGATGCCTGAAATCCCAGGAATGATTGCTCCGGAAGTGATTCATACGGCTTATCGAGTCGATTATGGTCCACGTTGGAACCAAGGCATCGTTGATTTTCAACCACCCATTACAGGGAAGCAGTTTGTTCCTAAAGTATCCCAGGTTGATGAACATGGAAATGAATTGGGAGGAATTAGAAACACCGAATTAAGAGTTCCGATAGCTACCTATACTCCTTGGAATTTGCGCATTGGGATGGCCGGCAATAATGGAGAGTTAACAAATTTCCGTGGCACTTATTTGCCTTTCCCAAAAAGATGATAAAGAAAAAGAAATACTTAAGGATCCAAGACCAAGCATTAAATTTCTCTATAAGAACAGAAAAGTCTATTTGAGTTTGATACAACAAGCTGTGGACAGGTTGATTAATGAGGGTTTCGTATTGCAAAGAGATAAAAAATATTTGTTAAAAAAGGCCACGAACTATTGGGACTGGATCCATAATAATGATAAATGATAGAGCGAATTAAAGAGGCAGTTGACTTTATTGAAAGTCAAAAAGTACCTAAGTCCAGGTTTGGCATTATCCTAGGAACAGGGCTCGGAGCATTGGTGGATGACATTGAAATCTCGAAAGAGATCAATTACGAAAACATTCCCCATTTTCCGTTATCTACTGTCGAGTTTCATTCCGGGAAGCTGATCTTCGGGGTGCTAGGGGGGGAAAATGTGGTAGTGATGCAAGGGCGCTTTCACTATTACGAGGGTTATAATATGCAGGAGGTTACATTTCCAGTAAGAGTACTGAAGCTCTTGGGCATTGAAAAACTCTTTATATCCAATGCAGCCGGTGGACTAAATAAGAGTTATAAAATTTCGGACATCATGATTATCAATGATCACATTAATCTTATGCCTGAGAATCCATTGACTGGCAAGAATATCGATGAATTGGGTGGGCGTTTTCCCGATATGAGTGAACCCTATGATTTGAAGTTGATAGAACAGGCTGTTCAGATTGCCAATCGCCATAATATAACTGTTCATCAGGGGGTGTATGCGGCCGTAACAGGGCCAAACTTAGAAACCAGGGCTGAATATAAATATCTGGAGATTATTGGGGCCGATGCAGTTGGAATGTCTACAGTTCCGGAAAATGTTGTAGCCAGGCATATGGATCTTCCGTGCTTTGCGTTGTCAGTAATTACTGACCTCTGCTATCCCGGAGCTATAAAAAAAGTAGTAGTTGAAGATATTATTGCAGCAGCAATGATAGCCGAACCGAACATGACCAAGATTATTAGAGAGTTGATAAATGCTGAAGACTAATAGGCGACTCACTGGCGGTCACTATTCCAAGCGTTTATAATCTCCTGACAGATCAATCTTAGGTAAAGTATCGGTTTTATTTGGATAACCTAGATCTTCGATCGTCCAATTGTTATTTTTGTAAGAAAGGTAAAGATCAGGTCAGAGTATGTTGTTTCTGAAGAATCTTTGAATACGTATTTCTCGGTGGTTTCAGTGCCGTCAACCATTCGTGCTAAATTAAATATATAAGACGTAAGTTGATCGTTGGCAGCGTAAATATCAAAATCAACTTCCTCAACAAAAGAGTCAGTGTCCTTTTCGATTTTGAACGTGTCACTTCCTCTTACAAAAACCCCGCCTGAGGCGCTTCGAGCACTTCCGTGTTAGTGGAGGATTGGCGTGGCCCGCAAGAGGTGAGAATAATTGCGGCAAATAGTATCAACGTTGGTGTTCTCATAGAGCATGAAGATCGGGAATAAAAGTTAACAATATTTGGTCTAAAATGTCAACTATTCGTTTTAAAGCTTCAAAGCCGATAGCCTAATTGAATTCTAATAGGGGAGCTTAGACTAATTCATTTATTTTCGCGTTCATTCGGGTAACGTGTTATGTCAGTAAGAGTCCAAAACCTTACCAAAACTTTCGGGACACAAAAAGCGGTTGATGGTATCTCTTTTTCTGTTGAAAAGGGGGAGATACTCGGCTTTTTGGGACCTAATGGTGCAGGTAAATCGACTACCATGAAGATTGCAACCTGCTACTTGTCACCAACTAAGGGAGAAGTAAAAATTGCAGATCTTGATGTGGTAGAAAATGCCATTGAGGTAAGAAAGAAGGTCGGTTATCTGCCGGAGCATAATCCGCTCTACCTCGAGATGTATGTCCATGAATACCTGAGATTTATCGGAGGCCTTCATAAAATGAAAGGGACTCAGCTCAACGACAGAGTAAGTGAGATGATTGACCTTTGTGGCATAACTGAGGAACAGAACAAAAAAATAGGAGCCTTATCAAAAGGATACCGGCAACGTGTTGGACTGGCCCAATCCCTGGTCCATGACCCGGAAGTGCTGATCTTGGACGAACCGACAACCGGACTTGATCCAAACCAGATTGTTGAAATCAGAAACCTCATAAAAGAGGTGAGTAAAGAGAAGACCGTTATTTTCTCCACTCACATCATGCAGGAGGTTCAGGCTTTGTGTGATAGGGCAGTTATCATTAATCACGGTGAGATAGTAGCTGATAGTAAAGTGACAGATTTAAAGGGGTCCAATGATTTTGATCTGATCAAATTGGAATTCAAACACTCTATCAATACAGCTCCCTTGGATGCACTCAAAGGTATTCAGGAGATATTTACCACAGTTGAAGGTATTTATGAGCTCAAAACAGATGCAGGATCAGATCTGAGGTCGGAAATATTAGCTTTGGCAGCTAAGTATGACTGGCCCCTGGTTGGTATTCAGCAAGTGGAGGGATCCTTAGAAGAGGTGTTTAAGGAATTGACACAGAAGGAGGTGAAAGAATGATCCAACTTTTTCTTAAAGAGGTCAACAGCTTCCTGGACTCGCTGATAGCATACATCGTGATCGCTGTATTTCTGACCGGAATGGGCTTGTTGATGTGGGTATTTCCTGATACTAATGTACTTGATTATGGTTATGCGGATATGAATACCCTGTTTTCATTAGGCCCGTATGTATTCATGTTTCTAATTCCTGCCATCACCATGAGGATGCTGGCTGAAGAACAAAAGTCAGGCACCATGGAGCTATTGTTAACCAGACCTTTAACTGATCTCCAAGTAATCTTGGCCAAGTATTTTGCGGGATTTTTCCTGGTGGTTTTTTCAATCCTTCCAACACTAATCTATTATTATTCTATTCACCAATTGGGAAACCCTGTGGGGAATCTTGATAGCGCCGGGATAATGGGTAGCTATATCGGTTTGATTTTGTTAGGTGGAGTTTTTACGTCAATTGGTATTTTTACTTCATCTCTCAGCGAGAATCAAGTTGTTTCATTTATTGTCGCAGTTTTTCTCTGTTTCATAGTTTTTTCCGGATTTGATAGCATTTCAGGCATTGGTGTTTGGGGTGATAAGGCCCTTCAAATTGCGCAATTAGGTATTCTTTACCACTATGATGCCATGAGCAGGGGATTGATTGACAGTAGGGATGTGATCTATTTTGTTGGTGTTACTGCCCTTATGATCCTTTTGACTAAACTTAAAATGGAGAGTAGGAAATGGTAGGATTAAAGTCAAAGCAATTTGAATTTTTAATGGTTTTCCTGATTGGATTGATGGCTATAACTGTCGTAAATCAATTGGCTTCCCGATTTCCTGTTCGCTTAGACCTTACTGAGGAAAAAAGATATTCCCTTTCTCCCGCCACTGAATTTCTGGTGAGTAACCTCGATGATGTAG
Organism: Cyclobacteriaceae bacterium; assembly: GCA_963664285.2. Lineage (GTDB taxonomy): Bacteria > Bacteroidota > Bacteroidia > Cytophagales > Cyclobacteriaceae > JAJCYL01. The sequence goes on from CAXXNX010000016.1 coordinate 14,144, forward strand.
TCTACATTGATATTTACCTCGAGGGAGAGTTGCCGGCCGGATTTAAGAGACTACAGAGGACTATCCAGGAGACTTTGGATGAATTTAAAATTCATGCTGGCGGGAATATTCAATACCAATTCGTCAATCCTGATCAGGCACGAAGCCAACAAGCCCGCAATGAGTTCATGCAATACCTGGCTAATCGGGGTATCCAGCCTACCAACGTTTTTGCCAATGAAGGGGGTAAAAGGACACAGCGATTGATATTTCCAGGGGCCATTGTGTCATATTATGGAGAAGAAAGAGGAGTCCTTTTATTGAAGGGTAATAAAGGAGCTTCTCCGGAGGAAATACTAAATCAATCTATAGAAGGAGTGGAGTATGAGTTGGCCAATGCAATCAGAACACTTGCCCAAACAGATCGAAAATTGGTAGGTCTGGTCAAAGGTCACAACGAACTCGATTCCATGGAATTGGCGGGTTTAACCAATGCACTTCTCGAAAAGTATGACGTTTTTAATGTGAACCTGACTCGCGAGGATCGAGATCTGCGGGATTGTGATGCCTTGATGATAATCAAACCTGGCACGCCCTTTAATGAGATGGAGAAGTACAACCTGGACCAGTACATTATGAATGGGGGGAAGGCAATGTTTTTCGTGGATGCATTGAGCATAAATATGGATAGCGCTAGTGGTGAAGGTACGATTGCTATTCCCAACGAAATTAATCTGGGAGATTTGTTATTCAGGTATGGCGTAAGAGTCAATGCAAATCTCATTCAGGATTTGAACAGCGGACTATATCCGGTTGTAGCCGGAAACATTGGGGATCAGCCTCAAATATCACTATTACCCTGGCCGTTTTTTCCTGTGGCCAACCAATTTGGCAGGCACCCAATTGTAAGAAATATGGATGCCGTATACGCCAAGTTTGTTTCCAATATTGATACGGTGAAAGCGGATGGTATTAAGAAAACGCCATTAGTCTATACCTCGCAATACTCAAGAGTAATTAACTCCCCGGTTAGAGTGGCTTTTAATGATTTACAGCAGCCGTTGGGTCCTGAACTTTTTGTGGATGGGCCACAACCCATCGCTTATTTGCTGGAAGGAGAGTTTAGATCACTTTATCGGAATCGAATTCTTCCAAATGGTGTAAATCAGAAAATTTTTAAAGATTCCGGAGTAAGTACAAAGGTTATTGTCTGTGCTGACGGCGATTTAGTGAGAAACGAGATCAATATCCAAACCGATCAGCCATTAGAACTGGGATTTGATCAGTTCAGGCAGATCACCTATGCCAATAAGGATTTTGTGATGAATTCATTGGAGTATCTTTTGGATGATAATGGGATTATTGTTGCCAGGAATAAGGAGATAGAAATAAGGCCTTTGGATAAAATCAGGATTGAAAAAGAGCGAACCTGGTGGCAAACCTTCAATTTGTTGTTACCAATAGTTGTTCTGATCACGTTTGGTTATTTAAAGTATTATTTACGACGAAGGAAGTATACGAACTTTTAAATGGTCCAAAGTGTAACTGTGTACAGCCCTCAACTATTACGAAATTAGTGTGGGCTGATTGTTGATTGACTCTGGACTTTTGATCTATGCACAAGAATTACAAATTACTGATACTGCTGGCAGTCTTAACGGTTTTGAGCCTGACGTTAAGTTTAACATCGGGGACAAAAAGCCGATCAAATTTCAGAGTCGATTTATTCAACCTGGCAGATACTTCGCAAATTCAATCAATAAAGATTGATGGCTTGCAGCAGGTGGAAATAAAGAAACATAATGAGGGGAGGTGGCAAATAAATGATAGGTATGGTCTAAACGAAAATTTAAAAACTGTTTTACTGGCGGTATTAAACCAGGTAAATGTTCGTAGACCGGTATCTCAGATTCAACAGGAAGAAATTGCTCAGCGCTTGAGAAGCTCCACAAAAATTACGGTTGAAACCGGAGAACAAACATTGGAATTCTTTGCCGGCGGGAATGCAGCCCGCACACAATCTTATTTTATGCTAGAAGGTGACAATCAGCCTTATATTGTTGAGATTCCTGGGTACCGGAATTATATCTCCGGAATATTTGAACTTACTGAAATGCAATGGCGGAATAGGACGCTTTTCAATACACATTGGAGATCGCTTCAATCGCTGACCGTAAGTTATCCGGGTAATGGTGGAAATGATCTCAATATATTTTTTGAAGATGAGTTTTTTAGGGTTCAAAATGTTGCTTTGATGGATACCACAGCACTCATTTCTTATCTTGCTGGATTCGAGTTATTTGAAGCAAATGAGTTTATCGCTTCAGGATTCAATTCGGCTTATGATAGTCTGTCTCAAACCACACCCACTGCCATTATTGAGCTCAATGAAATCAATCGGGATAAGAATCAAAGATTGAATGTTTTTCCTAAACTTCAGGACGATAATTATGTATTAACCTCCAACAAGGACGGTGAGTTATCCCTTGTTGATTTTGGACGGGTAAGACAACTACTTAGAAGACCAGGTGATTTTACACGTTAACCCGCATTATTCATAGGCCACCAATTTTGGGATTAATAATGGGTTGCTAACTATTTTTGATTGGAGTGTATGTATTAATTTGAAGATCAACCAGGTTTCTGGATTTCAAAGGACATTAGAGCGTTTTTTTGTTAGAATTCTTCAATTTTCAGTCAAAGCTCTATTGTGTTCTTATGGAAGAACATTTTTTTGATTAAATCAAACTGTTTAACTGATCGGTCAGTTCACCGTAAGCAAATCGCCCAGCAGGTATTGATATCTAAAGGCTCTTGAGAATTGTATTGTCAATGATTTTTTCCTTTCTTTCAGGCACGCCCCAACCTTCATCAGGTAAAGCCGGATATTGTCCACTTGCCATCGTTTAGCAAAGTGGTGTTTTGTTTTGGCAATTAATAATTTAATCTGCCGGAACATTTCATAACAGAGGGTAGCGATGATTAAACGCATGAAATTGGCCCAGTAGCGATGACAGGAAAGCCGGTCGGAATAAGTCATGTTTTTGAGTTCCTTTATTCGATTTTCACTGGCATCACCTCGCTTGACATAAAAATCAAAGTAAATCTGTTGAGCGGTCATCGCTTCAAAGTTGCTCACAAAGTAACGGACATTCATTCCTTTTCCGGTAGACTCCACTTTGGCGTACAGCTTTTCAGAACGATCCCAGCTTTTGGCCTGGTAAGTAAACGGGCCAACAAACTCTTGATGTTTGATGATTTTTGAAGCATATTCCTTTTTTACTTCAATGATAGTCTGTTTGGTAAAAGTCTTTAAAACTTCATTACTACTAATACCTAAACAAAATTGAAGGTCAAACTGCTTAGCTATCCGATAAAAAGATGCTCCTGAAAAGCCACTATCCGCTCGAATAAGGATCTTTACTGAGGGCAGTTTTTTTCTGATTTTAATGACAATCCTTTTCAATAAGGCCACAAACCATTTGTTGGAGTGACAATTGCCCGGACGTAGTACTGGTAAAATGACCTGACCGGTGTTCCCGTCCTTAAAGAACAACTCATGGTACATAGTCTGTCCATAATAGCCATTATACAAACTGAGTTGTTGGGATCCATGAGTAGGGTCATCGGTACCATCTACATCAATGATGATTTGACCAGTCTTCTCTTTCAACTCCTCTACATAACGGTCTACAAACCATTGACTCATCTGGTAGATCAGACTCCGATCGGCCTTGTTTTCAAATCGACTTAAAGTAGGCTGGAAACATAATCCGCTATCTAGTACTTTACGGATCACCGGATCCTCTCGGAGTTTTTGTTCGTCATTGCAATCCTGATAGCCCTGCATCATTAAAAACACCCGTTGGCGAAGCATTTCTTCATAAGTGTATTCGATAAAAAAGGGGTTTCGATAGTCAGGAATCAGTGCGGCGAAGCTTTTTAATAGACCAGTCTTTCTCTCTACTTTTTCACTTAACAATATCGCTCCGTCTGAGCTAATCGCTGATGCTGAAAAATCAAATTTAAAAGCTTGTTTTCCTCGATAAAATACGGTATCTTTTTCCTTATATTCAGGCATAAATTAATTGCTTATTTTGTTGTCTAACTATCTCAATATAAGCAATTTATGCCTGTTTTTTATTGTCTACTATGAATTTTTCGGGTTAAATCGAAATACTGTGAATTAATGATCTATATTAGTTCATAAGGTCAGTCTTGATTCAAATGCTTTCGCAATTAGAATATTCAACTAAACTCTATTTTTCAATAATTCTATTCGTACCAATATTACTTCTAAGTTTAAATCAGAACAAAAATGGCAGCAGGCATGGTAAAATTTTAACTGAAGTTGGTACTCAAATAAAGGCCCCTCCGACAGAAAGCCTATTGAATGACTTGGGGGCTGCAACACTTGTCACTCGGGACTCTCTGGCCCCAATTTACTTTTAGATAGAGCCCCTGCTTTAAGCTTTGCTGGCTTACGCTACAATCCGGAATATCTTTTTAATTATTTATTAGATCCCCCAAAAGTCAGACATAACATTGGAAAATCTAGGATGCCAAATTTCAATTTTAGCGAAGCAGAGAGCCTCGCATTGACACTTTACCTCACAAGTCAAAAGAAAGTACCTGAGCAATGGCCTGAGTTTCCTGAATTCGGTGGTATCACCAATTGGTTTGGTTATGGCAGTGACGCTAATCAAGGTAAAAAACTGCTATCTGAAATGGCCTGTATCACCTGTCATAAAATTGAAGAAACTGGAAATTTGTTAGTTTCCGACCTTGGCAATATAGGATCTAAACTCAACGCCGACTGGATCAAAACTTATCTCGCCGGCCCTCATTTTTACAGTGGAAAAGAGACTGGAATGCCAGCCCTCTTTTTTAAAGTCAGTTCTGACAGCACACATTTTGAAGAAATTACCGATGATCCGGTTGATAAGATCAATCATATTACAATCTATCTCTCGACGCTGAACATGCAGGAAAACGAACTAAAAGTAAAATATGAACACGCATTAAGTAAATATGAGGTAAGTATCGAGATTGGTGCGGATATTTTTCGATCTCAGAATTGTGCAGCTTGCCATCGCTCAGCTATACAATCATCCTTCCCCTCAGCCCCGAACCTTTCATTTGAGGGGGAACGAGTCAATCCGGACTGGTTGAAATCTTTTCTCGACAAACCTCATCTCATTAGATCATTCGGACATTTTCCCGGAGATGGGAGCCGTATGCCGAACTTCAATCTAACTGATAAGGAAATCGATGAGATCACCTCATATTTTCAAAATCAGCAAGTGCTGATTGACCAATACAAACCTAAAAAGCTTTCACCTTTTGCCATGCAAAAAGCTAAAGGCAGGCATCCAATTGGGCGATCAAATCACTAAAATTAATCGTTATAAGGTCAGAAGTGATACGTTCGGCCACATTGCGAACCTTCTTCAATCCAAAGAAGGTAAGAAAATAAATGTGAAGCTAATCCGAGTATTTCAATTAATTGATGCATCCTTCAACCTCAAAAGACAAATATAGTCAATGCTACAAGCTAAATTTTTGTTGTCTATTCTTCTTTCTGGCATCATTTTGTCGGTTTTAGGACAAGAGAAAAATTTTAATACGGAGCCAAGTGTAAGTTGTGAAGAGTTAAACTCATCATTTGGATCCTTGTCCGAAGCCCTGACTCAGATCACACAATCTCAGTTTCGCTTTACCGAAAGTTTTAAGATAAGGAGAAAAAATGGTCTTAAATCCGGAGATTTCTATTCTTGTGATAATGAGAAGGGATACCTCATCATACATATTGATGACAAATTTGAAATTTACAGAGAAGTAATAATAAAAGACTGGCAAGATCTCATCTCTTCAAATGATCCGGATAACGTAATTGAGAGCCTTATTGCTACAAAATATATAAAAATATAGAAGCAACACCGATGGTATCCACTATAATTTGGAACAAATTGATATTTTTTTGGAAGAAATTGATACTTTTGCACAAACAACCGGCTTTTTATGTTACGTATTGTTTGGCTATTTACTCTTTTGAGCCTTACGGCAACAGCTGGCTATTCTCAATCTTTTGAATTCCCTTCAAAAGAAGGAAGGATTAGTTTGTGGGCAGATACGGGACTAATCCTCAAAAATAAAACCACAAAATTCACGCTTAAATCAAACCAAGGTAAAGATCTGAACGACCTTACCATCATTACCATCATTACCATCATTGCCATCATTGCCATCAATGGCTCAATAGCACATGTTGGATCAGAGTTGAATCTAAACGTCGCTAATGAATCATTGATCTACATTCTCGCAATACAAACAATGGAGGGTGGAACGGAGCTTAAATACTATGACTTAATCGGTGTGCCAATCGCTCCAGCTACTTATCCGTATATTTCCGTATATGCTGATAACGTTCCTGTGAATCCTCAAAGAGGTGTTCCTGGTAATACAAAAAAGATTAGTATAAGATTACTTTACGGCGATTTACAAGGCAGTTGTAAGAAAGTTTTTGTAAATCAAATTGCTGTTTCATTTACAGACAGAAAACGTGAAGTTGGTTTAGCCAGAAAACAGGGAAATGAAGCTCTTGTTGCATCATTGTTGACCAGGGGAGCGAGCCCACACTTACAGATAAAAGCAAAAGCCGAATCAATTGGATGTACTGATAAAATTGGGGTTTTGAAAATAATTAATCCAAAGATAAAACGAACTTTCATTTACGTTGTTACTGCTTCAAATTTGGACAGAAATATTACTCAGATAATCAGCCACATGAATGCTGAAAACAAAAAACAGGCCAGTGTTGATGCTGAAAATTAAGTGATTAATAGGCTCTTACGGTAACACCTCTCATGAAATTGAGAAATGATTGATTGACCACCCTATTCCCTCCAGGAGTAGGATAATCACCAGTAAAATACCAATCACCCAGATGTTTGGGGCACGCTCGGTGCAAGTTATGAACTGTTTGATAGACTACCTCTAACTCACACTTCATTTCTTCCGGTCTAACTATGTCTGTAATTTTGGATGATACTTCTTCATAAGTGAAGGGTTTATAAAGCTCCTTAACATAGTTGGGAAAACCAATACTTCCCTCAGCTTTAGCGCACTTATCCGAAATTTCATCAATTAGGTTCTGCTGCCCGGATTCTTTAAGTAGTTCCAAGACTGCCCTAAAAGCGACAAATTCCTTCATCCTGGACATATCTATTCCATAACAATCAGGGAATCGTATTTGTGGCGCTGACGAAACGATCACTATCTTCTTTGGTTCGAGCCTGTTAAGTGTCCTTAAAATGCTCTTTTCCAATGTTGTCCCACGTACAATGGAATCATCAATAACAACAATAGTATCCTGCTTTTTACAAATCACCTCATAGGTAGTATCGTAGACATTAGAGACCATCTCGTCCCTGTGAACATCATCAGTAATAAATGTTCGGAGTTTTGCGTCCTTTATCACAAGCTTCTCAACCCGAGGCCTGAACGACAACAATTCATCAATTGAATCAGCATACGGTTTACCCTCGATGACGACTTCTTTTTGTTTGCTAACAAGGTAGTCCTCTATACCTCCCATCATCCCGAGAAAAGCTGTCTCTGCTGAATTGGGAATAAAAGAGAATACCGTATTCTTAAGATCGAAGTTGCAAGCTTTTATTACCTGGGGCACTAATAACTTTCCAAGTTTTCTTCTCTCCTGGTAGATATCAGGGTCTGAAGGCCGCGAAAAATATATGCGTTCGAAACTACAGGATTTCTTTTCCAGTGGTTCAATGAATTCTTTCTCACCGTAATTGCCGTATTTGTCAACAATCAGTGCATGTGCCGGTTTTATCTCTTTGATTTCTTTATAATCGACGTCAAAAGCCGTCTTGATAGCCGGTTTTTCAGAAGCAACCACAACTACCTCGTCATCTGCATAGTAATACGCTGGTCTTATTCCGGCCGGATCCCTAGCCACAAAAGAAGCGCCATGCCCAATAAGACCAGCCATAGCATAACCTCCATCAAAGTCCTTGCAAGCCCTCTGAAGCACTCTCTGAAGGTCAAGCTGATCTTCGATTATTTCAGTGATCTCCTTGTTTGAATAGTGATCCTTATATTCGTTAAAAATAGCTTGGTTCTCCTCATCCAGGAAGTGACCAATTTTCTCCATTACGGTAACGGTATCGGTCTTTTCCCTGGGATTTTGACCGACGTCAATTAATATATTAAAGAGCTCATCAACATTGGTCAAATTAAAATTTCCTGCAACTACTAAATTCCTGCTTCTCCAGTTGTTTTGCCTGGATATCGGGTGACAGTTGTCAACATTATTTTGACCATGAGTCCCATAACGTAGGTGCCCCAACCACAACTCACCGGTAAATTCGCAGTTTCGCTTTAGCCATTCGGCGTTATAGAAATCTTCCCCCCCCTCCTTGAACGCTTTTCTGTATTTCTTACTGATTTTCTCAAATATGTCTTTGATGGCTGTTTGTTCGACCGAACGAATTCGACTAAAGAACTTATAACCCGGCTCGCTATCAATTTTGATATTAGCTACCCCAGCACCGTCCTGACCCCTGTTATGCTGCTTTTCCATCAGGACATGCAGCTTTTTCAATCCATAAGACGGTGTTCCATATTTCTCAATATAGTAGGAAAGTGGTTTACGAAGACGAACTAGCGCTATACCACATTCGTGTTTGATGGGATCACTCATCCACTTATAGGCTTAATTAGAACAAAGTTACTCTCATTCTATCGCAACTTCAATCACTATTTAATATTTGATTCATCTAACTGCAATTAGGGTTTAAAGTTTCAAAAACAGCGCTATTGTCAACCAATTGACTTATGGGCGCCTCTAAAACCCTATACAAAAAAAATGCCGTTTCATAATTTGGAACGGCATTATTTCGTATTGGCATTAGCTTGTTATTTCTCTAAAGTAAATGACCATCGGCCCACAATACCTTTAGATCTATCAGCTGCAATATCAAACTCCAATCTTAGGCTGGTGGCACTGGCGGTGATATCTACTTCGATACCATCATCTCTAAGACCTTTCTTGCCGTTGGAACCGTCAACAAAAGTCCAATTACCGCTACTTGGCCAAACTGTGTTATCATCAGAACCACTGGTACTGTAAGAAAGGCTCGTAGCGTCACCTCCAAGTGTCAACCCAAAACTGTCCCAACCCTCGGCTGCCACAGATTCTAGCGTTGCACCGCCCTCGATTATAGTCCAGGATCCACCCTCGGCAATTAAGTCATCGACAATATCTTGTACCGGATTGGTTCCAGGACCAGCATCATCGTCATCGTCTCCGCTGGGGCCGCAGCTCCCAAAAACGATTAATGCAGCAATTAAGCTGAATGTGATAAATTTTAAAAACTTGTCCATGTTGTTGTTGATTAAAATGTAAGTTCAAGTAATAAGTGCAATTTTCCTTTGTAGCACTTGCTTTGCGTTTAGGTAATTAAATTTTCTAACAGGGCGTTCATTGATTTTGTTTTCAACAACTTTGATTTGCTCCTCTGTAACAAATCTAATATCTGTTTTCTTAGGATAAAACCTGCTGAGATCAACTAATAAGTGCAATTGAAGGATGAAAAAGCTTTTAAGGGCTTTTTCATCCTTCAAAAGCCTGAGCAGTGCAATCTTTGGATTGCAAAATGTCAAAAAACTACACACATCTCAGTATTGATCAAAGGTATCAAATTGAAGCATTATTGAAAACAGGAGCTACTCAAAAGGAGATTGCCTGTATCGTTCATTTTCACCCGTCTACGATCTCACGTGAGCTTAAGCGAAATGTGGGTTCAAGAGGTAGGGGAGCTGGTGTCTATCGAACAGCAAATGCACAAAGGAGGACCAATCTTCGTCATCAAGAAAAGCCAAAAAGAGTGATTTTCACCAAACCCATGAAAGACTGGATAGTTAACCGGCTCCAAGAAGATAGATGGAGTCCTGAATTGATCAGCCATCAGGGAAAGAAAACGAGAGAATGTCCACTTAGCCATGAATGGATTTACCAATGGATATGGGAATGTAAGCACACCAACCGCCAGGAGAACCAAGAATACAAACAACTATACACATATCTAAAACATGGCAAACGAAGGCGCAAACGAGGAAACAGAAAAGATCGTAGAGGTATTATCCCGAATAGGGTATCAATTGAACAGCGACCCCAGATCATTAACAAAAGGGAACGATTGGGAGATATAGAAGTCGATTTAATGATGGGTAAAAACCACAAAGGCCTCCACAATATGCACAGTAAAAATGCCGATCAAATGGGCGAAGCTATTTGGAGGAACTCTCTCAGGATAAACACAAACTGGAAACACTCACTTTTGATAATGATATGGCATTTTCTAAACATGAGTTGATTGCTCAATCCCTTGATGTGGGCATTTTTACTGTGCATCTTTCTGATTCTGGTAAAAAGACTTGCTCGGTCTGTCATCACCAACAAAGAGCCTTTGTGGTTTTCAACCCATCATTAAATCAGTTTGTGATCTTTATCCTGAGAGAGTTCCTCCACAATAGCTTCGGCCATTTGATCGGCATTTTTACTGGTGCATCTTTCTGATTCTGGTAAAAAGACTTGCTCGGTCTGTCATCACCAACAAAGAGCCTTTGTGTTAATGATCTGGAGTCGCTGTTCAATTGATACCCTATTCGGGATAATACCTCTACGATCTTTTCTGTTTCCTCGTTTGCGCCTTCGTTTGCCATGTTTTAGATATGTGTATAGTTGTTTGTATTCTTGGTTCTCCTGGTGGTTGGTGTGCTTACATTCCCATATCCATTGGTAAATCCATTCATGGCTAAGTGGACATTCTCTCGTTTTCTTTCCCTGATGGCTGATCAATTCAGGACTCCATCTATCTTCTTGGAGCCGGTTAACTATCCAGTCTTTCATGGGTTTGGTGAAAATCACTCTTTTTGGCTTTTCTTGATGACGAAGATTGGTCCTCCTTTGTGCATTTGCTGTTCGATAGACACCAGCTCCCCTACCTCTTGAACCCACATTTCGCTTAAGCTCACGTGAGATCGTAGACGGGTGAAAATGAACGATACAGGCAATCTCCTTTTGAGTAGCTCCTGTTTTCAATAATGCTTCAATTTGATACCTTTGATCAATACTGAGATGTGTGTAGTTTTTTGACATTTTGCAATCCAAAGATTGCACTGCTCAGGCTTTTGAAGGTGAAAAAGCCCTTAAAAGTTTTTTCATCCTTCAATTGCACTTATTAGTTGATCTCAGCAAATATTAAAAGTTTATCAGCTAAAAATAATATATTTTCAATTTTTTACCTAATACCCTCGGTAATAAAAGCTATCTAGTCCCTTAACTGGCCGAGGCAGCATGTCATTTAGAAAATAAGAACACTCATTTTAGCTCTTTAAGTATACTCAATGCTTCAGTTATGTGCTTTTTAGGTCGAAGTTGTGATTCAAATATATGAACCACTGTTCCATCACTATCAATGATATATGTAACCCTCCCGTCTAAGAGCCCTAAAAAGTTCTTTTTAACCCCAAATAATTGCTGAATTTTTTTATCCGGATCACTAAGCAAACCATATGGAAGATTATATTTTTCCTTGAATTTGCGATGGGATTCAGGGGTATCTGAGCTAATACCAAATATTGTGGCTCCATAATCCTCAAATTCAGCAAATTGATCTCTAAAGGAACATGCTTCTTTTGTGCAACCGGGAGTGTCATCTTTAGGATAAAAATAGATCACCAATGGACCAGTTCCCAGGAAATCAGATATTCTGACTTCATCTTCATTTTGATCTTTCAAAATGAATTGAGGTAATTTATCTCCAATTTTCAATGGATCATTTCCCATAATTAAGGCAAATATTAAGAGCAAATATCCCACAACTACAAAGTCCTGTTCAAATAATCCCTCAAATCAAATAAAACTTAAATGATTCATTAATATATAATGACCATTGGAGTATTACATTTGACATAAACCCAGCAAATTATATGAAATTCGTGATTTCTATTTCCCTCGTGATCATTTGCAGCCTGCAGCTCAAAGCTCAAAACGGCACTGAATTTCCCTCTGTTATGGGTAAGACGCTCAAGGAAAAATCTCTTATAATCCCGTCAGACACAAAAGGAAAAGTCACTCTTATTGCACTGGCCTACTCGGCAAAATCAGATAAATACCTTAAGGACTGGCTCGAGCCTCTATATCGCAATTTCATTAACCCACCTTCATCTACTTTCATGCCAAGTATACCCTATGATGTTAACATCTATTTTATCGCTTTATTAAAGGGCATTGCCAAGACTGCGAAAGGAAAGGTAGCATCCAACTTGAACAAAAATCTTGACCCAGAATACCATGAACATACGTTAATTTCGACTGACGATTTCAAACCCCTCAAAAGTGCATTAGGCCTGGGCCGAAAAGATAATCCATATTTTTTTGTTCTAGACGCTGAAGGTAAGATCCTCTACAAAACAGAGGGCGTTTACACTAAGTACAAAATGCAAGAGATAGTGGATCAGGTAGACAAACACTCGGGTAGATGGGATGACAATTAGTTACTAGTATGTATTGAGGTGGTATAAATAGAAATCATAATCCCAGGCTAGTTTTACCAAAGTGTTAAAGTAAATTTGCATTCGATCATGTCGGATATCTTATCAAATGACTAGCGAGAAATATCATCTGCATTCGAAGATTCAGTATTGCAATAGCTTAACTGCTTATTCGAGGCGAAAAACGATCGAAGTGCAAGTTGGGGATGTTCCTTTAGGTAGTGATTGGCCTATTCGTATTCAATCCATGACCACTGTTGACACTATGGACACCAATAGGTCGGTGGACCAGGCCATTCGCATGATAACGGCTGGTTGTGAATACATAAGAATCACAGCGCCAAGTCTAAATGAGGCTAAAAATCTTGAAAACATTAAAAAAGAGCTTCTCAGAAGAGGTTACAACACCCCACTTATCGCTGACATCCACTTTACACCAAATGCTGCCGAACTATCAGCAAGGATTGTGGAGAAAGTAAGGGTCAACCCGGGTAACTATGTTGACAAGAAGAAGTTTGATATTATAGAATACTCTGATGAGCAGTACCAATCTGAAATTGAGCGGATAGAAACGAGATTTACTCCATTGGTTAATATTTGTAAAGAGTATGGTACGGCCATGAGGATAGGAACCAACCATGGTTCACTTTCAGATAGAATACTAAGTCGTTATGGCGATACACCGTTGGGGATGGTTGAATCTGCCCTTGAGTTCCTTCGAATCTGTGAAAGCCTCAATTATTACAATATTGTGCTTTCAATGAAAGCTAGTAATACCCAGGTGATGATCCAAGCCTATAGGTTATTAGTCCAAAAACTTAGTGAAGAAAACCTGAAACCTTATCCACTACACCTCGGAGTAACCGAAGCCGGGGAAGGTGAGGATGGCAGGATCAAATCAGCATTGGGAATTGGAACTTTATTGGAAGATGGCTTGGGCGATACAGTCAGGGTATCTCTTACAGAAGATCCCGAATTCGAAGCGCCGGTTGCCATTGCACTGGTCAATAGATACTCCAACAGGATAGATCATGATCCTATCAAGCCTGTCAACCAAATACCAATTAATCCATTTGGCTACAAAAGAAGATCAACCGTTGAGATTGATAATATCGGGGGAAGCAATGTGCCCAGGGTGATTGCCGACTTTAGCTATTTACCAGCAATTAAAGATAAAGATCTGAAATCAATCGGTCATTACTACTTACCTGAGCTAGACAAGTGGACGATGAATGATACCGGGGCAGATTACATCTATTCCGCAACAAATCCCATTAATTTCATGCTCCCCAATGGTTTACGTGAAATAGTAGATTACAATACATGGATTAATCATGAAGAAAAGTCAACCAAATATCCACTTCTTAACATAGAACAGTTAAAGGAGAATCCAGTTCAAGGAAGGTTGAATTTTCTTATGGTTGATATTCACTCTCTCATTGATAATTTCTTTGAGTTGCTAAGAGACAGAGTTGACATTGTTCTGGTGGTTGAATCTCATAACAATCATGGATATGCTGAACTTCGTCGATTGTTCTACAATTTGATTGGCGATGAGTTAAACCTACCAGTCATAATCAAAAGAGCCTATACCGATCTTCCTGATGACAAGCTTCAACTTTACAGTGCCACTGATATTGGAGGTCTGTTAATTGACGGACTAGGAGATGGCGTATGGCTTTCTACCGAAAAACTCCAAACAAGTGATAGAGAGAATTCTCTTAAGCAAATTGAAATCTATAACAACACCTCATTTGGTGTACTTCAGGCTGCCAGAACGCGGATGTCCAAAACTGAATACATTTCATGCCCATCATGTGGCAGGACCTTGTTCGACTTACAGGAAACTACTGCCATGATAAGAAAGAGAACTGATCATCTGAAAGGGGTTAAAATAGGTATAATGGGTTGTATTGTGAATGGTCCGGGTGAAATGGCCGATGCGGATTATGGTTATGTAGGTTCCGGAAAAGGTAAGATCACCCTCTACCGCGGTCAGGAAGTCGTAAAAAGAGGCATTCCCTCGAAGGACGCCCTGGATGAACTCATTCAACTGATCAAAGAGGATAGTATTTGGGTAGAACCACAACAGGTAATGGTAGGACTGGAAGAATAAGGGACATGGAGAACAAAGAAAAGCAAGAAAGCAAGGGTGGAATGAAGCACTATTTCGATTTCGGTGATGTCTTGACTTATTTCTTCAGAAAAAAAGATCCGAATAATAAGCCCAATTTCAGTTTGCGAATGATGCATGGCATAAATAAATTTGCTATCCTTGTTTTCCTCATGGCATTTATCATCTGGTTAATTAAAAGATTGACTTAGAAATGCATCTTGAAGAATTCCGCAATTATTGTTTAGATAAACCTGGTGTAACCGAAGGATTCCCTTTTGATGACAATGCTCTTGTATTCAAAGTAATGGGCAAAATCTTTACCATTACCGACGTTGAAAATTTTGAAAGTATTAATCTAAAGTGCGACCCTGAAGAAGCCATTGAATTAAGAGAAAGATACTCTTGTGTAATTCCAGGTTATCACATGAACAAAAAGCATTGGAATACCATTCTCATGGATAATTCAATACCAGATCAATTAATTATTGAATGGATTGATAATTCGTATAATCTGGTGGCTCAATCACTAATCAAAAAGCTGAAAGAAGGACTAAATTCATTGTCACAATGAGATTTTGGATTCAAACTATTTCATTAGTTTTTATATTGGGTTGTGCTTCTAAATCACAAAACAAAAACGATGTGGACAAAACGCAATCCCAACAAGTGCGTAAATTCCTAGCCTTAGGAGATTCATATACCATTGGAGAAAGTGTGGACCAAGAAATGCGATGGCCGGTTCAATTGTCCAAACAGTTGAATGAGGCTGGAATAGCTGTTGACCTTCCAAGGATAATTGCAACCACTGGTTGGACTACGGACGAACTCGAAAAAGCGATCAATGAGGCCAACATCACCGAAACATATGATATCGTTTCACTACTTATAGGTGTCAATAACCAATATAGGGGATATCCATTCACTAACTATGAAAAAGAGTTAGCTGAGCTTCTTGAGAGTGCCATTCAATTTGCCAATAATAAGGTAAATAGGGTATTTGTAGTTTCAATCCCTGATTATGGAGTAACACCCTTCGGGCAGCAAAAAGAACCTGTGAAGATCGCGGTCGAACTTGACAGATACAATGCCCTGGCCAAAGAGATTTGTCAGGAAAAAGATGTGACTTTTATAAATATTACCCATATCTCAAGAAAAGCCCAAAATGACACCTCACTAGTAGCACCTGACGGCTTGCATCCTTCGGGAAAAATGTACACTGATTGGGTTGAACTCATTTTTCCTGAAGTAAAAAGGCTCCTGGAATAATAAAAGATCTGTTTTCAAAGTTTAGATAGTAGTCTCCTATTTCCCACATTACTTTTAGCGGGAATCAATCAGATTTTAAAATCTGCAAAATATTTGGCAATTTTAGGAGGTTAAAGGTGTATGTTAAACTATCATTTGTGTTGGCTCTCTAATGAAATTCACTAAAATTTCGTTCCTGCTTTTAGTGATATTTCTTCTGAATGCATGTCGGAGTAATATGATATGCCCCGCTTATCAAAGCACCTATATTCTTGATATGTATAAAAAACGTTCTACCTATCAGATGAAAGAGCGTACATATTATACTACTCACCTTTTGTACGATTCTATCCAAATGACCGCTTCCGAGGATTCGTTACGAAGAATACAGTTCAGCCATTTTATTGATTCCATGCCCTTCAGTCGTTTCGATGTGAAAAAAAATAAAAGGGGGCGGGTGACACGGGTCAAAGTAGCTAAAAATGACATCAACCGAGAAGCTTATAAGCGTCGTAAGGACCTCATTGCGGAATATGACTACTTACCAGGTTTCAATAAAGCACATTGGTACAGGAAAAATGATGATCAACGGCTGATAAAGATGGAAAATCAGTTTATTGCTCCTGAAGACACCACGGAAATTGTTGATGAAGGATTTTTTGTAACCGAAGACTTTGTAGGAAACGATTCGCTCACAATCAACGTAGCCATTAATGTGGCAGCCCCAGATTCGTTAGCAAACGATTCGCTGGCGTCCGAACCGCCACTGGCCAAAATAGAGGAAGAACCTCAACCCATAGAAAGGTATCGATTTGGGTACGAATTTGGTAATAACAAATTCAACGAGGATCAGGATTACTACAACAAGGAATTTGGTCACTTGTTAAGTATAACAGTCCAACCACCACCTCCGGTTGAAGAAGAAATAGATGAGGTTGAGGCAGAATCCGACACTACTGTGGTCAAGAAGAAAGGCTTCATGTCGAAATTCCGAAAGAAAAAGGGCAAGAAGGCAAAGGAAGAGGAAGTAGCCACAGAAGAGGAGGAAGAAGGCACAAAGGAGGAAGGCAACTAATTGTGGCTCTTGATGGTTTTTAGTGAATAGTATTAATTTAATTTATGTATATAGTATAGTACGCTTGGAGAGTTTGAAACTCTCCAAGCGTACTATAAGTCATAGAACCTTAATTATTCGGCTTCTCCAATGACCAGCGGTTGGCCTGGTTTGATACTGCTATTTTTCAAATTGTTCAATTGCTTAATCTTGTCAATGGTCAAGCCCTCATATTTGCGACTTATATCCCATAAGGTATCTCCAGATTGGACATAATGCACTTTCTTGCCATTCAAATTTACAGGAACCTGAACAGTTCTTGCCACTGGCTGTGCTTTTATCCCATGATGATAAGAGGGCAATACCCATATATTCAGGCGTTGGCCAACTCTGATAAGGTTACCCCTCAAGCGATTCCATTTACGGATATCAGAAACTCTGACATGATACCTCATAGCGATTTTTCCAAGAACATCTCCAGACCGAACTCTGTGCACTCTTCGATCTCGACCATACGTACTCCCCACTGAATTCCTAGCCATGTATTCCAATTCCTTTTTACCTACTTTGCCCGCGGTATCATAGAGAAACGTTCTTTCAGCTACGATTCTGTCTTTAATATCAATAGGAACCTTCAGTGCAAAATTTTTCACGTTTTCCGGCAGAGCTTTATGTTTAATCTGCGGATTAAGTATTTCCATTTCATCCACACAAACATTGACCTGATCAGCAAATGTCGGAATATGGAAGTATTGATTTACAATAATTGTATCGTAAGCCATATGGTAGTTTGGCTCTTCAATGAACAAGTTATGCTCTTCAGCGTGATTCAAGGCATAAAGAATGGCCACGTATTGTGGAATATAGGAACGAGTTTCTCGTGGAAGATACCTGTATATTTCCCAAAATTCCTTCTTATAACCCGATCTCCTGATCGCTCTTCTGACTCTCCCAGGCCCCGAATTATACGCAGCCAACGCCAATTCCCAATCGTCAAAATAGTTATAAAGCTCTTTCAAATATTTACAAGCTGCTTCTGTGGCCTTATAAGGATCAAACCTTTCATCGACATACCAATCCTGGCGCAATCTGTACATACGTCCGGTGCTTGGCACAAACTGCCACAAACCAGCAGCGCCGGCTCTCGAAATTGCTCTGGGGTTCAACCCGGACTCAATAATTGATAAGTATTTTAATTCATCCGGGAGACTGAATTTCTTGAGATATTTTTCAAAGATGGGAAAAAAGAAGTAGGCATCAGTAGCAGCTTTACGTGTATAATCTCTATTTCTGATAGTGAAATAATCAATAAACGCCTTAACCTTCGGAGTTAAATTAAGCGCCACCTCATTTTCCAGGAGGCTGAGCCTTAGTTCGATTGTTTCATATGTTACATCAGGGATAAACTCGTAATATAGGCTATCCTCTTTCGACTCCAGAGGCTCTGAATAACCATCACTATAGGTCAGAATGATAACGCAGAAAAATCGAAAAAGCCGTGAAATAATCTTATTAATGCCCATTTTTTGCCGTAATAATAGTACTATTCAAGAAATATTTAGAAAAAGTGAGCAATTTATGTTCCGTGAAAAAATCAGACATCACTTGAATACCGATGGGTAAGCCACTGCTTGTTTGTCCCAGAGGTAACGAAATAGCAGGTATTCCGGCGACAGATGCCTGAACGGTGAAGAAATCAGCGAGATACATTTCAAGAGATGATGTATGCTCACCAAGTTTGAATGGTACAGTTGGAGCTGTTGGCAGCATGACGAAGTCATATTTCTTGAAGAGATCAATCGTTTTTTCCTGGATAATCCTCCTCACTTTTTGAGCTTTCGAATAGTAGGCATCGAAGTAACTCGAACTTAATACGAATGTTCCGAGTAATATTCGTCTCTTAACTTCCTCCCCAAAACCTAGAGAGCGAGATTTTTTGTACATCATATTAAGATCTTCGTCATCGGCTCTAAAGCCGTATCTCACCCCATCATACCTCGACAAGTTGGTGCTTGCCTCTGCGGTGGTGAGTATATAATATGTAGGAAGTGCATATTCAAAGGCTTTAAAGTCCACTTCCTCCACGAAATGGCCCTGGCTTTTTAACAGATCTGATTTTTCGTCCAATACCTGCCTAATCTCTTCATCAATGCCTTCCTTAACAGATTGGTTGATAACACCTATTCTGAATTGGTTGCCAGGGTAATCCAATGAAGAATAGTCGGAAACTAGCTCTTTTGAAGAACTACTATCCATTCCGTCATGTCCAGCCATCAGCTCTAAAAGCAAAGCAGCGTCATCGACAGAGTGGGAAAGAATGCCAATAGTATCAAATGAAGAGGCGTAGGCGGCCAGACCATACCTGGAAATTCGTGAATAGGTCGGTTTTAGACCAATTACACCGCAAAATGCTGCCGGCTGACGTACAGAGCCGCCGGTATCGCTTCCTAAAGCGGCCAGACACATATCTGCCGCAACTGCTACCGCTGATCCTCCTGATGAACCTCCAGGAACCCTGGAATGATCAAAAGGGTTAAGGCAGGGGCCAAATGCTGAATTTTCATTAGAAGACCCCATGGCGAACTCGTCACAGTTCAAACGTCCTATAATTATGGCGTCTTGGTTGAGAAGTTTCTGAACGGCTGTGGCCGTATATTGAGATCTAAAGCCGTCCAGGATATGGCTACCACATTGCAGGGAGTGATCCTCAAGACAAATTACATCTTTGATACCGATTACCATCCCCGCCAATTTGCCCACAGAACCGTCTTCAATTTTTATTTGTACATGTTTGGCTCTGTCCAGGGCTTCTTCACCAAAAACGCCGAGAAAGGCGTTTAGATGAGTATTATTTTCAATATTACTTAGGTAATGCCCTACTAAATCAGGCATAGTTATAGAGCCGCTATCCAGATCACTTCGGATCCGCGACAATTGCGAGTAGTGCATTAGGGACGGTTACTTCTTAATTTCCTTGGCTCCTTCGTCGATCTCTTCTTTGATCTCCTTGGTGGCATCCCTGAACTCTCTAATGCCTCTGCCCAATCCTCTTGCCAATTCGGGAATTTTTTTAGCTCCAAAAAGCAGAACAACTACCAATACAATAATTATCCACTCCCATCCACCAGGCATCCCAAAAGCTAAAATAGTTTGCATAATTGTATAAATAAAAAGCGTCTAAATGTAAAGATAAAGAATATATCTAAGGCAGAATGATCAGTTACAATAAATTTTAATTCACAATGCCAGACTCCACCTAGGCCCTGACAAACTTCTTTAACCCGAAAAATTCATAGTAGACAATAAAAAACAGGCATAAATTGCTTATATTGAAATAGTTAGACAACAAAATAAGCAATTAATTTATGCCTGAATATAAGGAAAAAGATACCGTATTTTATCGAGGAAAACAAGCTTTTAAATTTGATTTTTCAGCATCAGCGATTAGCTCAGACGGAGCGATATTGTTAAGTGAAAAAGTAGAGAGAAAGACTGGTCTATTAAAAAGCTTCGCCGCACTGATTCCTGACTATCGAAACCCCTTTTTTATCGAATACACTTATGAAGAAATGCTTCGCCAACGGGTGTTTTTAATGATGCAGGGCTATCAGGATTGCAATGACGAACAAAAACTCCGAGAGGATCCGGTGATCCGTAAAGTACTAGATAGCGGATTATGTTCCCAGCCTACTTTAAGTCGATTTGAAAACAAGGCCGATCGGAGTCTGATCTACCAGATGAGTCAATGGTTTGTAGACCGTTATGTAGAGGAGTTGAAAGAGAAGACTGGTCAAATCATCATTGATGTAGATGGTACCGATGACCCTACTCATGGATTCCAACAACTCAGTTTGTATAATGGCTATTATGGACAGGCTATGTACCATGAGTTGTTCTTTAAGGACGGGAACACCGGTCAGGTCATTTTACCAGTACTACGTCCGGGCAATTGTCACTCCAACAAATGGTTTGTGGCCTTATTGAAAAGGATTGTCATTAAAATCAGAAAAAAACTGCCCTCAGTAAAGATCCTTATTCGAGCGGATAGTGGCTTTTCAGGAGCATCTTTTTATCGGATAGCTAAGCAGTTTGACCTTCAATTTTGTTTAGGTATTAGTAGTAATGAAGTTTTAAAGACTTTTACCAAACAGACTATCATTGAAGTAAAAAAGGAATATGCTTCAAAAATCATCAAACATCAAGAGTTTGTTGGCCCGTTTACTTACCAGGCCAAAAGCTGGGATCGTTCTGAAAAGCTGTACGCCAAAGTGGAGTCTACCGGAAAAGGAATGAATGTCCGTTACTTTGTGAGCAACTTTGAAGCGATGACCGCTCAACAGATTTACTTTGATTTTTATGTCAAGCGAGGTGATGCCAGTGAAAATCGAATAAAGGAACTCAAAAACATGACTTATTCCGACCGGCTTTCCTGTCATCGCTACTGGGCCAATTTCATGCGTTTAATCATCGCTACCCTCTGTTATGAAATGTTCCGGCAGATTAAATTATTAATTGCCAAAACAAAACACCACTTTGCTAAACGATGGCAAGTGGACAATATCCAGCTTTACCTGATGAAGGTTGGGGCGTGCCTGAAAGAAAGGAAAAGATCATTGACAATACAATTCTCAAGAGCCTTTAGATATCAATACCTGCTGGGCGATTTGCTTACGGTGAACTGACCGATCAGTTAAACAGTTTGGTTTAATCAAAAAAATGTTCTTCCATAAGAACACAATAGAGCTTTGACTGAAAATTGAAAAATTCTAACAAAAAAACGCTCTAATGTCCTTTGAAATCCAGAAACCTGGTTGATCTTCAAATTAATACATACACTCCAATCAAAAATAGTTAGCAACCCATTATTAATCCCAAAATTGGTGGCCTATGAATAATGCGGGTTAATTGGATCCCAGCCACTTTGCAGGGTCCATTTTTTGTTGATTGCGCCAAACCTGAAATTGCAATTCCGAAATTCCATCACTATCTGTAAAGACTTCCCCGATTGATTCTGATACGGATACTTTTTGGCCCTTACTAACATTCACATTTTTTAGCTTGGCATAAAGTGTGTAAAACTCACCATGTTTAATAATAACAACATTATTCATACCGGGTACAAATGCCCTGGTGACCACTTCCCCATTGAAGACAGCTTTGACAGATTCGCCTGTTTGGGTTTGTATGTCAATTCCCTGATTTTCAACGACGATACCTTTTAAAACCGGATGAGGATGTCGACCATAAGCAGAGGAAATAAAACCCGTTATAACCGGCCAGGGCAATTTTGTCCGATTCTGTTCAAACAAAGCTGACAGTTCTGCTCCGATTGTCACAGATACTGTTTTTCCCATTTCCTTTTTGATCAAATCAGCGATAAGGTTATCCAAATTCTTAATTGCCTGCTTCCTTGAATTGAGTTCCTTAGTCAACTGATCCTGTTTTTTTCTTAATTCCGTAATTAAACCCGTTTGTTTCCTTTTTGAATTTTGGAGCTTCTTATTCTCTGTAATCTGTTCTCGCAATAAGCCTTTTTGCTCTTTTCTCTTGACCTCACCAACCTCTTTCTGTACTGTTAATGCTATCCTTACTTTATCTATTTGTTCTACTTGTGTTTTGCGCATTGCCGCATATTGTTCAAGGTATTGCAAGCGAATCAAGAATTGATTAAAGGTTGAGGCCGAAAAAAGGAAAGTAAGTCTATTAACACCATTTCTCGTCTTATAGGCAGAATACATCATGGAAGCATATTCCTTTTTTAATTCTTCAAAGTCGTTTTCAAGGGCTCCAATCACTATAGTAATTTCATCAATTTCATCTGTTAGATAGGTTATTTCAGCAGAAATCGAACCTATCAATTCTTGTCTGGCTTTGATTTGTTGATTAAGAGCTTTTAGTTGACCCAAAGAAACCACCTTCTCCGATTCGGTTTCCTCTAAAATCTTTTCAGCTGACTTGATCTTTCTTAAATTTTCCTGCTTCTCCTTCTCCAGGTCTTTCTTGTTTTTTTGGGCAAGAGCATCAGATAGGGAAAATAAAAGTGGAGTTAGAGTAAAAATATATATGAGTACTTTACTTACGCTCATACTTTTGTGGAATATTGAAAGGGAATTTTTCTTTTTTATCAGTAACCTCAGCTTTATTGTAATCGATGTTTATTTGAGTATTCTTGGAAGTAGTTCCAGTTCCTTTATATTTCAGAATTATTTGATTTTCATAAGGAAATATTGCTTGGTCTATCATTTGAAAATTAGTATAGTTGATGGTCAGTGTATTATTTGTAGGAATATCTAACCATTGGGCTCGCTCCAATTTCATTGTTTCAAGGCTAATATAATTTTCCATTCTTACATCACCCCTGTCTTGTAAAAATAGAAAATGACTCGGCTGCTTCGTTACTTTATCCTCCTTTTCGATAGGGCTGGATAAGTTACCAAGGAGAACGGATTGCAATAAATCGTAATCAATTCGAAAATTATATTTCTCGCTCAGGTCCTGGTAGTTAAGAATGGTATACTGCTTGTTTAGTCTGTCAATCACCATCATCGAATCTTTGGCTATCATTACTCTTGCTGCCTCAATTCCCAACGTTGCAGAAATCGACATCCAGATCAGGCTATCTTTTTTTATCCGGATATGGGCTGTGGCTTTAAGGTTATTTTTCCCATCATCATAGCGAAATTTGGCTTTCGCTTTCATATAATCAAAATGGAATTCCTGTACTTCCAAAGTACCGCTTTCTGTTTCAAGCGCCGATACAAATAGGTTTCTAGTGCAGGAAGATATGATACTGGTAAGCAGTAATAACGCAACGATCCGGAAGCGGTTATTCATACAATTTACGGTCAGCAATTTTTTTGTCTATCAGATCAGTAGTGCTACCCAATGATTTTGCTTTCTCCCATTGCTCTACCGCCTGATCCTTTCTATTGAGTTGAAATAAAACATCTCCATAGTGCTCATAAATAGTCCCGCTTGCCTGTTTATCCACCACCGCTCGTTTCAAATAATTATTGGCATCTTTATACCTTTTGAGCATGTAGAGTACCCATGCATGTGTATCCAGGTAGGTAGAATTATCTGGGTACTTTTTGACAAGAATACTCGACATTTCGAGAGCCTTTTCCAGATTCTCTTTGCGTAATGATAAGTAATAGCTGTAATTGTTCAAGACATGATCATTGTCCGCTTTGGCTCTCAGAGCTGCATCATACGATGAATCTGAATTATTGTTGTCTCCAATTCCATTATATGCATCACCCAATTGACCGTAAAATCCACTTTGTAAATCGGGGTTTGCAGAAGCATATTTCTTGCCTTCATTTAATGATCTGATAGCTTTCTTGTAATTCTTTGTGATTAAATTGGCGCTACCGTTGAAATAGTAAAGAATAGCCTGATTAGGGAAATATTCAAGTGCTTGTTCTGAGTGAGCTATAACACTATCATATTGCCCCAATTCTAGTTCCAGTTGAATTGCATTCTGCCATAAACTGAAGTTAGAATTGTCTAAAACAATAGCTTTTCTGTAGTTCTCAATCGCTTGACTTTTGTTACCCAGTTGATAATTTAAATCTCCAGCGATCGCAAATCCACGAGACTCATCTGGATGTGCGGCTGTAATCTTCTCACTTAATTCCAAGGCCAAATTTTCTATCTGCACATCAGGAAGTTGAGCAATATATCCACCAAGTAATTGAAGCTTGGCTTGAAAATTCAATGAAGAGTTTTCAAAAGCGACTTTCAATGCTTCCATCGCCTTTTCCCTGTTACCAGATTTCCTGTAGGCCTCAGAAAGCATTACACTGGCTTCAGCATTTGAGGGATCCTCGAACAGTAATTTTTCCAAAACTGATATCACTTCCTCCTGCTGATTGTCATCAATAAGTAATTTAGCAAGATCAATTACGTACACAGATTCAGTTGGATATGCAGCAATTAGTTGCTTAATTTCACCTATGGCATCCTCGGTACGACCCATTTTTAGGTAAATCTGGTGTTTCTGATAGGCCACTTCTTCTATTACACCATATTTATCTTTAGCTCGCTCGTAAGTTGACAAGGCCTTTTCTAAATCATTTTGATAAAGGTATAAAGCGGCTAGTTCATAGAGATAGGTTTTGGTGTCAGGGATGCGCTCCATCATCTCCTCATATATTTCAGCCGCTTGTCCGAAGTTGGACATGCCAGTGAAAATGTCCGCTACCAATATATAATAATACTTGTTTTCAGGGTCTATCTCCTTAGCTTTGAGCGCATAGGTCAACGCCTCTTCCTTTCTATCCAATGCGAAATTGGTCTGGCCAATCTTATAGTTGGTAGCGCCACTGCTTGTATTGTATTTAAGGGACTCTTTGAACAGCTCAAGTGCCTCCTCATATTGATCCAGAATAAAATGTTTTTCAGCATCAACAAAATAATATTCGGCCTGCATCAAATCATCTTCTGATAAAGTTGCGCTGAAATCAGGTTGCTGTTCCTGAATGCGGTTCTTTTTTCTCTTTTGTGCATCCGTATCAAGTGATGACACAATGAAAATACAGACCAAAAAATAGAAATACCTCTTCATTACTTGCACCTCAGTATTTATCCTTCAATGACACTATAGTCACCGAGGTTAAGATTGGTGGCTTTCCCCTTGAACATAACATAGTTGCCAATCATAGAGTTGGCAATATTGGCATTCTCGATCTTACTATCAGTCTGAATTATGCCGTTTCTTATTCGAGACTCCGTCACCACGCTGTTGTCACCAATTGAAACGTGGGGTCCAACTACCGTATTATGTAAAGTTACGTTTTTCCCTATATAAACAGGCGGTATCACTATGCTGTTCTCTATTTTGGCAGATTTTGAGATAAGGTCCTTTCCGTCTAGGTATTCAAGATATCTCTGGTTAGTATGAATAGTCGCATCCTTGTTACCACAATCCAACCATTCATCCACCTCACCCGGGTAAAACTTTAATCCAGCGACTTTCAAATTATCAAGCGCTGTTGTCAATTAATATTCACCATCTTTCTTTATATCCTCATCTATGATCTGACGAATTTGAGATCGCAGTAATTCCCCCTGCTTAAAGTAGTAAATACCAATAATGGCCAGATCGGATATAAATTCACGCGGTTTTTCAACAAAATCTATAATCCGATCTTCCTCATTCAATTTGACCACACCAAAAGCGCTCGGATCAGCCACTTTTTGGACCCCTACAATACTCTCCTTTTTACTATCAAGTTCGAAACTTGCCCTGAAAAGGGTATCCGCAAAAGCAACGATTGTAGGACCTTGTAGCAATTCCTGGGCACAATATACCGCATGAGCCGTACCTAAAGCCTGGTCCTGGTAAAATATTCGTCCTTCCGCCCCTGTTTCAGCGGCTATTTCAAGTAAATTCTGCTCAACTTTGTTACCAAACCGACCGACTACAAATCCAATCTGCTCAATCTTATCATTGCAGATTTTCACAATATCTTCCACCAAACGGTGAACAATTGGTTTACCCACAATGGGGATTAGTGGTTTTGGTACTATTAACCCGAAAAATTCATAGTAGACAATAAAAAACAGGCATAAATTGCTTATATTGAGATAGTTAGACAACAAAATAAGCAATTAATTTATGCCTGAATATAAGGAAAAAGATACCGTATTTTATCGAGGAAAACAAGCTTTTAAATTTGATTTTTCAGCATCAGCGATTAGCTCAGACGGAGCGATATTGTTAAGTGAAAAAGTAGAGAGAAAGACTGGTCTATTAAAAAGCTTCGCCGCACTGATTCCTGACTATCGAAACCCCTTTTTTATCGAATACACTTATGAAGAAATGCTTCGCCAACGGGTGTTTTTAATGATGCAGGGCTATCAGGATTGCAATGACGAACAAAAACTCCGAGAGGATCCGGTGATCCGTAAAGTACTAGATAGCGGATTATGTTCCCAGCCTACTTTAAGTCGATTTGAAAACAAGGCCGATCGGAGTCTGATCTACCAGATGAGTCAATGGTTTGTAGACCGTTATGTAGAGGAGTTGAAAGAGAAGACTGGTCAAATCATCATTGATGTAGATGGTACCGATGACCCTACTCATGGATCCCAACAACTCAGTTTGTATAATGGCTATTATGGACAGACTATGTACCATGAGTTGTTCTTTAAGGACGGGAACACCGGTCAGGTCATTTTACCAGTACTACGTCCGGGCAATTGTCACTCCAACAAATGGTTTGTGGCCTTATTGAAAAGGATTGTCATTAAAATCAGAAAAAAACTGCCCTCAGTAAAGATCCTTATTCGAGCGGATAGTGGCTTTTCAGGAGCATCTTTTTATCGGATAGCTAAGCAGTTTGACCTTCAATTTTGTTTAGGTATTAGTAGTAATGAAGTTTTAAAGACTTTTACCAAACAGACTATCATTGAAGTAAAAAAGGAATATGCTTCAAAAATCATCAAACATCAAGAGTTTGTTGGCCCGTTTACTTACCAGGCCAAAAGCTGGGATCGTTCTGAAAAGCTGTACGCCAAAGTGGAGTCTACCGGAAAAGGAATGAATGTCCGTTACTTTGTGAGCAACTTTGAAGCGATGACCGCTCAACAGATTTACTTTGATTTTTATGTCAAGCGAGGTGATGCCAGTGAAAATCGAATAAAGGAACTCAAAAACATGACTTATTCCGACCGGCTTTCCTGTCATCGCTACTGGGCCAATTTCATGCGTTTAATCATCGCTACCCTCTGTTATGAAATGTTCCGGCAGATTAAATTATTAATTGCCAAAACAAAACACCACTTTGCTAAACGATGGCAAGTGGACAATATCCGGCTTTACCTGATGAAGGTTGGGGCGTGCCTGAAAGAAAGGAAAAGATCATTGACAATACAATTCTCAAGAGCCTTTAGATATCAATACCTGCTGGGCGATTTGCTTACGGTGAACTGACCGATCAGTTAAACAGTTTGGTTTAATCAAAAAAATGTTCTTCCATAAGAACACAATAGAGCTTTGACTGAAAATTGAAAAATTCTAACAAAAAAACGCTCTAATGTCCTTTGAAATCCAGAAACCTGGTTGATCTTCAAATTAATACATACACTCCAATCAAAAATAGTTAGCAACCCATTATTAATCCCAAAATTGGTGGCCTATGAATAATGCGGGTTAAAGCTCCAATGTCAGTCAGTGGAATTATCGGGACTTTTCAGGGAGTAAGATCTCCCGGGACGGCATACGTTTTACTTCATCAAGCTAAGTTCTAATTATAACAGCATTTTGTTTAAATAGCTCATACAGATGATAGGCTTGATCCGTTAATAGCATAGTCAGAAACCATTGTTTCAAAGTTGTTTTACTCTCTCTTATTCGGTCAGCATAAGCATACCAATTCAGGTAGTTTTGCAAATATTTGGAACTGACACCATTGAATGGGCGTAAGAATGTCCTAAGTTGAGTGTGAACATTGTTTACTTTTTGCAGATGGATTGTTTTATCATCTCTATCCACATGATCTTTGGCCAATAGCGCTTTGTGCTTTATGGAGGGGTTGTCTTTGGCAAAAGCCTTATAAGAAGGGTGCTTATCTGTAATCAAGGTTGCACCGTAGGCCAACTTCCCATCCAATGGCCTTTGAAATTTCTTCTTTGCTCAGCCGTTTTGATGCAACAGCTTTAACCCGAAAAATTCATAGTAGACAATAAAAAACAGGCATAAATTGCTTATATTGAGATAGTTAGACAACAAAATAAGCAATTAATTTATGCCTAAATATAAGGAAAAAGATACCGTATTTTATCGAGGAAAACAAGCTTTTAAATTTGATTTTTCAGCATCAGCGATTAGCTCAGACGGAGCGATATTGTTAAGTGAAAAAGTAGAGAGAAAGACTGGTCTATTAAAAAGCTTCGCCGCACTGATTCCTGACTATCGAAACCCCTTTTTTATCGAATACACTTATGAAGAAATGCTTCGCCAACGGGTGTTTTTAATGATGCAGGGCTATCAGGATTGCAATGACGAACAAAAACTCCGAGAGGATCCGGTGATCCGTAAAGTACTAGATAGCGGATTATGTTCCCAGCCTACTTTAAGTCGATTTGAAAACAAGGCCGATCGGAGTCTGATCTACCAGATGAGTCAATGGTTTGTAGACCGTTATGTAGAGGAGTTGAAAGAGAAGACTGGTCAAATCATCATTGATATAGATGGTACCGATGACCCTACTCATGGATCCCAACAACTCAGTTTGTATAATGGCTATTATGGACAGACTATGTACCATGAGTTGTTCTTTAAGGACGGGAACACCGGTCAGGTCATTTTACCAGTACTACGTCCGGGCAATTGTCACTCCAACAAATGGTTTGTGGCCTTATTGAAAAGGATTGTCATTAAAATCAGAAAAAAACTGCCCTCAGTAAAGATCCTTATTCGAGCGGATAGTGGCTTTTCAGGAGCATCTTTTTATCGGATAGCTAAGCAGTTTGACCTTCAATTTTGTTTAGGTATTAGTAGTAATGAAGTTTTAAAGACTTTTACCAAACAGACTATCATTGAAGTAAAAAAGGAATATGCTTCAAAAATCATCAAACATCAAGAGTTTGTTGGCCCGTTTACTTACCAGGCCAAAAGCTGGGATCGTTCTGAAAAGCTGTACGCCAAAGTGGAGTCTACCGGAAAAGGAATGAATGTCCGTTACTTTGTGAGCAACTTTGAAGCGATGACCGCTCAACAGATTTACTTTGATTTTTATGTCAAGCGAGGTGATGCCAGTGAAAATCGAATAAAGGAACTCAAAAACATGACTTATTCCGACCGGCTTTCCTGTCATCGCTACTGGGCCAATTTCATGCGTTTAATCATCGCTACCCTCTGTTATGAAATGTTCCGGCAGATTAAATTATTAATTGCCAAAACAAAACACCACTTTGCTAAACGATGGCAAGTGGACAATATCCGGCTTTACCTGATGAAGGTTGGGGCGTGCCTGAAAGAAAGGAAAAGATCATTGACAATACAATTCTCAAGAGCCTTTAGATATCAATACCTGCTGGGCGATTTGCTTACGGTGAACTGACCGATCAGTTAAACAGTTTAGTTTAATCAAAAAAATGTTCTTCCATAAGAACACAATAGAGCTTTGACTGAAAATTGAAAAATTCTAACAAAAAAACGCTCTAATGTCCTTTGAAATCCAGAAACCTGGTTGATCTTCAAATTAATACATACACTCCAATCAAAAATAGTTAGCAACCCATTATTAATCCCAAAATTGGTGGCCTATGAATAATGCGGGTTAAGGTACTTCTCCCCCTTGCGTTCAACCGCTGTTACTACCCGGACAACTGTGACCTCTTCCTTTCCCATATTTCGTATGAAATCGTTTCCCCTCTTTCTTGCTGCCCTATCTAAATTTCGACTGCCCTTGTTGTTAAGTGCCAGTTCCAATTCATCACATTCTACTTCCGAGGATAACTGTTCGGGAACAAACTCATTTAGTGAACTCAATATCTTATGCCACCAGTCGAAGCTTGTCTGGATGCTTATTCCGATTTGTTTTGCTATCTTTTTTATCGGCATGCCCTGCTCCATGCAGCGCAGATAAGATTGCCATTTTGATTTAAGCTTGATGTCATACAAAGGTGTCCCTGTTGTTTCACTGTACCATCTTTTACATTCATTGCACTGATACATCTGCACACCTTTTTGTCTGCCCCTCTTATATACCTTCTCGCTTGTGCAATTTGGACAGGGTTTCTTCTTTCTTTTCTCTGCTATTTGTTGTTGAGCGGCAATCAATACTTTGCCTTGTAATTCCTGCTCCTGGAGCAACTCATCCAACAATTCGGTTTGGGAACTTATCGGCAATTGTGCAAATAAATTTTTGATCTCTTGACTTGATATCATATAGCGAAGATAATAATAATTGCTGTGTTATTTAGAACTTAGCCCTTCATCATTATATGGGTCAGTTGGATGGCAGCTTCCGTTCCTGGGGTTTCTCCAAGGGAGGAACAGGTGGAATAAGCATGGCCTGTGCCAATGCTGCAAAATCTTACGGAGCGGAAATACGCACCGAAGCGCCTGTTCAGCTAGTCCTGATCAAAAATGGTGAAGCCAAAGGTGTGGTACTTGAGAACGGTGATGAAATACTAGGCAAAACGGTGATTTCAAATCTTGATCCGAACAGAACTTATCTTAAGATGGTTGGAGAAGATCATCTTGACGATGAGGTATTGAAAGAAATTAAGCGTTATAAACTCAGGGGAAGTTCCGGAAAAGTGAACCTCGCTCTTGATCGTGTTCCTGAATTTAGCTGTCGACCCGGTGATGGGGATCACATCAGGGGTGATGTTGCAATTGCTCCAAGTATTGATTACCTGGAAAAAGCGTTTGATCAGGCTAAATATGGTGAGTTCTCAACCAGGCCTTACATTAATGCGGTTATCCCATCGCTCACAGATCCTTCAGTAGCTCCGCCTGGTAAACACATCCTTTCGTGTTTTGTGCAATATGCTCCTTATCATATTAAGGAGGGAGCTGAAAACTGGCCTAAGTATCGTGAAGCATTTGGTGATGCTGTGGTTGACACCATGGCCGAATATATTCCTGGATTAAAAGATATGATCTTATATCGACAGGTCCTCACTCCGTGGGACATTGAACAAACAATGGGCCTAACAGAAGGAAATATTTTCCATGGAGAATTGAGCCTGGAACAACTGCTTTTTCAGCGTCCGATCGCTGGCTATGCTAAATACAGAACTTCTGTACGGAAGCTTTGGATGTGCGGATCAGGTACCCATCCTGGTGGTGGTATCATGGGAGCCGGGGGTGAATTGTGTGCCAAAACCATGTTAAAATCAAGAGCCATTTAACAGACTAAAGCCATGAACAATAAATATGATGTTGTAATAATCGGTGGAGGTCACAATGGTTTGACCACTGCTACCAAGCTTGCAAAAAAAAGGAAGAGGGTCCTGTTACTTGAAAAGAGAGAGATTTTGGGAGGAATCGCTGCTGGCGAAGAATTTCATCCTAATTACAAATCCGTCGGGCTATTGCATGACACAAGCAACATAAGGATAAAGATTGTTCAGTCATTGCGACTGACTGGTTATGGATTAAAACTGAGCTCCGAAAGACCAAGAACTACCCTCCTTGGGAATAATGACGAAAGCATCACATTATCCCATGATGTGGTTAAATCTTCTAATGAAATTGCCAAATTCTCACGAAAGGATGCCGAAGCATACATTAATTACCACCATTTCATAGATAGGATCCGACCGTTTATAGATGGTTTAATGAACGAATTCCCTCCAGACCTTATGAAATTGGGCACTAAGGATATCTGGTCATTGGTAAAAAAAGCTATAGGTCTTAAGCGACTTGGTAAAAAGACAATGTTGGAATTTATGAAGGTAGCGCCGATGAGTGTGGCCGATTTCCTGAATGAAAGATTTGAGACTCACTTTATAAAAGCTGGTATTGCTGCCCCAGCTATTTATCATTCATTTACGGGACCGTGGTCGTCATATACGACACTTAACTTGTTACTCTGGGAGTGCGCTTCAACCAATACTATAGTTGGAGGTCCCCAGGCA
The DNA here is from genome assembly GCA_963664285.2 of Cyclobacteriaceae bacterium. Taxonomy (GTDB): domain Bacteria; phylum Bacteroidota; class Bacteroidia; order Cytophagales; family Cyclobacteriaceae; genus JAJCYL01. Next base: position 46,720 of record CAXXNX010000016.1, read on the forward strand.
TTGGTTTCGGCGCTTGAACTGGCAGCCAGAAGTTCCGGAGTTGATGTTCTTACCGATAGTCCGGTTGAAAAAATCCTACTGGGAGATGACAGCAAGGTTATTGGAGTGCGGCTTGCCAATGGTAAAACTGTTTCTGCACCTATTGTTGCATCCTCATGTACTCCTAAAGTAACCTTCATTGATTTTTTGGAGCCTAATCAAATTGAATATTCGCTGGAACACGGAGTACAGAATTACCGATCGCGAGGGACTGCTGTTAAAGTCAATTTGGCTCTTGATAAGGCACTGGTTCTGAATGGTGAAAGCAATATTGAATTTGCCCGAACAGGTAATTCTTTTGACGAAATGGAGCAGGCTTTCGATTTTGTGAAGTATAGGCAGTTTTCGAAAGAACCAATACTGGATATACATATACCCACAATTTCTATACCGGGGTTGGTTCCGGATGGACATTGTGTGGTTTCAATACTTGCTCATTTTGCTCCATTCGAACTTAAGGGTGGGTGGTCTGACCATCAAAAAGAGATATTTGGAAACAACGTAATTCGAACATTAGAACAATATGCTCCCGATCTGTCAAAGTCTATAGTGTGCATTGAAGTGCTGACACCCCAAAACCTGGAAAAACGGTATAGTCTAACCGGTGGAAATATCTATCATGGTGAGCATGCGGTCGATCAGATACTCACCCGGCCAATTCCTTCTTGCATGAGATATTCGACTCCGATTGAAGGTCTTTACTTATGCGGAAGCGGGTCGCATCCCGGAGGTGGCATAACCTGTTCTCCCGGGGACATGGCAAGTGAGGCGATTTTGCGGAACCTTTAATTGTTCATTTCAAGAACCTTAGTGCAGATTGATTTAATCCCAGACAAACTTCCAGTTTCCATCTGGTTGCCTCTTCCAGATAGTATGAAATATTCCGATATTTTCGGAGACATTTCCTAGTGAATCAGTTACGGAAAAGGTATATGGTCCATAGGTGTAAGCCAGATCACCTGATGCAGCAACGTCGACAAAGTCCGGCGCCCAATCCAATTTGGCGTTAGCGTTTGGAGGAGAATTCTCAAATCTTGCACGAATAGCATCTTTACCTTCAACCACCTTATTGTTCCTTAGGAGCACAGCATCATCCGCGGCGAAGGCCAGGAAAGCTGCTGATATACCTGCATCTGCGGCCATTAGAGCAAATTGACGTTCAGCCTCAACTACTTCTGCTTTCCATTCCTCGATAGATCCCTTATTAGATTGAGATGTACAAGCGCCTAAGATTAAAAATGTAATGATTATCATCGGTAAAGTTTTCATCATGTATTGATTTAAGTTGCCGAAAACAACATTATAAGTTAATTCACTAATAAGTTTTACTATTGAGATGACATTTCCAACAACACATTTACTGTCTTCCAATTACGGGTAGTTGCATCTATTTTTAGTTTATTCTCAAAGAAGTTGTTATTCATTTTAGCCCTGCCATAGCCATTGGGAGAAAAGAAGAAAATCATGTCACCATCAATAACATACCTTTCCGGGCTGTAATCGACCTCTTTCAATTTTTCCACCTTTGATGGGTCAGGAATGTCAGATAAAAATGTAATGAATACATGTTTTGGCTCAGCTTCAGCTTCTTTAGCAAACGGATTTTTTTTGATTGCCTCAATAAAATCGCCCGGTGTTTTAACCAATGTAGGTACTTCGAAGCCATACTTTTCTTGTATTTTATCATGAATGACAGTTTCCAGTACGTTGGAAGACATACTTTCAGATTCGAAAACGATATTGCCACTCTGTATATAGGTTTGTATGTTTTTAAACTTTAATTCTGCCAGGTGTGTTCTTAGATCAGCCATTTTGATCAATTTTTGACCACTGACATTTATACCTCTTAAAAGTGCGATATTGATACTCATTTAAGCCTTTTATAAACGTTTATTGTTTCCTTCGCCACTTTCTCCCAGCTGGTAATTTTAGCCTCTTTTTGAATCTTTTTGTGAAATCAATTGCTTCTTTCGGGTGATTTATCAAGTTAGCAATAGCATTAGCATAGTGCCAATCTCTATATAGTTGATCTTTTCCCAGTAATCCTCTTCAATTATTTCACCGGTCTTAACCTTTACAATACTAGCGTCAACCAACTCCCATTTTCCCTTGAGATGTTTCTTATTGAGCGTGGGAAGAACAAAGCTTACTTTGACATTTTGCCTGGCTAAACCGGATAGTAACCCATGTGTTGCAATGCCCAGTCCACCGGAGATTTCTGGAGGGTATTCCCAGCCAAACATAAGGACTGCCATAATAACCGGAATTTATGGAATATTACTTTTCACGCCAAGCCGTAGTTTTCAATTTCAGCTAAGCCGCTAAGTCGCAAAGTTTTTCATTGCGTCTCTGCGCCTTTGCCTGAGACTTATCAAATTGCCTTAACTATATCAGCAAAATCCCGGGAATTCAAAGATGCACCTCCAACTAACCCACCGTCAACGTCAGGTTGACCAAAGATCTCCTGAGCATTTGACGGTTTGACACTTCCACCATATAGAATTGGTAGCAATCCGGCGATATCGGAGCCGAATTTTGCAGCCAAATGAGTTCTCAATTGTTGATGCATCTCCTGGGCCTGGGCAGAAGTTGCAGTTTTACCGGTGCCTATTGCCCATATTGGCTCGTATGCGACTACCAGTTTTTGCATCTCTTCATCAGTCAAGTGAAAAAGGCCATTAGTCAACTGCTGTTTCACAAATTCTAGATGTTTTCCGGATTCTCGGATCTCTAATGACTCACCACAGCAAAAGATAGGGATCAGATCCTGTTCAAATACCTTGGAAACTTTTTTGGCAAGCAATTCATCACTTTCGCCAAAATATTCCCGACGCTCACTATGACCAATGATTACATAATCTACGCCCAATGGCTTTAGCATCATTGCAGAGACTTCGCCGGTGAAAGCCCCTGAATCTGCCTCATGACAATTTTGTGCACCAACAGAGATTTGAGAATCACCGATTAACCGCTTGGTGAGTCCCAGGTAAGGATGTGGAGGGCATAATATCACAACCGCTTCATTTTGATTCTCGTCATTCAAAATGTTAATCACTTCAGAAGTCAATTTCTTGGCTTCTTCCAATGTATTATTCATTTTCCAGTTACCCGCTACTACTTTTTTTCGCATAGTTCAAATACTGTTTTAATGGTTCAAAGAAAACTAAAATTGTGAATCAATTCACGCTAAGTCTAACTATCCAGCCTGAGACTCTCAATCTTTTTTAATATTCATAATATGCGAGTCACTTATTAATAAATTCACATGTTATAGAGTTAAACAAAAATAGAAATCGGATCTTACCTAGACTTCCGAAGTTTTCGACACTTAGGAAGTCTGTGCATATTTTTATCTTTACCCGCAATGAGCAAACCGGAAAAAAAATTGTTTTTATTGGATGCCATGGCCCTCATTTACCGGGCCCATTTTGCATTCTCAAAAAATCCACGAATCACTTCGAGTGGTTTAAACACTGGTGCGGCGCTGGGATTTACTAACTCACTGGTAGAGATCATTACCAAGGAGAAACCCTCTCATTTAGCGGTTGCCTTTGACACTTCCGCACCAACATTTAGACACAAAGAGTTTAAAGAGTATAAAGCAACCCGTCAGGAACAGCCTGAGGACATCCGGTCAATGATTCCCTGGATAAAAAAAATTGTAAAGGGATTTAACCTGCCTATCCTGGTTTTGGATGGATTTGAAGCGGATGATATCATTGGAACATTCGCAAAGAAAGCTGCTAAAAAGGGTTTCGAAGTTTTCATGATGACCCCTGACAAAGATTTTTCTCAGTTGGTTGAAGAGCATATATACTTATATAAACCGGCTTATATGGGTAACTCAGTGGAGATTCTGGGAGTACCTGAAGTTTTGGAAAAATATGGTATTAATGACGTCGATCAAGTGCGTGATTTATTAGGGCTTCAGGGAGATGCTGTTGACAATATCCCCGGTATACCCGGTGTTGGTCCTAAAACGGCAGTTAAGTATATTCAGGAATATGGCTCCGTCGAAGAACTGGTCAAGAATGCGGATAAACTGAAAGGGAAACAGAAAGAAGTAGTGACTGAGTTTGGAGATCAGGGCATTTTATCGAAACAACTGGCTACTATTAATACAGATGTTCCTTTAGAGTTTAATGAGAATGATCTTGAATATTTAGGCCCGAATGAAAATGAACTGAAGCCAATCTTCGAAGAGTTGGAATTCAGGACGCTGATTAAAAGGATTTTTGGAGAAGAAGTAGCCACACCTGATGACAAGAAAAAAGGTGGCAATCAATTAACATTCTTTGATCAACAAGGCAATGCAACAGTCCCGGAAAGCACGGAGGAAGCCCGGAAGGATAATTATTACTCGACTTCTCATGATTACCAACTAATTGATACTCAAGAGTTGAAGGCAAAACTGCTGGGATTCCTTCTCCGGCAAAGCCGAGTGGCCATGCATCTCCTGGTGGAAGGTGAAGTGGCTGTTCGAGCTGATGTACAGGGGCTTTGTTTTTCCTATGCTGAAGGGGATGGTTATTTCGTTCCGGTTGACAACGATCCGCAGAAAGTTCTAAACGATTTCAAAACTGTTTTTGAGCATAAGGAAATTTCAAAGATTGGGCACAATCTCAAATTCGATAAACAGGTTCTTAAGCGTTTTGGGATTGACTTGAAAGGAGAAGTCTTCGATATTATGCTTGCACATTACCTCATTGATCCGGAAATGCGTCATGATCTCGAAATAATTGCTGAGAATTACTTGGGTTATACGCCTTTAAAGAGGGAAGAATTAATGGGGAAGAAGACAGACCTTGAGGATGCAGCGATTGAAGATTTAAGGGATCTGGGCGCAGAGTTTGTTGACATTAGTCTGAGAACTAGGGAAAAACTAGCGGCAGATTTGAAGAAGGACAACCTGGAGGAATTGTTTGAAAAGGTTGAAACCCCGCTTATAGGTGTATTGGCTGCTGTTGAATTTGAAGGCGTAACTATTAATCCGGCTACACTGGAAGCCATGTCATCGGATTTGGAAAATGATAGCTGCAGACTGCAAAAAGAAATTTACGCTATAGCAGGGGAAGAATTTAATATAGGTTCCCCAAAGCAATTGGGAGAGGTATTGTTTGATAAATTGAAGTTGATCGATAAACCCAAGAAAACACGAACTGGTCAGTATGCCACTAATGAAGAAATCATGACACGGCTAGCCAACGACCATGAGATCGCCAACAAGATCCTTGAGTTTCGGGAATACCAGAAGTTGAAATCAACTTATGTAGACGCACTGCCAAAAATGATCAGCTCCTTTGATAATCGCATACATACCGATTATAGGCAAACGGTAGCTGCTACCGGCCGATTAAGTTCGAACAGTCCTAATCTTCAAAATATTCCTATTAGGACCGAAAAAGGGAGAGCCGTTCGAAAAGCGTTCGTACCACGGAATAAAGACTTTATTATACTCTCAGCTGACTATTCACAAATTGAACTGCGGATTATGGCATCTTTTTCAAAGGATGAAAGCATGATCGAAGCATTCAAAGAAGGGAGGGATATTCATGCAACGACTGCCAGCAAAATATTTGATGTGCCACTGGAGAAGGTTGATGATCATATGAGACGAATGGCGAAATCGGCAAATTTTGGTATTATCTATGGCATTTCAGCCTTCGGATTGTCCAATAATTTGAATATTCCACGATCCGAGGCAGCCGAGCTCATTCAGTCTTATTTCCGTGAATTTCCTGCGGTAAAAAAATACATGGATGATGCCGTTAACCTGGCCAGGGAACAAGAATATGTTGAAACTATTTTGGGTAGGAGAAGGTACCTGCCAGACATCAACTCTCGTAATATGACCATGCGTGGCTTTGCTGAAAGAAATGCAATCAATGCTCCGATTCAAGGAAGCGCAGCAGATATTATCAAGATAGCTATGATCAACATTCATCAATGGATGAAAGAGAGTAATTTCAAATCGAGGATGATCATGCAAGTTCATGATGAACTGGTATTCGATGTTCACAAGGTGGAATTGGAAACTTTAAAGGAGCCCATAGTTGAATTCATGAAAAATGCTCATCCTTTGGAAGTCCCAATGGACATTGGAGTCGGTGTTGGAGAGAACTGGTTGGAGGCCCATTAAAAAATAAAGCTCGAAGTCAGGAGTTGGAAGTTAGAAGGTTGAAGTAATGGCAACATAATCAGTCTTCTGACTTCTGGCTTCTAACTTTTACCAATGTTACCAAATTGCGCATAACCTGTTTTTTGTCACCGAGGTTTTCTTTTCCATTATGATATCTTTGTGCCTCTTTGAAAAAAAGGGCATCATAAAAACTTCAATGGGGAAAATCATCACTATAGCCAATCAAAAAGGAGGGGTAGGTAAAACAACTACAGCCATTAATCTGGCCGCTAGTTTGGCGGTTATGGAAAGAAGTACACTTATTGTAGATGCCGACCCCCAGGCCAATGCAACTTCTGGGATAGGGTTCAATCCCAAGGATATAGAAAGCGGGCTCTATGAGTGCATGATCAATGGGACAGATCCCCGGAAATCAATCCTTCAATGTGACATTGACTATCTAAGTATTCTTCCCTCACATATTGATTTGGTGGGGGCTGAAGTAGAAATGGTTGATATTGAACGCAGGGAAGAACGCATGAAAGAGGCGTTAGTTCAGATCAAAGACAATTATGATTTCATCATTATTGATTGCTCGCCATCTCTAGGTTTAATTACTATAAATGGATTAACAGCTGCTGACTCGGTAATGATTCCGGTGCAGTGTGAATATTTTGCACTCGAAGGGCTGGGGAAATTGTTGAATACCATTAAGATCATTCAATCCAGGCTCAATACAGAGTTGGAGATCGAAGGTATTCTTCTAACCATGTATGATGTACGTTTGAGACTGTCAAACCAAGTGGTGGAGGAGGTACGAACCCACTTTCAATCAATAGCTTTTGACACTATTATTCCAAGAAATATTAAATTGAGTGAATCTCCTAGCTTCGGTGAGCCGGTAATTGCACATGATGCAGAAAGTAAGGGAGCAATTAGCTATTTGAGTTTGGCTAGAGAGATTTTATCTAAAAACGGAGTGCTCTGACTAAGGAATGACATTGTCCCTTGCTAATTAGTGTCTCTAAGAAAACACACCTAAATTAAAAATTATTCTTATGGTCGATCTTTCCATTTTTTCTAATCGATTGATACTCAGGTATTAACTCATAGAAAGAAAATGAAAATCTCATCCATAATAATTCATTTTATAAAAAAAGGGCTGTTTTCTTAGAGACACTAATTAATAGTTATGACCAAAAAGAGAAGCGCACTTGGTAGAGGTTTAGGGGCTTTACTGGCCGACTCGGAATTATCGATAGAGCCAAAGGTCAGTAGGGAAAAAGCAGCACCAGGCCAGAAAGGCATCAGTGAAATAGCACTGAATGAAATAGAACTGAATCCTTTTCAACCAAGGACGGATATTAATCAAGAGTCGCTCAGGGAGTTGGCCGAATCAATCAAAATTCAGGGGATAATTCAACCCATCACTGTAAGACAACTCAACCAGGGAAAATATCAGTTGATCAGTGGTGAAAGAAGATTACATGCTTCAAAAATTGCTGGTCTCAATGCTATTCCTGCTTATGTTAGAACAGCAAACGATCAGCAGATGCTTGAGTTGGCATTGGTCGAGAACATTCAGCGGGAAAATCTCAACTCAATCGAAATTGCACTTAGTTATCAAAGATTGATCGCTGAATGTGATCTTAAACAGGAAGAACTGGGTGGTAGGGTAGGAAAAAACAGGGCGACTGTCACCAACTATTTGCGCTTGTTGAAATTACCACCGGATATTCAAATTGGTCTCAGAGATAACAAGATTTCCATGGGTCATGCCAGGGCAATCATCAACATCGAAGATATAGGCCGCCAGTTAGATCTATATCACAGAATTATAAAGGACGATTTGTCTGTTAGACAAGTTGAAGCTTTAGTCCGGGTAATAGCGAGTGGAAAGCCAAAAACAGAGAGGCAACCAGCTACAGGAGAATTGAATTACGAATACAAGCAACTGTTAAATCGGCTCTCATCTCATTTCGGATCCAAGATTTCTGTTAAGGCAAATGAGAAGAACAAGGGAGAGATTAAAATACCATTCAATTCAAGTGATGACCTCAATAGGATTCTCGAAATTTTGGGTCTTTAACCCAAACTATAGCAAGGCGCTGTTACTTTTTGGAATCAGTATCTTTTGGCATAGCCAAATTGTGGCCCAGGAAGAAGAAGCAGTTGTAATTGATGACACTGAAGAAACGTTAAAAGAGCTCTCCGAAAATGCCACATTATTTCAGCAAAAATCAGAATTGGACCCCCAAACTGCTTCGATATACTCCGCAGTTTTACCCGGATTGGGACAAGCATATAATAAGGATTATTGGAAAATACCAATAATTTATGCCGGGGGATTAGCTTTTATTCAGATTGTAAAAAGAAATAATCAACTGTACAGGGCATTTCGTAATGCTCTTTTTAATGAAATTGATTTGGATGAAAATACGGAAAGCCCCTTCCAAAGTAGATTTTCCGTGGATGCTTTGAGGCGAAATACCGACAGGTTTAGGCGTGATCGTGACTTTTTTATAATCATGGGATTGCTATGGTATGGGCTGAATGTTGTGGATGCCCACATATCTGCACATTTGGACGAATTCAATGTGAATGATGAATTATCTCTTAAAATATCTCCAACACTAATTAGTGTACCAACATCTCCATATGGCTTTGGATTGGCCTTGACTTTTAATTTCAAGGGATGAGAGTACTATTGATTGGACATGGAAAAATGGGGCAGGCAGTAGAAAAGCTTGCCAAAGATAGAGGGCACGAAATAGTTGGTATTATAAATATTGAGAATACCTCAGATTTAGATAATTACAATGGATCGGAGGTTGATGTAGCTATCGAATTTACACAACCTGATATTGCTGCAAACAACATTATTTATTGCCTGGAAAATGGCATACCAGTAATAAGTGGAACAACCGGATGGCAGGAACAGTTTGAAACAGTTAAAGAGAACTGTACAAAACACAATGGTACTTTTTTGTATGCTTCCAACTTTAGCCTTGGAGTAAACCTGTTTTTTAAATTAAATCTGTGGCTGGCAAAGCTAATGAACGGCCACGGGTATGAAGTTTCAATGGAAGAGACCCATCATGTTCATAAAAGGGATGCACCCAGTGGTACCGCTGTCACGCTTGCAGAAGGCATCATTAATCAATGTGAGCGTCTAAATAAATGGACTTTAAGTAAGCCAAAAGAAGGAGAGATTCCCATTAAGGCCATTCGTGAAAAGGAAATCCCTGGAACCCATACCATTAAATACCGTACTGAAGTTGACGAGATAGAAATCAAACATGAAGCCTACTCACGCCAGGGGTTTGTTAAAGGTGCTGTATTAGTTGCTGAATGGATTGTAGACAAGAGGGGAGTGCTTACTATGGATGATTTCTTAAGTTCTGCGATGAAACTTTGAATGAGCAGATAAAACCCTATTTTTGCGACGTTTTTTTGACTAATAGTTGATGAAGATCAAGCTTTTTAAGAAGAAAGAGGAGAAAGAAAAGAAATCCGCTTTAAAGGAATGGTGGGATGCGATTGTTTTTGCTGTCATAGCCGCTACACTTATTCGGTGGATATTCATGGAAGCATTTACTATTCCTACCCCTTCCATGGAAAAATCGCTACTTGTGGGCGATTATCTTTTTGTTAGTAAGATTAGTTATGGCCCCAGGACACCGAAAACGCCATTACAAATTCCACTGACACACGGAAAAATATGGGGGACAGAAATACCATCTTACCTGGACTTCATTCAACTGCCACAATTTCGTTTTCCAGGACTTTCTGATGTTGAGCGCAATGATGTGGTGGTTTTTAACTGGCCTGCTGAAGGCCCTGATATACCATTGGATCTTAAAACACATTATATCAAAAGATGTGTGGGTGTACCCGGCGACATCTTAGAAGTCAGGGATATGCAGGTCTACATTAATGGCGAGCAATTTCAAAACCCTCCGGATATGCAATTCAGGTACTTCGTTGCTACGCAAGAAAATCTGAATGAACGATTTTTCCGGCGTAATGACATTGCAATCGCAGAAGTTGCTAAAGTAGGAGGGGGTTACTGGATGCAGACCAAGCCTGAAACGGCTAAGAAGATCAAAAACCTGGATTTTATTAGTGATGTGATCGTGGCATCCATGCCTTCTGACAGGCCTGAACCAAGAATTTTTCCCAATGATCCTGAGTTGTATCCCTGGAACACTGATCATTTCGGGCCGTTGCCCATTCCGGGAGAGGGTACAACCGTAAAAATGGATTCCTCGAAAGTGGTTTTATATGGTTCTACCATCAGGAATTATGAAGATCATGATGAAGTTACAATCAGGGACTACAAACTTTTTATAGACGGTAAGGAAATTGCGGAGTATACCTTCAAGCAGAACTACTACTTCATGATGGGAGATAACCGTCATAACTCTGAAGATTCGCGTTTTTGGGGGTATGTTCCCGAGAATCACGTTGTTGGAAAGGCCCTGTTTATCTGGTTATCTGTAGATCCTGAATATGGTATTTTTAGTTTGAATAAGATTCGGTGGAGCAGATTGTTTAATCTGATTGAATAATTTTAACTAGTGCCGAAGAAGGGACTCGAACCCCCACGCCATTGCTGGCACATGTCCCTGAAACATGCGTGTCTACCAATTTCACCACTTCGGCGAGAATTCAAAGTTAAGATCAATGATCAATTTCTAACAGATCTTCCAGGCGTTTTGGTAAATTTTTTTCAACCCATTTCCGATAATCTCCATTATAGCTGACTTTTTTCTGCAGCTCTTCAGTTTTATGAAGAATGGATTGGATCGTATCGTCGGGCATAAATTTTTGCCTTTGAATATGCTCAGTAATATGATCTACCTGTTCAGATATATTATCTTCTGTTCCCCTCAACCAATTCTCATATTCTTCCTCTTGCCAGTGCAGTTCATTATCCATCACTTCAATGGATATTTCACGCCCATGATTTAGTGAATCCTTTATGTTGCCACGACCGGTTACTGCATTGCCCAGCATAAATACATTATTATAACCATCCAGCCGGCAACTCTTTGGATCTGCTATCTTAAAAGCTGATCCCTCTGAAGGCATGCCTTCTACTTTTTCCGGAATGCTTCCAATTGAAGAGACGACTAATTCAGAGCGGTATTCAAAGAATTGATCAATTGGTACGACTTTACCGTTTTCAATTTTTGTCTGCTGAAACTTTAATCCGACCAGTTGATCATCTTCTATGATACTGTCAACGGGAGCCTGGCAGGGGACAAATTTGAATAAGAACTTGCCCTGTGCATTTTCCAGGATCTTCTTGGTTATCCTTTCAGCTTTTTCAATGTTGTCAGGTGAGTTTTTCTCCAGGGTCGATAAGGGCATGTCAATGTCTCGTCTCCTGTAGTATAACGTGCAACCCTTGACGCCCAAATCATCAAGTGTGAGATTTTGTTGTTCCAAAACTTTTGGAATACTCCTTTCCAGGTCAAAGAGATTGGCCTCTATGCCTCGCTTTTTGAGAGCCTCTTCTACGGTTACGAACATCAGCGCCTTCACAACGTCAATTGAAGCGAGACCTCCTCCAACCACAATGGCATTGTCCTTTATTTCATAAACCTGGCCCGAATAATCAGGTTCATGAAAATGATTATACCAGTAAATAAATGGATTTTGATAGATCAAACCATTGCCGACGTATTTGTCAATGCCATCAATGGGTAGCGGTCTGTCCTTCCAGGCTCCGGTGGCAATGAGGACAGCAGTAAAGCCCCAATTTTTCACCAGATCTTCAAAATTAATGTCTTCACCTAATCGTATCTCCGGAATATATCGGACGTTCTCGTGATCTATTTTATCGTCAATTTTACGCTCTTCTTTGTCTCTTAATTTGACATGCCATTTTGGGAGACCATCCTCAATTTTTCCATAGGGCAGCTTGTTCTGTTCAAATACCACCACTCTGAATCCGCGTTGTACTAATTGATATGCAGCCTCTGACCCGGCTACTGATCCCCCGAGGACGGCGATAAAATGATGGCCGGAATGCTCTAAAGATTTCACTATAAGCTTACGATGATTTATAAGTCGGGAAATAAGGTAATAAGAATATTGAAATTTGACCAACCTAATGATGTGGGTGCATCAATTATGACTGATAGTGGTATAAATGGTTTGTAAATTGATCAAAGAGATTTAAATATT
>CAXXNX010000017.1:0-69985 GCA_963664285.2 Cyclobacteriaceae bacterium
AAGGACGCCCTGAAATAGGCATCCACATCAAGGGATTGAGCAATCAACTCATGTTTAGAAAATGCCATATCATTATCAAAAGTGAGTGTTTCCAGTTTGTGTTTATCCTGAGAGAGTTCCTCCACAATAGCTTCGGCCATTTGATCGGCATTTTTACTGTGCATCTTTCTGATTCTGGTAAAAAGACTTGCTCGGTCTGTCATCACCAACAAAGAGCCTTTGTGGTTTTTACCCATCATTAAATCGACTTCTATATCTCCCAATCGTTCCCTTTTGTTAATGATCTGGGGTCGCTGTTCAATTGATACCCTATTCGGGATAATACCTCTACGATCTTTTCTGTTTCCTCGTTTGCGCCTTCGTTTGCCATGTTTTAGATATGTGTATAGTTGTTTGTATTCTTGGTTCTCCTGGTGGTTGGTGTGCTTACATTCCCATATCCATTGGTAAATCCATTCATAGCTAAGTGGACATTCTCTCGTTTTCTTTCCCTGATGGCTGATCAATTCAGGACTCCATCTATCTTCTTGGAGCCGGTTAACTATCCAGCCTTTCATGGGTTTGGTGAAAATCACTCTTTTTGGCTTTTCTTGATGACGAAGATTGGTCCTCCTTTGTGCATTTGCTGTTCGATAGACACCAGCTCCCCTACCTCTTGAACCCACATTTCGCTTAAGCTCACGTGAGATCGTAGACGGGTGAAAATGAACGATACAGGCAATCTCCTTTTGAGTAGCTCCTGTTTTTAATAATGCTTCAATTTGATACCTTTGATCAATACTGAGATGTGTGTAGTTTTTTGACATTTTGCAATCCAAAGATTGCACTGTTCAGGCTTTTGAAGGATGAAAAAGCCCTTAAAAGCTTTTTCATCCTTCAATTGCACTTATTAGTTGATCTCAGCGTATAGAATAATTGATTTACTGTAAATAACTGTCCCACAGTATCATTTGGAAGCCTGGAGGTATTCATAAAACTTCTCAAAAGCCGGTTGGATCCAATAAACATATTCATCCGGATTTTCTTTAAGATCCTCATTCAAGTCTTTAATATCCATCCATTTCCAGTCACCCACCTCTTCCGGGTTAGGTTTAGGAACGCCTTCGAAACGACCGAGATAAACATGGTCAAACTCATACTCCGTAAGTCCATTGTCTAATTGTGCCTGGTAAATAAAGCTGAAGACCGGTTGCAATTCACACTGGATTCCCAATTCTTCCTGTAAGCGGCGGTGAACTGTAGTCACTTGGTCTTCACCTTTAATCGGATGACTGCAACATGTATTCGCCCAAAGTCCGCCGGAATGATACTTGCTTAATGCCCTCTTTTGCAGTAATAATTCATTTTTACTGTTCACAATAAAAATGGAAAATGCCCAATGGAGTAGCGCTTTTTCATGCACTTCCATTTTTTCCCCATAACCTATTACCTGGTCGTTATCATCTACCAGAATTAATTGTTGATCCATTAATAGCTACCTTCTAATATTCCCTATGATAAACGCGATCCGCAAAATATTGTAAATCAGCTTTTTTATCACTACTAATAGAAACTTTATCGAGCGACTTTAAAGATTTATCATATAAAACATTCATAAATTGCTGTGTCTCTTCACCTGCCCCTATCTGGGTGTAGATTTTAATGGTTTCTGAAATCTTAAATTCTTCATCCTCAGACCCCACAAGACTGGTCAAGTGAGATTTTTTTTCATCACTAGACATACTGTACGCCTTAATAAAAAGATAGGTTTTTTTGTTTCTGAGGATATCGCCACCGATTCTCTTCCCAAGATTTTGATCACCATAAACATCTAACCAATCGTCTTTTAATTGGAAGGCGAGGCCAAGGTTAGTACCAAAGGAGTAAATATTTTCCTGGTCCTCTTTGGAAGCGCCACCTATTATGGCTCCAATTTTCAGGCTGGTTGCCAGTAAGACAGAAGTCTTGTATTCAATCATTTTAAGGTATTCGTCTTCTCTTACAAACTGACGCTTTTCAAAAGAAGAATCCATTACCTGACCCTCAATAATCTGGGTGGCGGCTCTATTGAAAGTGTCAATGACCGATGGTAGATTAATAGGATCAACCCTTGACAAATATCTATAGGCAAGTATTAATAGAAAGTCCCCGGCAAGAATGGCGCTCTCTTCAGTAAATTTATGATGTAGAGTTGGTCTGCCCCTTCGAATTGATGCTTTGTCCATGATATCGTCATGGATAAGTGTAAAATTGTGGAACAACTCAATACCAAAAGCCGGGTTTAGGGCTTTTTCGACTTTTTGGTTGAATGCATCGCAGGCAAGCATGAGGAGTAGCGGTCGTATGCGTTTACCTCTTGATTCAAGAAAATAGTAGACAGGCTTATAAGCCTCCGGGTGCATTTTATTGAATTGAATTTTATCAAAATGCTTATTATAGAGCTCAAAAAACGATTGAGTCTTGCCTCCGACTAAGGTCTCAAAGCCTGTATCCTTCATTATATATTAGGTGTTTCATCGACGTGGAAAAAGTTGCTCCCTCTGTAATTGAGACTATTGCTGTACATCTCTAAGTAACGTCCTATTGCCCAAAGAGGAAAAACATTTCTGTAGGAGGTGTAAGTAATCATACTGTTTTGATTAAAAACTCCGGAGATACCTTCTTGTGGCCAATCCCCATTCTTCATTTGTCTTTTAAGCAGAAATTTAATTCCATGATCGATAAGATCTTTATTGGGGTAATTTGATGCCATGAGTGACAGCAGCGCCCAAGCCGTATTGACAACCTGTGACTGCTCGTGATTGGCATACTTACCTGTAACACATGAGAGGTGTGATTCACCCCAACCACCGTCACTTTTTTGTTTTGATATCAGGAAATCGCAGGCTTTTTTAATGCTTGAACTATTAGTATAGGTCTCATCATTGGTGGTCAGCGCTTCGATACCAAACCAGGTGCCATATGTGAAGCACACCCCCCAGGATCCAATCCAGGAACCATCTTCATTTTGATTCATTCTAATAAAAGTCATGCCATGGTCTATGGCAGATTGAATTTCTGGTGAGCGATAAGAATGTATACGATTGAATTCTTTTAGGGCAGTGATACAGGCAGAGGTGCATTCAACCCAAGAATAATCAACCATAATCTTCCCAAAAACTTCAGAGGGGTTAAGCAACTCCAGGAAAGGTCCACTCCTGGTATTTTCGTAGGTTGCCCAACCGCCATCCTCATTTTGAAAGGAAATTATCAGATCAATGGCTTGTTGCAGCCTCTCAGTACTTAATTTATCATCAATTTCTTCAATGAATTCTGAACCATGACATTTTAAGACTGCCTTAATACCTTCAGCGGTACAATCTGCAATTGGCCAGCCGTGATCGAGTGTGGAGAATGGCCATCCTCCGACAGATTGATGCCTAAAAAAACGTTGCCGATCCTTAACCTCATCTTTTATCTGACTGTAATTGATATAGGAATAAGCTTTTGCAATTGTTTCCGGATCAATAAGGTCTGGTTGATTCTCCAAAAGGGCCTGGGTAGCAAAGGCAGTGTCCCATAACTGAGAACCATTATAGCCGCTCATTTTCATGCCGTCTTCAGCTAGCCATAGATAGTCATCCCAGCGATCAACATGTGCCTTGAATAGTTCAGAATCGTTCCCATAGGCATGCCAGATACAAAGTGAATTTATGATTTGATTGACGGGACCAATATCGATGAATTTGGTTTGCTCATCTTCGGCATTTACATATTCTAAAATGAATTTGAGTGCATTATTACGCAGCCAAGTCGACGCAAATCTTTCATAAATGTTGATTGCCTTTAGTAACCATTTCAATGTTCCGGAAGTGTGATGGAATCTGTCCTTTCCGCAGACTTCGTTTCGATCCTTTATCCAATTTATTTTGTCATAATCATCGATATAGAGTTCTTGCCTCAGTTCTTCTATGAATTTGTTGGTTGAGGTTGTAATTCGATGCCCATAACAATAAGCCATTGCTAAATAGACCATTCGTGCATGACACCAGTATCTCCACGGGTGAATGGGAAGCCATTTAGGTAAAAGCCACATTTCAGGCATCAGACTATTGCAACCTTCCCATCTATAGACCCCCAAAACACAAAGAAAGAACTTGCCCCAGGAAGGTATTCCGGTCGTCCCACCATTCTCATGGATCCAATCACGGGCCTTCTTTTGAGAATCTTCATCCATATCTAAACCCAGGATTCTCAAGGCACAGTACTGCATTACAGTACCAAACATTGTTGATGTTCCTTCAATGTGCAATCCCCAACCACCGTCATCATTTTGATGATTGAGCATATAGCACTTCATCAATTCCTGTTTTACCGGAGAAAAGGGCTTATCGGTAACGTGAGATACGATTATTAGAGCGGGTAAAAGAAAAAGAGGTCCCCCATAGTCTCCTGGCCAGTGACCATCTTCGGATTGCAATGACTCGTAATATCTGATACCCTTGAAAGCAGCGCTATTAGCCTTCTTTTCAAGAGAACTTGAAAAATTGGATGAACGTTTCAGCCAGTCTGGAATTTCTGGGTCATTGTCGGATTGGTGCTTTGATTTTCGATAGACAATATCTGCAGAATTAGGATTTTTAATTTTATCAAACCGAAAGGTGTCTCTGATGTTTTCAAGAAATTGTGGGTTCGGCTCAAATTCACTTCCTGAATAAAGTTTTTGGTACTCATTTTCATTGAAAACCCATTGCTGCCTACCATTGATGATAATCAGTTGCCATAACTTTTCTGCTTTGATCTGTTCTTGACTGGTTTCCAATGTTTGCATCACTTAAAGGTATTAGGCGTTACCAATTTTCACGTCCGTTTAGATTCTGAGATATTTTTTTATAGTCCAAGACGTCCAAACTTTTATTCGTACCTTTAATAATAGGTGTAATCTCGTTCAAATTGTAAAGAGAGTTAAATCAAATGGAAACTAAATGCCTTGGGAAACTGTCTTAACCCGCATTATTCATAGGCCACCAATTTTGGGATTAATAATGGGTTGCTAACTATTTTTGATTGGAGTGTATGTATTAATTTGAAGATCAACCAGGTTTCTGGATTTCAAAGGACATTAGAGCGTTTTTTTGTTAGAATTTTTCAATTTTCAGTCAAAGCTCTATTGTGTTCTTATGGAAGAACATTTTTTTGATTAAACCAAACTGTTTAACTGATCGGTCAGTTCACCGTAAGCAAATCGCCCAGCAGGTATTGATATCTAAAGGCTCTTGAGAATTGTATTGTCAATGATCTTTTCCTTTCTTTCAGGCACGCCCCAACCTTCATCAGGTAAAGCCGGATATTGTCCACTTGCCATCGTTTAGCAAAGTGGTGTTTTGTTTTGGCAATTAATAATTTAATCTGCTGGAACATTTTATAACAGAGGGTAGCGATGATTAAACGCATGAAATTGGCCCAGTAGCGATGACAGGAAAGCCGGTCGGAATAAGTCATGTTTTTGAGTTCCTTTATTCGATTTTCACTGGCATCACCTCGCTTGACATAAAAATCAAAGTAAATCTGTTGAGCGGTCATCGCTTCAAAGTTGCTCACAAAGTAACGGACATTCATTCCTTTTCCGGTAGACTCCACTTTGGCGTACAGCTTTTCAGAACGATCCCAGCTTTTGGCCTGGTAAGTAAACGGGCCAACAAACTCTTGATGTTTGATGATTTTTGAAGCATATTCCTTTTTTACTTCAATGATAGTCTGTTTGGTAAAAGTCTTTAAAACTTCATTACTACTAATACCTAAACAAAATTGAAGGTCAAACTGCTTAGCTATCCGATAAAAAGATGCTCCTGAAAAGCCACTATCCGCTCGAATAAGGATCTTTACTGAGGGCAGTTTTTTTCTGATTTTAATGACAATCCTTTTCAATAAGGCCACAAACCATTTGTTGGAGTGACAATTGCCCGGACGTAGTACTGGTAAAATGACCTGACCGGTGTTCCCGTCCTTAAAGAACAACTCATGGTACATAGTCTGTCCATAATAGCCATTATACAAACTGAGTTGTTGGGATCCATGAGTAGGGTCATCGGTACCATCTACATCAATGATGATTTGACCAGTCTTCTCTTTCAACTCCTCTACATAACGGTCTACAAACCATTGACTCATCTGGTAGATCAGACTCCGATCGGCCTTGTTTTCAAATCGACTTAAAGTAGGCTGGGAACATAATCCGCTATCTAGTACTTTACGGATCACCGGATCCTCTCGGAGTTTTTGTTCGTCATTGCAATCCTGATAGCCCTGCATCATTAAAAACACCCGTTGGCGAAGCATTTCTTCATAAGTGTATTCGATAAAAAAGGGGTTTCGATAGTCAGGAATCAGTGCGGCGAAGCTTTTTAATAGACCAGTCTTTCTCTCTACTTTTTCACTTAACAATATCGCTCCGTCTGAGCTAATCGCTGATGCTAAAAAATCAAATTTAAAAGCTTGTTTTCCTCGATAAAATACGGTATCTTTTTCCTTATATTTAGGCATAAATTAATTGCTTATTTTGTTGTCTAACTATCTCAATATAAGCAATTTATGCCTGTTTTTTATTGTCTACTATGAATTTTTCGGGTTAAGGACTTTTCATCTCAAACATACAGATCCCAATTGGTCTGTTTCAGGAATTGGTGATTCAACCGATTATTGCCTTTTATTGGAGAATTATCAGTTAGTCATTTCAGTGTTCCTGAAATTGCCATTAAGACATCGGCAGATTGTTTTAAATATCTGTCAGCAAATGGGCGCAGGTATGTGCGAATTCCTTGATCGTGAGATTGAGCAAGTTGAGGAATATGATGAATATTGCGGCTATGTTGCCGGTCTTGTTGGCATTGGTTTATCACAATTGTTTGCTTCCTCAGGATTGGAAAACAAATTGGTGGCTCAAAATGAAACCCTGTCCCACTCAATGGGTCTCTTTCTTCAAAAAACCAACATAATAAGGGATTACAATGAAGATTTGATGGCTGATCGTACTTTTTGGCCTAGAGAAGTTTGGAGCAAGTATTCTAGCACATTAAGTGGGTTGAAAAGTATAGAAGATGATGAATCAAATCTCTGCCTAAATCACCTTGTTACAGATGCATTAAAACATGGAGGAGATTGCTTGGCTTACCTTAAATCTATCAGGGATCCAATGGTTTTCCAATTTTGTGCCATACCTCAAGTAATGGCGATGGCCACCCTCGCCGCGGTCTATAATAATAACCATGTATTTCACAGGAATGTAAAGATCCGCAAGGGATTAGCAGCTAAGTTGATATTACAAACACAAAAATATCAAGACGCCCAGACCATTTTTGAAAATTTCGCCATTGATATCTTCAATAAAATACCAACCAATGATCCTAACGGGTATTTAACCGCCACATTTCTACGTCGTTTGATAAATAAGAAATCAAAGATCAAAGAGATTGATTTATTTTCGAAGCAGCGTAGCATGATAGAAAAACATGCCATGGCCTCTTAATGCATGGTTGACCAGTCAAAAACTACCTATGATGTTTGTATTGTCGGAGCCGGAGTAGCCGGTTCCGCTTTGGCTGCTTATTTGGGAAAAAATGGGTTAAAGGTTGCAGTGGTTGAGAAGAAATGGGATGAGCCCGATGAAATAATTGGAGAGCTTCTTCAACCGAGCGGAGTGCAAAAACTCGAAGAAATGGGCTTTGGTTCTGTTTTTGAGGGCATTGATGCACAGCCTATAAAGGGTTATGTGATCTACCTGAAAGATGAACCATACAGGCTGAACTATCCTTCAGATCACAATGAAAGGATTTACAATGGATATGGATTCCGTTACAGACGTTTTGTTCAATCCCTAAGAAAACTGAGCAAAGAGTATGCTAATGTAGATTATATAAAAGGAACGGTTAGAGACCTTCTTTTTGGATCACAAGGCGAAGTGAAGGGAGTTAGTATACAAAATCAAGGACAATCTTCAAGCGAATTAATGGCCATACTTACGGTCATTTCCCAGGGCAGTATGTCCTCCTTGAGGAGTCACTTAAATAAAGCTCATAGTGATACGAAAGGTTTTATGCTTGGTGTAATATTGGAGAACTGTTCACTGCCATTTGCTAATCATGGTCATGTCATCATGGCCGATCCGGCGCCTATTTTGGCTTATCCGGTTGGAAAAGATAAGGTGAGGATCTTAATAGACTTCCCCAAAGAGCTTCCTGCAATGAAAGGAGCAGCGCTGATAGAATATTTATGCCAAGTGATCCACCCTCAACTGCCCACTGAACTACAAGAACGGGTTTTAGAAGTCCACAAAAATGTGAAATTAAAAGGTAAACCAACCCATTTACTAGCTTCAAGACCAATCCTGAGAGAAGGGGCAGTGTTATTGGGAGATGCCCTGAATATGAGGCATCCGACTACAGGGTCTGGTATGACTGTTGCTCTTACTGATGTGAAAGATCTGGGTGATAGGTTGATTGAGATCAGCACATTTGATCAGATTTTGATTAGGGAAGAGGTCGGAAAATTCTACAAGAAAAGATATCGTGAAAATGCCACGGTAAACATACTCGCATATGCTCTTTATCGCATTTTCCGCCATCAAATTCTTAGAAAAGCCTGCTTCGAATACCTGAAAAGAGGTGGAAAATTTGCCGCTGAGCCTATGTCAATATTATCCGGAATTTCACGCAGTCGTATGACCTTGCTGAAACATTTTTTTGCTGTCGCCTGGCTGGCTATAGTGCAACAACTAAAGCCTTTCCCAACACCTCGTAAATTGAGCCAGTCATGGAGGTTAATATGGGATACACTAACCATAATTGTTCCGCTATTACGGGATGAAGTGCCCCGTGTGGAGGTGAAAGATGGTTAATGATTGCACACCCAAAAAAAGGGCGGTGAGCTTGTAGGGAGATGCAACCGGGGAGTTTTAAGATCTAAGCTCTCTGTAGTTTCGATTTAAGATGCACTTTTAAATCAGTTACTTCATTAGTAGCCATTAACAATTGGTATTCAAGTTTATCTCTTCCAATGGTAATTGTACGCTCACTTTTAATCAGGTCAGTTAGCTTCGGTTCATTGTGAATACTTTGACTGGAAAACGAAATTGCCAGCACATCAATTCTCTTTTCAAAATTCTTAACCCGAAAAATTCATAGTAGACAATAAAAAACAGGCATAAATTGCTTATATTGAGATAGTTAGACAACAAAATAAGCAATTAATTTATGCCTGAATATAAGGAAAAAGATACCGTATTTTATCGAGGAAAACAAGCTTTTAAATTTGATTTTTCAGCATCAGCGATTAGCTCAGACGGAGCGATATTGTTAAGTGAAAAAGTAGAGAGAAAGACCGGTCTATTAAAAAGCTTCGCCGCACTGATTCCTGACTATCGAAACCCCTTTTTTATCGAATACACTTATGAAGAAATGCTTCGCCAACGGGTGTTTTTAATGATGCAGGGCTATCAGGATTGCAATGACGAACAAAAACTCCGAGAGGATCCGGTGATCCGTAAAGTACTAGATAGCGGATTATGTTCCCAGCCTACTTTAAGTCGATTTGAAAACAAGGCTGATCGGAGTCTGATCTACCAGATGAGTCAATGGTTTGTAGACCGTTATGTAGAGGAGTTGAAAGAGAAGACTGGTCAAATCATCATTGATGTAGATGGTGCCGATGACCCTACTCATGGATCCCAACAACTCAGTTTGTATAATGGCTATTATGGACAGACTATGTACCATGAGTTGTTCTTTAAGGACGGGAACACCGGTCAGGTCATTTTACCAGTACTACGTCCGGGCAATTGTCACTCCAACAAATGGTTTGTGGCCTTATTGAAAAGGATTGTCATTAAAATCAGAAAAAAACTGCCCTCAGTAAAGATCCTTATTCGAGCGGATAGTGGCTTTTCAGGAGCATCTTTTTATCGGATAGCTAAGCAGTTTGACCTTCAATTTTGTTTAGGTATTAGTAGTAATGAAGTTTTAAAGACTTTTACCAAACAGACTATCATTGAAGTAAAAAAGGAATATGCTTCAAAAATCATTAAACATCAAGAGTTTGTTGGCCCGTTTACTTACCAGGCCAAAAGCTGGGATCGTTCTGAAAAGCTGTACGCCAAAGTGGAGTCTACCGGAAAAGGAATGAATGTCCGTTACTTTGTGAGCAACTTTGAAGCGATGACCGCTCAACAGATTTACTTTGATTTTTATGTCAAGCGAGGTGATGCCAGTGAAAATCGAATAAAGGAACTCAAAAACATGACTTATTCCGACCGGCTTTCCTGTCATCGCTACTGGGCCAATTTCATGCGTTTAATCATCGCTACCCTCTGTTATGAAATGTTCCGGCAGATTAAATTATTAATTGCCAAAACAAAACACCACTTTGCTAAACGATGGCAAGTGGACAATATCCGGCTTTACCTGATGAAGGTTGGGGCGTGCCTGAAAGAAAGGAAAAGATCATTGACAATACAATTCTCAAGAGCCTTTAGATATCAATACCTGCTGGGCGATTTGCTTACGGTGAACTGACCGATCAGTTAAACAGTTTGATTTAATCAAAAAAATGTTCTTCCATAAGAACACAATAGAGCTTTGACTGAAAATTGAAAAATTCTAACAAAAAAACGCTCTAATGTCCTTTGAAATCCAGAAACCTGGTTGATCTTCAAATTAATACATACACTCCAATCAAAAATAGTTAGCAACCCATTATTAATCCCAAAATTGGTGGCCTATGAATAATGCGGGTTAAGGAAGAGGGGCTGAAACAGATCCGTGAACTCGCAGCCAATACCTGGACCGATCACAACCTGCATGATCCGAGTATCACCATTCTAGAAGCATTTTGCTATGCCCTGACTGACCTTGGTTATCGAACAAATCTTAATATCAAGGACCTCTTAGCTGGAAGCGCGGAGGTGGGATGGGAAAATCAGGCCATTTTTCCAGCAGAAAGCATTCTTCCCAATGCAGCGCTTACTATCTCCGATTACCGGAAATTGTTGATCGACCAGGAGGATGTAGCCAATGTCTGGGTAGTAAAAACAACTGATCAGGAACAAGATATCATTTTTGATCCTTCTGAGAACAAGCTGGTTTACCAATCCCAGAATCCAAAATCTCAGGATATAGAACTAAAGGGACTGTATAAAGTACAATTGGAATTCGAAAAGGATAAATTCGAGGAACAGGATATCCGAAGGGAGTTGAGCTTTACTATCTCAGGTATCTCATACGAATTTGACTATTATATATTGTTACCGCATTGGGACGAGGTATCATCTTTCTGGGATCAAGAACAGTTTTGGTCAAAAGCAGAAATCCTTATCGGGCCTTTAAATCAAATAGATGGTAACAATCCGGAAAGGGGTTATAACACTTCGTTAAATATTTCGCTTCCAAAAAATATAGCAATCAACCTTCCATTAAAAATTAAAGTCCCGGGTCTTGAGGTATCCGGCGCTACAGAAGATTTCTGGCCAGAACTAGAGCAGAGACTACAAAAAGATCTTGAGAAATTACCCTGGCAGAGAGCGCTTGAGCCTTTTAATCAAAGTATTGCGGAGAAAAAATTTGTAGTTGAAAATAGCTGGCAAGTTCTTCAAGCCAATCGAAATTTGTGTACCGATTTTCGGTCTGTTGAAAAGGTCCCTTTGCGAGAAGCAGGTATTGAGGCGCAATTGGTGATAGAGCCGAATCAGCCGGGAGAGAAGATCTTAAGTGAAATATTTTATCAAATCGATAGATATCTCGCTCCGCCTCTCAAATTCTACTCTTTGTCGGAGTTAATGGAACGCGGTTATAGTCCGGACGAGATTTTTAACGGACCATTGTTGAAGTATGGATTTCCCGACCCCGAGGAGTTTTCAGCCTGGAAAGAACGGCAGCAGATATACACTTCTGACCTGGTAAGAATTATTATGGAAGTGGAAGGTGTAGTGGGGGTAAACAACGTTTCCTACCAATACTATCTTGACCATGATCGCATCGCTCGGGATTCGGTGGAAGTAGGAAGAACCAAACCTCGGTTCAGCGCTAGAAAATCCTCAATTCAAGTCGAAGGTTATTCGGTGAATTGGGATGAAGTAAATCGCTTGTATGAGGAAAAGAAATCTTCTTCATTTAAGAAAATCTCCAGACCATGGCAACTGGAAATCCCTGAGGGAACTCATTTGGAATTAGAGGAATATTTCTCATCGCAAGACGAGTTTCCCTCCATTTACGGTATTGGCAGTTCCGGCCTACGTGATTCTGAAGCGCCGGATCGAAAAGCCCAGGCTAAACAATTAAAAGCGTACCTTATTTTCTTCGAGCAAATCATAGCCAATCACCTGGCACAATTGACAAATCTTAAAACACTATTTTCTATCAAACCATCAGTTGATCGGACTTATTTCTTTCAGCCCCTGAATAACGTGCCTGATGTTTCGGAAATCATTCAGGGTATGAATGGCGACGGTGCCAACAGCTATTCCAACCGTCTTGAACAAATCAATGAAGATGTTGAAACCTACATTTCAAGGCGTCATCAGTTTCTCAACCATTTACTGTCACGCTTTTCAGAAGACATGTCGTCTTATACTCAACTGATGCTGAATCTTGATAAGAACTATCATACGAAAGAAACCATCCTGGATAAAATTGACTTTTTGCATGACTATCCTGGTCTTAACGGTCGTCGGGGGCTGGGCTTCAATTATCGCCTGAGAAATAATGACAATTACCCTAAAATCTGGGATAACCTCAACTTATCCGGTTTAGAAAAAAGGATCTATGCCCGGTTAGGATTAAACAATCACTCCCACAGAGAGATGTTTTCTCAAAAGAGAATCGAAGACCATTTCGAGGTTTACGACGAAAAGGATAGCTGAGATCAACTAATAAGTGCAATTGAAGGATGAAAAAGCTTTTAAGGGCTTTTTCATCCTTCAAAAGCCTGAGCAGTGCAATCTTTGGATTGCAAAATGTCAAAAAACTACACACATCTCAGTATTGATCAAAGGTATCAAATTGAAGCATTATTGAAAACAGGAGCTACTCAAAAGGAGATTGCCTGTATCGTTCATTTTCACCCGTCTACGATCTCACGTGAGCTTAAGCGAAATGTGGGTTCAAGAGGTAGGGGAGCTGGTGTCTATCGAACAGCAAATGCACAAAGGAGGACCAATCTTCGTCATCAAGAAAAGCCAAAAAGAGTGATTTTCACCAAACCCATGAAAGACTGGATAGTTAACCGGCTCCAAGAAGATAGATGGAGTCCTGAATTGATCAGCCATCAGGGAAAGAAAACGAGAGAATGTCCACTTAGCCATGAATGGATTTACCAATGGATATGGGAATGTAAGCACACCAACCACCAGGAAAACCAAGAATACAAACAACTATACACATATCTAAAACATGGCAAACGAAGGCGCAAACGAGGAAACAGAAAAGATCGTAGAGGTATTATCCCGAATAGGGTATCAATTGAACAGCGACCCCAGATCATTAACAAAAGGGAACGATTGGGAGATATAGAAGTCGATTTAATGATGGGTAAAAACCACAAAGGCTCTTTGTTGGTGATGACAGACCGAGCAAGTCTTTTTACCAGAATCAGAAAGATGCACAGTAAAAATGCCGATCAAATGGCCGAAGCTATTGTGGAGGAACTCTCTCAGGATAAACACAAACTGGAAACACTCACTTTTGATAATGATATGGCATTTTCTAAACATGAGTTGATTGCTCAATCCCTTGATGTGGATGCCTATTTCACTCGTCCCTATACTAGTCAGGATAAAGGGACAGTTGAAAATAGGATTGGGGTAATCAGAAGGTTTTATCCTAAGAAAACAGATATTAGATTTGTTACAGAGGAGCAAATCAAAGTTGTTGAAAACAAAATCAATGAACGCCCTGTTAGAAAATTTAATTACCTAAACGCAAAGCAAGTGCTACAAAGGAAAATTGCACTTATTACTTGAACTTACAAATTCTATAAAATTGAAAGCCAAAATAGATAATTATACTACCTGGATAGAGCGGTCAGATGACGAAAATTTAAAAAAGGAAATTGAATCCCTCTTGATCAAATCGGGTTTCACCATCCTCAATTTCATGGAGCACCGCTTTGAGCCACAGGGTTATACTGCCGTATGGTTACTTGCTGAGAGTCACTGTGCATTACACACTTTCCCGGAAGAAGATAAGACTTATATAGCATTAAGTAGCTGCAATACACATCTCTATGTTGAGTTCATTAAGGTTTTTACGGACTACTTTCACCTCATAAACGTGGCTAATACCTAGTTTCATGCTCAACAAAAGGAGAATTTTTGAAACGCTGGAAAAAGGGGAGGGTGATGACCGGCTGAGTAAGCGTTTTGACATTTTTATTATGTCCTTAATCCTGCTGAATGTAGCAGCAGTTATTCTGGAAACTGTAGAAAGCATCCATAACAGCATCCCGGAAGTATTTTACTATTTCGAGATCTTTTCCATCGTTGTTTTTTCTATAGAATATCTCGGAAGACTTTGGACCTGCACTTATTTTGAAAAATACCAACACCCAATCTGGGGTCGGGTAAGGTTTTTCTTCTCTTTCGCCGGACTAATTGATCTTCTTGCTATCCTCCCTTTTTACCTACCGCTCGTTTTTGCTATGGATGGTCGGGTGCTTCGGATATTACGGCTCTTCAGAATTTTGCGAATCTTCAAAATGGGCAGGTATTCCACCGCCTTCAACCTAATCACACGTGTCATATCACAAAGGAAAGAAGAACTTCTAATTTCCCTGACGATAGTTCTTGTTGTGCTGGTCATGGCCTCAAGCATGATGTATTATATAGAACATGAAGTACAGCCTGATAATTTTAGCAGCATACCCGCAACAATGTGGTGGGGAGTGGCAACCTTAACTACAGTTGGTTATGGTGATGTTTACCCGATAACTCCTTTGGGAAAGGTGCTGGGCGCATTTATCTCGATTATGGGAGTCGGTATTTTCGCTCTACCGGCCGGTATTATCGCGGCAGGATTTGAATCCGAAATAAGAAAGCGTATTAAGGGAAAAGGGAAGGACAAATCGTGAAAAAGACTTATTTGGCACTTATTTTAAGCTATTGCGCACTTCTTTATGTTCAGTTTCATAATATCTATTATCATTATTTCGAATTCACCAACGCAGATAAGGTAAGCTTGGGCATTAGTTTAATGATACCCTTCATAGTATCCTATAGATTCATTAAAACTGTCCATCCAAACTTAAAGTTTATCGGTTCGGGTTTACTGATTGTCATTCCCTTAATCATACAACCCCTGGTGGTAAACCTTCTGGGGTGGTCTGATTATACATGGATTGTAATGCATGTCCTTATAGCTATTGGAGGGTCTATGGCCGCTGTTATGCAAGCTCCCCAATGGATATTAGCTCCCTTGTTATCCATTGTATTGACCTGGGCGGTCCCCTTCAATCATGAAGAAAGTCAAGTCAAGTATTTCGACAAAGTAATAGCTAGTATTGAGACACGAAAAGGTAGCGGACAAATCGTGCATTGGAAAGGCGATTATTGGGTTCACTACAATGGCGAATTGCAATTTTCAACCATTGACGGCCACGTCTTTAGTGAGGCTTTTATACAACCTGTTGTGCATTTGAATGATCAGGTTATTAGAGATGTATTGATTATTGGTGGAGATAACGGACTGTTAGCTGATGAGCTTTCAAAGTTCACGTCGATTAGTAAGATAGTAATTCTTCCCTACGATAAAGACTATTATAATTTTGTCTTTGAGTACCAAGAAACACTTCAGATGGGGATTAATGCGAAAGTTGAGGTAATCAATAAATCGCCACAACATTTCCTTACTGATACGACGTCATATTTTGACCTGATTGTTATCGATTTGACGGAACCTAAAAAAGTAGAGTTTCAGCAATACTATTCGGAGGCGTTTTATAGGCTATGTTTTGACAAGCTAAAGGTAAACGGCAGCCTTGTTACGAAAACTGTCAATTCATATCCGCAGTTTGGACGTATCAACGAAATTCAACAACACATTCAAACTGCCGGTTTCTATCAATTGGCCTATCACGCACAGATTCCTTCCCTGGGACAATATTCCTGGGTCATAGGATCTAAAAAATACAGCACCACTGAAATGATGTCTTCTTTAAGAGAGGTCAAACCAAAAGTAAGTACCATATGGTGGGACCTTGAAGCCATGAAAATGATGCTCTCTTTCGGCAAAACGAGTTATTTTTCAGATATGGTCGATCAAAGTGCCCCCTTGTAGACATGAATTCCTGGCTTTTTTCTCTCAGGCGTGACTTACTGCTTTTGTTCGTGCCTGTATGGCTGACATGGATGGCCGCTTTCCTACTGCCAGATCACATTTTACAAGCCGATGTTCCTCTGTGGGTACTATTGGTTTTTGTGCTTGGAATCGACGTGGGGCATGTGTGGAGTACTCTTTTTCGAACCTACCTTGACCGGGACGAATTTGCCCATCATAGGCGACTATTAATCTCAGCGCCTATCATCGCGTTTCTTCTATCCTTTGTGCTGGCATCCGTTTCAACAGATCTATTTTGGAGATGTCTTGCCTATATAGCCGTCTTTCATTTCGTCAAACAACAATTTGGTTTCATGAGGATATACAAGGCAAAATCGAAAGATTTTCAGAAGAAGTTTATATCAGACAATTTCGCCATTTACCTTTCTATGCTCTTCCCAATTTTATACTGGCATCTTAATATTGACAGAAATTTCCAATGGTTTGTAGAGGGAGACTTCATCCAATACCAACTGCCAGATCAGATCACTTATTACTTTAATTACCTGGGTAATATTATTTATTTCCTTCTATTAGGCGGATGGTTCGTTGAAGAGCTCTACCTCAAATCAAAAACAGGCAATCGCTTAGCAATAGGTAAAATTCTTTGGATATGCACCACTGCAGGAAACTGGTATTTGGGTATCGTTTACTTTAATTCTGATATCGTATTCACCATCACTAACGTAGTGGCTCACGGACTACCCTACATGGCCCTCATTATTTTTTACACAGATAGAAAGAAGGTTATAAAGAGTGCATCTCACTCTCTTAAACGGGGATTCAAGATTGCTTACACCATTGTACTGGTTGTTCTATTATTAGCTTTTTTTGAAGAGTTTCTCTGGGATCGATTTGTCTACCAGGAAGAAGGGGGAGTTTTCCAGGCAATAGTTGACATGCCTTTTCCCGAAATTAGTACTCCTTTAAAAGCATTTGCAATAGCTGCGCTATCTGTTCCACAGGCAACACATTACATCCTGGATGGATTCATTTGGAAAAGCAACGATAAAAACCCATACATCAAACCGATACTTCTAGTGTGATGATTGCTAAATTTGCCAACTATTTTTACACTCTTTTTCCTTTCTACATCGTTAAAATTCTCAATCGGAGCGCTGCTATGCTTTCAAATTTTGCCTTGTATAAGGAAATAATTAGAAGAAAAATTTAGTTAGCCTATTTAACAACCATCACACTAGGGTGAATAGAAGAGACTTTGTTAAGAAAGGAGCTATCTCGGTTTCGCTTCCATTTTGGCTGCAAAGCTGTGATCACTTAAAAGGGAGCGGTTCTTTTCCAGTCCATGTCCATTCTGATCACAGCACAGGCCATTTGATTATGGAAAGTAACCGATGGCCCGACTCTACAAGGACAGAAACGAAAATTGTCATCGTTGGAGGAGGTTTATCAGGTTTGGCCGCAGCAGGAATAATTCGGGAAAAGGATTTTTTATTATTTGAGCTTTCCGGCAGAACCGGAGGTACTTCTGCAGCTACTCACTTTGAAGGAATATCCTTTTGCCAGGGGGCACATTACGATCTTGCTTACCCCGATTATTATGGTGAGGAAGTTCTCCGCTTCATGGAAGATCTGCAAATCATACAATATGAACCATGGAAAAAGATGTGGTCTTTTAAAGACCAACAGCACATCATCCCCTTCTACAGGAGACAGCAATGTTATGAAAATGGCGTAATAAGAGGTGATGTTATTCCTGAAGGTTACACTAAAGACACGTTTTATAAGATTCTCTCTGACTACCAGGGAGAAATGAAACTCCCCACCCGTCTGATCTCCGAGGATTACAGGTATCTTAATAATATTGGTTTTTACCAGTTCCTGTCTGAAAAAATGGAAGTAGATGATACCTTCAAACGTCAGCTTAGTTATCACATGTTAGATGATTATGGAGGGACGATGGATCAAGTTTCAGCTCTGGCAGGTATCCATTACTTTATGTGCCGGCCCTACTATACTGAGGCGGTAGATCTTTTTTCTCCGCCTACGGGGAATAGCTATTTCGCTGAAAAAATTCTAACAACTTTACCCTCACAGAATATAAGAACAAATCACCTGGTAAAGCACATTACTAAAAACAGCCAGGGCTTTGAAATTGAGGTCTTGGACATCATTAATAAAAAAGTAATTCAGGTGGCCTGTGATAATGTTATTTATGCCGGGCAAAAGCATGCATTAAAATATATTTATCCGGAGGAAGCTGACCTTTTTACTAATAACTACGCCCCCTGGATGGTGATCAATTTCATTACAAACGATAGTCCCGGAACATATGGTTTTTGGCAAAATGAATACCTGGGTGAAAGAGAAGATTTCCTTGGGTTTATTGATAGCAGTGTTCAAAGCCGTGAATCGTTAAAAGATAAGCGGGTTTATACTGCCTACTATTGTCTGAAACCGGAAAACCGGGGACATCTCACTACCATACCTTCAAATAAAGACCGCATAGTGAATGATGCACTTGAAACCATTGAAGAGGTCTTAAATAAAAGAGTTGAAGTGAATGCAGCATTTATCAACGTCATGGGTCATGCCATGCCTATTCCACAACCCGGCTATTTATTTAACGACGCCAACACCCGATCAAAAAGTGGGATGGTCTATGCAGGTGTCGATAATGGGCGTCTTCCTCTGTTGTATGAAGCCCTGGACTCTGGAATTATGGCTGGCATAACATTTCTTTGACACTCTTCACATACATTCATCAATGAAGCTTGAAAGCTTAACGATTGGATGTTGTCTCACAAAACGAACAAAATTAGCATAATGAGAAAGAAAGCAATTTTAAGCTATGCTGAGATCAACTAATAAGTGCAATTGAAGGATGAAAAAGCTTTTAAGGGCTTTTTCATCCTTCAAAAGCCTGAGCAGTGCAATCTTTGGATTGCAAAATGTCAAAAAACTACACACATCTCAGTATTGATCAAAGGTATCAAATTGAAGCATTATTGAAAACAGGAGCTACTCAAAAGGAGATTGCCTGTATCGTTCATTTTCACCCGTCTACGATCTCACGTGAGCTTAAGCGAAATGTGGGTTCAAGAGGTAGGGGAGCTGGTGTCTATCGAACAGCAAATGCACAAAGGAGGACCAATCTTCGTCATCAAGAAAAGCCAAAAAGAGTGATTTTCACCAAACCCATGAAAGACTGGATAGTTAACCGGCTCCAAGAAGATAGATGGAGTCCTGAATTGATCAGCCATCGGGGAAAGAAAACGAGAGAATGTCCACTTAGCCATGAATGGATTTACCAATGGATATGGGAATGTAAGCACACCAACCACCAGGAGAACCAAGAATACAAACAACTATACACATATCTAAAACATGGCAAACGAAGGCGCAAACGAGGAAACAGAAAAGATCGTAGAGGTATTATCCCGAATAGGGTATCAATTGAACAGCGACCCCAGATCATTAACAAAAGGGAACGATTGGGAGATATAGAAGTCGATTTAATGATGGGTAAAAACCACAAAGGCTCTTTGTTGGTGATGACAGACCGAGCAAGTCTTTTTACCAGAATCAGAAAGATGCACAGTAAAAATGCCGATCAAATGGCCGAAGCTATTGTGGAGGAACTCTCTCAGGATAAACACAAACTGGAAACACTCACTTTTGATAATGATATGGCATTTTCTAAACATGAGTTGATTGCTCAATCCCTTGATGTGGATGCCTATTTCACTCGTCCCTATACTAGTCAGGATAAAGGGACAGTTGAAAATAGGATTGGGGTAATCAGAAGGTTTTATCCTAAGAAAACAGATATTAGATTTGTTACAGAGGAGCAAATCAAAGTTGTTGAAAACAAAATCAATGAACGCCCTGTTAGAAAATTTAATTACCTAAACGCAAAGCAAGTGCTACAAAGGAAAATTGCACTTATTACTTGAACTTACAATAACGATAACATTGAAGAGTTCAGGTTTCGCTTATTAACTGAGAGTAATGAGATTCTCCTAAGCAGTAGCACCCGATACTACCACAAGAGCGATCTCTTTGAGGAAGTCAGATCGGTCATTTCGTTTGGCCGTTATAGCTATAACTATCGCTGCGAATGCGCAGAGGATGGTAGATTTTATTTCAACCTCCTGGATGATCAAAATGAAATCATAGCCCGAAGAATTGAATATTTTGAAGAAGCTGAAACCGTCCGCCGGGAGATTGATCTAACCGCCAGGTTTCTCAGGGAGAATTTTGCAAGCGAACGAGTCCACCTGGTCGAGCATATTTTGTTAAGGCCAAAAGTGAATGAGACACTTACAAGCAAACAGGTCAAGTTGCAAAGATCCTATTTTCATCAATATGATATACCGCTGGGGCTTCAGGGATCTGCTCCAGCAATTACCGGTTCGTACCTGGAAGAACATTTCCTGGTTTATAAGACAGCCCTGGACGTTGAGGCTGCACCCGATTTCGTATATGGGTTTGAAATCTATGATGAAAATGGTACTTGTATAATGAAGGGCCTGGATCAATACTCAAGTGCTTACCACTTGATTCACGATTTACGCCAGGTGGCGAAGTTTTCTTCAGATAAAAGACGGTACCATTTGATAAAAGGGGCTGGTGGTCGATTTGGTTTCTACCTGGTTGATTATCGCGGTAAGCGACTGGCGAAGCAGTCAATTCTTTTTCAGACTGATCAAAAACGGGAACAGGAGATCTTGAGGATTGTCAATAGTTTCACTCATTATGCCGAACAAGACGTCCTTGCAAAGGATGAGTTATTATCCATAGTCGATCAAAAAGGTAATCTCACTTATGCCAATAATGACCTCTATTCCAACAGGATTTCAGTGATACTTCCCTATGAGTCTGATAGATTTCGTTATCAACCATTTCGGGATTATGCTCAGCAAGTGGTTGCCGAGGAAACGCCCGCTCATATAATTCCCGAAATCTGTTTTGCCTATGAAGACGACTTTAACCGTTTTGAAAATGCCTATCGAAAATGGGTATTGATAAAATCTAAAAATGAACCGGACGATCCTGATCAAAAAGAACAGTATTTTTTTGAATGGAATGCCACGCACTCCCGATTGATACAGACCCTGGAGGCGATAAGAGCTAATCACGGTATTGGCAATGCGGATGTTGAGGATAACGATCAATGGATGCAAATTATTGATGAGCCGGATGAGGTGATAAAGATCAAAGATTTTATCGTATCAGAACCCTTTGAGCAACATTGGGGAGTTGGTGAAATGACGGTGGGTAAAGAATTTACCATCGAACAACCTTGCCAAACATTGACTGGCATTGGCAGAATGAGAGTAGGCTATGATTTCATTATCACGGATCCGCTCTTCAAGAATAGGGGCATTGGCTACATGACCCTTGGACGGAATTTTCTAGTAATTTAAGATGAGCGCTCCTGACTTAGTCATAAAGAAACAAATTATCGAAATTGAGCTTCCAGCTGAAGTTGAATACGATCTTAAGGGAATATTCTTAAATAAGGTTAGTCCGTTGTTAGAGAAGTCCTCCCGGGAATTGATCAAAGCAGATCAAGTGCTGTCATTGGACCAGGTAATTCTAGATGTTGGGACAATTGCCAGTAGTGAGTTGGAAAGTAGTTTTCCGATTAAAGTTGACGGTGCTTTTCGTGAGAGAATCCAGGCAATAGCATACCGGGAAGAGGAACAACCAAACCAGCCCCCGTCAATAAAAGAAGCTAGTTTCCAAAACGACTATAAAACGATATTACATTTTCTTTCCACGGGGAATTTACCCTGGTGGGCCAGTTCCAATACCACGATTGAAGTCTTGGAACAAAATCTACTGAGGATTTGCTCAGACAAACATGTTATTACCGAAGCGCTTAGAAGCAATTTGAAAGACGAATATGTAAGGTTGAGAGCAGTAAACCACTTCTCAGATCAAACTTTACTGAAATTGGTATTATCTCTTCAAATTAATAGAAACGATTGGATCAATAACCTCTACCATGATCTGGAAAAGTTAGAGAAGTTGGCAGCCTGTCCGGGACTGGTTCGCAGTTATTGGCTAAAACTTCTTCATGATGCGAGTAAAAATCAACAGCCGGAAAAATCTGGGTTGATTGAGTACTGTTTAAGGGATAAGATTGGAGTGGATACTCGGCTAGGAAAGGTGATAGATGAAGTTGGCAATGACTTATTTTATGGTCAAGACATTAAGACTGTCTGCCAGAACATAAATGAGGAAACACCGGTTAACTTCCCGGAGGTGCTTAAAGAGTTTCTTGTTACCGGTAGATCCTTTGCATCAAATCTACTCCTTGAAAAAGTCATAGATAAACTATTAGTTGATGATCCTCATTCACTTCGCACGCTACTTGAAGAACTTTTGGCGGACCAGTCGAGTCGATCCCGACTGGTTGGTCATTTAACTAACCATTCATTGAAGCGTATCTGCGAGTTATGGGAAATCAGTAAGCTACCTGGCCTGCTAATAGAGGTATGGTTAAGAAATGCCGATTTTGACCAGATTCCGGGAAGCAAGCTTACTGAATACTGGCACTCAGTGCTTTCTATTATCCCTGAACTCAATGCGCAATTCAATACAAATTATTGGATCTATTTACTTCTTTCTGATATTACGAGGGAGGTGCAATTGTCAAATGACGAGGCGATTGATCATTTTAGGAGAGTTATCAACAAACTTCCCGACACCTATAGAGCGCAAGTCAAAATTGCATTGGACAATTTTGATAAGGCACCTCATACCTGGTCACCGCAAGAAATCAAATCGCGAGCTGGATCAATCCGAGTAATAGAAGGCGGAGTTCTTAAGAAACTTACAATTGAGGAGCTTAGACAGCTGTTGATGGAGGTTTTGCAGGCCAATTCGGGAACAAAAACCTTTATCTCGGAGTTGTCTTCTAATGATTTAAAGCAGCTCCGGTCCAAAGCCAATGACCGCCGTCCTAGGAATATTGTTGAAGCCCAATCAATTTTGACAAAGGCGAATGATCCAACAAAGGTATCTGTTCAAGCTCAAATAGAAACCATAAGTACTATTATTACTCATGCCAGTGAGTATGAGGAATTGAGAACCTGGTTAGAAAAGAAACAGGCGGACTATTCCGAACGGAGTGAAGAAACTGATGTGACATTCTTGCATTCGTGGAGATCGTCTTTGAAAAACATTATTCGGTCAGAGATGGAAGGCTTGGATTTTCTAAGATCTCTTACGGATCACCAATGGCAGGGAGTTGTGGAGAAGAGCATGGCCTATCAAACCACCGAATTGATGTTGTTGTACCATAAACTTATTCAATTGCCGGAAGGTTCGCTTTCTATTAAGGAGTCCAAATCAAAATGGGAAACACGGGTTCGTTACATTATATTAAGTGCACTAATTGAAAATCCGGTCACCGACAATTGGCAACTATACAAGCGCATTGTCGAGAAAACTGCTATCAAGGTTGGGGTGAGCAGCAGGGATTTGGTGGATCTGGTTATTGAAGAGATCAGACAGCAAAACGAGAGCAATGGCTCCCATCATCTGTCCCAGTTGTTAGAACCACTGGTTCAAATGAATAGGGAAACCAAGGAGAAATCCGGTGAGAAGCAAAATAAAATTGAGGAAGATGATATTTATATTACCAATGCCGGTCTTGTGTTATTAGCCCCTTTCTTTCCGGGATTGTTTGACCAATTGAACTGGCTGGGCCGGGAAAAGCAATTTGTCAAAAAAGAGTTGACCGATCGGGCCATTTGTTTGATGCATTATATGGCTACTGATCAATCGAATCCGGTGGAGTTTCAACTTCCATTAAATAAGATTCTCTGCGGTTGCTCAACCGTTGAACCGGTGGACATTGAGATTCGACTGACCAAAAAAGAAAAAACAGAAGGACATGCCCTCATCAATTCGGCCATCGAACACTGGCAGGCGTTAAAAAATACCTCGGTTCAAGGATTTCAGGAGGGCTTTTTACGGAGAGAGGGAAAACTAACTGAAAGTGAGAAAAACTGGACCCTAACCGTGGAACAAACAGCTTATGACGTTTTAATGGAACAGTTGCCCTGGTCCATCCAGGTAGTGAGATTGCCCTGGATGAAAAAACCCTTATATATAGAATGGTAATTTGATTAGATGTGTAAGTTCAAGTAATAAGTGCAATTTTCCTTTGTAGCACTTGCTTTGCGTTTAGGTAATTAAATTTTCTAACAGGGCGTTCATTGATTTTGTTTTCAACAACTTTGATTTGCTCCTCTGTAACAAATCTAATATCTGTTTTCTTAGGATAAAACCTTCTGATTACCCCAATCCTATTTTCAACTGTCCCTTTATCCTGACTAGTATAGGGACGAGTGAAATAGGCATCCACATCAAGGGATTGAGCAATCAACTCATGTTTAGAAAATGCCATATCATTATCAAAAGTGAGTGTTTCCAGTTTGTGTTTATCCTGAGA
This sequence comes from Cyclobacteriaceae bacterium, assembly GCA_963664285.2. Taxonomy (GTDB): domain Bacteria; phylum Bacteroidota; class Bacteroidia; order Cytophagales; family Cyclobacteriaceae; genus JAJCYL01. The sequence goes on from CAXXNX010000017.1 coordinate 24,745, forward strand.
GAGTTCCTCCACAATAGCTTCGGCCATTTGATCGGCATTTTTACTGTGCATCTTTCTGATTCTGGTAAAAAGACTTGCTCGGTCTGTCATCACCAACAAAGAGCCTTTGTGGTTTTTACCCATCATTAAATCGACTTCTATATCTCCCAATCGTTCCCTTTTGTTAATGATCTGGGGTCGCTGTTCAATTGATACCCTATTCGGGATAATACCTCTACGATCTTTTCTGTTTCCTCGTTTGCGCCTTCGTTTGCCATGTTTTAGATATGTGTATAGTTGTTTGTATTCTTGGTTCTCCTGGCGGTTGGTGTGCTTACATTCCCATACAAACAGCTTATGACGTTTTAATGGAACAGTTGCCCTGGTCCATCCAGGTAGTGAGATTGCCCTGGATGAAAAAACCCTTATATATAGAATGACATTTTGCAATCCAAAGATTGCACTGCTCAGGCTTTTGAAGGATGAAAAAGCCCTTAAAAGCTTTTTCATCCTTCAATTGCACTTATTAGTTGATCTCAGCATGAGTGATATTCTAAATAACGAAATCAGTTGGTTCACCAAGGTGCTGGAAGTGCGTTTGAAGCTCTATTTTGATCATGATTGCGAATACAAAGACATTCGTGAGCTTCCTCCCCCTGATCCAATCCATGGCAAGGATCCATACAACCAATTCATCCATGAACGTCAATTGACTTTTGAGGAACGCCTGTTGCTTATTCTGGTCCTCATACCACATGTTCAGCCTCAATTGCTGGACCCTTTCTTCGTGAAGAACTCAACTTATGACCGGGAATTTACGGAGTTTGGAGCGGTTAAAGTCAAAGGTCATGCCGGATTCCTGCCCTCAGGAGAGACTGCGCTCTTCTTATTGGCGGGCCGATAATCTGGAACAAAGATTGTCCTGCCAGTCACTGCTTGACGGCCATCATTGGTTCACCCGGGAACGACTGATCTACCTGGCGGGAGCGGAGAACTACGAACCTGAATTGAGTGGTTTGTTGACTATTTCACCAGATCTGAAGCACTACTTGCTGACAGGAGAGCAAAGAAAGCCGGTTTATTCCTTGGATTTTCCCGCCGAACTGATCACCACCGCCATGGATTGGGAGGACCTGGTGTTGCCATCGGAAATCCTGGAAAATGTGGAGGAGATCCATACCTGGATCGAACATGGGGAAACCTTGTTAGAGGACTGGGGAATGAAAAAGAAACTCAAGCCTGGCTACCGTGCACTTTTTTATGGACCACCCGGTACGGGCAAAACCCTTACCGCTACCTTGTTGGGTAAATCCACCGGCCGGGACGTGTACCGCATCGACCTCTCAAAAGTGGTCTCTAAATACATTGGCGAAACTGAAAAAAACCTGGCCAAGATCTTTGACCTGGCTCAAAACCGGAATTGGATACTCTTCTTTGATGAGGCTGATGCGCTCTTTGGTAAACGGACCAAGGTGAGCAGCTCCCACGACAAGTATGCCAACCAGGAAGTTTCCTATTTATTGCAGCGGATTGAAGAGTTTCCCGGGGTGGCCATTTTGGCCTCTAACATGCGTGGCAATTTAGATGAGGCCTTTAGCCGAAGGTTTCAATCTTTCATTCATTTTCCAATACCTAAGCCACAAGAAAGATTGCAGATCTGGCAGAAAAGCTTCTCCAAAATGAGTAAATTAGAAAAGGATATTGATCTCAATGAGATCTCGGAAAAATACGAGATCTCCGGGGGAGGCGTGATGAATGTTATCCGCTATTCGAGCCTGCTGGCATTGAGCCGGAAAAGCAATGAGATCCTGCTTTCTGATCTGGAAACCGGTATCAAAAAGGAATTTCAGAAAGAGGGGAGGACGGTTTGACAATTATTGTAATTAAAACACCGCTTCTGGATGATAAGTAGGTTACAAAATAAGAAAAGTGACAATGATCATGTTCCAACAACGCGAAAGGGAAGAGCTATACTTGCCAAGGATTCAATAATGGCGAACTTGATCTCTTCTAAGGGGGAGTCTATTCAAAAACAGGCAGCTAGTAGAAGATTTTGCCCTATTGGCTACAAGGCACGATGGCAAGTCAATCAAAATCCATACGACCAACGGGGAGGTCCCATTCATTGGATATTTGTGGATTTTGTGTTCAGGGGCATGAGTGCAGCTTCCCAGGTATTTTTGAATTATTCCTGGGTAAACGACAGCGGTGCGAGTCAGCAAGGTCTGGATGGAATGACGAGGTTAGTCAATTTTCCCAGTAGATTCAGTCCAAAAAAGAAAGTATTCGGAGGTAATTTGGTATCAGGAAAATTTACAGTTCAACTTCCCGGTAGCAGGGCATTTTCTCTTAAACCAGTCGTGTTTGATATTACGGTTGTAGACACGGTCTCCGGGGCAATGTACATCGATAGATTTACTATTCAGCATGGCAGGTCAGTTAAGCGAGATTGGGATAACCCAACATGTATATAATGATAGAATAATTATTGAGTTACATAATAACCAAAATCAATAATCGTGTTTGAATCAATTAAATCTCCGGTGTTAAGCTCCAAGTATTCATCAAAGAGAAAGGGTCTATCAATATCAGCCAAGCCTACCAATTATTTGCACCCTATTCCACAAGGTTAAATTCCCACTTTTAAAGGCTTTTTATATTGTTTACTACATGAGTACAAATAAAAAAGGAATTGCTTCTACTGAAAGCCGAAAACTGGGGTTGCGCCAAAAAACCTGCTGGCTGTTCCAACACAAGGTTATGAAAGCAATGGCCAGCAGTGGCAAATACCCGCTAATGGGCAAAGTAGAAGTCGATGAAACGGTAGTAGGAGAACAGGAAGAAGGTGTTGTAGGGCGTATGGGCACAGATTACGTAGAGAAGAGGGTCACGCTACATTTTGTGCTCATCCCTCAAAGTTGAATGATAAAAGTTCAGCCTGTGAAGGTGTAACAAAATTTGGAATATTAAGGACGAATGGTGAATATAGATGGTAAAGTTCCTTTTTCAGGGCATTGTAAAGATGGATCTATTAAGGCATCGATCAAATCTAAAGTACCTCCGGACCAGGTTAATTTTGGAAAAATTTGTAATGTACAGACTAAATTGAAAGTAGGGGCACTTAATGACAAATACGAACAGGAAGCGGACGCGATGGCCGACAAAGTGGTGAGCATGCCGACCCCTCAATCTCCTACTCCGGAGGTTCAGCACAAGTGTGCCGTCTGTCAGCAGGAAGAACTGTCCGCCGGAGCTACAGTGAAGGAGGAAGCCCAAACTAAACCATTGGCCAGCTTGATCACACCCTTGGTACAGCGGCAAGAGGAGGAGAAAGAAGAACCGACCCAAACTAACTTACAACGCCAGGAAGAGGAAAAAGAGGAACCGGCTCAAACCAAATTAATACAACGACAGGAAGAGGAAAAAGAAGAACCAGCTCAGGCTAAATTATTACAACGTCAGGAAGAGGAAAAGGAGGAAGATACCCAAACCAAGCGCATTCAACGAAAAGTAGACAGCGAGCCTTCAGTTGGACCTTCCATCGAATCGAGATTGAATGGTAGTAAAGGTGGAGGCAGTCCACTACCAAATGATACACGTAATTTCATGGAGTCCCGATTCGGGACCGATTTTAGTAGCGTGAAAGTTCATACAGACAGCAATGCCATCCAGATGAACAAAGAACTCAATGCCCAAGCCTTTGCGCATGGTAATGATGTTTATTTCAACAAGGGGAAGTACAATCCAAGTAGTAACACAGGTAAGCACCTATTGGCTCATGAGTTGACTCACGTTGTTCAACAAGATTCGAACTTGCAGTTAAGTGTATTAAGCACACAAAAAGATGACACAAATAACCTAAAAAATAAAGACTCAGAAATTGCGCCTCCTATACTAAAAACCTTAAAGATTATTCTGAAAAAAATTAGAGTATTGATTTTCAAAAAAAGGAAAGGCATAACTCATTCAGACATCAATGCTGAATACTTAAAATCACTTAACCCGAAAAATTCATAGTAGACAATAAAAAACAGGCATAAATTGCTTATATTGAGATAGTTAGACAACAAAATAAGCAATTAATTTATGCCTGAATATAAGGAAAAAGATACCGTATTTTATCGAGGGAAACAAGCTTTTAAATTTGATTTTTCAGCATCAGCGATTAGCTCAGACGGAGCGATATTGTTAAGTGAAAAAGTAGAGAGAAAGACTGGTCTATTAAAAAGCTTCGCCGCACTGATTCCTGACTATCGAAACCCCTTTTTTATCGAATACACTTATGAAGAAATGCTTCGCCAACGGGTGTTTTTAATGATGCAGGGCTATCAGGATTGCAATGACGAACAAAAACTCCGAGAGGATCCGGTGATCCGTAAAGTACTAGATAGCGGATTATGTTCCCAGCCTACTTTAAGTCGATTTGAAAACAAGGCCGATCGGAGTCTGATCTACCAGATGAGTCAATGGTTTGTAGACCGTTATGTAGAGGAGTTGAAAGAGAAGACTGGTCAAATCATCATTGATGTAGATGGTACCGATGACCCTACTCATGGATCCCAACAACTCAGTTTGTATAATGGCTATTATGGACAGACTATGTACCATGAGTTGTTCTTTAAGGACGGGAACACCGGTCAGGTCATTTTACCAGTACTACGTCCGGGCAATTGTCACTCCAACAAATGGTTTGTGGCCTTATTGAAAAGGATTGTCATTAAAATCAGAAAAAAACTGCCCTCAGTAAAGATCCTTATTCGAGCAGATAGTGGCTTTTCAGGAGCATCTTTTTATCGGATAGCTAAGCAGTTTGACCTTCAATTTTGTTTAGGTATTAGTAGTAATGAAGTTTTAAAGACTTTTACCAAACAGACTATCATTGAAGTAAAAAAGGAATATGCTTCAAAAATCATCAAACATCAAGAGTTTGTTGGCCCGTTTACTTACCAGGCCAAAAGCTGGGATCGTTCTGAAAAGCTGTACGCCAAAGTGGAGTCTACCGGAAAAGGAATGAATGTCCGTTACTTTGTGAGCAACTTTGAAGCGATGACCGCTCAACAGATTTACTTTGATTTTTATGTCAAGCGAGGTGATGCCAGTGAAAATCGAATAAAGGAACTCAAAAACATGACTTATTCCGACCGGCTTTCCTGTCATCGCTACTGGGCCAATTTCATGCGTTTAATCATCGCTACCCTCTGTTATGAAATGTTCCGGCAGATTAAATTATTAATTGCCAAAACAAAACACCACTTTGCTAAACGATGGCAAGTGGACAATATCCGGCTTTACCTGATGAAGGTTGGGGCGTGCCTGAAAGAAAGGAAAAGATCATTGACAATACAATTCTCAAGAGCCTTTAGATATCAATACCTGCTGGGCGATTTGCTTACGGTGAACTGACCGATCAGTTAAACAGTTTAGTTTAATCAAAAAAATGTTCTTCCATAAGAACACAATAGAGCTTTGACTGAAAATTGAAAAATTCTAACAAAAAAACGCTCTAATGTCCTTTGAAATCCAGAAACCTGGTTGATCTTCAAATTAATACATACACTCCAATCAAAAATAGTTAGCAACCCATTATTAATCCCAAAATTGGTGGCCTATGAATAATGCGGGTTAAGAGTATAGAAAAGTCAATATTCAAATTACTGACGATGGAGTTTTTTCGAGCTGTTCAAAGCTAAAGATTGGGATAAACTATATAACGCCGCTGTTAGGGTACGAATTCTTCTCAAACCTTATGAGGCTATGAAAAAAAGAGGAAATATGAGGGCTATGGACAATTTGTTAAAACGTATAAACAAAGAACTTATCAAGTTGAGAAGTATCGCGAAGAATATGAAACTTATTTATTCGTCAAAAGACGAAGAATAGTTGATCTCATCACTATTAAATGGAGTGCACAAAACTGCCACTATATCACCTACTGCTTCAAACAAATCAGTAAAAACAGCCGGAAAAGCTGTTGGAGCAAAAAGAATGGCTGTTCAGCCAAAACTGAAAATTGGTGTACCCAATGACAAATACGAAAGAGAGGCGGATGCTATGGCAGACAAGGTGGTGAGCATGCCAGCCCCTCGATCTCTTGCTTCAGGGGTTCAGCGCAAATGTGCTGACTGCCCGCAGGAGGAAGCCCAAACCAAACTCCTGGCCAACTTGATCACTCCGCTAGTACAACGCATTTCGGAACCGGAAGAAGTGTTACAAGAGAAACCGACTCAAAGACAGGCCAATCCTGAAGAAGAGTTACAGCAAAAGTCCATTCAACGGCTGGGTCCGGATGAAGAAGAGTTGCAAGAGAAACTAATCCAAAGAAAAGAGGATGGTGAGGCAGAAGCTGAATCTTCCCTTGAATCACGATTGAATTCTAACAGGGGTGGTGGTAGCCCCTTACCTGAAGATACCCGTGGGTTTATGGAGTCCCGTTTTGGAACCGACTTTGGCACAGTGAAGGTGCACACCAATGCTCAGGCGGTGCAGATGAATAAAGAGTTAAACTCCCAGGCTTTTGCCCATGGGAGTGACGTCTATTTTAATCAAGGGAATTACAATCCGAGTAGCACTTCTGGAAAGCATCTGTTAGCACATGAGTTAACTCATACGGTGCAGCAGAATATCAAAAGAAAAGACTTTTTATTCAAGAAAGTTGTTTCCGATATTATACAAACTGGAAAAGGAAAAGCTGCTAAGGAAATTATCGGTTGGGTAGTTAAGGTTGGAGAGCGGCATTTGATAAAAAAAATGCCAATATATACGGAAAAACAAATGACCAAATTACTTAACAAAGGTTATAATATACTTGTTAAAGATGGGCGTCAAGTTGCAAAAAGAACGGCGAAAAAAATATGGGGTGATGATGTGATTTATCATACTGGCCATATTATTAGAAAAACTGGAAAACTAGGCGAACCTCATTTTCAACCTGCTAGGAGTTTGGTTGGTCGCGCAGGCGAAAAAGGATGGCATATATTCTACTCAAGCATGGCTGCAGCTATATTTTTTTCAGATCAACTTGAGGCAAAAGCAATATACATTGATAAATATCCAGCGAAGTCGTTTTGGAATTATTTGACGGTTACTCAATATGTAGGAGAAGATCATTGGTTAAGCTCTATTGATTGGATTAATCCCCTAGAAATCTTGGCAATTGCTGGAGATATAGGACTGGATGTTGATAGGGAATTAGCTAAGGAACTGAAATATATCGTTTTCAATACGACTACTCCAAAAGGCCATAAACTCACTTATGAATTTTACCCTGACGGCAGATTGAATCGAGTATTTGTTGAAACCGCACAAGGAAAAACAAAGATTTTTTCTTCTGATTCTTATTTTACTTATTTAGGTAAAGGGCAAATCTCAAAAAAAATTAATGAATTTAATTGGGGTTCATACGTAGTGACTCAAGCTAGAGCGTATTTAGTGAATAATCCGTATAAGTATAAAGAAACTATAATAAGTATTCTTCCACAAGATTCAGTTCTAAATGTGATTGATATTGGTGTAAAGAGGAACTTCAATAAAACCACTGACGAATTTAAATGGTGGAAAGTCAAAATAGTATCTGGAAAAAGTAGGGGTAAAATTGGTTGGATTATGAAGAAATTTGTTCAAGCCAATTGAAAGATAAACGATATAGAGATCTCAGCAGATTAGTACTTTATGCGTTTTTCTTTAAAACACGCCCTAAAGATTATGGTGGAATTCATCTTCTTATTCCAATTGATACTATTGTAGAACTAAAAAAACTTATTAATGAGTTAAGATCAATTGGTTTTGGTCATTCAAGAAGAATTTTATTGACCTACATACCTCGAAAATTTGCTAATAGAATTTCAGACCGACCATTCACTTCTCTTGAAAACATTGAGATATCCCTGACGGAAAAGAAGGTATCAGAGTTTTCCACTACCTCGAAATCGGCATATGTTTCTCTAGCACATAAAGATCTTATTTCTTTTGAAAAAGCACTTCAATCATTGGAAGATGGTATTGAAGATTTTTGTTTGATTGGAGATGTAAAAAAATGGACAGATAAATTATGGTTTTGGCTTGTGCAATAAATTGCAAGACTTCCAGCCAGAGATTCTGGAGTGAGCCACTTGTGCCCTTATAATTGTCTCTGCTCCATATATATATTGTATTAGCCCGACTTTCGTTACCTTTTCACATTAACCAAAGTGCAGGTCATGATTCAAAAGAAGAGAGGAGCCATCTTCAAGAAGTATTTTTATTTGAATGGTAAATGTGCCCCAACCTCGTGCTATCAATTCAAATTTATTGCTACGCGTACAAATGGCTCTCACAGGATTTCTAAAACTCTCATGGAGTGTATATTCTACACACCGGATCTGATCCAATAGAGAAGGAGGTCCGCCGACATAAATTCCCCAATCCCACCAACCTGGTTCTATTTCATTTGACCAATTATCAACGATAAGATCGTCAAAAGATGATGAGGTTCTTTTCTCTTCAAAGACCAGGAGGTGTTCAAAGTCTTGTGTCGTATTGTCGTTATAAAATACACTAACCTTCACGGTGAAGGTACCCCATCCACTTGCTTCAAGGGCAAAATTTGTTTCCCTGTTGTCCCTTCTTACTACGGGATTTGGAAAGGTAGGATGAAGCGTGTACACAACACTTTCAATTTTATTTAATGTTATTTTATCTGCATTGATATATATTTTCCAGTTCCATCGTCCATCCCCGATGTAAGTCGAGGTGTTTTCCACAGAAATATCTGCAAATGAAAAATTTGAATGTAGCAGAGCTAACAGGGTAGAAGAGACAAATAGTATTTTTTTAGTTATGTTATGCATAATCAATTGCGAAGTTTCTAATTGATAACAAGATTTGGATAGGCAGTTAAGTAAGCTTTTGTGATGCTATAATCGTCGGTCTTCCAAACTTTATCAGGGCCTGTTTTAACCTCAACAAAAAAAGGAGTTTTAATGTCAACATCAACTTCCACATAGAAACCCCCGACTTCAACTGTAGAAAGGACCGGTATTGCTATTTCACTTCCTTCCTCGGATTTTACAAATGCCTTTACTTCCAATGCAGGACTTCTAATGTTCACTGTACTGGGATCAAAATCAATTTTAAGCCTTACATGAATTTTTTCCTGTGCTTCCGGACAGTCGCACGATCCAATCTTTAGTCCCCAAAAGTTCACTTCTGCACCCCCTTGGAGTGCAATTCCTATAATGATAGCTATTAATAGAAATGCAAAAGCAACTAAAAACGTTATTGTTTTTGGTGTTAACCTTGATGTTATTGTAGTTAGAAACAATGTGCAATAGTGTTTGGAAAATATTGTAGATTACTCCAGTTATTTAAGTTATAAATAACTGGACAATTCTGCTACAGAATTCCTGATAATAATTTGAATAATTATTCATTTTATGGATTTAGGGGTAGTTAATTAGTGTCTCTAAGAAAACAGCCCTTTTTTTATAAAATGAATTATTATGGATGAGATTTTCATTTTCTTTCTATGAGTTAATACCTGAGTATCAATCGATTAGAAAAAATGGAAAGATCGACCATAAGAATAATTTTTAATTTAGGTGTGTTTTCTTAGAGACACTAATTAACCGTGTATGGAAATTTAACTAAAGACATCTCCTGATATTGGCTCAATGGTTAAATTCAATCAGGCAACCAATGAAAGCAGCATCCTCTGGCCAGGTCTGACTTAGATGCCATCACAATCGAAAATTATACCTCAGCTTCACCAGCAATTGAGTATTCACTCTGTTGAATCGATCTTCAGGTCGTTCATAAACTGAGTTGCTATTATACACAATGAAGAAGTCACCCTGGGGATGAAAGATCCAATGAATTCTAGAATTCACCCCAAAATTTTGTGTGTCAGTATCATATTGAACGAAGCTGTTCAATTGCAAATCAGGAGTTGCATTGAATCTTATCCTAGTTAAACTAAGTCTACCCGCAACCCGAGCTTTGCAAAAGAGCCAAATTTCCCACACTCCCTGATTTTAAGAATTTTGCCGAAGTTGATAATTGAAAAAGTGCATTAGACAGCACTCTTTGGTAATTATCAGAATGGCTTTTGGGTAATACCAAATAATAGTGCCTTATATCGCTCTTTATTGTGTATTTATTAAATTTTTATCTTACATTGCAAGTAAAAGAGCTGTATAATGCACTTAAAAGAACTTATACAAGCACTAAAAAAAAGGCGTGAAGAACTAGGCGTAACCCAAGAACATCTTGCTGACTTGTCAGGAGTAGGCCTTCGCACGCTCAAATCCCTTGAAAGTGGGAAAAGTAACCCCACATTTGAAACGCTCAGTAAACTAGCACGTGTGCTGGGTATGGAACTGAAACTGGAAGTAAAAAAACCAAAACTTTAGTAGATGCGCATGGCGGGAGTATATCGAAATGGTGAAAAGGCCGGTACCTTAATACAGTACAATCCAAAAAGTTATGAGTTCCGCTATGATGACGCCTGGTTTGCCAATGACAACCTGCCTGCTATCAGTTTGACTCTGCCCAAGACACAGCAGATCTACCAAGCAGATCATTTGTTCCCCTTATTCTTCAATATGCTCTCTGAAGGTGTAAACAGGAAATTGCAATGCCGGCTGCTTAAAATTGATGAAAGCGATTACTTCGGACTGCTGATAGCCACCGCTACAAAAGACACAATAGGTGCAATCACCATCGAGCCTGTAAAAAGTGAAAGTGAATGAGCATGCCTGAGATAGGATATTGCCCTGGTACACTGGCAGAAGGCTTTGACACATACAGTAAAACTTGCCTGAAAAAAGTATTTAATGGCAAAAAGGTCAGCCATACCTTGCCATACAACCCACCGCAAGTCAGCGAAGAAGATGCTGAAAAATTTCTTGAAAACCGCAAACGCATTTCCATATCCGGTGTGCAGGAAAAGCTCTCGCTGATCCTTGACAAAAACAAGCTACGTTTAACATATGAAGGAGAACAGGGAAACTACATATTAAAACCAATCCCAAGGGATTTAAAAAAGGTAGTCCAGGTTCCGGCCAATGAGCATTTAACCATGCAAGTTGCCCGACAGGTCTACGGCATCAATACGGCTGAAAACGCACTCATCTTTTTTGAAAATGGAGAGCCTGCATACATCACAAAACGATTTGATGTGAAAGAAGATGGTACTAATTGGGGAAAAGAAGATTTTGCAACACTGGCCGGTAAAACAACTGAAAATGCAGGACCTGATTTTAAATATGAATACAGCTATGAGGAACTGGCAGAAATAGTTATTAAGTACGTTCCTGCTTACATAGTTGAATTGGAAAAGCTCTATAAACTGATTGTTTTCAATTACTTGTTTTCCAATGGTGATGCTCATTTAAAAAACTTCTCTGTTTTAGAAACTCAGAGTGGAGATTATTCTTTAAGTCCGGTTTACGATTTGGTGAACACACGAATACATGTCGTTGATAACGATTTTGCATTGGATGGAGGACTGTTTAAAGACAATTTCGAGTCAGAAGAGATGAAGAAAAATGGACGTGTTGGATTGGAGGATTTCCAAGAGTTTGCAAAAAGGTTAGGGATTGGGAGCAAAAGAGGGGACAAACTAATGGAGCCATTCTTGTCTGAAAAACCAGCCGCAATAGAACTCATTCAACGATCATTTTTGAATGATCAGACAAAAAGGGCGTACCTGTTACATTATCAAACAAGAAGAAATCAGTTGAACGCATTTTAATGACTTAACGGTTATTCAAAAGAGACTGGCAGAAGCAGTTTCGAAGTCAGATTAGGAAATTGACATTTGATGTACTGCGACGCATCTGCTGGAGAACATACAGATTAAGGTATATTCTCATTACTCGGCTATAGTTCGAGCAAGACAACAGAAATTTACACACACGTGGTGGTTAATAGTTTCAAGCAAGTTAAAAATCCATTAGATTTAACAATTAGGGGACAAACACAGTGGCCTCACTAGCAATTGATGAGCTGTTGGCACTGTACCCACTGTGTTTTCTCCTGGTGTTGACCAATCCTAAACCGATGCTCTCATGGTGCCTTACCCCTGTGTAATTTCAAAAAGACACTGGCCGCCGGTTGCTTTATATTTATGGCAGACGATAGGCGATTGCCCTGCCCTGTTTTGGTGTTTGGGGATGATTTTAGGGCTGAGGATGAAGGTTTGAAGAACGGATGATACTTATTTTTCATTGTTTCAAGAGGATTTGCTAATTTTTGGGCATCTCTGTCCTGCATTCTCTGTTGAGATATTTTTTCAATATGTATTTTGCTGGTCAGCATGCAACAGGCATAGTTGGTGAGCCCCTTGGCCTGGGGGTTTCTGCAATAGTGACCAAAAGCCCCGTTTTGCATTCTGTGCACAAGTGGATGTCAACCCCTGTGGTAATGTATATCACATCTCTGACCGTGTACTTGACTTTTTCTTTTTCCACCATCCCTAAGCTGCGCCTCGCCTTCCTGAGTTGTGTGGTTTTGACTCGTGTGGCAAATATGCCATAGTGCCTGATTTTACAGTAACCCCTGGGCAACACATGTAAAAGGAACCTGCCAAGAAACTGCTCACCCGGAAAAATGAAAGCTGCAGTTACAACAAAAGCAGGAGAACCATCAGTAATTGAGATTCAAGAAGTACCCGTTCCCGAAGTTAACCCGCATTATTCATAGGCCACCAATTTTGGGATTAATAATGGGTTGCTAACTATTTTTGATTGGAGTGTATGTATTAATTTGAAGATCAACCAGGTTTCTGGATTTCAAAGGACATTAGAGCGTTTTTTTGTTAGAATTTTTCAATTTTCAGTCAAAGCTCTATTGTGTTCTTATGGAAGAACATTTTTTTGATTAAACCAAACTGTTTAACTGATCGGTCAGTTCACCGTAAGCAAATCGCCCAGCAGGTATTGATATCTAAAGGCTCTTGAGAATTGTATTGTCAATGATCTTTTCCTTTCTTTCAGGCACGCCCCAACCTTCATCAGGTAAAGCCGGATATTGTCCACTTGCCATCGTTTAGCAAAGTGGTGTTTTGTTTTGGCAATTAATAATTTAATCTGCCGGAACATTTCATAACAGAGGGTAGCGATGATTAAACGCATGAAATTGGCCCAGTAGCGATGACAGGAAAGCCGGTCGGAATAAGTCATGTTTTTGAGTTCCTTTATTCGATTTTCACTGGCATCACCTCGCTTGACATAAAAATCAAAGTAAATCTGTTGAGCGGTCATCGCTTCAAAGTTGCTCACAAAGTAACGGACATTCATTCCTTTTCCGGTAGACTCCACTTTGGCGTACAGCTTTTCAGAACGATCCCAGCTTTTGGCCTGGTAAGTAAACGGGCCAACAAACTCTTGATGTTTGATGATTTTTGAAGCATATTCCTTTTTTACTTCAATGATAGTCTGTTTGGTAAAAGTCTTTAAAACTTCATTACTACTAATACCTAAACAAAATTGAAGGTCAAACTGCTTAGCTATCCGATAAAAAGATGCTCCTGAAAAGCCACTATCCGCTCGAATAAGGATCTTTACTGAGGGCAGTTTTTTTCTGATTTTAATGACAATCCTTTTCAATAAGGCCACAAACCATTTGTTGGAGTGACAATTGCCCGGACGTAGTACTGGTAAAATGACCTGACCGGTGTTCCCGTCCTTAAAGAACAACTCATGGTACATAGTCTGTCCATAATAGCCATTATACAAACTGAGTTGTTGGGATCCATGAGTAGGGTCATCGGTACCATCTACATCAATGATGATTTGACCAGTCTTCTCTTTCAACTCCTCTACATAACGGTCTACAAACCATTGACTCATCTGGTAGATCAGACTCCGATCGGCCTTGTTTTCAAATCGACTTAAAGTAGGCTGGGAACATAATCCGCTATCTAGTACTTTACGGATCACCGGATCCTCTCGGAGTTTTTGTTCGTCATTGCAATCCTGATAGCCCTGCATCATTAAAAACACCCGTTGGCGAGGCATTTCTTCATAAGTGTATTCGATAAAAAAGGGGTTTCGATAGTCAGGAATCAGTGCGGCGAAGCTTTTTAATAGACCAGTCTTTCTCTCTACTTTTTCACTTAACAATATCGCTCCGTCTGAGCTAATCGCTGATGCTGAAAAATCAAATTTAAAAGCTTGTTTTCCTCGATAAAATACGGTATCTTTTTCCTTATATTCAGGCATAAATTAATTGCTTATTTTGTTGTCTAACTATCTCAATATAAGCAATTTATGCCTGTTTTTTATTGTCTACTATGAATTTTTCGGGTTAGGGTGCTTTAGGGGTTGTTAAAGTAGCCTCGGCAGCGAATCGAACCTGCATCTAGAGTTTAGGAAACTCCTATTCTATCCATTGAACTATGAGCTAATAATAAATAAAAAAAGAAAAGTTCACACCTCTCTTTCCACAAAACGACCTAAAATGCATTTCAGGACAACATTTTGAATGCAGCATTCCACTGTTTCAACTTCCTTTTAGTATTAATTTTTTGATGTCACCATTATTCTCAAATTTGATACTTTTGTTCATTCGTTGTGTGGATGAATTTCGAGTAATTCACGTGGTGAATAAAAACCAGTTTTTTCTTCTGTTTGATTTCGGATTTCCGTTACCTTTTCAGCCGAGATGACCGAAGCTTCATTGCCAAAAGAATTTCTGATATAGGTTAGCACTGCGGCTACTTCATCATCGTCCAATAATCCTTTAAAGGGAGTCATTGGAACTTGTCCTGTATATTTTTTACCAAGTACTTCTATAGGACCTAATAGGCCATTGAGTGTAAGCTTTATCAGACGCTCCTCATTACTCAAAGCCCATTTAGTTCCAGCCAATGGCGGGAAGCCTGACGCGACTAAACCATTGCCATCAGGCTGATGACAGGTGATACAATAGCCTTCTTTCTCATATATTTCCTTCCCTTCTGTGAAGAGAAGTAGGTCATCTCCGAGTAGGGTCGTGATAATTGTATCCTCCTTTTCTATTTGTGGGGATTGACCACTTAATCGCGCTAAGGCCGTACCATAAGTTTCTACCATCCAGTTATCCACTGGCTTATCTGCAGCTTGCTTTAAAATGGTTAATCCTTTATCACTTTCGGTCCAGGATGCGGCTACAATAGTCTCCAGTCGTACACGTCCGTGATCGTCATCAACCATCTCTAAAAGCAGTTCTCTTTGATTTTCCAACTTGTGGCCATTATATCGGATTGCTCGAACAGCAGCAGCACGCACTCTAAAATCTTTAGCTTTGATCAGCCGGTTCAAAAGGATTTTATTAATTTGATTCATTCCCCAGCTTACCCAAAGCGCTTCCATTAGATATTGTTCATATTTAGGATCATCCCGGTCCAGGTCAGATACCCAGAGTTTAAGCGTATCTAGAACCGTATCCGAATCTCGACCTCGAAGCTCTCGTCGAGAGCGATAGCGTGTGCGATATTCAGGAAGCTTCAAATTATCCAGCAGAGTTAGAATACTGGTGCCAGCTACCTGAGCTGGTTCTACCAGTGGTCTGGAGGGGTAAGTAATTCGGTAGATCCGGCCGTGTACATGATCTCTCAATGGATCACGTGCGTTATGCTGCATGTGCCCGATCAGGACATTATGCCAGTCCACGAGGTACAAAGAACCGTCAGGAGCAAATTCCATATCTACAGGGCGGAAATTGGTATCGGTACTTTTTAGTAAGTCCTGGCGATGAGTACTTTTATATCCCGTCCCATCATCACGCATTGTATGCTGTTTGGTTCCTAGGAAGCCAATGGTGTTGTTGATTAAGAGGTCACCCTGGACATCATCTGGGAAATGTCTACTAGAAACAAATTCCAATCCTGAGGTTGGTCTGACCAGATGTTCATCCTGAATCAGATTGGGAGATTTTGGAGAGGCAATTCCATACTTTGATTTAATCGTGCCGGGTAACATCCAATGCACATCAGGACCAGATGTTTCTGCAAAAAAGTTCTGACCCCATTCATCAAAAACGATGCCCCAGGGGTTGGGTATGGATAATTGGGCGGTGCGTTCCAAGTGTCGTCTTCGCGGATTGAAGCGGTAGAAGCCACCGTTAGTTCCTCGAACCGGTCCGTACGGTGTCTCAACATTGGTGTGCAGGAAAACTCCCTCTGCCATATAAATTGCTCCGGAGGGATCTGCACAAAAGGCGCTAATGGCATGATGTGTATCGTGGTCATCAAACCCACTGAAAATTATCTCTACCTTATCCGCTTTGTCGTCTCCATCCGTGTCTGAATATAGTTTGAGGTTAGTCCCTTGCGAGACATAGACACCCTCAGGAGCAAACTCAAAACCAATTGGTAAATGCAGGCCACGGGCGAAAATGGTTTGTTTATCCGCTTTGCCATCTCCATCGGAATCCTCGATTATTAAAAGCTTGTCATCGGGTCTGCTATCTCCAGGCTTATAGTGTGGGTAAGCAGGCATTACCGCCACCCAAAGTCTACCCTTATTGTCAAACGACAATTGGACGGGGTTGGCCAGATCAGGAAATTCTTTCTCAGAGGCAAAGAGTGAGATCTTATAGCCCGGAGCCATCTGGAATTTGTCTAATGCTTCTTGTCCATACAGGTATTTCGGATTGCCCCTGCCATAGCTGTCGTCTTTAAAGTTTGTTTCGATTTGGGCAGTTGAAGAGGTTTTTTTGTCAGCAGATGCAAGGTCCTTTTGCTGTCCTTTGAGGGCAAGCCAGATGGCACTATCCCGAATACTGGTCATTTCACGGATCTTACGTATTTCAGCAGGATAATTATCAGGGCCGTAAGGGTTGTAACGGCGACCAAAAACATGAACCCCGTTAGGAATTTTGAAATCATTGTGCCAAAACCAATTTTTTTCAAGTACGGCGCTTTGAACCATAGAGCGATTATTTTCAGCCACTGCAAAAGAATTCCCAAAAATTTCGTCTACTAACAATTTGGAAAATTTAGCATAACCTGCATCGTTTAATTGAGTGCCATCAGTGGTGAGTTGAACATTGGCTGAATACCAACTTTGAGTTGGCTCAAAAGCATCCAGAAAAAGTATATTTTTTTTCTTGGCTACTTCTTTAGCTGCATTTGTGTATAGTGCCAAATTTATATTTTCCTGCTTACCATTTGGAAGGTCGTATTGATCTGATAAATCTTGAAAGGCAATAGGGGAGACCAGGGCTAATAGGGGAGAGCTTTTACCATTGTAGTTCTGAAGTAATGTATGGTCGACGAAAGCCTCTAGCTCCGCATTGAAATTTGAAAGGCCATCTTCCCCTTGAAAGGATTCATTATACCCAAAGAAAGCAATGATGACATCGGCCTCCAACCATGTGAGCCATTGATCGGGTGTTTCGAAATGACCTATGCTACCAGAATTTTGAGCCAATTCACCCTGATAAACTTCTGCTCCCGGAAATGCCCATGGGGATTCTCTACCGGAATGTGGCCTAAAGCCCGGTGTATTTCCTCCATCACATATATTGCGTATCAGGAGCAAACTGTCGGGATAACGGAGCTGTAATTCGGTTTCGAAATAACCGAAGTTCATCATTCTAGAGCACAGGTTGTTACCGACCAACACGATCCTATCCCCTTTTTTCGGGGTTAAGAAATTTGAACTTGATTGGCGACATAAAGTTAGCCCTGCGGAGATGACAATTAGCAGGAACATACTGGGAGAAATTTTTTGCATAGTTTGACCCGTAAGAATTTCCTTGCCTTGAATTAGTTTGGAGGCCACTTTAAAACTAATCTGATAGTGATAATTTAAAGAACGTCAATTTAATATCAAAACCAACACCATTCATCATGTTTATTATATAGAATAAGTAAGTTTGGGTTTATGATTAAAGTAATTATAATTAGTGCCGTTTTGACATTAGTTTTTTTGAGTTTCGCTTTTGTTCAGTTGAATGATCCTGATCCCCTGTTGTGGACTACATTTTATCTGGCTATTGCAGTAATTTCTTTTTTAAGAGTATTGAATAAGCAGCATAAGAAAATAGTACTGGTGGTAATCTTCATAACAATACTTGTAGCAGGGTATTCAGTGCCAGGTTTTGTTGAATGGTTATTGCACCCCAATAAATCTGAGATCTTTGGAGAAATGGTGTATCAGAAATCGTACATTGAAGAGACGAGAGAATTCCTTGGCTCATTAATTGGGCTTTCTTCTCTCATATTTCAGTACTTCAAGGCTTGAGTTTTGTAGAGAAGGCTACAGCATTTTAATGGAACTAATCGATTAGTGATTGTATTGTATCACTGTACATCCGCAATTGGGGAAGAACAGACTTTAAAGTTAATAAAGAATCATTAAGTTTCTAACATTTACTAACAAAGCATACTCTTCTCTAAAAGCATTGATTCAGGAAACGATGCTTTAGTTAAAGATCTGATCTAAAATACTGTCATGTATTTTGATAGGAGAAATTGTCTCAGGTTCCGGGTGATTTCCAATAAATACAGCTTTGTCCATATCGTCGAGATCTACTCTACCATGTGACCCTTTGACCAGACCTGCATCCAGGGGAATGAGATCCATCAGCGTTCGAAAGCCTAATTTTTTAGCCAATAATTTTAAGACTATTCGAGGGACGATCAGTTTCTTTTTGGGATCGAGAAACATTTCAACAGGATCATACCCTGGCTTCCTGTGAATTTCAACCGTTCGGCCAAAATCCGGAGCAAGTGCATCATCTTCCCAATAATAGTAGGTGAACCAACTCCGTTTATCAGCAATAGCAATCAATTCACCCGATCTCTCATGATCGATATGGAAACTCTTCTTCTCTTCTACATCCAATACTTTTTCAATTCCCGGTGTTTCCTCCAATTGCGCTTTGATGCTGTCTTTTAGGCTCAGATCTTGAATGTAAATATGCGCCACCTGGTGATCAGCCAAAGCAAATGCTTTCGAGGCTCCCACATCTAAAAGTTCCAGTCCATTTTCGACTCTCACATTAATTAAACCCATTCCTCTAAGAACCCGGTTAATGTGTATTGGCTGCTCCACTTCTATAATTCCATATTCTGAGATGATATTTACAGTCGTTCCCTGTTCTTCTAGATGGGTGACTAAGTCCTGGCAGACAGTGTCAATTTCCCTCAGGTCTTTGGGTAGATTTTTTTGATCATGACCGAATTTTTGGAGTACAAAGTCAAGATG
Organism: Cyclobacteriaceae bacterium; assembly: GCA_963664285.2. Lineage (GTDB taxonomy): Bacteria > Bacteroidota > Bacteroidia > Cytophagales > Cyclobacteriaceae > JAJCYL01. The sequence continues at coordinate 43,896 of CAXXNX010000017.1, forward strand.
GGGAAGGTAAACCAGTAATAGGCCGGGGTGGTGTGATTTTTGAACTGATTTTACTGCATCAGCAATCCATTGACTGGATTTGATACTGGTTTTTGGGCCCCAAAAATCGAACAAGGGAAAGGTGCCTAATTCCTCCTGTAATTGATCTCTTAACTCTGGTGGATGTGAATAGCAGTCTGGAATCTTTAAACCGTTCGCTCGATACTGTGGTCGAGGCGTGACGGAATAATCAACACTTGAGTACATGTTATACCACCAAAACATGTTGGCGCAAGTGAACGATGGGTCGATTTTTTCGAGCATTGTCCCAAATACTCGTCGATTGTACCAATTTATTCGATTGTCTCCAAAGTTTAACCTCTTGTTCATCCCTGAATAACCAGCCATTTCCCACAATACCATGCTCGTTGGGCCACTTACCTGTTAGGTAGGTGGTTTGTACTGAACAGGTAACCGCTGGTAGCACCGGATCAATACTCGAGATATTCTTATCCGCCGACCATTGGGATAAAAAGGGCGTATTGGTTCCTATTAGTCTTTTTGACAACCCAACAACGTTGATGACGGCAGTTTTATTCATTTCAACGAAAACTCTCTTTATTGCTGTTCAATACCTGTTGTACCCAATTTAACTCTCGAACAATACTACTGACTAAGTCAGTACGCATATCCTTCGGTAAAACATCCCAGGTATAGGTTTCGACTTCCAGATGGTTGGTGAAATTGCGCTCCAACCAAATGAGTAAAGTCTCAATAATATCTTGTTGGGTTGACAATAACAACTCATACTTTTTTGTAAAGACTGGAACATGAAAATGGGTTCGGATCTCTTGATTAGGAGGGTATTCTAGAGATTTAATGGCTTCACCTAAATCAGGAAATCGTTTGAGTTGATTGTCCGATTGCTTAACCACAGCCTGATGCAAATAGATGGGCTCATCAAAGGCACCAAGTTGATTGCGGACTTCATCTATATCAGTACTTTGTAAATTGGGAGAGGCCAGGGCAGCACTAATTTGAATTCTTCCAATTTTGATTTTTTCGGATTCAATTTTTGAAATTGCATCACGTGGACTTTCAAAACCTACGGCAAAATGGCATACATCATAGCAAAGCTGAAAATGCTCCCTTAGATGTTCTTCGGCGGTGTTTTGTTCAGAAATCCAGTTTTTCACTAATAAATGTCAGGCCAGCTGTGAGGAGGTATTGGTTGAAGAAATCAACAAACTCGGTGGTGGTTTCAAGAATCCCGTCTGGTTCAGGCTCCATATCCAGGTGGAGGCTCTTGCCAGTATTTTTCTTGAGATTTACCAGGTAGACGATCAGTTCCGCCAGATGATCACAAGCTTTAGATTTTGCGCTCTCCAAACTCAATGTATCAGGGTGCCACCATTTGTAAGAAATGGGGGAGGTGGACACGCCACCATCCAATCCCTCTGGTAGGAGTTCACTTAAGATTTGGAATAATCTCTTTGTATAATCTAATCTTTCCGTAGTTGTCCAGTCTGGCGAATGTACTTTATCTTTTACCCGTTCCTGGTGAAATTGACCAAACGGGAATCCGTTGATGGTAAAGACGTACATATTTTCACTTTGCAGCCATGATTGGAAGTCCTTTAGGCGATTGCCTTCAAGCAGTTCGATCGAAGCTACGTTGGACAGTCTCAATCCGATACCAAAATCTCTTTTTGTCAGTTGTTTTCGAACTTCGGACGTATACTTCTTTAAGTTGTCAAATGTCTCCTGCCAGGATTCGCCGGGATGTATATTGCTGCAATAGGTAAGATGTGCGTTGTGGTGGTTAATATGCATGGAGTTGTTGTTTCTGTTTCAGAACAAGTGCTGCTTGTTCGATTACGTCAGTACTCATCTCGTGTACGTCAAACTGTTTACCGATTTCGTTAATTAAAGTAATTGTAAGTTCGCCACCAAGGTGTTCCCTAAATTCTTCCAAACCTGCAATGAGTTGAGGATTGATTGAAGAGGCATTCTTACTTAGAAGCTGTCGGTGGTGCAAATCAAATCCAAAGTTTCCAAACAATTTCAGAATTCTCTCACAGGAGTCAACTTTAAGTAAACCAATACATTGTGCATAAACAACATCCAGGGCTATGCCGATAGCAACTGCCTCACCATGCCTCAGTTCGAATTTCGTTAGTTGTTCCAATTTATGAGCTGACCAATGTCCGAAATCAAGTGGTCTGGAGGAACCCATCTCAAAAGGATCATTACCGGATGAAATATGTCGGCTATGTAACAGGGCGCATGTGTAAATTAGTTTTTGCATAGTGTCCAGGTCGCGGTTGTTAATTGGGGTTGTATTATTCTCCAGCCAATCAAAGAATTCAGAATCTTTAATAAGAGCGACCTTTACAGCTTCAGCTATTCCTGACCTCCAACCGCGGTCGTCCAAAGTAGTCAAAAATGAGATGTCGTTGAGAACTGCGACTGGCGGACTGAAAGCACCAATAAAATTCTTTTTGCCGAAATAATTAATCCCGTTTTTCACACCAACTCCTGAATCATTTTGGCTGAGTGCCGTGGTGGGTATCCTAATATGTCTTATTCCCCGATGGCCAACAGCGGCCGCAAATCCAACCATATCCAAAACAGCACCTCCACCAACGGCAACAAGGTATGAATGTCTATCTATTTTAGCTTGATTGATAAGGGTCAGGGTTTTATCAAATTCTTCCGTGGTATTTTTAGTTTGCTCACCACCCGTAACTAATAGTGATGGCGCAATTAGTTCAATACCTTCAGATTTTTCGATATAATTCTCGATTTTATCAATCAATGTTGGATGGCAATCATATAATCCTTGATCTATTACAAAAGCCACCTTAACGGTTTGCTTCTGCTCGCTGGAAGTAAGAACGGCGTGCAATGTATCATTTGAAGGATCAAATAAATCTTTTGTGAACTGTATGTTGTAGGAATAGGAGACGGAGAAGTTTTGAGATATTTTCATAATTCGATTTCGAATTATCCGATTGTTGAACCTAAGATCAGGTTACTGCAAACTTTTTCGATAAGATTAAAGATAAAGGTAGTAACAATAAAACGGCTAATCCCATTAGCCAGTTGCTACTTCCAGCAACATAGCTGGCGTTTAAAGGGATGAGTGAGATTACACCTATTTTGACGGCACCCATGATATACTTTGGTTCATTATGCAGAATGGCCCGTAATTTGGTCCAGGCATTCATTCCTATCCATAAAACGACAAAGGGAAGAGCCACGGATAATTTTAAAAATTGGTTCCATCCCAACACAAGTATGGTAATTGCCACAAGGGTATCCAAAGTAAGGGCTAGAAGAACTGCCTGTTTGTTGTTGCCTTGAACTTCACCCTGACTGGTAAGGGTTACAGCAGCAATGAATACCAATGGAATGAGCGATATGAACCAAAGCCGGGGAATTTGTTCTTGTAAAATGCTCATTCCAAGAAGAAGATTCAGACCACGACATAACCCCATAATCACCGGTCCCCCGACAAGCATGTGTTTGAAATATCTGTCATAGCAGGTGGCAAAAATAACAATGCCTATGGCAATGAATAGGCTGTTGGTAGAAACTAATGCTGCACTACCCAAACCCAATAGGAAGAGTATGATGCCGTAAGCAATTGCGTTCCTTTCCGATATCATCCCAGATGGAATAGATCGCTCAGGACGTTCGGATTTATCAATCTCGAGATCAAATACATCGTTGAATACAATCCCACCCGCATACAGTCCGGAAGTTGAAATGCAGAGGAGTATCACGTTATTTAATACTGAGGGAGTATAGTTGGCTGAAAACATACCCGCAAGGGCTACTCCTGCCAGTACGTCGGAAATTGCTGTAATGATATTGGCAGGACGTACCAATGCCAGGTAGGGGTAAAGCCTCATAGCTGGTCAGACCTCAGTTTTCGACTATATTAGGAGGGCTAGATTTTTTTGGTTCTTGCCCCCTTAATACACTACTGCCCCCATAGAGTATTGATTGATCATAATTTACACCGTCAGACCAGTCGCTTTCTTTCATATTACCGCTTTGGCCGTAAGCTGCCAGTGCATTTTGATAGCACGTTTTGTGAATATCTTCCTTTGAGATTCCTCTTTCTTCCATCAGATTGGCAGTTTTTGGTACAGATAATGGATCGCTAACCCCCCAATCAGCGGAGCTATCAACGATTATTCTTTCTGAACCGTATTGTCGTACTATTTCCACCATTCTTTCGCTACCCATTTTTGTTTTGGGATAAATAGTAAAGGCCGTCCAGTATCCCCTGTCCAAAACACTTTTTACCGTTTCTTCATTATTGTGGTCTATAACCACTTTTGAAGGATTAAATTGGTGCTCTTCCAAAACATCCATGCTTCTTAATGTGCCGTTCTTTTTATCCCTGTGCGGGGTATGTATCATTATTGGTAACTCAACTTCTTTGGCTAGCTCAATTTGCTTCCGAAAGAATTTATCTTCAGCATCTGTTTGATCGTCGTAACCAATTTCGCCGATAGCTACCACATTATCCTTTAATGCATAAAGTGGCAATAATTCTATTACTTGCTCGGCCAGGGGTTCATTGTTAGCCTCTTTCGAGTTGAGGCCAATGGTGCAGTAGTGTTTTATACCAAATTGAGAAGCCCGAAATGGTTCCCAACCAACAATACTGCTGAAATAATCCTTGAAAGTCCCCGGTTCGGTTCGTGGCTGTCCCAACCAAAAGGCAGGTTCAATGATTGCGACTATACCCGCTTTTTGCATGGCTTCGTAGTCACTAGTTGTGCGGGAAGTCATATGGATGTGTGGATCAATGTATTTCATTTTTATGTTCGATTTCATTGTTTATTTCTCCGAAAAAACGTTCAGCCCAATTTGGTCCCATGTCATTTCTGGCGATTGGTATTCCTGAGTTTTCAACCAGTCCGTTGCATTGTCAAATTTACTTTCTTCTATCACTTTAATTGCTGCAATTCTGCCTAATTCTGATTCGTCATTGATAACCCTTTTCAAGTCTTCAGATATTTTGCCATTCAAAAATCCACTCATCATCCGCCAAAGCTCAGGAGTTACTGGCCTGTGCGCAGACCAGCGCTCGTGAACGAAGTCATGGAGGATATTAGCCAACTTCTCATTTCTTCTTTGATCAATTCCGAAGATTTTGAAAATGGGGCGTTCTATAAAGATTGCTTTTAACACCATTTGGTTCCAGAAACTTTCTTCAAAAAACCTTAAAGGATAAGAGTTGTTCGAAGTGATTGCATCAAAAACATCAACCATATTGGTACGTATCCCATCTATTACCTGTAGCAGAAATGCTTCAGGATTGGACAGATATTGAATTGATTTGTAAATGGTCACCTGCTCTCTGATATCCGCAGTTGACAATAAGGTTTTTATTGTGTCAACATTGCTATTGGTAGGTAGGCCCAATAGAAATGCCAGTCTGCAAAACTCATCTAGCGTCCAGGTATTGATGTCAAATACCGGGTTCGATAATGTTAGTGCTTCATGAAGCTGATGATCTGATCTAATAGCTATTCGTTTGATCTTTTTGTTGATCATACCGAAAGCAAGGAAAAAAGAGGAGGGTTGATCAATCGCTGACAGTTTCCCTGAAAACCAGGTTGTAGCATCCTTGTCATCCATGTTTTCCAGACAAACTTCAATTACTTTATTTCTTAAGTCCGTTCCCACTATTGTCTTGGCTATTTTGATTTATTACCGAATATTAAGCTTTTTCATTGAAAATTGTTATCGGGGTTTGATGATTTTCAGAGAATATTGTGATAGCAAGAACACCTATTGAGCTTTAGAATAAAGTAATCACTCATTAAAATATACCTGATCCATTTCTGCCCAGCTTTCTTCTGCCCAGCTTTCGTAACCCTCCAAAGGTATTTGCATAGGGTCACAGACCTCCAACCAGGCCTTGTTTCTTGGTTCAGCCGATAACTTTCTCATGTCTTCTTCGAAGTTTTCTCCCACGTATTCATGATAGCCAAATTCGTAATAATTGCCATCATCTAGTTTGTGAAGAAAAATATTGAAGTTTCGTATGTTGTATTTGGTGAGTAAATCCCGTACTCCGGCGTTATCAGCTGCGTGGAGCCTTTTATACTCTTCAATCATATCTTCTCTTAGACGAATTACCATACCTACTCTTTTTACCGGTATCGCTTCAACATTAGCTTGGTCCGTTGAGGTGCCTTGTGGAGTACAATTAATTAATATTGCCCAATATGGTAATGAATATAAGTGTGATTGTACGGGGATTCGTAAGCATAATTACTTTTTAATTTTAAATTTCTTAAGTTAAGAAACTAATTTTAAATAATTGGAAAATTATTGGATAATCGACTTAATAGCCATATTTTGTCGGTTTTAGACTATATATTCAGGGTTATGATAATTTGTATAACTTTATTAAGTACTATTAATAAGTAAAGTGGAAATTTCACTGATCGACTTGTCAATTATTATTATCTACATGCTGGGTATAGTAGCCCTGGGTTTATTTTCTACCCGGAAGCAACGACTGACCAGTGAAAATTACTTCCTCGCTGGTAGAGGTCTGTCATGGCCAACAGTTGGGGCCGCACTATTTGCTTCCAATATATCCACCATACACCTGATAGGACTTTCGGCTGATGGTTACCGCCTTGGTCTGGTGACGGGTAATTTTGAGTGGATAGCCACTTTTACATTGATCCTATTGGGAATTGTTTTTGCACCATTTTACATCAAAACTAAAATTGCCACGCTGCCGGAATTTTTAGAAAAAAGGTTCGACTCTAGATCCCGGACATTCTTGGCCTTCATGGCCATAATTGGAGCGCTCTTTATCCACATTGGCATGAGTTTATACGCCGGAGCAATTGTCTTTCGCCAGTTCTTTGGCATCAATATGTATCTGTCAATCCTCTTAGTTTCTTTCATGACTACTGTTTATACTGTATTTGGCGGTTTGAAAGCAGTGGTGATCACAGAAAATGTTCAAACCGTAATACTGTTAGTTGGATCTTTTATCCTTACTGCATCGGCGATTATGGCGGTACAGAATATGGGCATTAATAGTTTGTCTGAATTAAATGAAGTGTTAAGGCCCGGTCAATTGGAAATGCTTCACTCTGGTGATTCAGACATCGGGAGGAATGAGGGGTACACCTGGTATGCATTTTTTCTAGGATACCCTGTTTTAGGGATTTGGTATTGGTGCACCGACCAAACCATCGTACAGCGGGTTTTGGGTGCCAAAACACTAAGTGACGCTCAGAGGGGAGCTTTATTCGCAGGCCTTTTAAAGATATTGCCAGTTTTCATGATCATCTTACCCGGTGTATTGGCTTTTGTGCTGTTCCAGGATAAGATAGAAAATCCCAATGATACCTTGCCTGTACTAATTAATGAGCTCTTACCAATTGGCTTCAAGGGAGTACTTGCGGCTGCCCTTTTGGCCGCACTAATGAGTACTATCACTGCTGCATTGAACAGTTGCTCTTCGCTTGTTGCCGTAGATATTGTTAAAAGAATCAATCCAGGTGTATCGGACAAGCTTCAGATCAGGTATGGCCGTATTACTGCTGTAGTAGTCATGATTATTTCTATTTTGTGGTCGACGCAAGGAGGGAAGTTTGGGAGCATATTCCAGGCTATTAATGACATAGCCGTAGCTATTGCTCCACCGATTTCAGCTGTTTTTCTTTTAGGTGTTTTCTATAAAAGAGGTACAAAGGAAGCAGCGTTCTACACCTTGGTAGTCGGATTTTTTATAGGAGTCATAGCTTTTCTGCTCGATTTTGAGCCGGTTAGTGGATACAAATACTTTACGGTAGGATTAGGCATACCCTTTCTAATGAGAGGATGGTGGGTGTTCTGCATTTCCGCTATTTTATTTGTTGTCATAAGTGAAATGACTCCACCACCGGATCCAAAACAAATTGCGGAGACGACCTGGGAAAGGCCCAAAGCCATTATTGAGGGTGCTATTCAAAGCATTTTTGATATTCGAATATTGGCTGGAATTTTATTGTTATTGATGGTCGTATTGTATTCAATTTTCGGTTAATGGTAAGTAATCAGCTACATTCTTGGTTTTTCATATTTAATTTCTAACGATTAAAAAGTATCAGTTATGAGACAAGCGATAATGACTAAGCCCGGAGAGATTGAGTTCAAGGAGGTTCCTGAGCTTGGTAAAGTGGATAAGGGCGAAATTAAATTAAAGATTCAGAAAATAGGGGTGTGCGGCAGTGATATTCATGTCTATCATGGAAAACATCCATTTACACCATATCCCGTTATCCAGGGCCATGAATATAGTGGAGAAGTAGTTGAAGTCGGGGAAATGGTGACACGAGTGAAGTTGGGTGATAAGGCTACTGCGAGACCTCAGCAAGTTTGCGGAAAATGCCCTCCCTGTCTAAGAGGTGATTACAATATATGCAATAATTTGAAAGTGGAAGGTTTTCAGGCCCCCGGAACCGCCCAGGATTACTTTATTCTTCCTGAAGACAGGGTAATTAAATTGCCCGAATCCCTTACCTATGAGCAGGGAGCAATAGTTGAGCCGGCTGCGGTTGGAGCACACTCTACCGGTAGAGCAAGTGATCTAGTGGGAAAAAATGTGGTGGTGATCGGTGCCGGTCCAATTGGAAATTTGGTTGCACAATTTGTCCGAGCTCGAGGAGCTGGTAAAGTGCTGATTACCATGTAAGTAAATATCGACTACAAAAAGCTGAGGAATGCGGCATTGGCCATACCTCTAATGCAGCTAATGAAGATTTATCGGAGGCCTCAAATCGGGTATTTGGGGAGGAGGGGTTTGATGTGGTATTTGAGTGTGCTGGCATAGAGACCACACTTGATCAGGCGGTTCAAAATGTCAACAAAGGAGGAGAGGTTGTTGTGGTGGCGGTTTATGGAGATCGCCCAAGGGTGGATATGGCCATAGTAGGTGACCGGGAGTTGAGTCTGGTTGGAACCCTGATGTACAAGCATGAAGATTATGAAGAAGCTGTTCGGTTTATTGAGTCCGGAAAAATTAAGACTGAACCTCTTTTTACCAGTCATTTTCCTTTTGAAGAATATTTAAATGCCTATAAGTATATCGACGAGCAAGGTGATAAGTCTCTTAAAGTGATCATTGATTTTTAAGGTTAAACAGTGATAATAGAAAGATTTCAACCTTAGCATTAATCTGCATTATATGAAATCATTTGAATTTTTTCAGGACACTAAATTGATTTTTGGAGCAGGCAGAGTAAAAGAAGCAGGTAAAATTGTCAAAAGTTTTGGAGATAGGTGTTTACTTGTTACCACTCTAACAACGGATGTTCGGCAACCTTTATATGATAGAATAAAAGGAATTTTGAAAGAGGCAGGTATTACTGTGGCTCATTTTGATGGTGTAACTCCCAACCCGACTACAGATGATATTACAAAAGGGGCAGAGATGGCCAAGTCTGTCAATGCCGAGGTTATAGTTGGACTCGGTGGTGGATCAAGTATGGACGCTGCAAAAGCTATAGCGGTTGAAGCAACCCATGAGGGTTCTTGCTGGGATTATCTCTTTTATAAAAAACAACCAACGGACAAAACACTTCCGGTTGTAGCCATTAGCACAACCTCCGGAACCGGATCACAAGTTACCCAGGTTGCTGTTGTCACCAATACCGAAAACCGAGATAAATCGGCCTTGTATAATAACATCTTATATCCCAGGGTTTCGATCATTGATCCCGAATTAATGGTGATTTTGCCTGAATTTGTTACTGCTACCACGGGGTTTGACGTACTCTGTCATGCTTTTGAAAGCCTTTTGCACCCGAATTGTGGAGCCTACATTGAGCTTTTGTCGAAAGAAGCAATTCGAATCGTTGCCAAGACACTACCGAAAGTTTTGAAAGAACCTGAAAATGTAGAATTGAGATCTGCTATGGCCTGGGTGGATACCTTAGCAGGGTTGTGCATAGCTAATGTGGGTGTGACTTTGCCTCATGGGATGTGCATGGCGATTGGTGGTATGTATCCTCATGTTGCGCACGGACAGGCTCTGGCGATAGTTTATCCGGCATGCACCGCCTTTACCTGGCAGTATGCTGTTGATCAGTATGCTTTTTTAACTAGAACCATTAATGGAGGTTTAAATGGTGCTGGAGATGAAGAGCTGGCTAAAATGGCTTATCAGGAAATTATATTGTTTTTAAGTGAGATAAATCTCTTCCAGAAATTGAGCGATGTAAACATGCCCAAAGAAGAAATAGACCTATTGGCTGCACAGAGCATGGTGTTGCCAGACTATCAAAATAATCCTAGAGTGGCCAATCTTGAGGAGATGACTCAACTCGTGAAAGACTCATATTGACAACTTTAAAACTGAACTTAATAATAGATCGCAAGGTTTAAAGTAGTAACAAAAATTTATTTTCAGACCATTAGAAAGTAATTACTGAAATAATTTACCTTAGCGGAAGTGGACGAAAATTGAACCTCAAATGATTGAAAAAGATACCCTGCGTAAAGATGCTTCATATATCAATCGGCTTAATAAGATAGAAGTACTAAAGCTGATCCGCGAGTCGGGTGAAATATCGAGGGCTGGTATTGTCAAAAAGACAAAACTCAGTGCACCCACTGTAACCAGGATAGTAGACAACCTAATTGGCGTTAAGCTCGTCTTGATGGTCGGTGATGGCGACTCTACCGGTGGGAGACCCCCGAAGTTGATACAGTTCGACGGCACGCATAATTATGTTATTGGTATAGATCTGGGATCAACTAGTATCCGTGGTGTTATTTCTAATCTTGAGGGAAAATTTGTTACAGAAATTGAAACCCCAACTGACCTCAAAGCTGGTTTCGAAAAAGTAAGTCTTCAGGTTGTAGAACTCATTCACAAACTAATTGACCGATCGAAATTTACTGAGGAAAAAATACTGGGTGTTGGTCTGGCGGTGGCTGGATTGATTAACAGTCAAACCGGAATTGTAGAGTACTCACCGATGTTCAATTGGAGGAAGGTGAATCTTCGAACAGAGTTGAAGAAGTATTTGGATATTCCCGTTTTTTATGATAACGTATCGCGGGTTACTGCTTTGGGTGAGTTGATACATGGTGTGGGCAAAAAACATAAGAATTTTATTTGTGTCAACGTGGGCTATGGTATTGGAGCCGGTATTATCGTAAATGGTGCTCCATTCTATGGTAGCAAAGGATTTACCGGTGAATTTGGTCATATTATAGTGGATCACAAAAGTCCTTATGTCGATAAAGATGGTATTAGAGGTTGTGTAGAAGCGCTGTCTTCAGGCTATGGTATCGCTGAAATTGCAAAACTACGACTAAAAGAAGGAGCTACAAGTAGTATGACAGAGCTGGTTGGGGGTAAGCTGGCGAAGATAACAGCACAGGTTGTAATGACTGCAGCCCGTGAAGGTGACACATTGGCTATGGAGATAATAGATGAAGCAATCAAATTTTTGGGAATAGGGGTGGACAGTTTGATTAAGCTGTTTAATCCGGAGATTATTGTATTTAGTGGGGGAATAACCAAAGCTGGAGAAATGTTCTTCGAAAAGCTAGAGGAACATACGTTTGAGAATAAATTGCACTTCGTTAAAGATACAGTAAAACTTGTCCCCTCTTCATTTAAAGACGATGCCACATTAATAGGAGCATTTTCCTTGATTATTTCTAAGGTGTTGCAATTCGAAAATGGAATTGCAGAAATATAGATACCTCTCATTTTACCGGTGAAAATTTGTTGAAAAAGAGAGACTTTTCAGAGTCTGCAAATTTACAATTCTTGTTTTACAGTCGTAAAATCTTACTTTTGTAAGATTAGAAAGTAATAATTGTAAAATTAATAATCTTACAAACTCGGCTTTGAAGATTACATCATTAGAGCTAAGTTCTAATTATAACAGCATTTTGTTTAAATAGCTCATACAGATGATAGGCTTGATCCGTTAATAGCATAGTCAGAAACCATTGTTTCAAAGTTGTTTTACTCTCTCTTATTCGGTCAGCATAAGCATACCAATTCAGGTAGTTTTGCAAATATTTGGAACTGACACCATTGAATGGGCGTAAGAATGTCCTAAGTTGAGTGTGAACATTGTTTACTTTTTGCAGATGGATTGTTTTATCATCTCTATCCACATGATCTTTGGCCAATAGCGCTTTGTGCTTTATGGAGGGGTTGTCTTTGGCAAAAGCCTTATAAGAAGGGTGCTTATCTGTAATCAAGGTTGCACCGTAGGCCAACTTCCCATCCAATGCCTTTGAAATTTCTTCTTTGCTCAGCCGTTTTGATGCAACAGCTTTAAGGTACCTCTCCCCCTTGCGTTCAACCGCTGTTACTACCTGGACAACTGTGCCCTCTTCCTTTCCCATATTCCGTATGAAATCGTTTCCCCTCTTTCTTGCTGCCCTATCTAAATTTCGACTGCCCTTGTTGTTAAGTGCCAGTTCCAATTCATCACATTCTACTTCCGAGGATAACTGTTCGGGAACAAACTCATTTAGTGAACTCAATATCTTATGCCGCCAGTCGAAGCTTGTCTGGATGCTTATTCCGATTTGTTTTGCTATCTTTTTTATCGGCATGCCCTGCTCCATGCAGCGCAGATAAGATTGCCATTTTGATTTAAGCTTGATGTCATACAAAGGTGTCCCTGTTGTTTCACTGTACCATCTTTTACATTCATGGCACTGATACATCTGCACACCTTTTTGTCTGCCCCTCTTATATACCTTCTCGCTTGTGCAATTTGGACAGGGTTTCTTCTTTCTTTTCTCTGCTATTTGTTGTTGAGCGGCAATCAATACTTTGCCTTGTAATTCCTGCTCCTGGAGCAACTCATCCAACAATTCGGTTTGGGAACTTATCGGCAATTGTGCAAATAAATTTTTGATCTCTTGACTTGATATCATATAGCGAAGATAATAATAATTGCTGTGTTATTTAGAACTTAGCCGTCATTAGTAATTACTACCGGACTGATTCTAGCCCTGGCAACAGGCTGGACGGTCACACCAGAAGAGAAAGAGAATGAACGACCTAGAGACCCATGGGTTTTTAGGGTAAATCTTGATGGCATCCCGCGTATGCTCGTGCTTGCACTCAATGATGAGATGTGGGCCGCATACGATGTTCAGCAAGCCAGGCTGTATAAAGTGTGGAAAGGAGGTATCAGTTTTAATGGACCCATGTATGACAATCGGCACCAAATCCAGCCCTCTACTCAGGAAGCGGCTTATATGGTCAATACAGCCAGACAATCTTTATGGCGACTCAACAGCAATGGTACAGAAAGGTCGGTACAAGCGGAATTCCTTGGGTATAAGCTCAAAAACAATCAGGTAACTATTCGCTGGGAAATACCGATTGACGACGAGAATATTATTGTTGAAGAAACTCCTGAATTTGTCCTGGACGAGAGTGGACGGCCCGGGTTAGAGAGAGCGTATGATATATCCAATGTTCCTGCAGGAACGGAGGTCTTCCTGCAAAGCAATTTTAGCTCCTTGTCTAATAAGAAGCAATTTCGAACGGACGGGGACTTTAACCCGCATTATTCATAGGCCACCAATTTTGGGATTAATAATGGGTTGCTAACTATTTTTGATTGGAGTGTATGTATTAATTTGAAGATCAACCAGGTTTCTGGATTTCAAAGGACATTAGAGCGTTTTTTTGTTAGAATTTTTCAATTTTCAGTCAAAGCTCTATTGTGTTCTTATGGAAGAACATTTTTTTGATTAAATCAAACTGTTTAACTGATCGGTCAGTTCACCGTAAGCAAATCGCCCAGCAGGTATTGATATCTAAAGGCTCTTGAGAATTGTATTGTCAATGATCTTTTCCTTTCTTTCAGGCACGCCCCAACCTTCATCAGGTAAAGCCGGATATTGTCCACTTGCCATCGTTTAGCAAAGTGATGTTTTGTTTTGGCAATTAATAATTTAATCTGCCGGAACATTTCATAACAGAGGGTAGCGATGATTAAACGCATGAAATTGGCCCAGTAGCGAGGGAAACGATTTCATACGGTAGACTCCACTTTGGCGTAAAGCTTTTCAGAACGAGGTCACAGCTTTTGTCCAGGTAAGTAACAGCGGTTGCCAACGCAACTCTTGATGTTTGATGATTTTTGAAGCCATATTCCTTTTTTACTTCAATGATAGTCTGTTTGGTAAAAGTCTTTAAAACGGCATGACTACTAATACCTAAAGAAATTGAAGGTCAAACTGCATTAGCTATCCGATAAAAAGTTGGCCTACGGTGAAAAGCCACTATCCGATTACAGAATAAGCACCCTTCTTACTGAAGGCAGTTTTTGCTGATTTAATGACAATCCCCTCCATAAAGCCACAAAGCGCTATTTGTTGCCAAAGATCAATTGCCCGGACGTAGTAGATGATAAAATGATCCAGGAAAGTACAACCATGGTCGGAATAAGGGTCATCGGTCAATGATGATTTGGACATGTCTTACAAACCATGACTCATTTTTGAGTTCCTTTATTCGATTTTCACTGGCATCACCTCGCTTGACATAAAAATCAAAGTAAATCTGTTGAGCGGTCATCGCTTCAAAGTTGCTCACAAAGTAACGGACATTCATTCCTTTTCCGGTAGACTCCACTTTGGCGTACAGCTTTTCAGAACGATCCCAGCTTTTGGCCTGGTAAGTAAACGGGCCAACAAACTCTTGATGTTTGATGATTTTTGAAGCATATTCCTTTTTTACTTCAATGATAGTCTGTTTGGTAAAAGTCTTTAAAACTTCATTACTACTAATACCTAAACAAAATTGAAGGTCAAACTGCTTAGCTATCCGATAAAAAGATGCTCCTGAAAAGCCACTATCCGCTCGAATAAGGATCTTTACTGAGGGCAGTTTTTTTCTGATTTTAATGACAATCCTTTTCAATAAGGCCACAAACCATTTGTTGGAGTGACAATTGCCCGGACGTAGTACTGGTAAAATGACCTGACCGGTGTTCCCGTCCTTAAAGAACAACTCATGGTACATAGTCTGTCCATAATAGCCATTATACAAACTGAGTTGTTGGGATCCATGAGTAGGGTCATCGGTACCATCTACATCAATGATGATTTGACCAGTCTTCTCTTTCAACTCCTCTACATAACGGTCTACAAACCATTGACTCATCTGGTAGATCAGACTCCGATCGGCCTTGTTTTCAAATCGACTTAAAGTAGATCAACCAGGCTGGAAACATAATCCGCTATCTAGTACTTTACGGATCACCGGATCCTCTCGGAGTTTTTGTTCGTCATTGCAATCCTGATAGCCCTGAACATTTCATAACAGAGGGTAGCGATGATTAAACGCATGAAATTGGCCCAGTAGCGATGACAGGAAAGCCGGTCGGAATAAGTCATGTTTTTGAGTTCCTTTATTCGATTTTCACTGGCATCACCTCGCTTGACATAAAAATCAAAGTAAATCTGTTGAGCGGTCATCGCTTCAAAGTTGCTCACAAAGTAACGGACATTCATTCCTTTTCCGGTAGACTCCACTTTGGCGTACAGCTTTTCAGAACGATCCCAGCTTTTGGCCTGGTAAGTAAACGGGCCAACAAACTCTTGATGTTTGATGATTTTTGAAGCATATTCCTTTTTTACTTCAATGATAGTCTGTTTGGTAAAAGTCTTTAAAACTTCATTACTACTAATACCTAAACAAAATTGAAGGTCAAACTGCTTAGCTATCCGATAAAAAGATGCTCCTGAAAAGCCACTATCCGCTCGAATAAGGATCTTTACTGAGGGCAGTTTTTTTCTGATTTTAATGACAATCCTTTTCAATAAGGCCACAAACCACAATTGCCCGGACGTAGTACTGGTAAAATGATCGCTCCGTCTGAGCTAATCGCTGATGTACCATCTACATCAATGATGATTTGACCAGTCTTCTCTTTCAACTCCTCTACATAACGGTCTACAAACCATTGACTCATCTGGTAGATCAGACTCCGATCGGCCTTGTTTTCAAATCGACTTAAAGTAGGCTGGAAACATAATCCGCTATCTAGTACTTTACGGATCACCGGATCCTCTCGGAGTTTTTGTTCGTCATTGCAATCCATGAGTAGCCCTGCATCATTAAAAACACCCGGTAGCGAAGCATTTCTTCATAAGTGTATTCGATAAAAAAGGGGTTTCGATAGTCAGGAATCAGTGCGGCGAAGCTTTTTAATAGACCAGTCTTTCTCTCTACTTTTTCACTTAACAATATCGCTCCGTACTGAGCTAATCGCTGATGCTGAAAAATCAAATTTAAAAGCTTGTTTTCCTCGATAAAATACGGTATCTTTTTCCTTATATTCAGGCATAAATTAATTGCTTATTTTGTTGTCTAACTATCTCAATATAAGCAATTTATGCCTGTTTTTTATTGTCTACTATGAATTTTTCGGGTTAAAGTAGGCTGGGAACATAATCCGCTATCTAGTACTTTACGGATCACCGGATCCTCTCGGAGTTTTTGTTCGTCATTGCAATCCTGATAGCCCTGCATCATTAAAAACACCCGTTGGCGAAGCATTTCTTCATAAGTGTATTCGATAAAAAAGGGGTTTCGATAGTCAGGAATCAGTGCGGCGAAGCTTTTTAATAGACCAGTCTTTCTCTCTACTTTTTCACTTAACAATATCGCTCCGTCTGAGCTAATCGCTGATGCTGAAAAATCAAATTTAAAAGCTTGTTTTCCTCGATAAAATACGGTATCTTTTTCCTTATATTCAGGCATAAATTAATTGCTTATTTTGTTGTCTAACTATCTCAATATAAGCAATTTATGCCTGTTTTTTATTGTCTACTATGAATTTTTCGGGTTAAGCGAATTAGTGTCAAGACCCAATCTCAAAAATGGGGAAAATCTTACACAGTAGAAGGGACTCTAAAACTTAATGCCAATGGTGCTACAAAATTGACGGCATACTTTGACCCCAGGGTCGTTGAGGGTGTAAAGCCGATTGAGTTTCCTCTGAAAGAAAATCCTATGATGGTTAAAACTGCTATAGCGGATGGGTCTATTACAAGTGAAATATCGGGAGACCAGCTTTTAAGTGGTGAGCAATTGATGGGTTTGAATGATTGCGCAGCCTGTCATGCTCAGGATAGAAATATGATAGGGCCATCATATAATGAAATTTCCCAGAAGTATGATACGGATGATGAGACAATTAAGAATTTGGGAGATAAGGTGATTAAAGGCGGGACCGGTGTTTGGGGTAGACACGCCATGACGCCGCACCCCGAATTATCAGCTTCACAGGCCGAGACCATGGTGATCTTTATATTGTCAATTGATGCTGGAGTGGTTAAAACACGAAAACCCGGAATTGCCGCCGATTTTTACAAGGCAGGCGTTCAGCTTACTCAAATTCCGGATATGATCCCGGGTCAAAACCCTAACATTTCAACAGTGGTTCCGGATTTAGAATTTCAAGGAGCTAATGCCTCAAATCGCAGAGAAGCAAATGATTTCCAGGGCTTTGAGGACTATTTCGTCATGCATCTATCAGGTTTTCTTGATGTAGCGGAGAAAGGAACCTATGAATTTATGCTTGGTGCCAATGTAGGAGGACGGTTCATGATTAAGGACCGGAATATTGTGGAAGTGAATTTTTTTAAAGACTGGTTTGTCAAAAGAGAAGGTGTTGCTGAACTTGAAGCTGGCCCGAATCCATTCAGACTGGAATACTATGAAGATGTTTATGGGAGCCGTCTAAGCTTGAGATGGCGTCGACCGGGTGAAAAGGAATACAAAGAAATACCAGTCAGCGCATTCACCCACAATCCTCAGGAAATTAAGGAGACTTCACCGGGTATTAAAGAAGTTTATGAAGTGAATGCCCCTGGTTATGGTGCCTCACTTGAATCTGTGCATCCCAGTTTCGATGTTACAACTGTGACTCCGGAAGGCTTCAATAAACGAATCTCAGCAGTGGAAATGCTTCCTAATGGTTGGGCTGCAGTTTCTACCTGGGACGAGACCGGCCAGCATCTATCTCCTGGAAGGTGCTCTAAGTAATGACCCTGCGAAAAGAAAAGCAAATCTCTTCGCATCAGCCTTCTACGAGGTTATGGGTCTTAAATATGTCGATCGCAAGCTTTATGTGTTGCAAAAATGGGAGCTCACAGAACTATCTGATACCGATGATGACCTGGTGGCTGATGATTACCGAGTGGCGCTCGATGATTGGACTACCACTGCCAATTTCCACGAGTGGATTTATGGATTGGTTTATAAGGACGGTTATTTTTATTTCAATACAAATATCGCAATGGGAGGAGATGGAATAATGACTCCTGATGGTTCTTTTGACCCTAACCCGAAAAATTCATAGTAGACAATAAAAAACAGGCATAAATTGCTTATATTGAGATAGTTAGACAACAAAATAAGCAATTAATTTATGCCTGAATATAAGGAAAAAGATACCGTATTTTATCGAGGAAAACAAGCTTTTAAATTTGATTTTTCAGCATCAGCGATTAGCTCAGACGGAGCGATATTGTTAAGTGAAAAAGTAGAGAGAAAGACTGGTCTATTAAAAAGCTTCGCCGCACTGATTCCTGACTATCGAAACCCCTTTTTTATCGAATACACTTATGAAGAAATGCCTCGCCAACGGGTGTTTTTAATGATGCAGGGCTATCAGGATTGCAATGACGAACAAAAACTCCGAGAGGATCCGGTGATCCGTAAAGTACTAGATAGCGGATTATGTTCCAGCCTACTTTAAGTCGATTTGAAAACAAGGCCGATCGGAGTCTGATCTACCAGATGAGTCAATGGTTTGTAGACCGTTATGTAGAGGAGTTGAAAGAGAAGACTGGTCAAATCATCATTGATGTAGATGGTACCGATGACCCTACTCATGGATCCCAACAACTCAGTTTGTATAATGGCTATTATGGACAGACTATGTACCATGAGTTGTTCTTTAAGGACGGGAACACCGGTCAGGTCATTTTACCAGTACTACGTCCGGGCAATTGTCACTCCAACAAATGGTTTGTGGCCTTATTGAAAAGGATTGTCATTAAAATCAGAAAAAAACTGCCCTCAGTAAAGATCCTTATTCGAGCGGATAGTGGCTTTTCAGGAGCATCTTTTTATCGGATAGCTAAGCAGTTTGACCTTCAATTTTGTTTAGGTATTAGTAGTAATGAAGTTTTAAAGACTTTGCTGAGATCAACTAATAAGTGCAATTGAAGGATGAAAAAGCTTTTAAGGGCTTTTTCATCCTTCAAAAGCCTGAACAGTGCAATCTTTGGATTGCAAAATGTCAAAAAACTACACACATCTCAGTATTGATCAAAGGTATCAAATTGAAGCATTATTGAAAACAGGAGCTACTCAAAAGGAGATTGCCTGTATCGTTCATTTTCACCCATCTACGATCTCACGTGAGCTTAAGCGAAATGTGGGTTCAAGAGGTAGGGGAGCTGGTGTCTATCGAACAGCAAATGCACAAAGGAGGACCAGTCTTCGTCATCAAGAAAAGCCAAAAAGAGTGATTTTCACCAAACCCATGAAAGACTGGATAGTTAACCGGCTCCAAGAAGATAGATGGAGTCCTGAATTGATCAGCCATCAGGGAAAGAAAACGAGAGAATGTCCACTTAGCCATGAATGGATTTACCAATGGATATGGGAATGTAAGCACACCAACCGCCAGGAGAACCAAGAATACAAACAACTATACACATATCTAAAACATGGCAAACGAAGGCGCAAACGAGGAAACAGAAAAGATCGTAGAGGTATTATCCCGAATAGGGTATCAATTGAACAGCGACCCCAGATCATTAACAAAAGGGAACGATTGGGAGATATAGAAGTCGATTTAATGATGGGTAAAAACCACAAAGGCTCTTTGTTGGTGATGACAGACCGAGCAAGTCTTTTTACCAGAATCAGAAAGATGCACAGTAAAAATGCCGATCAAATGGCCGAAGCTATTGTGGAGGAACTCTCTCAGGATAAACACAAACTGGAAACACTCACTTTTGATAATGATATGGCATTTTCTAAACATGAGTTGATTGCTCAATCCCTTGATGTGGATGCCTATTTCACTCGTCCCTATACTAGTCAGGATAAAGGGACAGTTGAAAATAGGATTGGGGTAATCAGAAGGTTTTATCCTAAGAAAACAGATATTAGATTTGTTACAGAGGAGCAAATCAAAGTTGTTGAAAACAAAATCAATGAACGCCCTGTTAGAAAATTTAATTACCTAAACGCAAAGCAAGTGCTACAAAGGAAAATTGCACTTATTACTTGAACTTACATTTTACCAAACAGACTATCATTGAAGTAAAAAAGGAATATGCTTCAAAAATCATCAAACATCAAGAGTTTGTTGGCCCGTTTACTTACCAGGCCAAAAGCTGGGATCGTTCTGAAAAGCTGTACGCCAAAGTGGAGTCTACCGGAAAAGGAATGAATGTCCGTTACTTTGTGAGCAACTTTGAAGCGATGACCGCTCAACAGATTTACTTTGATTTTTATGTCAAGCGAGGTGATGCCAGTGAAAATCGAATAAAGGAACTCAAAAACATGACTTATTCCGACCGGCTTTCCTGTCATCGCTACTGGGCCAATTTCATGCGTTTAATCATCGCTACCCTCTGTTATGAAATGTTCCGGCAGATTAAATTATTAATTGCCAAAACAAAACACCACTTTGCTAAACGATGGCAAGTGGACAATATCCGGCTTTACCTGATGAAGGTTGGGGCGTGCCTGAAAGAAAGGAAAAGATCATTGACAATACAATTCTCAAGAGCCTTTAGATATCAATACCTGCTGGGCGATTTGCTTACGGTGAACTGACCGATCAGTTAAACAGTTTAGTTTAATCAAAAAAATGTTCTTCCATAAGAACACAATAGAGCTTTGACTGAAAATTGAAAAATTCTAACAAAAAACGCTCTAATGTCCTTTGAAATCCAGAAACCTGGTTGATCTTCAAATTAATACATACACTCCAATCAAAAATAGTTAGCAACCCATTATTAATCCCAAAATTGGTGGCCTATGAATAATGCGGGTTAAGAGACCGGTCCAGACTGTCGATCGTGGCAAAACCCTAAGAGTAAATAAAAGTGATTGGACTTACGAAGCCGTTGGCCATGGGCTCAAAGCTCCCAATGGAATCGGATTAGGAGTAGATGGAGAAATATTCGGAACTGACAACGAAGGGCACTTTGTTCCTACGAATAAAATGTTCCATGTTCCATCGAATGATTATCGATTCAATGGAAATGAAGAAGTGCTGCATTTGCAGCATAAACCCATTCCCAAATTTTACCCTCCGGTTATCTGGATGCCCGAAAATGAGATTTCCAACTCTCCCTCACAACCGCTTTCTCTTAACATGGGGCCCTATTATGACAATCAAATGGTAGTAGGAGATATTCACCACGGTGGACTCAAACGAATGTACCTCGAAAAAGTCAATGGAGAATATCAAGGAGTAATTTTTCGCTTCACTCAGGGATTTGATGCTGGTGTCAATCGAATAAGTTACGGCGTAGATGGGAAGCTCTATATGGCACAAATGGGGGGAAAGGGTGATTTTAGCTGGCAGGGAGAATGTTGTGGTTTTCAAAGGTTGGAATATAATGGCAATCCCTCTTTAGACATGCTAGCTGTTCGGGCTAAGGCTAATGGAATGGAAATTGAGTTCACCGAACCCCTCAGAGCGGGAGATGGGGTTTCGCCGGATGATTACAAAATTCAACAATTCTGGTATGAAACTGCAGATGATGCGCCTGAAGGTGGTATCAAAAATGACATCGAGAATCTTACTGTTAGCTCTGTCAGTTTGTCGGCTGACCGCAAAAGTGTTTTCCTGGAAATTGAAGGAATGAAGAAGGAATGAAGAAGGAATATGTCATTTATATTAATATCCATACGCCATTCATTAGTGAACGCGGAAATCGGTTTATTGTTGGGAGAAGCTTGGTACACGCTTAATCATATTCCCGAAGTCTCAGGTGAAGTCACTATTCAAAAACATCATCAGCAGGCCAACCTATATTGCGAAAACTAATGGACCGGTTAGGCATGTGCATGATGACAGATGTCTCGAAGCAGCCATAGTTTTCCATACTGGAAATCAAAGTTCCGCCCACAAATACAATTCGACTATCACCTTTCGATAGTCCAAGTTTATTGACCATCAGCTTACTGGTCGATAGTTGCGATGAATCTGATCCCTGGCCGCAACTCAGGAGAAGATATGCTATCGAAAAACAAAATAAATGATTTCGCATCATGAGGTCAAAATATCCAAAATTGCCTTATGATCAAAACATTGAGAGATAGACCGTCAAGGACTAATCCTTATGCTGCTGAGGTAGCTGAACCTGTCACAATACAGTCTCGTAATTGACTAGCTGAGCGTAATGTTCCGGCTAAGATTGATAAAAGGCAGCTTTATTTCGAGTACCTTGAAATTGATAACCCCAAAGGCAAGATTCGATAATATAAAAGTGTATGAACTAAAGAAAGTAGATAAAAAATAGGATACTGGGAGTTCTCATTATCGTTGCTTTCGCAAATTGTACCTCAACTCCGGATTTAGCGAGCCCATTTTCAATCCAGGAAAACTCCCAAGGCTTGAAGCTATATGAAAATGGTAAATCTGTGCTGTTTTATCAAAAAGCCTTAAAATCGCTGGACAGTGGAAAATATGCCCGAAACAACTATATACACCCACTCTACAGTTTACAATGTGACACGCTTACAGAGGATTTTCCGGAAGATCATCCCCATCATCGCGGGATTTTCTGGGCATGGCACCAAATTCATGTTTCAGATTCGGCAATCAGCGATGGTTGGACACTTGAAAATTTTGTTTCAACCATAAAAGATGTTAGAACAGAAGTACATCCGCATCAGACTGTGATCAATATTCTGGCCGAATGGTCATCTCCTATCTTTAATAACCAACCTTATCTGGAAGAGAATTCCAGTTACACCGTTCACCGCTTAAAAAATGATGTCCGTTTGATTGTTATGGAGATCAGATTACAAGCGCAAATAGATAGTCTGTATATCGGTGGATCGAACGATGAAAAGGGATATGGCGGTCTGTCCATTCGTATAAGAATGCCTGATGACCTGATCTTCAGGAGTAAAAAAGGAAAAGTTACCCCGGAAAACCTGCAAGTAGATGCTGGACCCTGGATGGATTTTACTGCTGCTTTCGGAAAGGGCCAAAGCCTGACCGGAGTGACTTTGTTTTGTCACCCTGGGAATACCGGTTACCCTCAAAAATGGATCCTAAGGCAAAAATCCAGTATGCAAAATGTAGTGTTTCCCGGCCAACATTTGGTACACATACCAATAGACCAGCCCCTGGTGTTGAAATACAGACTAATGATCCACAACGGACTGTCAATTAAGGAAATAAATTCATTTGAAGAAGAATACAATCAGCAGGCGATTGATTTGAACGAGGGGCTGGTAGCACGTTGAAGGTAAATTTGATGAAGCACGGGTTTTATGAGCGGGCCCTTTCAAGTGTAGAAGTAAACAATCTTTATGAGTTGTACTGCTGGTAGCGGAGGTGCCTTTTGATACGCAAGATCCCATAGATTTAAGCAGATAGTTTAAGCGTAGCGACGACTTAAGTCTGTACCTGAAGTTGCTTATTTATGTTACTCAAATGAATTGTCATTAGATAACCTGGCGATTTCAATTAATTCCAGCGTACGAAACTCTACCTCCGAACCTTCAGCTTGTACTGCTATTTGCCCTGAAGAAGTGGTGCAGTCGGTTCCGTGATTGACCAAATCTCCATTGACCCAAACTTTGATTTCATTATCCAAACACTCAATGATCATGGTGTTCCATTCACCTACAGGGTTTTCAGAATTATCCGTTAGATTTAATATCCTTCTTTTTTTTCCTTCTGTGATTCCCCATTCTGCCGGCGGTCCTCTGCGTGCTTCCATATCGGGGACTGTAATATCTTCGACAATGCACCAAAAGTTTCCGGCATTCTCATGAAACATTTGTACTTCTAGTGATTGTGGAAACATATCATACAAAGCCCTTGGTGTTGAGGCATGTACCAATATACCGCAATTACCGGGCTCACCGGCAAACCTATATTCAATCTTAAGTTGATAATTTTGAAACCTTTCATCGGTAATCAAATGCCCGTTGGGATCTCCCAGGCTTACCAACAAATTGTTTCTAATAATAAACGGACTCTCAACTGAACTGGTGTCCATTTCAGGAACATCCACGTGCCAGCCTTGCAAGTCTTTTCCGTTGAATAATTTTACAGGTTCCGGTAGCAATTGGCAGGAAAGAATGAAACCATCATACCCGCAACCGAAATATTGTCAATTGTAATGTCCATTTGCTTTAACCCGCATTATTCATAGGCCACCAATTTTGGGATTAATAATGGGTTGCTAACTATTTTTGATTGGAGTGTATGTATTAATTTGAAGATCAACCAGGTTTCTGGATTTCAAAGGACATTAGAGCGTTTTTTTTGTTAGAATTTTTCAATTTTCAGTCAAAGCTCTATTGTGTTCTTATGGAAGAACATTTTTTTGATTAAACTAAACTGTTTAACTGATCGGTCAGTTCACCGTAAGCAAATCGCCCAGCAGGTATTGATATCTAAAGGCTCTTGAGAATTGTATTGTCAATGATCTTTTCCTTTCTTTCAGGCACGCCCCAACCTTCATCAGGTAAAGCCGGATATTGTCCACTTGCCATCGTTTAGCAAAGTGGTGTTTTGTTTTGGCAATTAATAATTTAATCTGCCGGAACATTTCATAACAGAGGGTAGCGATGATTAAACGCATGAAATTGGCCCAGTAGCGATGACAGGAAAGCCGGTCGGAATAAGTCATGTTTTTGAGTTCCTTTATTCGATTTTCACTGGCATCACCTCGCTTGACATAAAAATCAAAGTAAATCTGTTGAGCGGTCATCGCTTCAAAGTTGCTCACAAAGTAACGGACATTCATTCCTTTTCCGGTAGACTCCACTTTGGCGTACAGCTTTTCAGAACGATCCCAGCTTTTGGCCTGGTAAGTAAACGGGCCAACAAACTCTTGATGTTTGATGATTTTTGAAGCATATTCCTTTTTTACTTCAATGATAGTCTGTTTGGTAAAAGTCTTTAAAACTTCATTACTACTAATACCTAAACAAAATTGAAGGTCAAACTGCTTAGCTATCCGATAAAAAGATGCT
The DNA here is from genome assembly GCA_963664285.2 of Cyclobacteriaceae bacterium. GTDB lineage: Bacteria > Bacteroidota > Bacteroidia > Cytophagales > Cyclobacteriaceae > JAJCYL01. The sequence continues at coordinate 69,166 of CAXXNX010000017.1, forward strand.
CCTGAAAAGCCACTATCCGCTCGAATAAGGATCTTTACTGAGGGCAGTTTTTTTCTGATTTTAATGACAATCCTTTTCAATAAGGCCACAAACCATTTGTTGGAGTGACAATTGCCCGGACGTAGTACTGGTAAAATGACCTGACCGGTGTTCCCGTCCTTAAAGAACAACTCATGGTACATAGTCTGTCCATAATAGCCATTATACAAACTGAGTTGTTGGGATCCATGAGTAGGGTCATCGGTACCATCTACATCAATGATGATTTGACCAGTCTTCTCTTTCAACTCCTCTACATAACGGTCTACAAACCATTGACTCATCTGGTAGATCAGACTCCGATCGGCCTTGTTTTCAAATCGACTTAAAGTAGGCTGGGAACATAATCCGCTATCTAGTACTTTACGGATCACCGGATCCTCTCGGAGTTTTTGTTCGTCATTGCAATCCTGATAGCCCTGCATCATTAAAAACACCCGTTGGCGAAGCATTTCTTCATAAGTGTATTCGATAAAAAAGGGGTTTCGATAGTCAGGAATCAGTGCGGCGAAGCTTTTTAATAGACCAGTCTTTCTCTCTACTTTTTCACTTAACAATATCGCTCCGTCTGAGCTAATCACTGATGCTGAAAAATCAAATTTAAAAGCTTGTTTTCCTCGATAAAATACGGTATCTTTTTCCTTATATTCAGGCATAAATTAATTGCTTATTTTGTTGTCTAACTATCTCAATATAAGCAATTTATGCCTGTTTTTTATTGTCTACTATGAATTTTTCGGGTTAAGTAGTATAAGAACTAATATTATCGAATAATAATCGT
>CAXXNX010000018.1:0-58750 GCA_963664285.2 Cyclobacteriaceae bacterium
CGTTGGATACTCGATAGCTGATAAGAATAATAATCCTATTTCTCTTCAATTCTTTAAGTTTTTGAAGAAAAGCCTTTTCTGAAAAGCCATCCATATGACTGGTCGGTTCATCTAATATTAATATTGGAGTTTCCTTGTGAAATGCCCTTGCCAAAGCAATTCGCTGCCATTGACCACCACTCAATTCTTTACTATCGTTAAAAATTTTCCCTAAAACTACAAAGGGATCACCTCCTAATTCATTATATATATCTAAAGCTCCCGCATGCTCTAAGGATTTGAATATCTGCTGGGATTCCTTTTCAATATCTTTTCCAGTGATGTTGGATTGCAGTGAGAGGTTGAATTTTGCGAAATCCTGGAATAGAGTGCTGATATGACCTCTCCATTCTTCTGTTTTAAATTCTCGAATATCTATTCCATTAAACTTTATGCTACCAATTGAAGGATCATACAATCTACAAAGTAGTTTAGCTATAGTGCTTTTTCCTGAACCATTACGTCCAACAATTGCCAATATTTGCGAGGGAAAAATTTCACAGCTGATCTTTTTAAGGACTTCTCCCCGGCCAAAGGGATAACTAAAAGAGACTTCTTCAAAGGTCAGCATTTCAATTGCGGCAGGAATTTGGCGAGGACTTTCGCATTCTGGCATTTTTAGTTTGAGGTCAAGGAAGTCGTAAAGATGTTCAAGGTATAACCTGCTCTCATAAATACTGATTAGGCTTTGCACCGAGCTCCTTAAAAATTGCTGGCCCCTCTGAAAAGCCTGAAAATACATCACAATTGACCCTATCGTGATTACTCCTGAGATACCCTGATTAACTATAAAGTACGATACGCCGATAAGAGCCATAACCTCGATTAAACTTGAAAATATGTCTCTCTTGGCTTTTATGTAGTCTATGGTCAATTTTTCCTTAAATAATATCTTTCTTAGTGATTGAAATTTTTGGACAAATCCATCAACCCAGTGAAAAATTCTCAGTTCTTTCGCAAAATTTGCACTAGTCAATATCTGGCTGAAATTCCCAGCCTGTCGATAAGATGATGTCCTATTTTTACGCCACTGATGAATTTTACCAGCATATTTGAATCGAATTAGGGCACTTGGTAATATAGTTACTACCAAAATTACTATAACAACCCAGTGTAAGGTCAATAGCAAAACAAGCAGTCCCAGTAGGGAAATTAAGTTTTTTACTACTGAAGAAATATCGGTGATGAGTTGATTGCACTTCCCTGAAGTTTCTTTTTGCACCCTATGAAAGTTATCATAGTATTCGTGATCTTCGAAAAATTGATAATCTATAGAAGAAGATTTTTTATGTATAATCTCCTGAAGATAATCCGCCAGTAATTGTTGTTGAGCTGTAGATACATAAAGGGATAATTTCCTGATAACTGATGATACTAAATTTATTGCGGCCCACAATAAAATAATCATCATGACTGTCTGAACTGCCTCTTCACTTGCCTGATTCTTGTTAATAGAATTCACAATCTCATCAACTACCATTTTAAGAATGTAAATATTTACCAGCGGTAAAAGGCCTTCAAATGTGATTAATATTAAACGCCAAGCCGTCCATTTGGGACTGCTTTTAACAATAATTTTTAGTGTTCTTAGGAGGATTTCTTGATTTGCAAGGTTAGCGATATGCTGAGATCAACTAATAAGTGCAATTGAAGGATGAAAAAGCTTTTAAGGGCTTTTTCATCCTTCAATTGCCTGAGCAGTGCAATCTTTGGATTGCAAAATGTCAAAAAACTACACACATCTCAGTATTGATCAAAGGTATCAAATTGAAGCATTATTGAAAACAGGAGCTACTCAAAAGGAGATTGCCTGTATCGTTCATTTTCACCCGTCTACGATCTCACGTGAGCTTAAGCGAAATGTGGGTTCAAGAGGTAGGGGAGCTGGTGTCTATCGAACAGCAAATGCACAAAGGAGGACCAATCTTCGTCATCAAGAAAAGCCAAAAAGAGTGATTTTCACCAAACCCATGAAAGACTGGATAGTTAACCGGCTCCAAGAAGATAGATGGAGTCCTGAATTGATCAGCCATCAGGGAAAGAAAACGAGAGAATGTCCACTTAGCCATGAATGGATTTACCAATGGATATGGGAATGTAAGCACACCAACCGCCAGGAGAACCAAGAATACAAACAACTATACACATATCTAAAACATGGCAAACGAAGGCGCAAACGAGGAAACAGAAAAGATCGTAGAGGTATTATCCCGAATAGGGTATCAATTGAACAGCGACCCCAGATCATTAACAAAAGGGAACGATTGGGAGATATAGAAGTCGATTTAATGATGGGTAAAAACCACAAAGGCTCTTTGTTGGTGATGACAGACCGAGCAAGTCTTTTTACCAGAATCAGAAAGATGCACAGTAAAAATGCCGATCAAATGGCCGAAGCTATTGTGGAGGAACTCTCTCAGGATAAACACAAACTGGAAACACTCACTTTTGATAATGATATGGCATTTTCTAAACATGAGTTGATTGCTCAATCCCTTGATGTGGATGCCTATTTCACTCGTCCCTATACTAGTCAGGATAAAGGGACAGTTGAAAATAGGATTGGGGTAATCAGAAGGTTTTATCCTAAGAAAACAGATATTAGATTTGTTACAGAGGAGCAAATCAAAGTTGTTGAAAACAAAATCAATGAACGCCCTGTTAGAAAATTTAATTACCTAAACGCAAAGCAAGTGCTACAAAGGAAAATTGCACTTATTACTTGAACTTACATATTCATTTTTTTAACCCTTAGATGTTTCTATTTTAATCTAAATAATTGATGTGCCAAATGCCATTTAACACTAGTCAAAATTTGAAAATTATTGACATTTAAATCGCCTTCAAAATACCAGTTCTTTCTTCTGGAGTAAATGATCCTTCCTGAAATTTCATAGTTTTTAATGAATCGAACTGCTTCTAAGTCAAAACTTAATTCCACGTCATAATCAAGCGGCAGCCCGGTTCTTAGAGATCCAGCTATAACATAATCATTATCGAATTGAATTCTATTGATTCTAAATCCAACCTTACCAGATTTATTAAACCTATCAATCCTAATCATCTGGCTCTTGGATGCCGGTCCGATAGGCGCCCCAATTAACTGACCTTTGTGGGTATATCCCTGTCTTACTATTGAATGTAGATAAATGCTATGGGATGACCGTATTTCAATAGTGCGGGTAGTGGCAAGAGATGTGTGCTCAAACCCTATTCTCCATAAGGCGTCTCGCCCCGAAAATGTTTTTTGAACACCTAAAGTGAATACTGCACCATGTTCGGGCTCCTGAACCAGGTCTTTGAAATTTAACCAAAAATCATTTCGAGCATATTCATAATAGATTTCGACTCCTACCTCCTCAAAATACCATCTTGTATTAATGGAGACCATTTGATCCGTTTCATCATTAGTAAATCCACCACCTGGTAGTTCTACTGCCGAACCACTAAAATTTTTGACACCTAAAAATAAATCACCGAAAGACAGACCTGATTCCGGCCATATTTGATATAATACCCTACTTAGACCTAATGAAAAACCTTTGAAAAACTCCGAGAAACTGGGCCTATAACCGAATGTCAGCGCTGCTAAATATCGGCCATTGTTATTCTCGATATTGTCGAAGTAATTAGATTCCTCTAACCTTCCCCAAAAAGAATTAATTTCAAAATCTCCAAACTTGGTTTGGATGGGTAAGGGTGTTCCTATGTTCACATGAGTAAATCCGGGTGCATTGTTGCTCATTAAGGTAGAATTGGTAACATTCGGCCCCCACCACATATTTTCAGTAGAAAGTTTGAACTGAACTTTTCCTGCTTTTACTGATAGGCTGCTTTGGCCCAAATGAAATTGCTTAAATGAATTGTTACCATAGCGTTGAACCCAATCGATCCTAGGATCTAATTGATAATTGAATTCAGATCTATTCTGAAGATTATCTTGTAGCTGGAAAGATCGATTTTGCGAGAAACTGAAATTTGGATAAAACATACCTGTAATCGGTCCCCAATTTACTTTAAAGCCAGCATTAATACTGGTTGTCAAACCTCTTCCATTCCAGGTTGGACCGTCATTGTAAGACCTGGCATATTTGGTGTTATAGCCGGTATGAATTTCAGGACTAATTAATGAAACTGTGAACCCTTTTTTGTCATATTCCTGATAAAAATTCAATTGATCATTCCAGGGATTTGGCGCTGTTATTTTAAGCGAATCACTTTTTTGTGGAATAAACTTATTTGAGTTAACCACTATTGGATTATTTAAATCTTCTCCTTGAATCTCCATTAATCTTAAATAGCCCCGGATATGATCATGACTGGATATCATTCCCTGTCCTTGAGAAACGTAGTTAATAATAAATGATAAAATAAAAATGACAGCCGCTTTTTGACTCATTGGCTCAACTATAGAAGAAGATTGCGCCAAAGTTATTTAATAAATCGATTTCTGACCAAAATATTGAGCTCCCTAGGGGATAACTGAATGATTTTGAGAAACAAGGTTCTTTTTAGTATAAATCTTTTCCTATTTTCCGTTTCCCACTTTCTTCCTACATTTGGTCCTTAAGTTTAATCTATGGACAGAGGGATATTATTCTTTATCACCTCTTTTGCGGTTAGTTTTGTGCTTTTTCCGGCGACTATTAACGTTCTGAAGAAGTATAATTTATTGGATCCTCCGGGTGGAAGGAAGATTCATACTGAACAAACGCCGTCAATTGGAGGGGTGCCAATCTTTTTGGGGATCATATTATCAGTGGTAATGTGGCTTCCTCTTGCCTATATAGGTGAATTCAAATACGTGATTTCTGCGTTAATTATAAGTTTTATTCTTGGCTTAAGAGATGATTTAATTGATCTTAAGGCCAACCAGAAACTTATCGGACAAATTGCGGCAGCATCGCTTTTGATATTCTTCTGTGATATTAGACTGAGGTCCATGTATGGCCTTTTTGGTGTTTATGAAGTTCCCATCTGGGCCAGTTTTCTAATTACTACGTTCACATTTATTGTTGTTACCAATGCCTTTAACCTAATTGATGGCATTGACGGTTTAGCGGCATCACTGGCAATAATTGCATTATTATTTTTCGGTAGCTGGTTTATGTTAGTGGGCAAGATCCACTACAGCTTTTTCTGTTTCGCATTTGCCGGAGCTTTATTGGCCTTCCTGAATTATAACTGGTATCCCTCCAAAATCTTTATGGGGGACACCGGATCTTTGCTAATTGGTTTCTTCATTGCTGCATCAACCATTTATTTTATCGACTCAAACTACCACCTGCCGGAGCAATCAATTTTTAAATTCAACGCATACATCGCTACTGGTGTAGGAATGGTTATTATTCCCCTTTATGACACGTTGAGGGTATTTTGCAAACGTGTGATTGCTGGCAAATCGCCAATGCATCCCGATAAGAATCACGTTCATCATGTTCTTCTAAAACTGGGATTAAACCACGCTTGGGCTACAATTGTATTGATCTCAGTTCAATTGCTGTTTGTGGCTCTTGTTGTAGCAGGAAGAGAATTGGGTGATCTATTTATTCTGCCAACCGTAGTTATTTTGGCAATAAGCCTCGGATCTCTTTTGGATTTCTTGTATCAAAGAAAAATCAAAGACAAGGGAAAAGATATTCCAGACGAGTTGAAAGAAGCAAAAGAGGTGTACCTGAGGAAATCAGCTTAATATTATTAATGGGCAGACCCAAAGTTACGACCTATTCGGTCTCCTCTTGAACAGCCACTCTCACTCCAACCGACACCACCATCGGTAACGAATCCAATCTCATAAATTGCTGCAGGTCAACGGAGTAATTACCTGCATAATTAAATTTATATTCCTCAATGAGCGGGAACCGGTTGTCAAATAAATCCCCCAGGCCATCTCCCTGGGGTTCTCCAGTTTTTGTATCAAATAGATAGAACTCCAATAATTCCGATTTAAGAACATTATCTGTACTATCCCTCAAATTGTACTTGATATAAATGTTTTGGAAAGGGTAGGACAATGTACTCCTGATGTTAAAATGCAAACCATACCTGGACTTAACATCGTTGATCTCGAATTCGAACTTTTGAATGTCATCCACAAGCCATAAGGCATCTTCTAAGTCAATATTATCCTCGTAAACCCGGTTTGAGTCACAGGCAATTACCCCAATGAATAGGAATAGGTTAACAATCGTATGAACTTTCAATTGTTTGATGAATTTTGATGATTCCGGTCAGATTTGTTCCTGTTCCTATTCCTATTACGATTTTGATTCTTACGTTTCTTTACTCGGTGTTTGTTTTTGTATTTTTTGTCAAGCCTCTCGAGGTCGGTATTTAGGGTGTCTCCGACAGGTCCTTCAGCATCGGCATGATCCACTAATAATGTCATGGGTTTCTTGCCTTTTTCATTCAGGTTAATGATTTCCTTGACACGATTAACTTCAACAGGATGCCAGTTATTATCATCCCGGTACCCAAACCACATGATTTTCTTGAAGATATCTGTTTTTTGCAACCTGGCCTCACCCTTTTCTGTAAGCAAGGGTTTTTCTACTTCCGGAATATCTTCCAGCGCTTCCATATAGGTCTCCAATTCGTAATTTAGGCAGCACTTTAATCTTCCGCATTGACCTGAGAGTTTACTGGGATTCAGCGATAAGTTTTGATAACGTGCGGCAGAAGTTGAAACACTTTTGAAATCGGTCAACCAGGTGGAACAGCATAATTCCCTGCCACATGACCCGATACCACCTATACGACCGGCTTCCTGGCGCAGACTTATCTGACGCATTTCGACCCTAATTTTAAACTCTGCGGCCAGGCGCTTGATGAGTTCTCGAAAATCAACCCTTTCATCAGCTGAATAGTAGAATGTAGCTTTGGTGTTGTCAGCTTGAAATTTGACATCTGTTAATTTCATTTCTAACTTTAACTCGTGAATTATTTCACATTTGTGTTTTATATTGTGTAGTGTTTTCGCGATTCTGGACGGTGGTGAACTTCTCAAGATCACGTTGGCTGGCAATCCTGTAAATTGCCCTTACTTCGTAATCAGTTACATTTTTCTTCATCATTTGCAGCCTGACTAGTTCTCCCTGTAGAGAAACATAGCCAATGTGATGTCCGTTGGGGACATCCACAACTACAGCATCACCGGTGGTGAGATCAAGCTTTTCGACATTACGATAGAAATCCTTTCGCCCATTTTTAAACCTAACCTCTACTATATCAAACCTGTCCTTAACCGGTATATCCATATTAGACAGCCAGTCAAAGACGTTTAATTTGTTACACCCTCCAGTTTAAGCATCCACCATTGTTTTGACACCCTGCTACCTTACCATCTGGTGTAGTGAGAGAACTACACGACGCACATCCCGACATAGCCTAACTCTTTTATAGTTTCTTCGCCTTAAAGATAGTTTGCAATTGAGAATTAACAATGAGTAATTATGTGATCTCATAGGCCTTGGCTTTGAACCTACTCACAAATCCTCCTCGCGGGGGCGCCAGCCTGCTTTCCCACCAGGCCCATTTCGGTCTGGCGCTTCTCCTTCTCGGCCAACCGATAAACCGTTCAACAACCACTTAATCCGCCAATTCTCTCAAATCTACCGGGACAACCTTCGAAACACCCTGTTCAACCATGGTAATGCCATAAATCACATCGGTACTGGCCATGGTGCGCTTATTGTGAGTGACGATAATGAACTGGGAACCATTCGAAAATTTCCGGACAATATTATTGAACTTATCGATGTTAGCATCGTCCAATGGTGCATCCACTTCATCGAAAATACAGAAAGGCGCTGGTTTCAACAGGTAAATGGCAAAGAGGAGTGAGGTTGCAGTTAATGTCTTCTCTCCACCAGAGAGCTGATTGATGCTCAATGGCTTTTTACCTTTCGGCTTAGCTATTATTTCAATCCCTGACTCTAGTGGATCTTCTTCACTAGTTAGATTTAGATCACAATCGTCCCCCTCAGAAAATAGGGTTCTGAATACTTCAATGAAATTGGACTTGATTTTAGCAAAGGCATCCAGGAATGCCTCTCTAGCAGCTAAGTCAATTTCTCCAATCGTTGTCATTAGCGATTCTTTGGCTCTTTGCAGGTCTTCCTTTTGGGTTACGATAAAATCATGGCGTTCCTTAATTTCCTCGTAGGCCTCCATAGCCATTGGGTTGATCGGTCCGATTCGCTCAATGCTGTCTTTCATTTTTTGAACTTTTTCCCGAAGTTCTTCCTCACCCTGGTTTAGTGGCTGATCTTCATTGCTTTGATCCTCTTTTATCAATTGATCAAGCTCAATGTTGAATTCAACGGATAATCTTTCCTTTACAGAATTGAGATTTAATTTGGTTTCGTTCAATTGATCTTGCAACTCCATAATAAATCCGTCAATTGACTCTCTGTTCCGTTGAATCTCCCTAACCTTTTTTTCTAAATCATCTATATCGCCTCTGATGGCGTAGTAGTTCTTTTCAGCCTCATTTACAGTGATTTCGATTGACTCCTTTTTCTCGTACATCGAAATCAGTTTCTCATCATTACTTTCCGTAGTTTGAAGAAGTTTCTTTATTTCTTGTTCCGTGGTGTGATGTTCTTCCTCGTTTTTATTAATTCTTTGCTTGCTGGCCTCGAAAGTTGTCTGTTTAAACGCGATTTCCTGGATGATGCTGTTTAGACTATTTTGTTGCTGATGATAGAGAATGTTCTCCTCATTATACGAATTTGATTTTTCGTTCAGAATTTCTGATAATGCCTTAAGCACATCATTTTTGTTATTGTAGTTGCTTTCGAGTGATTCAAGAATTTCGGTCTCATTAATGCATTGAGGCTCTATACTGTCAATTTCCTTTTTGAGAAGAATAATCTGATCCACAATGTCTTCTTTTTTTGTGGTATTGGTACTAAGCAACTGAGATAGCTGCTCTTGCTTGGTTTTCAGCATTACAGATGACACATTGATCTGATTTATTTCGATCTGTAACGAGTCGAATTCTGTTTTTTTAGAACTAATTCTTGAATTCTCAAGGGTTTTTAATTCGTGGTTATAGTTACGATTGATACCGTCGAGCTTTTGAAACTGACTTTTTATCTGTTGACTTAATTTTTCAAGATTTTTAACTCTACCTATACGTTTTCCTTCAAATAGACCTACGGAACCTCCGGAAATAATAAACTTTCGCTTTGAGACCTGTCCATTTTGGGTAATAAATACAAGTTCATCATCATCAGGCATTTTATCCGGAAGATTGGGAACGATATAAACTTTATCTAATAAATATGAAACGAGTTTTTTATAGTGATCTTCGTACTCAACAACTTCTGTAGCAGGAACAGCTTCTGGGATGATTTTTCCGCTATAAGCTTTAAACTCCTCGAGTTTTGAAAGGATAAAGAAATGAGCTTTACCTTTGGCTGCATCACTTAGGAGGTTCACCGCCTGGAAGGCTTGCCCCTCAGTTTCTACAATATAATAGTTCATCCATGGCTCCAGGTAGTTTTCAATGGTCACCCTGTAGTCTTCCGGACAAGCTATAATATCAGATAGCAGAGGAGCGTCTTTCGCCCATTTCTGATTTTTGCGAAGAAAACGAATGGCTTCCGGAAATCCCTCCAGATTGTCTACCATCGATTTTGTAAGGTTGTATTCATTTTGCAACGCATCAAGCTTGCGATTGACTTGGGTTTGCTGCTCGCGGATTGACGCTACAGTCTTCTCAGTTGACTCGATACCCTTCTGCAGTCGTTCCTCATATTGTTTGAGCTTCTCAAACGCAGCATTTTTATTGTCCCTCAACTGAGAGGTCTCCTTTAACTTACTTTCAAACTCATCAAGGTTTTCGATGTGTGCCGTTGAATCACTGGTGGTTTTTTCAAGTTCTCGTTTTAGAGAACTTAGCTGGATCTTCTTGATTTCAAGGGACTTATTGAGATGAAAAACTTCTTCTTGTTTTGACCGATATTGTAAGAGTATATCGTTAACTCCCGCCTGCAGTGCCGAGGTTTGATCCTTTTGTTTCTCAAATTCACTTTTCAACGCCTCTACTTCTGCACTTTTTGAGTTTAAGAGTTTTTCACTTTTGTCCTTTTCCTGTTCGAGGCTATTAATTGAAAAGGAGGCTCTGTCATTACTTTTCTTATCCAGGTCGATTTGTGCTTTGAGATTATCAGCATTGTCTGTTAGGAAGCGTAAACGCTCATTTTTGACCTTTTTTTCACTCTCATATTGACGTATGTCATTAACGTGTTCGTTAAGTGCCTTTTGTCTGGAAGACAAAACTTTTTCCCTGTTAATCTGTTCGGCCTTAGCCTTTTCAATGGCTGCTTCTTTCTCAGCCACTTGATTACTGTGAGAGAGTTTTTTGTCATTTTCAGCTTCAATTTGTTTTGAGATTGACTCAAACGACTTTCTGTGATCTCGGATGATTATTCTGGATAGCTGAATACTAAGCTCTTTATATTCTTCTTTTAACTTGAAGTAGCGTTGGGATTGCTTCGCCTGTTTTTCGAGTGATTTAAGATTTTTGGCAATCTCAAAAATGAGGTCTTCTACCCGTTCCAGGTCAGCATCGGTATCGTCCAACCGTCTCAGCGTTTCTTTTTTCCTTATTTTAAACTTTGATATTCCAGCTGCTTCTTCGAAGAGAGCCCGACGTGAATTATCCTTGTCATTAAGGATATCATCCACCATTTTCAATTCAATGATCGAGTAACTGTTGGAGGCGATTCCGGTATCGAGGAATAGGTTAGTAATATCTTTTAGTCTGCATGTGACACCATTCAGTTGATAATCACTCTCACCGGACCTGTAGTAGCGGCGGGTTATTGTTATCTGTGAGTATTCAGTAGGCAGCAGATTTTTCGTGTTATCAAAGGAAAGTGAAACCTCCGCCAGATTCGTTGCTTTGCGTTTCTTTGTTCCGTTGAAGATGATATTCTCCAATTTTTCAGATCTTAGCATTCGGATTTTTTGCTCACCTAGTACCCATCTGATAGCGTCTACTACATTGGATTTACCGCAGCCATTTGGCCCTACTATTCCGGTAATGCCCTTGTCAAAGTTGATGACTACTTTGTCACCGAAGCTTTTGAAGCCTTTAAGCTCAAGTTTGGTTAATTGCATAGAGACACCCAGGAGGTGGAACATCGTCCGGCCGAACGAAGTAGAGCAAAAATAGCAGGTTTTGTATTCTGGGCAATTGCGTACTCAGGTTTTTACTTTGGTGCTAAGCAATTTTTAAAATTGCACTTCAGTCGATTTATTATGAACGCTGTAATTTGGAATCAATTACCGAACCTTAAGGCTAATCCCTATATTTGAACATATGGAGTTCGAGAATTATTTTTACGTCCTTCTTGCGGTGATATATATCTTATCCCGTGTATTGAAAAATCGGAGGAAGGTTGCCCAAGATGAAACCTTGATGGATAAACAACCAAAACAAGGAAAGAAGCCGGTATCTTTTGAAGATTTACTCAAGCAATTCGGTGCTGAAAAAGAGGGTGAAGAGATAGAGAAGGTAGAACGTGAGGTTGTTCAGGAAGTTGAGGAAATAGAAGAACCTCCACGCGAATACAAGTCTATCCATTCGGATGAAGAAGCAAAATCAATTTTCGAAAAATCAATTAAAGAAGCAGAACTGATTTCAGAAAAGGAGGCAACAGCCGAAAATAAGGCATTAGCTTTTAAAGAGTTCAAACCTTATCAGAAAAAAGATGAGTCAAATGAGTTTGCCAATGAAATCAGGGAACTTTTACAAACCCCGTACGGAGGTAAAAAGGCAGTAATACTCGCTGAAATTTTGAATCGTAAGTATTGATTGCCACTCATTTTGTAACCATTTGTGAAAATTAGAATCTAAATTTGGTTTAAGCTGTTTAAACTATTTTTTTGGTTTAAACTATTTTTGATTGGATTTTGTATCTGTATTAATTGTGTATGCCTGAACGGATAAAATTTCAGAAGAATGGGGAAGAGACGAATTTCTTCAATGTATTGCAGAGAAAGGTCAATGCATATTTTAGACATAATGACCTTTCGAAAGACGGGGGTGCTCGACTTCTTAAAAAGTCAATCATTTTATTTTCTTTTTTCATTTTGTCATTTGTTTTAATAATCACTTTTGAACCTAATGCATTATTTGCTTCACTGCTACTCATTACTATGGGTATTGGAAAAGCTGGCGTTGGGATGTCAGTAATGCACGATGCGCTTCATGGATCCTTTTCTGACAAGAAATGGGTCAATAATTTGTTTGGAGGCTCATTGTACTTACTTGGAGGAAACCCCGTGAACTGGCAAATTCAACACAATGTTTTACATCATACCTATCCCAATGTCTACAAAGTGGATGAAGATGTTAGTACCAAGGCTTTTATACTGAGATTATCACCAGAATCAGAGCTTCATCAAGTTCACAAGTATCAATGGCTTTATATTTTGCCTCTTTATTCTATGATGACTTTGTCGTTCATGGTGAAAGACTTCAGACAACTTCATCGTTACAACAAGTCAGGTGAAACTCAGAGGCAAGGTCGGCGGCCTGCGATTGAAATGTCTAAACTCATTCTAACCAAATTACTCTATCTTGGGTTAGTAGTTGTGTTTCCCTGGGTTGTGACCAACTATACATTTTTGCAGATTATATCTGGCTTCCTTATTGTTCATTTCACTGCCGGATTGATTTTAAGTATAGTTTTTCAATTGGCTCATGTAGTGGAGGGAGTCGAATACCCGGAAAGAGATGAAAGCGGTGATTTAAATACCTCCTGGGCAATTCATCAACTGGCCGCAACTTCAAATTTTGGGCCGGATAGCAAGTTTCTGAATTGGTTTACCGGGGGACTGAATTTCCAGGTAGAGCACCACTTGTTTCCCCATATAAGTCATATTCATTATAGATCAATTGCTCACCTGGTGAGAGAAACGGCCAGGGAATTTGGAGTTACCTATCATAGTGAGCCAACATTATGGAGCGCTCTCAGGTCGCATCTGATGATGCTTAAAATTTTAGGACGCAAAGGAGAGTTAGAGTTAGCGCGAGAATGACCTGTGTCCGGGATTTAATACAGCAGTCAAACAGGTTTGCTAAGGAGGATGTCAAGAAGAGTCGGTACTACCTGATATCAACATTTTCTTTGTGGATGATGGCGGTTCTAACCACGAGTTACTTTGGGCCGCCCTGGATCAGATTACTGTTTTCTGTAACCTCCGGTCTTTTAATGTGTAGGTTGTTTGTATTGTATCATGATTATCAGCATGGAGCTATTTTAAAACACTCTTTGCTCATCGATATTTTCATGACTCTTGTAGGTTGGTATATGTGGCTAAGTTCTAAATAACACAGCAATTATTATTATCTTCGCTATATGATATCAAGTCAAGAGATCAAAAATTTATTTGCACAATTGCCGATAAGTTCCCAAACCGAATTGTTGGATGAGTTGCTCCAGGAGCAGGAATTACAAGGTAAAGTATTGATTGCCGCTCAACAACAAATAGCAGAGAAAAGAAAGAAGAAACCCTGTCCAAATTGCACAAGCGAGAAGGTATATAAGAGGGGCAGACAAAAAGGTGTGCAGATGTATCAGTGCAATGAATGTAAAAGATGGTACAGTGAAACAACAGGGACACCTTTGTATGACATCAAGCTTAAATCAAAATGGCAATCTTATCTGCGCTGCATGGAGCAGGGCATGCCGATAAAAAAGATAGCAAAACAAATCGGAATAAGCATCCAGACAAGCTTCGACTGGCGGCATAAGATATTGAGTTCACTAAATGAGTTTGTTCCCGAACAGTTATCCTCGGAAGTAGAATGTGATGAATTGGAACTGGCACTTAACAACAAGGGCAGTCGAAATTTAGATAGGGCAGCAAGAAAGAGGGGAAACGATTTCATACGGAATATGGGAAAGGAAGAGGTCACAGTTGTCCAGGTAGTAACAGCGGTTGAACGCAAGGGGGAGAAGTACCTTAAAGCTGTTGCATCAAAACGGCTGAGCAAAGAAGAAATTTCAAAGGCATTGGATGGGAAGTTGGCCTACGGTGCAACCTTGATTACAGATAAGCACCCTTCTTATAAGGCTTTTGCCAAAGACAACCCCTCCATAAAGCACAAAGCGCTATTGGCCAAAGATCATGTGGATAGAGATGATAAAACAATCCATCTGCAAAAAGTAAACAATGTTCACACTCAACTTAGGACATTCTTACGCCCATTCAATGGTGTCAGTTCCAAATATTTGCAAAACTACCTGAATTGGTATGCTTATGCTGACCGAATAAGAGAGAGTAAAACAACTTTGAAACAATGGTTTCTGACTATGCTATTAACGGATCAAGTCTATCATCTGTATGAGCTATTTAAACAAAATACTGTTATAATTAGAACTTAGCTGTATATGTTAACTCCTAAAAGCATCTGGCAGGAATCACAGGGATCATCATCATGATAACAATTCGAAATTTGCTGTGGTGATGCTGGGAAGTTTTCCGGTAATGACAAAAGTCAATATCTAAATTCATCTTCCGGGGTGAGATTGAAGTACAGAATCTTTCGACATCCATCGACTATTTTCAATGCCTATTCCTGTCTTTCTCATATCTTTTTGTCTTTACCCTTTTCTCGAATCTGTTAGAAAATATTGGGACTGTGGGGTAGCATTTATCTTGCATCTAATAATTTCCGTGGTACTTTACATTTCTGGTGGTTGGCAAGCCAACATTTTCGTACAGACGATACCCTTCATTATTCTATGTACAATCGGGGGTTGTATTTTCTATGCACAACATAATTTTTCAGGCGTTAAGATGAAGTCGAATAAAGATTGGAATTATGTAGAGGCCGCTTTGTTATCTTCAAGTTTTATCGAGACGAACACATTCTGGAGCTGGGTTACTGCTAATATCGGATACCATCTCATTCATCACATCAATTCTAAAATTCTTTTTTATCGACTCCCGGAGGCCATGAGCCAAATTCCAGAATTACAAAACCCTATCCGTACTAGTTTGAATATTTCTGACATTATAACATGCTTGAGAGTAAAGTTGTGGGATGATGAGATGGGTAGGATGGTAGGGTTTTATGAAGTACGAAGTAAGGCCTAGCTATTAATCAGTTCTTTCCATTTCTCGTTTAAGGTCTTTCTCCTTTATAGCATGGCGTTTGTCATGGAGTTTTTTGCCTTTCCCTAATGCAATTACCATTTTGGCCAGACCTTTTACGTTTATAAACAATCTAATGGGAATGATGGTTAGTCCCTTCTCTTCTGATTTCGCTTTCAATTTGTTGAGCTCATTCTTTTTTAGGAGTAGTTTCCTTTCTCTTAATGGATCATGGTTGAAGTTATTTCCTTGTGCATAGGGCGTGATATTCATACTTCTTACAAACAACTCACCACGGTTGAAATAACAATAAGCTTCTTTCAGACTGGCTTTTCCTTCCCGAATAGATTTAATCTCCGTTCCCTGAAGGACAATACCCGCCTCCCATTTATCAATAAGATGGAATTCGTAACTCGCTTTTTTGTTTCGAATATTGATGCTATTGGAGAATCTGTTCTTTTTGTCAGTCATGACTAAATTCTTACGCAAAGCTCCAAAGTTTTGCAGAATAAAGTCTAATGGCACATCCTTATTTTTTAATTTTGCGATCCGAAATAATTTGATAAGTCATGATAGAAACGTTGGACATAGCACTTGAAAGGGTAGCGGAAAGTAGGATTTCAGACTTAGATGAAAATAATATTCAGTTTGCTAAGGTCTATAGTGATCATATGTTCGAGGCACACTTCAAAAACGGGCAGTGGCAAGATATGGTAATCAAACCATATGCTAACTTATCAATTAGTCCTGCTAATACGACATTGCACTATGGGCAATCCATATTCGAAGGGCTCAAAGCTTACAGGGGTGAGAACGGAGACGTTTTGGTTTTCAGGCCTCAGGCCAATGCCAAAAGAATGATCAAAAGCGCTGAGAGAATGTGTATTCCGCCCGTAAGCGAGGAAATGTTCATGACTTCACTGACTGAATTGCTCCGTCTTGACACAGATTGGGTGCCTTCAAAGCCTGGAACTTCATTATATATTAGACCCGTAACATTTGGTATGGACCCATTCATTGGTATCCGACCATCAGACGAATACTTGTTCCTCATATTCACCACCCCGGTGGGTGGATATTATTCCGAACCTATCAAAGTGAAGGTCGAATCACATTACACCCGGGCAGCTGCTGGTGGGGTTGGCGCCGCTAAAACAGCAGGAAACTATGCGGCCGCATTATATCCGGCACTTCAAGCACAAAAGATGGGATATAATCAGCTGATATGGACTGACGGGATCGCCCATGAATACGTTGAAGAATCAGGAACCATGAATGTAGTGTTCATAATTGATGATACCCTGGTAACCGCTCCAGCCGGAGACACTATTTTAAACGGCATCACTAGGGATAGTGTCCTTACGCTAGCTCGCGACTGGGGTATTAATATGGAGGAAAGGAGACTGGCTGTAAAAGATATGATTGAAGGATTAAAAGCTGGTAGTGTTAAGGAAGCTTTTGGAGTTGGAACGGCTGCAACTATAGCGCCCATCAAAACCATAGGTCATGATGGGGTTGATTATGATCTACCCTCGGTTGATAATTGGGAATTCGCCCCGAAGGTCCTGAAAACTCTCGACGATATTAAGACTGGCAGGATTGATGATAAATTCGGCTGGGTTTACAGGATAGAATAACCCATTAAAGGGTGGTAGGGGTTTGTTTATGAAAATTCCTATGATAAGGAGGAATTGTACTGGGAAAATTGAATTAAATAATTCTTATGACAAATGACGAGTTGAAAGACTTGAAGGCCCGGGTAGTTGCCTTGAGGAGGTATCTTTGACTATGATCGAAAAACAGAGGAAATCAGAGCAGAGGAACTTATTACCGCACAGGCAGATTTTTGGAGTGATTCCAAGAAGGCCGAAGCATTCCTAAAAGGCATTAAAGCTAAAAAACTCTGGACAGATTATTTTGAGAAGGTAAATACTTCTTTCGAAGACCTTGAAACCCTTAATGAATTTTTTAACGAGGGTGAATCCACTGCTGAAGAGGTAAACAAGGAATATCAAAAAGCTTTGAATACCGTTGACGAATTGGAATTCAAGCGTATGCTCAGTGGAGAAGAGGATCCTTTAGGTGCAATGATAGAAATAAATCCTGGCGCTGGCGGAACGGAAAGTCAGGATTGGGCTGAGATGTTAATGCGGATGTACATCATGTGGGGAGAAAGTCAGGGTTTTAAAGTGAAAGAAGTTAATTATCAACCAGGCGATGTAGCTGGTTTGAAATCAGCAACTTTGGAAATTGATGGAGATTTTGCCTATGGGTATTTGAAATCCGAAATTGGTGTTCATCGGTTGGTAAGAATTTCTCCGTTCGATTCGGGGGGCAGAAGACATACTTCCTTCGCTTCTATTTTCGTTTATCCGATTGTCGATGACTCTATCGACATTGAGATTAATACCGCTGATATAACCTGGGACACTTTTCGTTCAAGTGGCGCAGGGGGACAGAATGTAAACAAGGTTGAGACTGCTGTTCGCTTGAAACATGCTCCAACAGGTATTATTATTGAGTGTCAGCAACAAAGAAGTCAACATCAAAACCGGGAAAAGGCACTGGATATGTTGAGATCAAGGCTTTATCAACTGGAAGTTGAAAAGAGAACAGCCGAAAAGGATGCTGTAGAAAGCTCAAAAATGAGAATAGACTTTGGTTCTCAGATCAGGAACTATGTACTACATCCATACAAGTTGGTGAAGGACAATAGAACGGGAGTTGAGCGTACTGATGTACAGAATATCTTGGACGGTGATCTAATGGATTATATGAAAGCATTCCTTATGGGTCAGGAAGTTCCGGAAAAGTGAGTAACGTCATTTGTATAGGCAAGCCCCAGGATCAGATTTTATAAAATAATTTTTGTAGTTGTCAGCCGTTGGATCCATACACCCTTTCAGATTGAGGAGTTTAATACTCTTAAAATCTGTGGGATGTGATTCTGCTTGCAGAGCAATAAATCCTTCACTTAAAAGCTTGCCGTCTTCCTTAATACCCTCCAGGTAGCCGTTAACTGCCTCACCACCAATATGAGGTTTTTTGTAGGTTAGCACTGTGTCCCGGCTTAGGATATGATGGATGATTGAATCTCCAAGGACAATTAATTCGGCAGTTACCCAGCGGTCACCATGATAGGTGTTCGAGATAGAATTAAAACAGTGCTGCGTAAGCAATTCACCATTCATATAAACGTGGGTGCCTGGGGTGCATAAATTGAGATTACTTCTTTCGTCCTCACCATTACCGCCGAGAAGTTGGGCTTCAATGGATATGGGGAAATCCTGTCTGATCCCCATTGATTGAGCTGATTGTGAATGTAACATCATTCCATTGTTTCGAAGAGCCCACCCTGGACCTCCATTTACCTGGTTGCCAATGAACCTATACTCGATTCTTAATTTGTAGTAGGAGTAAGGTACATGATAAAAAAGATGTCCGAATTTGGTATTGAAGGAATCGTACTCATTATACTTTACACGAAGAAGACCTTTTTCAACAACGAATGTGTTCTTGTGGTTGTCACCTAGTTGGTATCCGGCAATTTTCGGCTCCCACCCATTTAAATCTTTCCCATTAAAAAGGCTGACCCATTTTTCCTGGTCGACATTTGAAGTTATACATCCAAATATTAGGATGGATGAAATATTAAGTAATCCCATTATTTTGATCATTTTCATTTCTTGATTTTTTGGAGAACAAAGATGCAAGCCAGGTTGATAGCCATTAATATTTTATAATTCGGGATTTAAAATACTTCTCTTAAACCGATATAAAGCCCCGTTTGACCTCCTTTAGCAAAACCTATATCTACCCGGATATTTAGTTTCTCTCCCTTAACAGCTGCAAATCTACCACCAAATCCGGCGACATATTTAAATTCACTTATGTTCAAATCTCGCACCCGAAGGGCAACATCCCCAATCCCTACAAATGCTACCATGCCGAATCTCCAAAATAAATCCCGTCTATATTCAGTTTGAAAAAAAACGGCCTGTTTATCCCGATACAAACTGGCATTTTCAATTCCCCGTAACCTTTCATCTCCACCCAATTGAGGTAATTTATAAAAAGGAACATTGTCACCGCTTGTCATCCGAGAAGAAAGATGAAACCCGATAATATTCTTGGAACTTTTAATGGTGAAGAACTTTCTGAATTCAAGATTGTAGTTTGTGTACTGGTAGTTGCCAAGATGTGTCACAAGTATTTCTGCAGATGCAAGGACGCCGGAAGTTGGATAGATCGTATTGTCTCTTGAGTCGTATTTGAAACTGGGGCCTATACCAAGTAAGAAACCACCGTCAATACCACTGATATTTTGGTTCAGCAGTCTACCTTCAGTGTCAAGATCCCTTAGCCAATTGCTTTGTAAGTCAAATGTCGCACCAACAAACACTTTCGAATCGAGGGGTTTAAATAATTGTCCCTGAAACTGTGTAAAGTTGTTGGTGTATTTTTCGATGTTGTCGGCATCGTTATCATTGCCAATACCATAATAGTTGTCGGGGAAATTAAAATATCTCGCTATTGCGGTAAGATTCATCCCATTTTTGAAATATATATCTGTATCCAATGCGGTTATTATTTGTCCTTTTAATGTATAGAGGAAGAAGGGAGAAATTGATGTAGGCCTCGAAAAACCGGTTCCTTGATCCGCATTTTTGGTAAAGACCCAAATGGCAATTGCACCTAGTTGTGCTTTTGTTTCGGGTTGGTATCCAAAAGCTGGATATACGACAAAAGCGGAGGTTTTAGTGGTGTCTGTCTGCCCCTGGGAAATCATGGAGATATGGAGCAGTCCATTAAAGATTAGTATTGTGAATATCCGGTCGCAACAGGATCAAATATATCAGACACGTCGGCTAACTAAAAACACTCCCAGGAAGATAAGTCAGGCCCTAACTAAAATTTCAAATGTTAATACTTGTCCGCCCCTCATCATTCCGATTAAACCGGATTTCCCCAACTTTTATGTCATTCTCACTCAAGTCATGGATTACTTCCCATGAATCATCAGTACTTCCATCATCTATGAAGATGATCTCACCATCAAGGTTATTTGCTTTTAGTACTGTGCTAATCTATTGATACATCCGGAAGAGACTCTTCCTCATTATAAACAGGAACGACATAGATAACTGACCTATTTTTTAACATTAAGCCTTCGGTTCAGGCTCGTTTTTACGGATGATCAGTCCCGTGATTAATGAAAGACCTAAGTAAATTAATAGAGTCCAGCCATAGAATTTTACCTGACCCATTGCAGATAATTGAGCGGGTATATCAACTTTTATTTTTTCAATCGCCTCGTCTATCGCGCTATCAGGAGCACCAAATGATCGAAGTATCTGCTCTGTATTTTCCAACGAAGCTTCCAAAATAATTTGCGGCAATTCCGGATCAATAACTGTATAAAGTAAAATATTGAAAATAGTGCTAACAAATCCAGCAACAATAAAGGTTAAATATGAATACATGAATGACCCTTTAAAGCCCAAAAACCCTCCAATTTCTTTGCGGTATTGAATTCCGAAGTAGCTGACCAGGGTCATACTCAATACAAAAGCTCCAATACCTACGTACCACTTGGCTATAAGAGTAACGTCAATTACATATATTATTAGTATCAATACGATACTAATACCACTTAAAATAACTCCGTTTTTTAATGCGTGTTTTTGCATGATTCTTATTTTGGTTTACTCCTTAAAATTATAGATATAACTGGTGTTACAAAGGAGTCCGGCAATCAATTTTTTCGTTATAGCATACAATAGTCCTGCAGTAATTAAAGCAGGATGAACCCACCATGGCAATTGACGCATGGCGCAAATTTAAATGTCTTTCATTGGCAATCACGCCAATTACTTACGGGTATGAAAAGTCTCTGTAAATTCGCTTTGTGAAGGATTACCTTGTTATCGGTTTGCTGCTATTACTGGCGGCTTTGGCGTTGTCAGCAAACATTTGGGGTTACTCTATATACTTATTAGATGAAGCGAAAAATGCGGAATGCGCCAGGGAAATGCTGGAAACGGGTAACTGGGTTGTGCCCACTTTTAACTATGAGATTCGAACGGATAAACCACCACTGCATTACTATTTCATGGCTTTTGCCTATTCCATTTTCGGCGTCAATGCGTTTGCTGCCAGGCTTTTTTCAGTGGTGTTTGGGATGCTAACCTTGCTATTGACATATCATTTCACCAAAATTCACGCGGGAGAAAAAGTCGCGACATACGTATCATTGGTGCTGCTTTCTTCAATAGGATTTATTCTTCAGTTTCATATGGCAGTACCAGATCCTTACCTGGTGTTTTTTATTACCGCGGCCCTTTACAGTTTTTATCATGGAATTCAAAGATCAGATAAAAAATGGCTTGTGATTGGCTATGTTTCAATTGGTTTGGCAATATTAACTAAGGGACCTGTTGGATTTGTAATTCCATGTCTGGTAATTATTCTATACTTTCTAATTTTCAGAAGAGACGAGTGGCATTCTCTTCATATGTGGCTGGGACTGGTTGTGATCATAACCATTTCATTCCCCTGGTTTGTTATGGTTGCCATGGAAACTGATGGTGAATGGCTGAAGGAATTTTTTATTGATCATAATATTGAAAGATTTATTTCCCCAAAGGAGGGGCATGGGGGCAACTTAATTTTAATACCGGTATATTTTATCCTCATGTCAATGCCACTGGGTATTTTTTTCTTGCCGGCCATGGTAAAAACACTTAAAAGACCTTTTGATGAACTTCCAATCTTTTGCCTGATAGTAACTTTGGTTGTCATTATAATCTTCTCATTCTCAGCTACTAAGCTTCCTAACTATGTCTCACCGGCATTGCCTTTTGCTTCAATTATTGTTGGTAAATATCTATCCGAGTCAAAATCAGATATTAAGCGACTTATGCCATGGGTAATGATATTATTAATTGTTTCCATCACTGTTCCGGTGATTATTACTCACATCAATTCTGATTTGATTCTATCAAGTGATTGGCGATTATTTATTGGATTGCCCGCAGGGGCCTTGATAGGGTTAGTGCTTGTTTGGAAGAAAAAATTACAAGCTGGTATTTTGTTCACAGGCCTGTCATCAATCTTGACGATGGTTGTGTTATTCTACACGCTAGTTCCGAGGATTGATCAGCAAAATCCAGTCAGACTTTCTTTAGGCCAAATTCACTATGTTCAAAATTTGACTGCCTACCATATTTTCAATCCTGCGTTTAGTTTTTATTTAAGGAAGAAAATTGAGGTGTTTGCTGATAAGACCAAGTTACAGACATATCTCGATCAAAATGAAGATGTGGTGGTGTTGACAAGATCCAATGTGCTATCTGATCTAAAGAAATTTAATTTGGATACAGTATTGGTTCAATCAGATCTTTTTGAGCAAACCAAAACAGCCGTTTTGAAAGAAAGGAATCAAAATAACTTAGATTGATAGTCGGCCGTCCAGAAGATGATGATTGAGATGCGTGGAAGTTCTAATAAATCGCATTGTTATAATCGTAATAGCACTACCTATAATCGATCCCGCCACTGTATCAATCAAAAAATGCAACGACAGATAAATACGTGAAATAGCGATTAGAAAGACAAAGAAGAAAAGAAGTAAATGAACCCACCATTTTGTAGAGAACATCGCGAAGAATGCTGCAATTCCAAATGCCGTCATAGTGTGTCCGGAAGGAAAGCTTCTGAAATAGAGCAAATCCACTCCTTCAACAAGTTGCAAATCCAGGTGCTCAAAGTAGGCTGTCGGTCTTTTTACTTGTGGAAATAATATCACTTTAAAAAATAACGACACCAGACCCTGAAATGCTGACATTATGATGACTGCAATCAATAGTCTATAACTAGCGAAAAGAACAACCAGGGCTGTAATCAATAAAATCCATCCGCTCCCTAAAAAGGTATAAATTCTGAAAAAAGTATTTAGAACTGGATCATGTATTTTATTCAGAGCTAATACTACAGAGCCTTTTTCCGTTAGAAATGTGACAATGAATCCCGAAACAGCAAAAGCTGCAGAAAAGTAAAGAAAAGTGCGAGGATAACGAGTTTTGGTTGAAATCATCTATTTGTAAAGAAGGTACTCTGCCCCGAAGTGGTAACTCTGCTCAATCATATGAAGTAAAGTAGCATTTTCTATCGGATCAATTGACTACAAAAGCAATTAAAGCTAATATATTTAGACTTTATTAACTAAAATTCTTTACATTTAACAGCTAAGTTCTAATTATAACAGCATTTTGTTTAAATAGCTCATACAGATGATAGGCTTGATCCGTTAATAGCATAGTCAGAAACCATTGTTTCAAAGTTGTTTTACTCTCTCTTATTCGGTCAGCATAAGCATACCAATTCAGGTAGTTTTGCAAATATTTGGAACTGACACCATTGAATGGGCGTAAGAATGTCCTAAGTTGAGTGTGAACATTGTTTACTTTTTGCAGATGGATTGTTTTATCATCTCTATCCACATGATCTTTGGCCAATAGCGCTTTGTGCTTTATGGAGGGGTTGTCTTTGGCAAAAGCCTTATAAGAAGGGTGCTTATCTGTAATCAAGGTTGCACCGTAGGCCAACTTCCCATCCAATGCCTTTGAAATTTCTTCTTTGCTCAGCCGTTTTGATGCAACAGCTTTAAGGTACCTCTCCCCCTTGCGTTCAACCGCTGTTACTACCTGGACAACTGTGACCTCTTCCTTTCCCATATTCCGTATGAAATCGTTTCCCCTCTTTCTTGCTGCCCTATCTAAATTTCGACTGCCCTTGTTGTTAAGTGCCAGTTCCAATTCATCACATTCTACTTCCGAGGATAACTGTTCGGGAACAAACTCATTTAGTGAACTCAATATCTTATGCCGCCAGTCGAAGCTTGTCTGGATGCTTATTCCGATTTGTTTTGCTATCTTTTTTATCGGCATGCCCTGCTCCATGCAGCGCAGATAAGATTGCCATTTTGATTTAAGCTTGATGTCATACAAAGGTGTCCCTGTTGTTTCACTGTACCATCTTTTACATTCATTGCACTGATACATCTGCACACCTTTTTGTCTGCCCCTCTTATATACCTTCTCGCTTGTGCAATTTGGACAGGGTTTCTTCTTTCTTTTCTCTGCTATTTGTTGTTGGAGCGGCAATCAATACTTTGCCTTGTAATTCCTGCTCCTGGAGCAACTCATCCAACAATTCGGTTTGGGAACTTATCGGCAATTGTGCAAATAAATTTTTGATCTCTTGACTTGATATCATATAGCGAAGATAATAATAATTGCTGTGTTATTTAGAACTTAGCCCATTTAACTAACTATATTAGTATCGCTAAATAATTGAAACTATGTACGCAGTTGTGGATATTGAAACCACAGGGGGTGATAGGTCACAATCACCGAATTACTGAAATTGCTGTATACAGAACAAACGGTCAACAAGAAATTGATCACTTTACTTCTCTAGTTAATCCGTGCAAATCAATCCCATATTTTATCACCAAGTTGACGGGCATTTCGGATCAGATAGTTGCAACGGCTCCTGCATTTTATGAAGTGGCTGAAAAGGTTATAGAATACACCGAAGGATGCACATTTGTGGCTCACAATGTCAACTTCGACTATAGTATTATTAAAAATGAATTCAAGAGTTTGGGCTATAATTTTTTACGGAATCGCATGTGCACAGGAAATATGGGCCGACGATTAGTAAAGGGGTTACCATCTTACTCGTTAGGTTCATTGTGCAAACATTTTGGTATTGAAATTAAGCATCGTCATCGAGCCTTTGGTGATGCGGAGGCCACGCTGAAATTGCTAAGCAAATTGCTTGAGATCAAAGAACAGGTTGAAACGTTTATCAAAAAGAATCTACCCCCCAATATATCAGCCGAGCAACTAGAAGAACTTCCGGAAACAACAGGAGTCTACTATTTAAGGCTAAGTTCTAAATAACACAGCAATTATTATTATCTTCGCTATATGATATCAAGTCAAGAGATCAAAAATTTATTTGCACAATTGCCGATAAGTTCCCAAACCGAATTGTTGGATGAGTTGCTCCAGGAGCAGGAATTACAAGGCAAAGTATTGATTGCCGCTCAACAACAAATAGCAGAGAAAAGAAAGAAGAAACCCTGTCCAAATTGCACAAGCGAGAAGGTATATAAGAGGGGCAGACAAAAAGGTGTGCAGATGTATCAGTGCAATGAATGTAAAAGATGGTACAGTGAAACAACAGGGACACCTTTGTATGACATCAAGCTTAAATCAAAATGGCAATCTTATCTGCGCTGCATGGAGCAGGGCATGCCGATAAAAAAGATAGCAAAACAAATCGGAATAAGCATCCAGACAAGCTTCGACTGGCGGCATAAGATATTGAGTTCACTAAATGAGTTTGTTCCCGAACAGTTATCCTCGGAAGTAGAATGTGATGAATTGGAACTGGCACTTAACAACAAGGGCAGTCGAAATTTAGATAGGGCAGCAAGAAAGAGGAGAAACGATTTCATACGGAATATGGGAAAGGAAGAGGTCACAGTTGTCCAGGTAGTAACAGCGGTTGAACGCAAGGGGGAGAAGTACCTTAACCCGAAAAATTCATAGTAGACAATAAAAAACAGGCATAAATTGCTTATATTGAGATAGTTAGACAACAAAATAAGCAATTAATTTATGCCTGAATATAAGGAAAAAGATACCGTATTTTATCGAGGAAAACAAGCTTTTAAATTTGATTTTTCAGCATCAGCGATTAGCTCAGACGGAGCGATATTGTTAACCCGAAAAATTCATAGTAGACAATAAAAAACAGGCATAAATTGCTTATATTGAGATAGTTAGACAACAAAATAAGCAATTAATTTATGCCTGAATATAAGGAAAAAGATACCGTATTTTATCGAGGAAAACAAGCTTTTAAATTTGATTTTTCAGCATCAGCGATTAGCTCAGACGGAGCGATATTGTTAACCCGAAAAATTCATAGTAGACAATAAAAAACAGGCATAAATTGCTTATATTGAGATAGTTAGACAACAAAATAAGCAATTAATTTATGCCTGAATATAAGGAAAAAGATACCGTATTTTATCGAGGAAAACAAGCTTTTAAATTTGATTTTTCAGCATCAGCGATTAGCTCAGACGGAGCGATATTGTTAAGTGAAAAAGTAGAGAGAAAGACTGGTCTATTAAAAAGCTTCGCCGCACTGATTCCTGACTATCGAAACCCCTTTTTTATCGAATACACTTATGAAGAAATGCTTCGCCAACGGGTGTTTTTAATGATGCAGGGCTATCAGGATTGCAATGACGAACAAAAACTCCGAGAGGATCCGGTGATCCGTAAAGTACTAGATAGCGGATTATGTTCCCAGCCTACTTTAAGTCGATTTGAAAACAAGGCCGATCGGAGTCTGATCTACCAGATGAGTCAATGGTTTGTAGACCGTTATGTAGAAGAGTTGAAAGAGAAGACTGGTCAAATCATCATTGATGTAGATGGTACCGATGACCCTACTCATGGATCCCCAACAACTCAGTTTGTATAATGGCTATTATGGACAGACTATGTACCATGAGTTGTTCTTTAAGGACGGGAACACCGGTCAGGTCATTTTACCAGTACTACGTCCGGGCAATTGTCACTCCAACAAATGGTTTGTGGCCTTATTGAAAAGGATTGTCATTAAAATCAGAAAAAAACTGCCCTCAGTAAAGATCCTTATTCGAGCGGATAGTGGCTTTTCAGGAGCATCTTTTTATCGGATAGCTAAGCAGTTTGACCTTCAATTTTGTTTAGGTATTAGTAGTAATGAAGTTTTAAAGACTTTTACCAAACAGACTATCATTGAAGTAAAAAAGGAATATGCTTCAAAAATCATCAAACATCAAGAGTTTGTTGGCCCGTTTACTTACCAGGCCAAAAGCTGGGATCGTTCTGAAAAGCTGTACGCCAAAGTGGAGTCTACCGGAAAAGGAATGAATGTCCGTTACTTTGTGAGCAACTTTGAAGCGATGACCGCTCAACAGATTTACTTTGATTTTTATGTCAAGCGAGGTGATGCCAGTGAAAATCGAATAAAGGAACTCAAAAACATGACTTATTCCGACCGGCTTTCCTGTCATCGCTACTGGGCCAATTTCATGCGTTTAATCATCGCTACCCTCTGTTATGAAATGTTCCGGCAGATTAAATTATTAATTGCCAAAACAAAACACCACTTTGCTAAACGATGGCAAGTGGACAATATCCGGCTTTACCTGATGAAGGTTGGGGCGTGCCTGAAAGAAAGGAAAAGATCATTGACAATACAATTCTCAAGAGCCTTTAGATATCAATACCTGCTGGGCGATTTGCTTACGGTGAACTGACCGATCAGTTAAACAGTTTGGTTTAATCAAAAAAATGTTCTTCCATAAGAACACAATAGAGCTTTGACTGAAAATTGAAAAATTCTAACAAAAAAACGCTCTAATGTCCTTTGAAATCCAGAAACCTGGTTGATCTTCAAATTAATACATACACTCCAATCAAAAATAGTTAGCAACCCATTATTAATCCCAAAATTGGTGGCCTATGAATAATGCGGGTTAAAGCTGTTGCATCAAAACGGCTGAGCAAAGAAGAAATTTCAAAGGCATTGGATGGGAAGTTGGCCTACGGTGCAACCTTGATTACAGATAAGCACCCTTCTTATAAGGCTTTTGCCAAAGACAACCCCTCCATAAAGCACAAAGCGCTATTGGCCAAAGATCATGTGGATAGAGATGATAAAACAATCCATCTGCAAAAAGTAAACAATGTTCACACTCAACTTAGGATATTCTTACGCCCATTCAATGGTGTCAGTTCCAAATATTTGCAAAACTACCTGAATTGGTATGCTTATGCTGACCGAATAAGAGAGTAAAACAACTTTGAAACAATGGTTTCTGACTATGCTATTAACGGATCAAGCCTATCATCTGTATGAGCTATTTAAACAAAATACTGTTATAATTAGAACTTAGCTCTATTTACAAAACAGCCGTCATGAGGTTATTTATATAGGCAAAAGCAAGAATATTAAAAATCGTGTCTTAGATCATTTTAGAAACTATCAGTCTCTGAAAAGTGTCGAAATGACAACTCAGGTTGCTGAAATAAGATACAATTTAACCGGATCAGAGTTAATAGCATTACTACTTGAATCTCAGGAAATTAAAGCGCATCAACCAAGATACAACCAGGCACAACGCAGGAAAGCCCTACCCTGGGGTCTTTACCAAAAATATGATGCGAAATATATGCGACTTACTATTGGTAAAATAAAGCCAGGAAGGGAAGCAATAATGCAATTTAGGACTAGGCAGTCTGCCAAGAACTTTCTTCATAAACTTTGTAAAGAGAATAGGCTTTGTCAGACACTTTGTGGCTTGTACAGGAACTTAAGTAAGAGTTGCCTCCTTTATCAAATGAATCTTTGCGAGGGCGCTTGTGAAGGTAAGGAACCACCGGAAGTGTATAATCAACGTGTTCTTGATGTCATAGATTTAGCCCAAAACCAAGAGAGCTATCTAATTATTGATGAAGGGAAGAAGAACTATGAGAAAAGTGTTGTATTGGTAGAGAATGGAGTTTATAAAGGTTTTGGTTACCTGGATGAATACCTATTGAATTGGGGATTGGATGCCATTAAAGAGCATATGAGCTACACAGATGATCATAAAGATATTTATACCATCATACGCGGATATTTACGAAGGAATAAAGTTGAAAAAGTAGTTCCGCTGAAAGGAGGTTTTGTAATACCCGTTGCTTAGAAGATATTGGCCAATTTCATAGCTATGCCCATATCACCGTCTATTTTCAGACGGCCCATCATATAGGCTCCCATGGCGTTCATATCACCGTTCAATAGTTTTATAAAGTTTTCCAGACTTATTTTCACCGTGCATTGGGCTGACCCATCATTGTTGGTGACTATGGCAGGAGAAACGGAGTCATCAAGCATGATGACACCACCGTCTTCAAAAACGAATTTTATGGTAGCGCCAATTTTGCCACCATGGGTGTCACCAAGAACTTTTACTTTTTGAGTAACTTCTTCGAATGTCATTTATTATGGGTCCAATGGGCCCCAAAGAAAAGGAAAATAAGGAGGACTCCAAATACTCAAAAGTGGAGTGGGAGATAACAAGTATATCTTTCTTTAAATATTATTCTCAACAGGGGTTGTGTCCTACAGTCTATAATTAATTGAGCTAAGTTCTAATTATAACAGTATTTTGTTTAAATAGCTCATACAGATGATAGGCTTGATCCGTTAATAGCATAGTCAGAAACCATTGTTTCAAAGTTGTTTTACTCTCTCTTATTCGGTCAGCATAAGCATACCAATTCAGGTAGTTTTGCAAATATTTGGAACTGACACCATTGAATGGGCGTAAGAATATCCTAAGTTGAGTGTGAACATTGTTTACTTTTTGCAGATGGATTGTTTTATCATCTCTATCCACATGATCTTTGGCCAATAGCGCTTTGTGCTTTATGGAGGGGTTGTCTTTGGCAAAAGCCTTATAAGAAGGGTGCTTATCTGTAATCAAGGTTGCACCGTAGGCCAACTTCCCATCCAATGCCTTTGAAATTTCTTCTTTGCTCAGCCGTTTTGATGCAACAGCTTTAAGGTACTTCTCCCCCTTGCGTTCAACCGCTGTTACTACCTGGACAACTGTGACCTCTTCCTTTCCCATATTCCGTATGAAATCGTTTCCCCTCTTTCTTGCTGCCCTATCTAAATTTCGACTGCCCTTGTTGTTAAGTGCCAGTTCCAATTCATCACATTCTACTTCCGAGGATAACTGTTCGGGAACAAACTCATTTAGTGAACTCAATATCTTATGCCGCCAGTCGAAGCTTGTCTGGATGCTTATTCCGATTTGTTTTGCTATCTTTTTTATCGGCATGCCCTGCTCCATGCAGCGCAGATAAGATTGCCATTTTGATTTAAGCTTGATGTCATACAAAGGTGTCCCTGTTGTTTCACTGTACCATCTTTTACATTCATTGCACTGATACATCTGCACACCTTTTTGTCTGCCCCTCTTATATACCTTCTCGCTTGTGCAATTTGGACAGGGTTTCTTCTTTCTTTTCTCTGCTATTTGTTGTTGAGCGGCAATCAATACTTTGCCTTGTAATTCCTGCTCCTGGAGCAACTCATCCAACAATTCGGTTTGGGAACTTATCGGCAATTGTGCAAATAAATTTTTGATCTCTTGACTTGATATCATATAGCGAAGATAATAATAATTGCTGTGTTATTTAGAACTTAGCTTTTCTAACATTAATTGTAATCATGAAGTTTGTGAGACATTAACCTATCCTTCAATTGCACTTATTAGTTGATCTCAGCCTTAGCCATTAATTGTAATCATGAAGTTTGTGAGACATTAACCTACGTTTTTATTTAAGAACGGGCTACTAGTTGGCAGTGGAAGTAGGTGGCATTGCTATTTTACTTCTTACCATAAGAAATCTCTTCCTGAGAACAAAGGCCTGAATCTGCCAACAGGGTAAGGATGTAGATAGCGAAATAATGTTCGATAACAAATTTTTCGATTCTTGAAACACTATCTATGATCATCACTTTATCATCATGCATGTCATTACTAAAACCAAAAATTCCAGGGATATTGTACTCAATACCGAACCTCAAGAAACGGATTTCTACTTCACTTACATCCATTTCTACTGCTTTTGTTAACATTTTCCTAAACTTCTTCAGGTAAAGGAGTTTTTCTACCGGATTCCATTCTTCTTGTGCTTTCAGTGCTTTCAGTGCTTTCAGTGCTTCAGCTACCCCTTTGTATGCCAATTCGATGGGAGTAGGATTCTTTATTTTATCCATTTCAGCTGCGAATGAAGGAATTGGAGATGCATCCATAACAGCATCGTGAAAGATTTTTCTAAGCGTAGAAGTAGGAACAGTTTCACCTCGAGTGAAGCCTACAATTAAAAGGAACGCCAACAATAAAATAGCAATAAATCTCATATGTACATAATTCATATTTCCATGGTTAATACCTTTATCTCAACAACACAAAGAATCTCGATGAAAACCATATTTCCCTGCCAGTTGATACACATCAGATCATCTCAACTGCATGGATGGATAATTCAGATTAAAGACGTCAGTAAACAACCAATAGTTACTATTAAGAACAGTCATTTTTCGTGAAAAAAATTCAATTATTTTAGAGTTTATTTATAGACTAAGTTTGGTTCAATTAACACTTTTAATTTTGTTTCATGATAGCCGTAAAAGAAACAGCTTATCAATTTCCAGGGCAGGAAGGCAAGTACACAGGTAAAGTAAGGGATGTATATAAAATCAACGGTAAACTTGTGATGGTTGCCACAGATCGGATTTCTGCATTTGACGTAGTACTTCCGAGAGCTATACCTGGTAAAGGACAAGTTTTGAACCAGATTGCCGCAAAAAATTTAGCGAAAACCAAAGATATTGTTCCTAATTGGGTGGAAGCGGTTCCGGATCCCAATGTAACAATAGGAATACCCTGCAATCCTTTCCCTATTGAGATGGTCATTCGCGGATATGTCACTGGTCATGCATGGCGGGAATATAGAGATGGGAAAAGAATGCTCTGTGGTGTGCCGCTACCTGATGGACTGAGAGAGCATGATAAATTGCCGGATCCGATTGTTACGCCCTCAACAAAAGCACAGGAAGGACACGATGAGGATATTTCAAAAGATGAAATATTAAGCCGGGGTTTGGTCGAACCAGCAGATTATGAGCAAATCGAGTTATTTACAAAACAATTATTCAAAAGAGGCACAGAGGAAGCGGCGCAAAGAGGCCTAATTTTAGTAGACACTAAGTACGAATTTGGCAAGTTCAATGATCAAATCTACTTGATTGATGAAGTGCATACACCGGATTCATCCCGTTATTTCTATGTAAATGTTTATGAAGCAAATCAGCGAAAAGGAATTCAGCAAAAACAACTCTCTAAAGAATTTGTGAGACAATGGCTCATTGAAAATGGTTTTCAGGGCAAGGAGAGTCAGCAGGTGCCCGAAATGACTGATATTGTTGTGGAGTCTATTACCAATCGCTATATCGAACTTTATGAACATGTTACTGGCGAAAAATTTATAAGACACCTTGATGAGGATCCATTGGTGAGAATAGAAAGAAATATCATGAAGTACCTCGATTATCAATAGCACTTATATTAATTTGAGAAAGCTATTTTCGTACTTTAGGGTTAATTTTCCGCAAAACTTAGTTATGGCGTAAATGAAGTATTCTATAGAGAAAAAAGAGAAGTACAGTGTGATTAAAGTTGACGAAGAAAAGCTTGATTCGGCGAAGGCTCCTGAATTTAAATCCAGGTTTGTGACCCTGCAGGCAGAGGGGGTTAAGAACCTCGTGGTCGATCTTTCTCCCGTTAAATACATTGATTCATCAGGATTGAGTGCCTTGCTTGTTGGAAACCGTTTGTTTGGTGAAAGTGGTGGTAGTTTTGTCCTTGCCAGTGTGAATGATCATGTGATGAAGCTCATAAGCATTTCTCAGCTAGATAAGGTGTTAGACATCCTGCCAACAATCGAAGAAGCGGTCGACGCCGTCTTTATGCATGAGATCAATGGGGATTTAGATTCTGGAGAAAAGGAATAAGATCCCGAACATCCTGTTTTGACATTTCGGCTTAAAATATTAGGTTCCAATGCCGCTGCTCCGGCGCATAATCGTAATCAAACGTCACAGTTATTACAGATCAACAATCAATATTTTTTAGTTGATTGTGGCGAAGGGACTCAGATCCTACTCAAAAAATACAAATTAAAATTTAGTAAGATTGACCATATATTGATTAGTCATCTCCATGGAGATCACTATTATGGTCTTATTGGATTGCTTTCCACCATGCACTTATATGGACGGAGTAATGATCTTAATATCTACGGTCCTCCTGGTTTAAAGGAAATTATTTCTCTTCAATTGAGGTATTCGCAAACCGCACTCAATTTTAATATTAATTTAAATGAATGGACTCCAGGGAGTAAAGAAACAATTTTCGATAATAAGCAAATGTTGGTTCAGACATTCCCAATGGATCACCGTATTGATTGCTCTGGGTTCCTTTTTAGGGAGAAAGTACTGAACAGGAAGATTAAAAAAGAAACATTACCACCTGACATACTGCCATCCCAAATTGCATTGCTAAAAAACGGGCAGGATGTAATAGCAAAGAATGGTGAAATCATATGTTATTATTCCGATTGCACAATTGCCCCGCGGAAACCATTGGCCTATGCATATTGCTCTGACACCAAATACTCTGAAAGTATTATAGGAATAATAGAGCGTGCCGACATGTTGTATCACGAAGCAACATTTTTAGAAGACATGGCAGACCGAGCTGAGTTGACCTATCACTCAACCGCACAGCAGGCAGCTACTTTGGCCAAAAAAGCGAAAGTGGGAAAGCTTATTTTAGGCCATTTTTCCACCCGATATCGGAATCTTGATCCTGTTTTACAAGAAGCCAGGAGTGTGTTTAAAGAGAGTTATCTTGGGACCGAAGGAGAAGATTTTATATTAATGGAATAGAGTAAATGAATATAATTAGGGACAAGCGTGCTAACCTCTTCCTTGCATTATCAGGTATATTTCTAACAAATGCAATTATTGCGGAGATCATTGGAGTGAAGATTTTCTCCGGTGAAGCCACACTCGGTCTGCAGCCCGTCAATATTCGGTTATTTGGTGAGTTTGTACTTGATTTCAATCTTACCGCGGGCGCATTGATATGGCCGGTTGTCTTTATTACTACCGATATTATCAATGAGTATTTTGGGAAAGAGGGGGTGCAAAAGATCTCTCTTTTAACGGCATTCCTAATTCTGTTCGTATTCGTGGCAATTTACATAGTCACCTTGTTGCCACCGGCAGATTTCTGGATCGACATTAATAGTGAGGATTCAGAAGGTAATGCCTTTAATATAGATTTCGCATTCAAGACTATCTTCAGACAAGGATTGGGCATTATTGTGGGCTCTCTTACAGCATTCTTAATTGGCCAGCTACTGGATGTCTATATTTTCCAAAAACTTCGGAGACTTACTGGATCCAAAATGATATGGTTGAGGGCGACAGGATCAACACTTGTTTCTCAGTTCGTTGATAGCTTTGTAGTATTGGTGATTGCATTTTATATATGGGGTAACTGGAGTTTGAGCCAGGTGATGGCTGTAGGGATCATTAACTACATCTATAAATTCACCGTGGCCATTCTGTTGACTCCGCTGATTTATCTTGGGCACTATCTCATTGATATGTACTTGGGAGTAGAGTTGTCCAAACAATTGACGGAAGAAGCTGCAGCCGGGAGTAAAGGATTCATATGATACCCTTACTTAGAATACCTAAACCATGGGACCCCTTATCCGGAGAATTACCTTAAAAAATAAAAGCTCCCGCAATACGGGAGCCTTTGATCTATATCTATTTGTAATTGAATTAACCCGAAAAATTCATAGTAGACAATAAAAACAGGCATAAATTGCTTATATTGAGATAGTTAGACAACAAAATAAGCAATTAATTTATGCCTAAATATAAGGAAAAAGATACCGTATTTTATCGAGGGAAACAAGCTTTTAAATTTGATTTTTCAGCATCAGCGATTAGCTCAGACGGAGCGATATTGTTAAGTGAAAAAGTAGAGAGAAAGACTGGTCTATTAAAAAGCTTCGCCGCACTGATTCCTGACTATCGAAACCCCTTTTTTATCGAATACACTTATGAAGAAATGCTTCGCCAACGGGTATTTTTAATGATGCAGGGCTATCAGGATTGCAATGACGAACAAAAACTCCGAGAGGATCCGTATGTGATCCGTAAAGTACTAGATAGCGGATTATGTTCCCAGCCTACTTTAACCCGAAAAATTCATAGTAGACAATAAAAAACAGGCATAAATTGCTTATATTGAGATAGTTAGACAACAAAATAAGCAATTAATTTATGCCTGAATATAAGGAAAAAGATACCGTATTTTATCGAGGAAAACAAGCTTTTAAATTTGATTTTTCAGCATCAGCGATTAGCTCAGACGGAGCGATATTGTTAAGTGAAAAAGTAGAGAGAAAGACTGGTCTATTAAAAAGCTTCGCCGCACTGATTCCTGACTATCGAAACCCCTTTTTTATCGAATACACTTATGAAGAAATGCTTCGCCAACGGGTGTTTTTAATGATGCAGGGCTATCAGGATTGCAATGACGAACAAAAACTCCGAGAGGATCCGGTGATCCGTAAAGTACTAGATAGCGGATTATGTTCCCAGCCTACTTTAAGTCGATTTGAAAACAAGGCCGATCGGAGTCTGATCTACCAGATGAGTCAATGGTTTGTAGACCGTTATGTAGAGGAGTTGAAAGAGAAGACTGGTCAAATCATCATTGATGTAGATGGTACCGATGACCCTACTCATGGATCCCAACAACTCAGTTTGTATAATGGCTATTATGGACAGACTATGTACCATGAGTTGTTCTTTAAGGACGGGAACACCGGTCAGGTCATTTTACCAGTACTACGTCCGGGCAATTGTCACTCCAACAAATGGTTTGTGGCCTTATTGAAAAGGATTGTCATTAAAATCAGAAAAAAACTGCCCTCAGTAAAGATCCTTATTCGAGCGGATAGTGGCTTTTCAGGAGCATCTTTTTATCGGATAGCTAAGCAGTTTGACCTTCAATTTTGTTTAGGTATTAGTAGTAATGAAGTTTTAAAGACTTTTACCAAACAGACTATCATTGAAGTAAAAAAGGAATATGCTTCAAAAATCATCAAACATCAAGAGTTTGTTGGCCCGTTTACTTACCAGGCCAAAAGCTGGGATCGTTCTGAAAAGCTGTACGCCAAAGTGGAGTCTACCGGAAAAGGAATGAATGTCCGTTACTTTGTGAGCAACTTTGAAGCGATGACCGCTCAACAGATTTACTTTGATTTTTATGTCAAGCGAGGTGATGCCAGTGAAAATCGAATAAAGGAACTCAAAAACATGACTTATTCCGACCGGCTTTCCTGTCATCGCTACTGGGCCAATTTCATGCGTTTAATCATCGCTACCCTCTGTTATGAAATGTTCCGGCAGATTAAATTATTAATTGCCAAAACAAAACACCACTTTGCTAAACGATGGCAAGTGGACAATATCCGGCTTTACCTGATGAAGGTTGGGGCGTGCCTGAAAGAAAGGAAAAGATCATTGATAATACAATTCTCAAGAGCCTTTAGATATCAATACCTGCTGGGCGATTTGCTTACGGTGAACTGACCGATCAGTTAAACAGTTTGATTTAATCAAAAAAATGTTCTTCCATAAGAACACAATAGAGCTTTGACTGAAAATTGAAAAATTCTAACAAAAAAACGCTCTAATGTCCTTTGAAATCCAGAAACCTGGTTGATCTTCAAATTAATACATACACTCCAATCAAAAATAGTTAGCAACCCATTATTAATCCCAAAATTGGTGGCCTATGAATAATGCGGGTTAAAAACCTAGGGTGTGCGTGAATGTGTCCACTCACCCCACACCGCACTCACACTCACACTAAATTTACATCATCCCGCCACCTGGCATTCCACCTGGCATAGCAGGAACTCCAGCACCTTCTTTTTCAGGTTCTTCTGCAACAACACATTCGGTCGTTAAGAGCAGAGAAGAAATTGAAGCGGCATTCTCAAGCGCTAACCTGGTTACTTTTGTAGGATCGATGATACCAGCTTTGTTCATGCTTTCGTACTTACCGGTTGCAGCGTTGTAACCGAAATCACCTTTTCCTTCCATCACTTTCTGTAACACAACAGATCCTTCTACACCAGCGTTCTCAACGATAGTTCTCAATGGTGACTCAAGCGCCAGCCTTACAATGTTCACACCGGTAGCCTGATCCTCATTGTCAGTTACAACCTTATCGAGAGCAGCAGCAGCTCTGACAAACGCAACACCACCACCGGCAACGATACCTTCCTGAACTGCAGCTCTTGTTGCGTTCAAAGCATCATCTACTCTATCCTTCTTCTCCTTCATTTCAACTTCCGTGGCAGCTCCTATGTATAGGATAGCTACACCACCAGCCAGTTTAGCTAATCTCTCCTGAAGTTTTTCTTTGTCGTAGTCTGAAGTGGTGTTTTCGATCTGCTGTTTGATCTGATTAATTCGAGACTTAATGTCAGCTGCTTTACCACCGCCATTTACGATAGTGGTATTGTCTTTGTCGATGTTAATTTTATCAGCAGTTCCTAAGTAATCGACAGTGGCACTTTCTAATTTATAACCTCTTTCTTCAGAAATTACAGTGCCACCAGTTAGGGTAGCGATATCTTCCAACATAGCTTTTCTTCTGTCGCCAAAACCTGGAGCCTTAACGGCAGCAACTTTTAATGATCCTCTGATTTTGTTTACTACTAAAGTAGCCAGCGCTTCTCCATCGATATCTTCAGCAATGATCAAAAGTGGTTTACCACTTTGTGCCGTTGCTTCCAACACAGGAAGGAGGTCCTTCATTGCAGAAATCTTCTTGTCATGGATCAACACATAAGGGGTTTCCAATTCTACCTCCATTTTCTCTGTGTTGGTAACGAAATAAGGTGACAGGTAACCTCGGTCGAATTGCATACCTTCAACAAATTTTACGTCTGTTTCTGTACCCTTCGCTTCTTCAACGGTAATAACACCATCCTTTCCTACTTTGTTCATTGCCTCAGAGATCATACCACCAACCTCAACATCGTTATTGGCTGAAACAGTTGCTACCTGTGCAATCTCATCCGAACCTTTGATAGCCTTTGACTGAGACTTAAGGTTTGCGACTACAGCTACAACGGCCTTTTCAACACCTCTTTTAAGGTCCATTGGGTTGGCGCCGGCGGCTACGTTTTTGATACCATGGGCAAAAATAGATTGGGCAAGTACGGTTGCGGTAGTAGTTCCATCCCCTGCGTCATCAGCAGTTTTGGACGCAACTTCCTTCACAAGTTGAGCTCCCATGTTTTCGATCGGCTCATTTAATTCGATCTCTTTCGCTACTGTTACACCATCCTTTGTTACCGTAGGCGCTCCAAATTTCTTGTCGAGTAGTACATTACGCCCTTTAGGACCTAATGTTACTTTTACCGCTTCAGACAACTTATCTAAACCCTTCTTAATTTTGTCTCTTGCGTCAGTATTAAAAAATATTTCTTTAGCCATTTTTTTACTATTTAGTTTTTATAAAATTTGTTAATGGTATTAAATCACACCAAAGATGTCAGAGTTTCTCATGATTAAATACTCTTTGCCATCAATGGAGATCTCCGTACCAGAGTACTTACCATAGAGAATTTTATCCCCTACTTTCACAGTAACAGGTTTGTCGGTAGTACCTCCACCCACTGCGATTACACTGCCCTCCTGGGGCTTTTCCTTTGCAGTATCAGGAATAATGATACCAGAAGCTGTTTTTTCTTCTGCTTCGGCTGCTTGAACTAGAACTCTGTCTTCGTTCGGTTTGAAATTTACTTTTGACATATCGATTTAATTATTTTTATAAGGTTTATGACAAAATGTTATGAATACTCCATTAGCGAATTGAGTGCCAAAGATCAATTTTTTGACAAAACGGACAATTTTCAGTCCTTTTGGCTGTTTTTTAAATGATTCCGACCAATTTAACCTGACATTATTTCATTCTCCTTGAAAATGTCATGATATCTTTTTAAAATTAGTAAAAGCATAACTGTATGGATGAATTAAAAAAGGATTGGTTGACAGACGGATTAATTGATTTTGAGTATAAGAAATATATGGTACTGGCGTATTTAAAAACAGTCAAAGAAAATTTCAGAAAAAACCAACTTTTCCCTTTTTTATCGGATCTCGTTTTCCACTATAATAATATATGGACAGTTAAGAGTAATAAGAAGCTGATTTATGAAAATTTCTCAAAAACCATTTCCAAAGCAGATTTCAGAAAACTTAAAATTACCTACAGGAAAATTGTAAAAGATGATGATTTGATGTCAGAAATCGAAGAGATCATTTCTTATACTATTCCTCAATTTGAATACACATTATCAGAAGGAAAGGAAATTTATGATTTCATCGAATCCAATGTCACTTTATCACCGGTTGGGCTAACTCCAATATATTCAAAAGAGGGATACCTGATGATCAATCAGGGGGAATCAAGAGATGTAAATGTTTACAGATATAAGGTTTCAATATTTTTCAATCAGGAGGAAGAATATAGAGGTATCCATACAGAATATTTGATGCAGAGTTCTTATAGTATCACGCGGCCTTTTGAGAATATCAAACTGGAATTGATCAGGCAGTTTAAAGAGTTACCTAATCCGGCGACTTTTCTGGTGAGAAGTTCCTTTGTAGTACCGATATCACAAACGCTACTTCCTGTCGCCAAGAGGATGTTAATAAAGGAATTGTCACAGGAAGCTGCTTAATATTGGTTAATTGATTGAATCTGAAAGAGATGGAAGACCAGAATCTTCCGAATCCAAGTTGTCAGGTAACCTCAGACTTTCAATACTGGGCAGTTGATTTTGCTCCTGCGCTCGCTCAATTGCTGGACTGGTAGAAACTCCAGCATTTTGATCAAAGGCAAATCTTGAAGACATGGCAAGGGCCATCAGAATGATAGCAAGCGTCCAGGTGGCTTTTTCAAGGAAGTCTGTGGTTTTTTTTACGCCCATTAACTGACTTGCTCCTGAACCTCCAAACTGAGCGCTCAAACCTCCACCTTTTGGGTTCTGTGCAAGAACAACGATAATGAGAAGAATGGCGATGATGATAGTAAATGCGATAATTGCCCCAAACATGCTACTGCTCCTTTAATTCTTTAATTCGGGCTGCAAAGTAAGCCTTTTTGTGGGGAAATTTCCAAATTAACTTATTGTAGATTTCGATGGCCTTCTCGAAACGTCCCTGTTTTATCATAATGTTGGCGAGATTTTCAGTGACCATATCATCTGTTAGTACCTGGTTCTTAGAAGAAAGGTCTACCTGATTGCCATCGTCCTTGGTAAGACCTTTTTTGGGGGTAATCCTAGGTTCTGATTTAATAAATTGATCAATCAGTTTTTTTTGCTCTTTTTTTTTGACTCACTGCTATCAGTTGGCGAGTCATCTCCTGGGCTGCTTGAAGTTCTTTTCTTTTTTGTGCCTGTTTTGGTCTTGAAGACCGATGCCTTAGCGGCTGGTTTTTTAGCTATCGCAGACTCTAATGAAGTACCGGTCTTTTTTGATGTGGTCCGAGTAGATTTTTTTGTAGTCGAGGTTTTTTTATTGGCTGTAGCTGGTTTTTTGGTTGAAACTGTCTTCTTTTTTGCACTTGTGGTTTTAGCAGTTGACTTCTTTGAACTTGATTTAGTTTCCGAAGCCTCCTGGATTTCCAATGCGCGTAACGACTTCTCCGCCTGATCAAAATTTTTCATATTGACCTCGAGTTGCTTGTATTCTGATTTGAGCGCATTTACTATTTTCTCCAAATCAATATCTGTTGGTCTTGTTACCGTGGTGACTTCTTTAACCGGGGGCTCCTCAATCGCTTGAGGTTCTTCAATTTTAGCCGGAGTTTTTGGCTTATCATCATCGATCGGCTTTGTGACTTTGGGTTTCTCAACTATTTTCTGATCCTTCGCCGGTTCGTCAACGGTAGTCTCCTTTTGGACGACCTTTTTTTCTTCAATTGGTGGCTCAACTACCGTATCCTTTTCGGTTGTAGCCTCACTGCCTCCCTGACCAGCTTCAAGGTATTTCTTCAGATTAATCCTGTTGGTTGCATAAATGGCAGCTTTTATCAAATCCTTGCTAGCGTTTTCCGGATCTATCCTTTTCTTCCCTACAGCTATCAAGGCATAGGCGGAGTGGAAATAAGGGTTTTCTTTTACAATCTCCTCTATTTCTTCCAGATGTTTCGCATCTATATCAGAAGGATTCTTGAATAGGTCAACTAACTTTTGTTTGTTCACGCGTAGTTAGGCTTTAGGAGAGATTCTAAAGTTAACAAAAATTGTTAATTGCAAGCAAAATCTAACATATGTCACCAATTAGCAACGGAAGCGTTAAACACGTCAATTATGATCTGTTCGAAGATTTCAATCACAAATGCCTCTTCATTTGCCGATAAATCTGTCGTAGTTTGATCAAAATCCCTAAAAAAGGAAAATCTACGTTCGAAATTGAATGTATCGTCCTTAGTATTGATGTATTGAGCATTGACATTGATGGTAATTCGCGTTAATGTTGAGAAGTCAATGCCACTCGGATCATTAGATGCTGTGGGAGCGACGGGTGTTAAAGTATAGCTATCAATAGAGCCATCAAGCTGTAGATCTCCATCATCTCCTGCCAACGCCAGTGAGGTATTTTGCTGGTAATAATCTTTAATCGCTTCGGTAAAAAGCTGGCTCATATTGGACGGGCCAAGATTAGCATTATTAAAAAAAGTCTGGATCGATATAGTTTTAATATCTGGAGAAATAGAGGCCCCGGTAAATGAGTAAACTCCACAGCTTGAAAACAAGCTGAAGATCATAAGTAAGGAAACATGATCTTTAAAGGTCCTCAAGATCGAATTGTTTGATTTTACGATAAAGCGTCCTTTCAGAGATTCCGAGATCATTTGCAGCATATTTCCGTTTGTTGTTGTTTTTTCTTAATGCCTTTATGATCAGTTCTTTTTCCTTTTTTTCCAATGACAGGTTCTCGTCTTCCTCATGATCTATATCCTCTATCTTTTCCAATTCATAATTCTGTTGATCGTTGTCTGTTGGAAGAATAATTGGGGCATTATCAGCTTCAACTTCCTCAGATATTGATTCAACCTGTTCAGCTTCATAATTACTCTCAATTTGTTTAAAAACATTTGGATTCTGTTCCAATATTTCATCACCAGTTTGCTTACCACTGAAGAATTGGTGTACCAGCTTTTTTAAATCGTTGACATCCTTTCTCATATCAAAAAGTACTTTATACAAAAGTTCTCTTTCTGATAATGGGTTAGTCTCAGAACCATTTCCTGCAAAAAGCGTCGGTAACTGCGAACCCTGCTTTGGGAGAAATTTTCTAAGTTTATCAACTCCAATTTCACGTTCTGTATCAAGCACAGAAATTTGTTCTACCAGGTTTTTGAGTTGACGGATATTTCCCGGAAATCGATATTTAAACAGAACTTCTTTGGCACCCTCAGTAAGATAGATTGGTTTTACTTTATACTTTTCTGAAAAATCCCCGGCAAACTTCCTAAACAACAATTCAATGTCGGTTCCTCTTTCTCTTAACGCAGGTACATAGATGGGCACCGTATTTAATCTATAATAAAGGTCTTGCCTGAATTTGCCATTGGCGACCGATTCTGATAAGTCGATGTTTGCCGCCGCAATCACTCGTACGTTTGTTTTCTGGACTTTCGATGAACCAACCTTAATAAATTCACCATTTTCCAGTACCCTTAATAATCGGGCTTGTGTGCCCAGTGGCATTTCACCAATTTCGTCCAGGAATATTGTGCCTCCATCGGTCACTCCGAAATAACCTTTTCTTGCTTCATGTGCCCCGGTAAATGAGCCCTTTTCATGACCAAATAATTCAGAATCTATGGTCCCCTCCGGAATGGCGCCGCAGTTAATGGCGATAAATTGTCCGTGCTTTCTTGGGCTTAAATGATGAATTATTTTAGAGAAAGACTCTTTCCCGGCTCCACTTTCACCTGTTATTATTACGCTCATTTCCGTGGGCGCCACCTGAGCAGCCACCTGTATGGCGTAGTTCAATAATTCGGAATTACCTATTATTCCAAAACGTTGTTTAATGCGCTGAATATCAACTTTATCTACCATTTTCTCCTTCTATTTTAAAACTGCCTTGCCCATTAAAGTTGCTGCAGTACAATCTTCTACCCATACATTCACATATTGGCCCTTTTTAAAATTTTCTTTTGGAAATACAATGACTTTGTTAGCGGAGTTACGTCCCTGGAAATTTTCCTTAGATCTTTTGGAATAGCCCTCTATTAAGACCTTGTAACCTCTTCCCAGATCAAGTTTGTTACGTTCCAATGACAACTCTTGTTGTTTTGTTATTACTTCACTCAATCTTCTCTTCTTAACTTCAATTGGAATGTCATCCTTGTATTTCTTGGCCGCCAATGTTCCAGGACGTTCAGAATACATAAACATGTAACTAAAGTCATATTTAACATAGTCCATCAATGACAAAGTATCCTGATGTTCCTCCTCGGTTTCTGTGCAAAACCCTGTGATCATGTCAGATGAGATTCCACACTGCTCACCAATAATTTCATGAATAGCATCCACACGATTAATGTACCAATCACGTGTATAAGTTCTGTTCATAAGATTCAGAACTCGTGAATTTCCACTTTGAGCCGGTAAGTGGATATGGTTGCAGATATTATCATACTTCTTCATGGTATGCAATACCTCATCAGTTATATCTTTTGGGTGTGACGTTGAGAACCTAATCCTTAAGTCAGGATGCACCTGAGCCACTATTTCAAGGAGATTAGCAAAATTAATTACCTCATGCATGGAGATTTTTTCGAGCCTGGCTTTGTTATTTTCTTCTGCAGACCATTTATATGAATCCACATTCTGCCCTAGAAGTGTTACTTCCCGGTATCCCTTTTCAAATAGATCTTTTGTTTCTTTTACAATGGAGTAAGGATTCCGACTTCTTTCCCTACCTCGGGTAAAAGGA
Source organism: Cyclobacteriaceae bacterium (assembly GCA_963664285.2). Lineage (GTDB taxonomy): Bacteria > Bacteroidota > Bacteroidia > Cytophagales > Cyclobacteriaceae > JAJCYL01. The sequence goes on from CAXXNX010000018.1 coordinate 43,978, forward strand.
ACAACACAAAAAGAGCACATATTATCACAGCCCCTCATGATTGAGATAAAGGCCGTAACTCCATTCGAGTTCAATCTAACAGGGCAAATATCGGCGTATGTTTCTTCACGTGATAAGAAGGTGTTTACCGCCTTTCTCCCATCCTGTACTTCCTTTATGAGATTGGGTAGATCACGGTATGCATCCGGTCCAGCCACAAGATCAACTATTTGTTCTTCCTCAAGAAGTTGGGACTTCAGCCGTTCGGCCATGCAGCCTAATATGCCAATTTTGATTTCGGGCTTTCGGCTTTTAATTGCATTAAAATGAACAAGGCGATTTCTAATAGTCTGCTCCGCTTTTTCTCTGATTGAACAAGTATTGAGAAGAATGAGGTCAGCTTCTTCGAATGAAGATGTTGTATCAAACCCGTCCTTTTTCATGATGGAAGTTACAATCTCGCTGTCTGAAAAATTCATTTGACAGCCATAGCTCTCAATGTATAGCTTCTTTTCCGCTGATGAATCACCATTTTTTGTGATTTTCACCCCACAAGCCTCTTCGGCGGTCAATATCTCCAAATCCTTAATTACTTCCAGGTCAGACTTTCAGACTGCAAAGTTAATAGATCATTAACAAATTAGTGACAAAATGTCAGGTTTAACTTCAAATAATATAATCTGGATTGAAAGTCAGGGTACTTTTTGCAAACTGCATTCATCTGAACGAATTGATCTAGTAAATGAGGGTATTGGTATTCTTGAATTGGCTTGATCTTTCAAGGTATCTTAGGGTTCATAAATCTCATATCATAAATGTTGATAAGATTCAGTCTATCGAACGAACTTCCACGGAGAATATGCCATCAAAATGATTGATGGAACGGATCTCAAACTGAGCAGAACATATAAGGATCGTTTAGATCAGATTCTGCACCAATAAGGATAGGGGAATATGTATTTATCTTTCCCAGTCTTGTGAGGACTAAGAAAGATAATGATGATGAGGTTTTAGCAATATTCTTCATATACCTGTGCCAAGTGATCAGCTATCATCTCGGCGGGTCTACCTTCGATATGATGACGTTCCACCATATGCACCAACTCCCCATCTTTGAATAAGGCAATTGACGGAGATGATGGCGGATAGGGGGCATGGTACTCTCGTGTTTTTGCTACGGCCTCATGATCAGCACCGGCAAATACTGTGGCCAATGTGTCTGGCTTTTTAATGCTATTTTGAACAGATGCCACTACACCTGGTCTGGCTGCTCCTGCAGCACAACCACAAACAGAATTGATTACAATTAAGGTAGTGCCCTTATGATCTTTAAAATGATCGTCAACCTCCTGAGCAGTTCTGAATTCTTTGAATCCAACCTCAGTCAGTTCAGTTCTCATAGGTGCTACTAATTCTTCGGGATACATATATTTTTAATTTTTAGATTAATAAATTTCTTTTTTTCCTTTATAATATTCGTTACATAAAACCAAGTTCCAGCTTTGCCGCCTCAGACATCATGTCCGGAGCATAAGGTGGATCAAATGTCAGTTCAACATGAACGTCATTGACACCCTCGATGTTTCGCACATTTTCCTCTACATCATTGGGAATGGCTTCGGCTGCGGGACATGAAGGTGATGTCAGGGTCATAACAACTTCAACATTATTAACCGGGAGAACATTTATTTCATAGATCAAACCTAATTCATAGACATCTACGGGTATCTCGGGATCATAGACATTCTTTATCGCATCTACGATTTTCTCTTTTAATTCCAGTGTTTCTGTTTCAGTCATTTATCATTTTGTTATTATTCAGTAATTACTGAATACGCCAATGCTTCTATCTTCATCTGTTTGATCATAGAGGCAAACCCATTGGATCGCTGCGTGCCTATGAATCTTGACATTCCAATTTTCACCGGAAAATAGATATCAGCATTTACGATATCATTTGCTGTTTGGTTTGACAGCACCCTGATCAACAAACTCACCAATCCTTTGGTGATGGCCGTATTACTATCAGCAAAATACTTAATTACACCTGCATTATTTTCAGATATTAACCAAACCTTCGATTGACAACCCTTTACTATATTCTGTTCTGTCCTATCGGAATCATCCATTTCAGGGAGCTTCTGGCCAAGTTCCATAATATAGAAATTTGCCATCTCCTGGTCGCCGTCAAGGATGGCAAATTCTTCTACTATCTTTTCCTGTTCTTCCTGAATCGATATCATCCTCTTCCTATTGAATCATAAAACTAACTATCCGCTTTAATCCGTCCAACATCACATCAACTTCTTCCACTGTATTATATACTGCAAATGACGCTCTTGTAGTACCTTCAATACCAAATCGATCCATGAGAGGTTGGGTGCAGTGATGTCCCGTTCTGACGGCAACGCCCCTGGCATCCAGCATTTGTCCTATGTCAAACGGATGGACACCATCCACATCGAAGGACAAAACACTTACCTTGTTTTCGGCTTGCCCTATAATTCTCACTCCATCTATTTTGGAAATTTCTTTCGTGGCATATTTAACCACCTCATCTTCATGTTCCCGGATTTGTTTCTTACCAAAATCATCCATGAAATCCATGGCATATTTGAAACCGACAACATCAGCGATATTTGGTGTCCCTGCCTCGAATTTATAAGGAATGTCATTATAAGTGGTTTTGGAGAAAGAAATCTCCTTTATCATTTCACCGCCACCTTGGTAGGGAGGCATATTTTCTAACAATTCCCTTTTCCCATAGAGTACACCAACACCAGTCGGGCCGTACATTTTATGAGCAGAAAGTGTATAGAAATCAACATCCAGGTTTTGAACATTTATATCTAAATGAGCAGTAGATTGAGCGCCATCCAGTAGTGTCACAGCGCCCACTTCATGAGCTTTTGCAATTATATCCTTCACATGGTTAATGGTACCTAGAGAATTGGACGCATAAACTACTGCGACGATTTTTGTTCTCTCAGTGAGCAATTTCTCATATTCATCGAACATAATTTCCCCTCTATCATTGATGGGGATGATTTTCAGATGAGCCCCTTTTTCTTCACATAGTATTTGCCAGGGAACGATATTGGAATGGTGTTCCATAGTAGAAATGATGATCTCATCACCTTCTTTGATGAACTTTCGCCCATAAGTTGAGGCAACAAGATTGATTCCTTCCGTTGTTCCTTTAGTGAAAATGATTTCTTCTTTTTCCGGAGCATTTATGAAAACCTGTGCTTTTGATCGGGTTTCTTCAAAGGCAGCAGTTGCCCTTTCAGCCAAAGCATGGATGCCACGATGAATATTCGCATTTTGGTGGTAGTAATAATCTTCTAATGCTCTAAGAACTATCAAAGGCTTTTGCGTAGTAGCAGCGTTGTCAAAATAGATAATGGGACGACCATTAATTTCCTCTTTGAGCATAGGAAATTGTTCTCTTATTGTCTCAATATCTAAATCCTTTACCAGTTCTTTTTCGTTCATCAGTTCATCAGTTCAGCCGTTCTGTTATTCTTTGCTCCAATTGTCTTCTTACACTTTGTATTGGCACTCTATTTAGTACAGCACCGGCAAAAGCGTGAAGAAGCAGAGTCAAGGCGCTATCTTTATCAATACCTCGTGATCTCAAATAAAATATCTGCTCCTTATCTAATTGACCAGTGGTACATCCATGTGAACACTTCACATCATCAGCCCAAATTTCCAACTGTGGTTTGGTGTTCACCGTAGCATCATTGGAAAGTAAAATGTTATTATTAGTCTGGAAGGCATTTGTCTTTTGAGCAGCTTGTCTTACAAAGATCTTACCATTAAAAACCCCTCGTGAGTGCTCATTCATAATGCCTTTGTACAGTTCATTACTCACTGAATTAGGCTTACAATGATCGACCGTGGTATGGTTATCAACATGTGTAGCGCCCTTGGTCACATAAAGGCCGTAAATATTGGCTTCGGCTCCTTCGCCGTCAATCACGAAATTCAAATTATTACGAATCATTTTCCCACTGAATGTAAAAGTGTAGCAAGAGAAGGTACTACTATCAGGTTGATATATCTGGGTAGTGCTTACCTGCACCGTATTATCTCTATCATTTTGAATTTTAATGTAATTGCCGCGGGTGGCTTTTCCCGCAATGATCTCTACAACTGAATTATTGAAACTGATGTGATCTCCGACGGTAATAAAATTCTCAATGAAGGTCATCTCACTATTCTCTCCTAATTCGATCAATACCCGGGGTTTATTAATCACTTGTTGTGATTGAGTATCAGAGAAGAAATACAAAGAAATTGGTTTTTTAGATTCTTTATTTTTTCTTACCTGGATATGAACGCCTTCTTCTGTCAAGGCTGTATTCCATGCAAGAAATCCGTCTCTTTTGAAAGACTGATTTTTCCTGAAATAGTGATCAAAACTCTCGGGACTTTCCCTTTGAGATTCCCTGAGATCTTTAATCAGTATATCCTCATGATCAGGATGGATAGATGTGTGCTCAGAAGAAAGATGGTCATTAATGAATACCAGCACACTTCCTTCAACACCTTTTAATAATGACGAGTTTATCGCTTTCTTCGAGATGTTGGCATTTGCATTGACTAAATTAAAATCCAATTCCTTTTCAAGGAATGAAGTAAGGCGTGTAAACTTATATTCCTCATCTTTATTGCCCGGAAGTCCTCTTACTTTGAGACTTTCTATTGCTTCTTTCCCTGCTTCATGGACCGGCAAGGTTTTACTTCCATTGAGTCTTTCTTCTAATGACTCAAATTGATCGAGAATAATCTGGTTTAATTTACTTTCCATTTCCTTAATGAACTAAGCAGTTGCTTCGGCCTCCTCTTTGACCCAATCGTACCCTTGATCTTCCAGTTTCAGAGCTAATTCCTTCCCTCCTGATTTCACTATTTTACCATTTACCAACACATGTACGAAATCCGGAATGATGTAATTCAACAGCCGCTGGTAGTGGGTAACAACAATTATAGCGTTGTCTTTAGTTTTTAACTTATTAACTCCATCAGCTACAATTTTGACGGCATCAATATCGAGGCCTGAATCTGTCTCATCAAGTATCGAAAGCTTTGGATCAAGCATGGCCATCTGGAAAATTTCATTCCGCTTCTTTTCACCTCCCGAGAAACCTTCGTTCAGCGACCGGCTCAACAAGGACTGATCCAGGTCAACTAATTTCATCTTTTCTTTCATGAGGGTCAGGAATGAAACGGCATCCAAGCGCTCTTCACCTCTATGTTCTCTTATTTGATTTAGCGCTGTCTTCAGAAAATTGGTAGTGCTCACTCCCGGGATCTCGACTGGGTATTGAAATGCCATGAATATTCCTTCACGAGCTCTTTCTTCCGGATCCATTTCGAACAAATCTTGCCCCAAATATTCAACCGAACCTTTGGTTACCTCATAGTCCTCACGACCAGCCAATACCGATGCGAGCGTACTTTTACCTGAACCATTCGGTCCCATTATTGCGTGGACCTCTCCAGCCTTAACTTCAAGGTTTATTCCTTTCAGGATTTCCTTATCTTCGATTGAAGCGCGTAAGTCTTTAATCTTTAGCATTGTTAATTTATAGTTTCGGATTTCGAGTTTCTTGTTTCTGGTTCTTGAAACTTGGTTCCCTTTAATTGTGATGATTTTAGATATTTCATGAAGGCACCTATCATTCGTGCAACTTCTGTTGACTGGTTTGTCAGCTCACTGTATTTAGTTTGGTCGATATATTTAAGATCTGCAGCTCGACAAAGTTGACTAATTAATTCACCGGCTGAACCCTTGGCAAATGAAAGAAACTGAATAAACTCCTTTCTACCATCTCTTTCAAAACCTTCCGCGATGTTGTCCATGATTGATCCAACCGATCTTTGCATTTGGTCTTTCAAAGCATAATCTTTCGATAACTCATTGGAATAGGTAATTTCATAAATTTGCTTAGACAACTCTCTAGCTCTTTGCCAAGCTTCAATATCCTGAAAATTTTTTATCGTACTCATAAAACTCTGAAACGCGAAACCAGAAACTCGAAACTTATTTTTAACGATTACCCCACACTCCCCTCCAGCGTAAGCGCCAATAATTTCTGTGCTTCAACCGCAAACTCCATCGGCAATTGTTTCAGCACTTCTTTGGCATACCCATTGACAATGAGTGCCACGGCATTCTCTTCATCGATGCCTCTTTGTTGGCAATAGAAGATCTGGTCCTCACCAATCTTGGAAGTGGTTGCCTCATGTTCAACCAGGGCGGATTTATTATTGATATCAATGTATGGAAAAGTATGCGCTCCACATTGGTCGCCCATTAGCAGGGAATCGCATTGTGAATGGTTCCGGGCATTTTCCGCTCGCTTCATCACTTTCACCTGACCCCGGTAACTATTTTGACTCTTCCCCGCTGATATTCCCTTGGAAACAATTCGGCTTTTTGTGTTTTTGCCAATGTGGATCATCTTGGTTCCGGTATCAGCTTGCTGGTAATTATTGGTGACTGCAACAGAATAGAATTCCCCAACACTATTATCTCCCTTAAGAATACAGCTGGGGTATTTCCAGGTAATGGCCGAACCGGTTTCTACCTGGGTCCAGGAAATCTTGGAGTTATCTCCTGAACAAATCCCGCGTTTAGTTACAAAATTGTAGATACCACCTTTTCCGTTCTTATCACCGGGGTACCAATTCTGAATAGTGGAGTATTTCACTGTAGCATCTTTAGCTGCGTGGATCTCCACCACCGCTGCATGGAGTTGATTTTCATCCCTCATGGGAGCAGTACAACCTTCCAGATAACTCACATAAGATCCTTCGTCAGCAATAATTAGTGTTCTTTCAAACTGACCGGTGTTAGCCGCATTGATCCTAAAGTAAGTTGATAACTCCATAGGGCAACGAACGCCTTTAGGAATGTAGCAGAAAGACCCATCACTAAATACTGCCGAATTCAGCGCTGAAAAGTAGTTGTCATTGGTGGGAACAACCGAACCAACGTATTTCTTAACCAATTCAGGATGTTCTTTGACCGCTTCACTGAATGAACAGAAAATAACCCCCAGTTCACCCAGCTTATCTTTAAAAGTTGTGGCAACGGATACACTATCCAAAACAGCATCAACCGCTACACCAGCTAACCTCTTTTGCTCATCCAGTGAAATACCCAGTTTTTTAAAAGTTTCCCTTAATTCCGGATCAACTTCATCCAGGCTATCTAGTTTAATGGCTTTCTTCGGCGCTGAATAGTAAATCATTTCCTGGTAGTCTATCGGTGGATGAGTTAGGTTGGCCCATTCTGGTTCTTTAAGTGTCAACCAGTGTCTGTAAGCTTTTAGACGCCATTCCAATAGCCATTCGGGTTCTTCTTTTTTTGCAGAAATAAACCGGACGATATCTTCATTAAGACCTTTTGGGGCCGAATCAGCCTCAATATTGGACTCAAAACCGTATTTATATTCGGATGAGGTTAGTTCTTCCAGTAATGCCGTATCTTTACTCATCAATCCTTATTTAGAATAATTCTAATTAAGCTCAAATGTACTATTAATTACGTTGATTAATGTTTTTAGCTGCCCTTTTTTGGGATTTTTTTGTCAACGACTAGCTAAATGAGGCTAAGTTCTAAATAACACAGCAATTATTATTATCTTCGCTATATGATATCAAGTCAAGAGATCAAAAATTTATTTGCACAATTGCCGATAAGTTCCCAAACCGAATTGTTGGATGAGTTGCTCCAGGAGCAGGAATTACAAGGCAAAGTATTGATTGCCGCTCAACAACAAATAGCAGAGAAAAGAAAGAAGAAACCCTGTCCAAATTGCACAAGCGAGAAGGTATATAAGAGGGGCAGACAAAAAGGTGTGCAGATGTATCAGTGCAATGAATGTAAAAGATGGTACAGTGAAACAACAGGGACACCTTTGTATGACATCAAGCTTAAATCAAAATGGCAATCTTATCTGCGCTGCATGGAGCAGGGCATGCCGATAAAAAAGATAGCAAAACAAATCGGAATAAGCATCCAGACAAGCTTCGACTGGCGGCATAAGATATTGAGTTCACTAAATGAGTTTGTTCCCGAACAGTTATCCTCGGAAGTAGAATGTGATGAATTGGAACTGGCACTTAACAACAAGGGCAGTCGAAATTTAGATAGGGCAGCAAGAAAGAGGGGAAACGATTTCATACGGAATATGGGAAAGGAAGAGGTCACAGTTGTCCAGGTAGTAACAGCGGTTGAACGCAAAGGGGGAGAAGTACCTTAAAGCTGTTGCATCAAAACGGCTGAGCAAAGAAGAAATTTCAAAGGCATTGGATGGGAAGTTGGCCTACGGTGCAACCTTGATTACAGATAAGCACCCTTCTTATAAGGCTTTTGCCAAAGACAACCCCTCCATAAAGCACAAAGCGCTATTGGCCAAAGATCATGTGGATAGAGATGATAAAACAATCCATCTGCAAAAAGTAAACAATGTTCACACTCAACTTAGGACATTCTTACGCCCATTCAATGGTGTCAGTTCCAAATATTTGCAAAACTACCTGAATTGGTATGCTTATGCTGACCGAATAAGAGAGAGTAAAACAACTTTGAAACAATGGTTTCTGACTATGCTATTAACGGATCAAGCCTATCATCTGTATGAGCTATTTAAACAAAATGCTGTTATAATTAGAACTTAGCTCTAAATGACAATATTGGCTTCAATTACTGCAAAATGTCCTATTCCGGCTTCTTATCGGGAAGAAGATTAATGTGTCGATTGAGACTTTCTTCCAGGGAGATAAATGTTTCGGTGCGTTCAATGCCTTCCACTTTTTGAATTTTATCATGCAAGACCTCTCTTAAGTGTCGGGTGTCCCGGCAATGGATCTTAATGAAGATATTGTAATTGCCGGTAGTATAATGGATCTTAACGATTTCCGGTATATCCTGAAGCATTTCTACCACTTCATCATAAAGACTACTTTTTTGCAGGTAGATGCCTAAAAAGCAGGTAACGTCATAGCCGAGTTTGGCATAGTCCATATTGAGAGTTGTGCCGGTTACAACACCCATTTCCTCCAATTTTTTCATTCGAACGTGAACCGTTCCGCCTGAAACGTATACTTTTTTGGCTATTTCGGTGTAAGGGATCTTGGCATCGTCCATGAGAAGACTGAGGATCTTCAAATCGACATTATCAATTTCATAATTTTTGCTCATTTCATACGGTCGAGATTATATGTTTTGCAATCAATTTAATCATTTGTTAGATGATATGGAAACTTTTACCAAAGTTATTGAAATATTTTTAACAAAAGAACTTCTCTGTTACTTTTGAACCTGTCAAACGGACAATGTTGTGTTTCTTGGTGCAGTTTGATTGTAGACACTCAAACTCACACACACATAAAGGTTACGGCCTTAAGTGGAAAGTCACACACTAATTATACTGTAGGGTGTTGAAATTGGCAGACAAGCCCTCCTCTCCCGAGGGTGGAGATAAGGGACAAATCCCGATCCCGGTCTACGACCAGGATTGGGGCTAACCGCTCCGTGGAGGTTCGAGTCCTTCTCCTACAGCTATCATTTTTGGGTTAATGTTGTTTATTTGGAAAGGCTCTTAATCGCTGATTTAGAGCTTTTTTTATTAAAAAGGTCCCCAAATTCATTATCTTAGCGGATCAACAACGAACGGTTGTTATGATCCTCGAACCTCAAATCACAGTCCCTCCAAAACCCATCACCAGGGACCAACTATCACAGATGACCGGGTACCATCCCGACACTATAGGTCGAATGTTGAAAAAAATCCAGGCACCCGAAAGGATAAGACTCACGCCGAAGTGGGTTTACAGGTTCTTAAAACACTTCGACCTGGATTAATTCTCATTACACTTTCCACATTCCCTCTAAGTTACTGCCAGCAAGGTAAAATGGAATCATTATGTGCTTATAGACTGAGCATTGACCGTCCAACCGGTTTGAGAAATTGGTTTTCGATGGTTGTATTCCTGATGAAGGCAGAGAAATTGTCAAAATATGATGATTTCCTGTTTCAGAAATCAACCGATTGTGATTGCCATTCCGGATGGATTGAAGATTAACCGCTATGATTTTATTGCAAACTCTGAGGCTTTAATCTTTCCCTTTAATTGCGGATAAGGTTCGAGTTACATTATCAACCGTAATCTTTCCACTTGAATCTTCTTCCTTTCCAACAAGTCCAGAGTTTCCAAATGAGGACACAGATTCAATGAGCTGAGTTAAAATCAAATCTCTTTGGTCTTCTGAAGAGGCTGACTCTGTAAATGCTGCCATACTGTTAGCAATACGCTTTCTATGAAGATTACGTTCGTACATATGCAAATGTCCTTTTAAAATTTTCAGCCCATATGCGAGCAGAGTACTGATTAATGTAAGTGCAGCTATTCTAATTAGTGTCTCTAAGAAAACAGCGAGTTTTAGGTCGTATTAAAATATTGCTTAAAATGGAACAATGAAAAAATCACTCACCTTGCTGACTAATAAAGGGTGACTTTGCTTTTATTCATTGTTTTTGATGGTTTTTGATAAAAATAGCCGGGTTTTAGCCTGGCCAGGACGCACTTCTGCCAGTGCCTAATCCTTACTAACCCGAAAAATTCATAGTAGACAATAAAAAACAGGCATAAATTGCTTATATTGAGATAGTTAGACAACAAAATAAGCAATTAATTTATGCCTGAATATAAGGAAAAAGATACCGTATTTTATCGAGGAAAACAAGCTTTTAAATTTGATTTTTCAGCATCAGCGATTAGCTCAGACGGAGCGATATTGTTAAGTGAAAAAGTAGAGAGAAAGACTGGTCTATTAAAAAGCTTCGCCGCACTGATTCCTGACTATCGAAACCCCTTTTTTATCGAATACACTTATGAAGAAATGCTTCGCCAACGGGTGTTTTTAATGATGCAGGGCTATCAGGATTGCAATGACGAACAAAAACTCCGAGAGGATCCGGTGATCCGTAAAGTACTAGATAGCGGATTATGTTCCCAGCCTACTTTAAGTCGATTTGAAAACAAGGCCGATCGGAGTCTGATCTACCAGATGAGTCAATGGTTTGTAGACCGTTATGTAGAGGAGTTGAAAGAGAAGACTGGTCAAATCATCATTGATGTAGATGGTACCGATGACCCTACTCATGGATCCCAACAACTCAGTTTGTATAATGGCTATTATGGACAGACTATGTACCATGAGTTGTTCTTTAAGGACGGGAACACCGGTCAGGTCATTTTACCAGTACTACGTCCGGGCAATTGTCACTCCAACAAATGGTTTGTGGCCTTATTGAAAAGGATTGTCATTAAAATCAGAAAAAAACTGCCCTCAGTAAAGATCCTTATTCGAGCGGATAGTGGCTTTTCAGGAGCATCTTTTTATCGGATAGCTAAGCAGTTTGACCTTCAATTTTGTTTAGGTATTAGTAGTAATGAAGTTTTAAAGACTTTTACCAAACAGACTATCATTGAAGTAAAAAAGGAATATGCTTCAAAAATCATCAAACATCAAGAGTTTGTTGGCCCGTTTACTTACCAGGCCAAAAGCTGGGATCGTTCTGAAAAGCTGTACGCCAAAGTGGAGTCTACCGGAAAAGGAATGAATGTCCGTTACTTTGTGAGCAACTTTGAAGCGATGACCGCTCAACAGATTTACTTTGATTTTTATGTCAAGCGAGGTGATGCCAGTGAAAATCGAATAAAGGAACTCAAAAACATGACTTATTCCGACCGGCTTTCCTGTCATCGCTACTGGCCAATTTCATGCGTTTAATCATCGCTACCCTCTGTTATGAAATGTTCCGGCAGATTAAATTATTAATTGCCAAAACAAAACACCACTTTGCTAAACGATGGCAAGTGGACAATATCCGGCTTTACCTGATGAAGGTTGGGGCGTGCCTGAAAGAAAGGAAAAGATCATTGACAATACAATTCTCAAGAGCCTTTAGATATCAATACCTGCTGGGCGATTTGCTTACGGTGAACTGACCGATCAGTTAAACAGTTTGGTTTAATCAAAAAAATGTTCTTCCATAAGAACACAATAGAGCTTTGACTGAAAATTGAAAAATTCTAACAAAAAAACGCTCTAATGTCCTTTGAAATCCAGAAACCTGGTTGATCTTCAAATTAATACATACACTCCAATCAAAAATAGTTAGCAACCCATTATTAATCCCAAAATTGGTGGCCTATGAATAATGCGGGTTAAACAGCTAAAAGGTGATTAAGCTGCTTGTTTCTGGCAATTGGCTTGCTGCTGGGCGGCCAGACGGTCAGCCTGGAGTTTACGCCCGATCTTGTGAAGGTTGTAGGCAGTAATGGCCAACCCGATGTAGCTATTGAAAGTTTTGCGGGTACGGTTCGGGCATCGGTCCAATCCCCGGTGTTCCAGCTCATTAATGTTGGATTCGATAGCAGAATGCTTGTTTTTCAACCTTTTGAAGGCTGGCGCTGATTCGATGGCTTTTTCTTCTTTGTTTAACCTACCCTTTTTAGGCATGATCACTTCTGGGATGAAGGTTTGCAGAGTTGCTTTATCCTCTTTATCGGAAAACCCCTTGTCGGTGCTCAGGCTTTGGATGGGGTATTTCTCAGCGATACGCCGGGCAATTGATAGGGTAAGTTGGTTGTCGGTTTGTTTTTCAGCTATTTGCCAGTCTATGAGTAAATGGTATTGATCCGAAGTGATGGCCAGATTCTTACCGATCTCCACATTGGGGTGCAGTTTGCCTTTTTTGATCATTTCGGCATAAGGTTGAAAGATGGAAAAGACTTTTTCGGCATGGGGAATGGTCTCTGCTCTGATCAACCGCCTGTCGAGCAACTCGATGTGCTTTTCCAACATCTCAAGATAATAGGTCAATGCCATCAGGGCTGCGAACTCCTCGATAGAGTTTCCCTGATGTTTTTCCAACATTTGGCCACTTTCTTGCTCAAAGCACGGGCTTTAGTCAGATAGGAAGTGGCAGCCTGCTCTACCCGCTCCTCTTTGTTTTTTCCTCCTGAGCCGGTGGTCCTGCCCACGCTGCGCATCAGCCTTTTGAGGGATCTGCGCCAATCCCCGGACTTACGCCAGCCAGTAAAATACCTTTTTGAGACCAATAAATCAGCTACATCTATACACTTTCTGGCACTGTCCCATAGCAGGTTGTAGTCGGTAGGAAAGTGGGTGTCGGTTTCTACCACGAAACTATCGGTCTTGCAACGCAAGGCAACTTCCTCCCCTCCGGTTTTCCCTTTTTTTTTTTTTAAACACCTGGTGACCTGCTGCTACGATTACATCATTGATGCCGATGAGCAGTTCATCGTCCAGCAAGGTCACATTGTCATAAATGTTCTGGTACTTATACTGTTTGCCCACAGAGTAGTCGGTAGGTAGCACCCCCATAATGCCCCGTACCAACGTGTCGTAATTGGAGATATGGTGTAACTCATCGTAAGAGATGTTCATGCACAGGCGCACCTGGGCCAATACGAAGACCTCCCACAGACTCATACCCTCACGGCCCGTCTTTTTCTTTCCCTCAATGAGTTTAGAAGAAAGTAATTCAAAAATACGCTGGTTCCATTCAGGTTGGACATAGATATATTGAAGGGCGGCTGCCAGGGCAGCTAAGTGGCTTTTAGTTTTCACCGGAGCCTCTACTTGCTCGATGGGTGTGCATCTCAGGGTAAGTTGGGGCTGGAAGGATTTCCTCATGGTTTGTATTTATATCGGTTATATGCAATATAATGATTAATCCTGATAAACCAACCGAAAAAATCGTTTCTTTTCTACACTGAATGAACAAAAAAAGGACAGGGATTTTACTCCCCGACAGACCAAAAAGCCTGCGAATCTCAAAGTGAATTCTTTGGGGTTTTTGAATGGAAAACCTTCAAATGGCCAATTAACAGGCTACAACGCAACTGTTCTTGATAATATTTGTGAATTTGATAATTCTACTGAATCAGATTCGAGAATAATTCAGCGCTGATTTGATGGAAAAAATACGAATATGATGGATAATCAGCATATTAGCCTGTTTTCATACAGACACTAATTACTGAGTAATATATCATTTGCCAAGAATAATCTTTTGGTAGCTCGACTTTCAATAAGTAAATAACAAAGCCAACAAATATTATGATCAAAGTGCCTGAGATTCCACCCCATATTTTTATCTGACCTATATTCTTATCAGATGCTTTCTGAAATTGTTCTTGAGCAACTTCAACAGAGACTCCTTGTGCTGTTCTTCTGACCGATGATTCTATTTCGGATGCTTTTTTTCTTGCCTCTTCAATTATTTGTTTCGATTCATCCTCAATTTTCTTAAGGGCCTGTTCAGTCGAAGTTTTTAAGTTTGAAGTCATTGAATCAAATTCCTTCTTGAAGTCAATGTTTGTCAACAATCCTGAGTCCTCAATTGCAGCTACTGCATAATGTGGCCAAACAACACGAATAGCTTCGAGCTGAGGGGTTATGTTATTTTTTATCGTTTGCTGTTGAGCAACAAATTGCGATTTGTCATACCCAATTAATGCATCAAGCTGATTCTTGATTTGAGTTAGATTGCCATCTACTGAGTTATTAGTGTTATTATCGACTGTTTCGTGGAACTTCTCAACAAAATCTGCTCTCCTAAGTATTTCTTCGAGCATAGGTTCAAATTCCTTAAAAGAAGCATCCCCAAGATTCGGTCGAATCATCTGGTCAACGTCAAGCTCCTTAATTTGTTTAATTATATTAACTACTGCATGCGCC